>JBNKWA010000028.1:0-30730 GCA_050299555.1 Paracoccaceae bacterium | reverse complement strand
GACGGGCTGCGCGACCTTCTCGACCCGCGCGTGAGGAGGGTACGGTCATGACCCTGCTCGCCCTCGACGCCCTCGACGTGGCGATCCACGACACGCCGATCCTGAAGCGCGTGTCGCTGACGGTGTCGCCGGGCCGGGTGCTGGGCCTGGTCGGCGAGTCGGGCTCGGGCAAGTCGATGACCGCGCTCGCCGTCATGGGCCTTCTGCCCCATGGCGCCGCGGTATCGGGGTCGATCCGACTGGAGGGGGCGGAACTCGTGGGCGCGCCGGAGGCGGTCCTCTGCGGCATTCGCGGCGACGAGATCGGCATGATCTTCCAGGAGCCGATGACGGCGCTCAACCCGCTGAAGAGCATCGGCGACCAGGTGGCCGAGACGGTCACCGTGCATGGCGGCGCCAGTCGGGCCGAGGCGCTGTCGGTTGCCCGCGCCACTCTCGACCGCGTCGGGCTGCCGGCGCCCCGCTTCCCGCTCACCCTTTATCCGCACGAGTTGTCGGGCGGTCAGCGCCAGCGCGTGGTCATCGCCTCGGCCATCGCACGGCGGCCGAAGCTGCTGATTGCCGACGAACCGACGACGGCGCTCGACGTCACCACCCAGGCGCAGATCCTGGCGCTGTTGAAGCGGCTGGTGGCCGAGGACGGCATGGGTTGCCTGCTGATCACCCACGACCTTGCCGTGGTCTCGGGCTTTGCCGACGACGTTGCGGTGATGCAGCGCGGCGAGGTGGTCGAGGCGGGGCCGGTGGGCGAGGTCTTCGCCACCATGCGCCACCCCTATACCCGCGCGCTCTTCGAGGCATCGGACCACCAGCCCGAGCGCATGTCGACCCCGGCGCCGGCGCCGTTGCTCGAGGTGACGGGACTCGTCCGCGACTATGCCCGTCGCCATGGCCTGTTCGGACGGGTCGAGCATGTCCGCGCCGTCGATGGCGTCAGCTTCACGCTCAGGCAGGGCGAAAGCCTCGGCCTGGTGGGCGAATCCGGCTGCGGCAAGTCCACGCTGGCGCGCGCCATCCTGGGGCTGGAACCGGTGCAGGGTGGCAGCATCGCGGTCGACGGCGAGGCGGTGACCGCCGGCCACGCCATGCCGAAGGCGTTGCGGCGCAAGATGCAGGTGGTGTTCCAGGATCCTTATGGCAGCTTCAACCCGCGCCACCGGGTCGGCCGGCTGGTGGCCGAGCCGTTCCACCTGCTCGACACGCCGCCCGACCGCGGGCTGCGGCAGGAGGCGGTGGACGCGGCGCTGCTGAGCGTCGGGCTGACGCCCCGGGATGCCGACAAGTACGTCCATGAATTCTCCGGCGGCCAGCGCCAGCGCATCGCCATCGCCCGGGCGCTGATCACCCACCCGAAGCTGATCCTGCTCGACGAGGCGGTGTCGGCGCTGGACGTCTCGGTGCGGGCCCGCATCCTCGACCTGCTGGCCGAGCTGGGCGACCGGCTGGGCCTCTCCTATCTCTTCATCAGCCACGACCTGCACGTGGTCCGCGCCGTCACCGACCGGGTGCTGGTGATGCAGGCGGGGCAGATCGTCGAGGAGGGGCCGACCGACCAGGTGCTGAACGCGCCCCGGCACCCCTATACGCGGGCCCTGATCGCGGCGACGCCGGTCCTGCCCCGGCGGGGCGCGGCATGAACGTCCGGCTGGATCCCGTGGCGCCGGCCGACCCGGGATTCAACCGGCTGGCCGGCGCCTACATGACCGAGCTGGAGCCCTGGGCGGGCGTGGTCCGCGACGCCGACGGCAACACGCCGCCGATGCTCTATTTCGCGCGGTTCTGGAGCGAGCCCGGGCGCTGGGCCTTCTGGATCGTTGCGGACGGGGCGCGGGCCGGCTTCGTGCTGATCCGCGAGCGTGCCGAGGGGGCCTACGAGATCGCCGAGTTCTACGTCGAGCCGCGCTTTCGCCGCCAGGGCGTGGGCAGTGCGGCGGCGCATGCCGCCTTTGCCCGCTTTCCCGGCCGCTGGCGGGTGCGGCAGCTTGCCGGATATGCCGCCGCCGAGGCATTCTGGGTCAGCGCCGTGGCCGGTTTCGCCGACACCTTCGAGCGGGTCCGGCCGGGCGACCGGCGCTTCGGCTCGGAACAGCGGTTCGAGACCACGGGGGAAGAGTGATGGACGGGCATGACGGCACGGCGGCGCCCTGGTTCGATACGGCCGAAATCCTGATCGGCGGCAGCTGGCGCGGCGCGGCCGCGACCCTGCCGGTGGAGAACCCCTCGGACGGCAGCACCTTCGCCGCCATCGCCCGTGGCGGTGCCGGTGAGATCGACGCGGCCGTGGCGGCCGCCCGCACGGCGCTGGACGGCGACTGGGGCCGGATGCCTGCCTTCGAGCGGGGCCGGTGCCTCGCCCGGCTTGGCGCGCTGGTGACCGGGCGGATCGACGCACTCGCCGCGCTCGAGGCGGCGGATGTGGGCAAGCCCCTGACCCAGGCGCGGGCCGATGCGGTGGCGCTGGCGCGCTATTGCGAGTTCTACGCCGGCGCCGCCGACAAGGTGATGGGCGAGACGATCCCGTATCTCGACGGCTACACCGTCTACACCCTGCGCGAGCCGCACGGGGTCACGGGGCATATCGTGCCCTGGAACTATCCGATGCAGATCATCGGCCGCTCGGTCGGGGCGGCGCTGGCCATGGGCAACGCCGCGGTGCTGAAGCCGGCCGAGGAGGCATCGCTGACCGCGCTCGCCTTCGCCCGGCTGGCGGACGAGGCGGGGTTTCCGCCCGGCACCGTCAACGTGGTCACGGGCCTGGGCGAGGAGGCGGGGGCGGCCCTGGCCGCGCATCCGGGCATCGACCACATCTCGTTCACCGGCTCGGTGGCGGTGGGGCGGCTGATCCAGCAGGCGGCGGGCGCCAACGTGGTGCCGGTGACGCTGGAGCTTGGCGGCAAGTCGCCGCAGCTCGTGTTCGCCGATGCCGACCTCGACGCGGCACTGCCGTTCCTGGTGAACGCGGGCATCCAGAATGCCGGACAGACCTGCTCGGCCGCGTCGCGCATCCTGGTGGAAAGACCCGTCTACGAGCGGGTACGGGCGCTGATGGCCGAGCGCTATGCCGGGCTGTTCGCCGGTCCGGCGCTGGCGGACATGGCGGTCGGCCCGCTGATCTCGGCCGGGCAGAAGGCGGTGGTGGAGGGTTATCTGGCGCTGGCCGGCGCCGGGCAGGTGGTGGCCCGCGGGCAGGTGGCCGGGGATGCGCCGGCGGGTGGGCACTATGTCGCGCCGGCGCTCATCGAGGGCGTGGCGCCCGGCGCCCGGCTGGCGCAGGAGGAGGTTTTCGGCCCGGTCCAGGTGCTGATCCCGTTCGAGGACGAGGCCGAGGCGGTGGCGATCGCCAACGGCACCCCCTTCGGGCTGGTGGCCGGGGTCTGGACGGCCGATGGCGGCCGGCAGATGCGGCTGGCACGGCGGCTGCGCGCCGGGCAGGTCTTCATCAACAATTATGGCGCCGGCGGCGGAGTAGAGCTGCCCTTCGGCGGCACCGGCCAGTCCGGCCATGGCCGCGAGAAGGGGTTCGAGGCGCTCTACGGCTTCTCGGCGCTGAAGACGGTGGCGGCGCGGCACGGCTGAGGCGGTCGGGTGCGGGGGTTTGGGGGCTCCCGCCCGTCGGCGTCACGTCGCCTGCGGCGACGCTCGCCTCCCGTTGGGCCGAAGGCGGCCCGGCCTCCCCCTTGCGGGTCGGCCGGCCCGTTGCGTCGTTGCAAACGCGGCGATGTCGTTCCCCGGGGGCGTCGGCAGGGCCGTGGGCGGCCAGAGGGCGCCCGGCTCGTGCCCGCGCCCTTGCGGGCCTTCCCGCAGGCGCCGGCGCGCGCCGATCGAGGCTGGTTTCGCGGCGCTCGGATGCGACAGGGTTCATTGCGGCGCCGGCGGCGGAGTAGAGCTGCCCTTCGGCGGCACCGGCCAGTCCGGCCATGGCCGCGAGAAGGGGTTCGAGGCGCTCTACGGCTTCTCGGCGCTGAAGACGGTGGCGGCGCGGCACGGCTGAGGCGGTTGGGTGCGGGGGTTTGGGGGCTCCCGCCCGTCGGCGTCACGTCGCCCGCGGCGACGCTCGCCTCCCGTTGGGCCGAAGGCGGCCCGGCCTCCCCCTTGCGGGTCGGCCGGCCCGTTGCGGCGTTGCAAGCGCGGCGAGGGGCGCGACGGGGGGCGTCGCCCCAGGCGCAGCGGCTCAGCCGCGCATCAGCCGCCGCACCTTCTCGGGGGTGATCCGCTGCCGCTCCGCCGGCTCGGCCGAGACGTGCAGCGCTGCCGCCGCCTGGGCATAGGCCAGCGCCGCCGGCACTTCGGCCCGCGCCGCCAGCCGCGCCGCCAGCGCGCCGAGGAAGGCGTCGCCGGCACCGTGGCTCGACACCGCCTCGACCGCATGGGCGGCCTTGGAGACGCTGAGCCCGTCGCCACCCCGCCACAGTACCCCCTCAGGACCCAGCGTGACCAACAGATCGAAGGTCGCCCCGAGGCGCTCGGCGGCGCGGTAGGCATCGGCCCGGGTGGCGATCGGCTCGCCTAAGAGCGCCGTTGCCTCGGCGCGGTTGATGACCAGCAGATCGACCGCCGCCAGCAGCGCGTCGGCCATCGGCCTGAGCGGCGCCGCGTTCAGGATCACCCGCGCGCCCATGGCCCGGCCGGCCTCGGCGGCGGCGATGTTCACCGCCTCGGGGATCTCGTTCTGCAGCAGCACCACCCGGGTCGCCTCGGGCACGGCGATGGCCTCCGGGTCGATGTCGCGGTTGGCGGCCGACACGATCACCGCCCCGTATTCGCCGTCGCCGTCGATGATCGCCACGCTCATCCCGCTTGCCCCCGGCGCCTCGACCACCTGGCGGCGGTCGACCCCGGCGGCATCCAGCCGCTCCAGCAGCATCGCGGCGAAGGCATCGTTGCCGACCCGACCCGCCAGCGCCACCCGGGCACCGTGCTGGGCCGCCGCCACCGCCTGATTGCCGCCCTTGCCGCCGAAGGCGTAGTCCACGCCCTCGCCCGCCACCGTCTCGTCCAGGGCCGGCAGGTGCGGCGCCCGCACCACGACGTCGAGATGCAGCGCGCCGGCGACGAAGACATCAGTGGCCATGGAGTGCCTCCTGCACGATTCGGGTGACAGCCGGCGCGTCCTGCCGGGCCGTTGCGGCGGCCAGCGCCGGATCGGCGACAAGCGCTGCGGCAATGGCCCGCAGCCGCTCGGCCGCGGCGATGCTGGCGCCGGCCTCGGCGACGGGATCGAGGCCGGAATGATCCGGGAAGGTGTCGAAATAGATGCAGCCGTCATAGCCCGCGCGGGCCAGCGCCGCGAACAGCTCTACCGTCTGCACCGGGTGCACGCTGCCGGCGATGAGCCCGTCGTCGCGCTTGCCGTAGCCGTCGTTGAGATGGACGCCGAGGATGCGGCTGCGGCGCGCCGCCAGTTCCGCCGCGCGGGCCGGTGTCTCGCCGGCATAGAGCATGTGGGCGAAGTCGAGCGTCACGCCGGTATTCGGCCGCCCGAGCTCGCCCAGCGCCAGGAGCGTCGTCGCCATGTCGGGCATCAGGGCGAAGGCGCGCGGCTCGTTCGGCTTGTACTCGATGGCGATGTCGAGGCCGGGGTTGTGGTCGGCGACCTCGGCCAGCGCCGCCAGCGTATCGTCCCAGAGGCGGCCGTAATCGGCCTGAAAGGCATAGTCCCAGCCGTCCTGCCCCAGCCACAGCGTCATCAGCCGGCCGCCCATCTCGGCCAGCGTGTCGAGGCCGCGCCGGGTCAGGTCGATGGCGGCCCGGCGCACCGATGCTTCGGGGTGGCTGAAGGCGCCGAGGCGAAACCCCGGATCGGTGTAATAGCGCATGGCCAGCCCGTTCAGCACCATGCCGTTCTGGCCAAGGCACCGGGCCATCGCCGCCGCGTCGCCGTCGCGGAAATGGTCGGGATAGTTGAGATCGGCCGCGTTCAGCCCCGGAACCGTCGCGGCGCGCCCGATCAGGTCCATGACGGTGATCCGGTTGCGCCCGGGCCAATAGGCCTCGGCCCCGATGGCGAAGGCGTTCAGGCGGGCGGCATAGAGGGGCTTTCGGGCTGGCACGGCTTGGCGACGGCTCCGCTGGCGGTTGTCCCGCACCGTCTAGATCGGAACACCGGCGAAGTGAACCCGCCCCGGCGGCCGCACAGGTGGTTGCGGTGCGGCCCCGGGTCGCGCATGAACGGCGGCGCAATGCCTCGAAGGAGACACCATGCCCCTTGTCGCCCCACCGCCCGACCCGATGCCGGCACTGGTGATCTTCGACTGCGACGGCGTCCTGGTGGACAGCGAGCCGATCTCCATGGCGATCCTGCGCGAGCTTCTGGCTGAACGGGGTCTGGCGCTGGCCGAGGCGGACGCCTACCGACGGTTCCTCGGCCGGTCGCTGTCAAGCATCGCTGCCGACCTGGCCGAGACCGACGGTGTGGCGATCGGCCCGGCCGAACTGGAGGTGTTCCGGACCCGTCTCTATGGCCGTTTCCGGGCCGAACTGTCGCCGATCCGGGGGATCGCCGCGGCCCTGGACGCGTTGCAGGCACCGTTCTGCGTCGCCTCTTCCAGCCAGCCCGAGCGCATCCGCCTGTCGCTGGAGCTGACCGGCCTGCTGGCGCGGTTCGAGCCCAACATCTTCAGCGCCAGCATGGTGGCGCGCGGCAAGCCGGCGCCGGATCTGTTCCTGCACGCCGCGGCCCAGATGGGCGTCGATCCGGGGCGTTGCCTGGTGATCGAGGACAGCCCCGCCGGGCTGGCGGCTGCCAACGCGGCGGGCATGCGGGCGTTCGGCTTTGTCGGCGGCGCCCATGCCGACTCGGCGCGGCTGCGGCCGACGCTTGCTGCCGCGGCGCCGGTGCTGGTCTTCGATCGGATGGAGGAACTGCCGGGCCTGCTTGGCGCCGCCGCCGATGCGGCGCTCAGTGCGTCCAGGCCTGGCGGCGCGCGTAGCTGAAATTGTCGCCGTAGCCGTTCTGGCGGATCACCGGCTGGCGCGACTTCGGCTCGGCCATCTGGAACGGAATGCCATGGTGCTGAGCATACGCGACCGCCGCCTCGCGGCTTTCGAAGCGCATCCGCACCTGGCGCCGCATGTCGCCCGAGCCTGACCATCCCATCAGCGGGTCGGTCACCTTCTGCTCGGCGGGGACGTATTCCAGCACCCAGTTGCGGCTGTTGGCCTGACCGGATTGCATGGCATTGCGGGCTGGGCGGTAGATCTTTGCGAGCATGGCACAATTCCAAGGCGGCGGATGCGGGAAAAGCTATCGCCGATCGAGGCTATAAGGGCAAGACCCCCGAGGTCCGGGGGTCCTGTCTCACATGATCTTGGAGGGGGGTGTCGCCAACCGGGAGCGAGGGAGTGAGGGGTGGGGTGGGTGGTGCTGCACCCGGTTGGCGACGGTCTTTCTGCTTGCACGTTGTTTTTACGGCCTGCAGGTCAGCGCCGCAACTGGAAAATTCGCCTAAGTTGTAGATTTTTTTCCCAAAACAACCTACGCGATTAACGGTGAATTAACCATTCGGCGACAGACGGGCTGATTTTCCGCCCATAGGTTGCGCCCGTCAAGCGACAGCCTCGTTATTTGTGCCGGCCGGCGCCGGATCGCTCAGGCCGGCGCTCGAATCATGTGGCGGCAAACTGCCCTGTGGGTGACCGGCAACCATTTCGCCTGCCATGGCCCCTTGCAGCGGGCTCCTGCCAGCTGCTGTCAGCATGCTGGCCGGGGAAGGCTTGCACCCGCCGCCCGCGCGCGCAATCTGGGTCGATCGGAGTCGCCCATGCCCCACAACAACACCAACCAGCCGTCGCCGCGCCCCGAGGTGCTGACCCGCCCCAAGCTCGAGGGCGGGCGCCGGCTGACCATGCATACCGAGTTCAAGGCCGCCGGCGATCAGCCGACCGCCATTGCCGAGCTGGCCGAGGGGGTGATGAGCGGAGAGCAGAACCAGGTGCTGCTGGGCGCCACCGGTACCGGCAAGACCTTCACCATGGCGCGGGTCATCGAGGAAACCCAGCGCCCGGCGATCATCCTCGCCCCCAACAAGACGCTGGCAGCGCAGCTTTATGGCGAGTTCAAGGGGTTCTTTCCCGAGAACGCGGTGGAGTATTTCGTCAGCTACTACGACTACTACCAGCCCGAGGCCTACGTGCCGCGGACCGACACCTATATCGAGAAGGAAAGCCAGATCAACGAGCAGATCGACCGCATGCGCCACTCGGCGACGCGGGCGCTGCTGGAGCGTGACGACGTCATCATCGTCGCCTCGGTCTCGTGCATCTACGGCATCGGCTCGGTGGAGACCTACGGCGCCATGACCCAGGACCTCGCCGCCGGGTCGGCCTACGACCAGCGCAAGGTGATGGCCGATCTCGTCGCCCAGCAGTACCGCCGCAACGACAGCGCCTTTCAGCGCGGCAGCTTTCGGGTCCGCGGCGACGTGCTCGAGGTCTGGCCGGCGCACCTGGAGGACCGGGGCTGGCGCTTCTCGTTCTTCGGCGACGAGCTGGAATCGATCACCGAGTTCGACACCCTGACCGGCGAGAAGACCGGCAACTACGACAAGGTCCGCATCTACGCCAACTCGCACTACGTGACGCCGCGTCCGACGCTGCAGCAGGCGATCAAGGGCATCAAGGCCGAGCTCGTCACCCGGCTCGACCAGCTGGTCAAGGAGGGCCGGCTCCTGGAGGCCCAGCGGCTGGAGCAGCGCACCAATTTCGACCTCGAGATGCTGGAGGCGACCGGCTCCTGCGCCGGGATCGAGAACTATTCGCGCTATCTCACCGGCCGGGCGCCGGGCGAGCCGCCGCCGACGCTGTTCGAATACATCCCCGACAACGCCATCGTCTTCGCCGACGAAAGCCACGTCTCGGTCCCGCAGATCGGGGCCATGTACAAGGGCGACTACCGGCGCAAGTTCACCCTCGCCGAGCACGGTTTCCGGCTGCCGTCCTGCATGGACAACCGGCCGCTGAAATTCGAGGAATGGGATGCCATGCGGCCGCAGTCGGTCTTCGTCTCCGCCACCCCGCAGGCGTGGGAACTGGCGCAGGCCGGCGGCGTCTTCGTCGAGCAGGTGATCCGCCCCACCGGGCTGGTCGACCCGGCGATCGAGATCCGCCCCGTCGCCACCCAGGTGGACGACCTTCTCGACGAGATCCGGCAGGTGGCGGCGCGCGGCTATCGGGTGCTGGTGACCACGCTGACCAAGCGCATGGCCGAGGACCTGACCGAGTACCTGCACGAACAGGGCATCCGGGTGCGCTACATGCATTCCGACATCGACACGCTGGAGCGGATCGAGATCCTGCGCGACCTGCGCCTGGGCGCCTTCGACGTGCTGGTGGGCATCAACCTCTTGCGCGAGGGGCTCGACATCCCCGAATGCGGGCTGGTGGCCATCCTCGACGCCGACAAGGAGGGGTTCCTGCGTTCCGAGACCTCGCTGGTGCAGACCGTCGGCCGCGCGGCCCGCAACGTCGAGGGCCGGGTGATCATGTATGCCGACCACATCACCGGCTCCATGGAGCGGGCGATCCGCGAGACCGACCGCCGCCGCGAGAAGCAGACTGCCTACAACCTGGCCCACGGCATCACCCCGGAGACGGTGAAGAAGAACGTTTCCGACGTGCTTGAGGGGCTGTGGCAGGGCGACACAGACATGGCGCGGGTGACCGCGAAGGTCGACAAGCCGCTGGTCGGCGCCAACCTCGCCGCCCACCTCGACGGGCTGCGCAAGGACATGCTGAAGGCGGCCGAGAACCTGGAGTTCGAGGAAGCGGCGCGCATCCGCGACGAGATCAAGCGGCTGGAGGCGGTGGACCTCGCCATCGCCGACGACCCGCTGGCCCGGCAATCGGCGGTCGAGGCGGCATCCGATGCCGCGACCGGCGCGAAGGGGCGGTCGAAGGCCGGCCGGCCGGGGCAGCGCGGCGGGAACGTGAGGCGCGGGAAACGGTAGCCCCGACGCCCCGGCGCTGCCAGAACCGGCGCCATGAACGTCCGCCTGCGAACCTTCTGGAAGAGGCGGAAACGCGGCTGAGCGAGGCCGGGCAGTGGCGCCTCGCCGACGAGGGGGACGAAGATTTCACGCCGGCGGAACGCGCGCACCTTGCGGCGATCGACCGCGAGCCGTTCCCGGAAGCCGATCCCGCCGAAGTCGCCGCCCTGTTCGCACGGCGCGGCTGAGCTTCTCTGGTCGCGCCGGGCGCTCGCAAGTTCGCCGCGCAGGACGACTATCTCAGACCGCTCAACCCGCTGCCGCCGACGCGGTTCTCTCCGAGACCGAAACCCTCGCCGGCCTCGTCGCCGAGTTCCCCGAGATGGGCCGGCGGATCGAGGCAACCGGGCTTCGCTATCACGTCACGCGCCGGGCGGCGATGCGCGGTCAGGCAGCGACCGACGTAGCGGTCGAAGGCGGGCCGGTCCGGGGGTCTGGGGAACATGGCAGCGTAGGATGGGTGCTTGCACCCATCACTCCTCCCTCGACCACCCTGTCGCCGAGACCGATGGGTGAAATCACCCATCCTACCCCCTGGAACCCATGGCGCGTCCGAGCGTCCGCATGCGGACGCTCGTGCCGCTCAGCGGCGGCGTCTGAGCGCCAGTCCGGCCCCCGCCAGCCCTGCCGCCAGCAGCAGGCCGGCCCCCGGCAGCGGCACCGGCGCCTGGGTGATGTCCGGCGAGCTCAGCGCCACGTTGTCGATGCCGATGGTGTCGGCGCCGTCGAAGGCGTCCGTGGCGATGCCGATGGCGGTGACGTTGGCAAGGATGCTCAGCCAGTCGCCCTGGCTCTTGCCGAAGGTGGCCGCATCGAAGGCGGCGCTGAACGCCTGCCAGGCCGAGCTTGCCGGCGGCGCGCCAAGATCGAACGTCGCCACGTCGCCGGCGCCGAAGATCAGGACCGTCCCGAACGAGGCGAAGGCACCGCCGCCGCGCACGAAGGTGGCCATGTCGAGTGCCAGCGTGCCGCCGTCGAACCCGGTCAGATCGCCCAGGAAATCGGGTCCGAAGAAGGCGCCCGAGCCGAAGCTGTTATTGGTGCCGGCGCCGATATCGGTCACCCGGATGTGCCCGCCCGGATTGCCGCCCGCCGCCACGTAGGTGAGCTGCCCCTGGCCGGGGTTTCCCGTCCACCCCTGGGCATCGGTGTCGAACGTGTTCGAGATGGTGACCGCCGAGGCCGGCAGCGCCGCGAGGATCCCGGCCGCCACCACCGCGGCAAATGTCCGGTGCATCGTTCCCTCCTCCCCATGATTGTTTCCGGGCAGGCTACCACAACCCGGGCCCACCCCCAACCCGACGGCGCTCGGTACGTCCGATGGCCACACGTCCGCGTGAGTACCCGGAGGCCAACCCTTTGATTCCCCGCCGATGTTCCTATCTGCCTATCAGGCTTGGCACGCGCGACAGCACGGTGCCAAACCCGGGTCCGGATGGCTCGGGCCCTGTCGATGCAAGACCTTCAAAGGAGGGTACGCAAATGGCAGACAACACCAAACTGATGCGCAGCTGGCAGGACGGGGCGACGCTGGTGGTCGGCCTCTGGCTGATCGTCTCGCCGTGGCTCTTGTCCTTCGCCGCCACAAGCGCGGCGATGTGGAATGCGGTCCTGTTCGGCGCCATCATCGCCGTCCTCGCGCTGGCGGCGCTGATGCGGTTCCGCGACTGGGAAGAATGGGTCGGCATGGCGGTCGGCGTCTGGCTGGTCGTGTCGCCCTGGGTTCTCGGCTTCGCCGCCACCCGCATGGCGATGTGGAACGCGGTGATCGTCGGCATCCTGACGCTGGCCCTGGCCGGCTGGGCGCTGCGCGAGCACCACGACATGCACGCGGCCTGACCCGCGCGACGGGTGGACCCGGGGGCATCCCCCGGGCCTGCCACCCGATGCGCTTCGTTGACACCTCCCGCTGGCGGCCTAGGATCGCCGCCGGAAGCGCGAGGAGGTGCCCATGTCCGAAGTCCTGAAGCCCGGCAACGTTGCCGTCGTCACTGGCGGCGCCTCCGGCATCGGCCTCGCCTCGGCCAGGCGGTTCGCCGCGCGCGGCATGACCGTGGTTCTGGTCGATATCGACGAGGCCGACCTGGCGGCCGCCGCCGGCAGCTTCGACACGCCGGTCTCGACCCGCGTCTGCGACGTCGGCGACATGGCCGCCGTCGAGGCGCTGGCAAGCGACGTGCTGGCCGGGCACGGACGTGTGGACCTTCTGATGAACAACGCCGCGGCGCGGGTTGCCGGCGGCGACGACGAAAGCCTGGCCGCCTGGCATCGCACGCTCGACGTCAACTTCTGGGGCCCGGTCCATGGCGAGCGCGCCTTCCTGCCGGCGATGCTGAAGGCCGGGCGTCCGGCGGCGATCGTCAATACCGGCTCCAAGCAGGGCATCACCAACCCGCCGGGCAACACCATCTACAACGTCTCGAAATCGGCGCTGAAGACCTATTCCGAGCAGCTTGCCCACCGCCTGCGGAACACCGAAGGGGCGCAGGTCAGCGTGCACCTGTTGATTCCCGGATGGACCACCACCGGCAAGCGCGCGCACAATCCTGGCGCCTGGCTGCCCGACCAGGTGGCCGAGCGGCTGGAGCAGGGGATCGACGCGGGCGACTTCTACATCCTCTGCCCCGACAACGAGGTGACCACCGAGATGGATCACCGCCGGATCCTCTGGGGCGCCGGCGACATCGTCGAGAACCGTCCGCCGCTGTCGCGCTGGCACCCGGACTGGAAGGACAGGTTCCGCTAGCATGCCCGCCATCGAGGGCGCCTATGCCATCTACGTCGCGGCGATCGCCGCCTCGCTGGCCTTCTTCCAGCCCGATTCCGGCATGCAGGCGGGCGACCCGGCCAGCGGGCGCGTGGCATTCAGCCTTGGCGCCAACATCAACGACAGCACGTCGGCGGCACGGGACGGCATCGCCACGCTCACCTGGCGGCCCGAGCGCGACTGGCGACTGGGGCTGAAGCCCGGGCTGGCGCTGGGGCTGGCCGAGGATGCCGGCTTCGTGGCGCTGGAGCTGCGCAAGGACTTTCGCTGGGGCAACGTTACGGTGACGCCGTTCATCGGCCCGGCGCTGTGGCAGGCCGGCGGCGGGGGCCTCGACGCCGACGAACTGCTCCAGGTCAGGACCGGCTTCGATGTCGCGGTCAGGCTCGGCGACCGGCTGGAGCTGAGCGCCGGCACCTACCACATCTCCAACGCCCAGGTGACCACCGGCTCGGCCGATATCGACGTGATCACGGCCGGCGGCGCGCTGCGGTTCTGAGCGGCCGCCATCACAATCCCGGCACCCCGTCCGTGCGCCAGTTGACGCTCCGGTCCCGTTAGAGAAGCATTTCCGGCCAGCGGCTGCCGAGGAGATGGAAGATGCGCCCGACCCTGATGCTCGCTGCGGTGCTGGCTGTCTTCACTCTGAATGCAGGTCCCGGGGCGGCGGACAGCCCCTGCGGACGCGAGGGCGAGCCCTGCAGCGTTGCCTCCGGCACCTACCGGCTGGCGCTGCCCGACGGCCCGGCGCCCGAGGGCGGGTACCCGGCGCTGATGTTCTTCCACGGTGCCGGACAGTCCGGCAAGATCACCCTGTCCAATACCGGCATGGTCGACACGTTCCTGAAGAACGGCTGGGCGGTGATCGCCCCCGACGGCGAGGTGCGCGAGGGCCGCTTCGGCCGCGGCTGGTCGTTCCGTCCGGGCTCGCCGGCGCTGCGCGACGAGGCCACCTTCACCCGCGAGGTGCTGGCCGATGCGGAGCAATACGGCATCGACCGCGACCGCATCATGCTCGGCGGCTTTTCCATCGGCGGCTCGCTGGTCTGGTACCTCGCCTGCCAGCACCCCGACATCGCCACCGCCTATGCGCCGGTGGCCGGTGCCTTCTGGCGGCCGCACCCCGACGAGGGCAGTTGCGCCGGACCGGTGCGGATGCTGCACACCCATGGCTGGCGCGACGAGACGGTGCCGCTCGAGGGTCGGCCGCTCAGGAGCGGCACCATCATGCAGGGCGACGTGTTCTACTCGCTGATGCTGATGCGCGAGGCCAATGGCTGCACCCAGATGCGCGCCGACGACTACGACACCTCGGGGCCGTTCTGGCGCCGCTGGTGGACTCGCTGCACCCCCGGCTCGGCGCTGGAATTCGCGCTCCATACCGGCGGCCACATGGTGCCGCCGGGCTGGGCCGAGATGGCGATCGACTGGTTCGGGCGGGTCGAACCGTCGCCGGACAAGCAGGGCTGAGGGCGGGGCGCCTAGTCGTAGGCCGCCGTCACATCGTACATCACCGGCTCGAAGCCGCGGCACAGCGAGGCGATCACCCGGTTGCGCTTGCGCATCTCGTCGGACCGCAGCATGGCGAGGAAATCCTCGCGCTTGCGCCACTGCGAGTAGTTGGCGATCCGGGTCTGGGCGTCATTCATGTGCAGCGCGGCGGCGATGAAGCCCGGCTGGTGCGAGATGAACTGGTCATAGGCGTTGCGAAGCTCGTCCATCAGGTCGGCGGCGGTGCCGGGGCTCATCTCGAAGGTGGTGATCACGGTCTGAATGCCCGGATCCTGCTTGATATGCGGCATGGCTGGCTCCTCTCCTGCATCCCTTAGCACGGGCCGCCGCCCGCCGTCGCGGGTGACAGCGGGCCAGCGCTCGGATAGCCTCGCATCATGAAGCTGATAGACAACACTCACCCCTTCTACCGCAAGGCCTGGCGGCGCTGGCTGATTATCGGCATCTGCGCCTTCTGGTGCGCGTTCGAGTTCGCCACCGGCACACCCTTCTGGGGCATTCTCGCCGGCGCACTGGCGGTCTACTGCTGGCATGTGCTGATCCGGACCTTTCCGGAAGGCGAGGGCGAAGGCGAAGGCGGGGCCTGACCCTCAGGCGCCCGCGTCGGGCGGCCGGATCGGCCTGACGCCATTGATCCGCCAGGCGCCGTCTATCTCGATCATCTCGTATTCCAGATAATGGGTGCGGCCATTGCCGTCGCGCACGATCACGGTCTGATAACGCCGCCCGTCGGCCAGGTTCAGCGCGCCATAACGCACGTCCGCCGGCCGCCAGACCATGGGATAGCCATTCCGCACCATCTCGCCGAAGCGGTCGGGGTTGCCGAACAGGCCCTGGATGGCCGGTGAGGCGAAGTTGAAGGCGGTGTCGAAATCATCGCTCAGGAACGCCTCGATCTGGCGTCCGATCACCGACTGCACCGCGTCCCCGACCGGCTCGGACCGTAGCCCGGCCGGAGCGAGGGCGAGTCCGACGGCAACAATGGCGGCGGCAATCCGGCGGTGTCTGCGCATGTCTGGCCTCTCCGGTTCGATGCCGGATCATAGCACAGGCGGGCCGCCGTCAGAACCGCGACAGCACCAGTCCGCCGGCGACCAGCGCCACCGCCAGGAGGCGCGGCAGGCTGACCGCCTGGACGCCGAGGCCGAAGGCGCCGGTGGCATCGAGCGCCATCGCCGCCAGAAGCTGTCCCAGCACCACCGCCGCCGCCATGGTCAGCACCCCGAGCGTGCCCACATGGGTCAGCGTCGCCCAGACGAAATAGGCGCCGAGAAAGCCGCCGGTCCATGCCCACCAGGGCAGTGCCTTCAGCGCCGCCGCCTCGGGGACGCCGCCGCGCAGCAGCGTCAGGGCGACGAGCACCGCAAAGCCGACACCGAACGAGACCGTCGCTGCCGCCAATCCGCCGGCAGCGCGGGCGAGGGTGGCGTTGATCGGCCCCTGCACGGCCAGCCCGATGCCGCCGATGACGATGGCCGCCAGCGCCGTCCAGAACGCGGCGCTCATGCCGCCAGCTTGCCGTCCAGCGCATCGCCGATCAGTCGCGCCGTCTCGGCCACGCCGTAGAGCGCCACGAAGCCGCCAAAGCGCGGTCCCTGGCTGGCGCCCAGCAGCACCTCGTAGATGGCCGCGAACCAGTCCCGGAGCGGCTCGAACCCGTGCTCCTTGCCGACCGCATAGACCATCGCCTGCAACTCTTCGGCGTCGGTGCCGCCGGTCCAGCCCTCAAGCCGCGCCTTCAGGTCGGCCAGCGCCGCCCGCTCCTTCTCGTCCGGCGCCCGGAACACCTTCTCCGGCTTCACCCGGTCCTGATAATAACGCACCGCGTGGGCCGCCGCCGCATCCAGCCCCGGATGGTTCTCGGGCGTCGCCTCGGGCGCGTATTTGCGGATGAAGCCCCACAGCACCGACTTGTCCTCGGCATGGCTGACGCTGGCGAGGTTCAGGAGCATCTGGAACGGGATCACCATGTCCGAGGCCGGCACCTTGCCGTTGTGGATATGGTGCACCGGATTGGCCAGCTTCTGGACCGTGTCCTGCTCGGGATACGCGCGCAGCTGCTGGTGATATTCGTCGACATTCTTCGGGATCACGTCGAAATGCAGCCGCTTGGCGGTCTTCGGCTTGCCGAACATGAAATAGGCCAGGCTCTCGGGGCTGGCATAGGCCAGCCACTGGTCCATCGAGATGCCGTTGCCCTTGGACTTCGAGATCTTCTCGCCGCTTTCGTCGAGGAACAGCTCATAGACGAAATGCTCGGGCGGCCGGCCGCCGAGGATGGTGCAGATCCGGTCGTAGATCGCCGTGTTGGTGCCGTGCTCCTTGCCGTACATCTCGAAATCGACCCCGAGCGCCGCCCAGCGGGCGCCGAAATCCGGCTTCCACTGCAGCTTCACCCGGCCGCCGGTGACCGGCAGCGTCCATTCGCGGCCGGTCTCGTCGTCGAAGGTGATGGTGCCCGCCTTCGCGTCCACGTGCTTCATCGGCACATACAGCACCCGGCCGGTCTCGGGGTGGATCGGCAGAAAGCAAGAATAGGTCTGCTGGCGCTCCTCGCGCAGGCTCGCCAGCATCACCTCCATGATCGCGTCATAGCGCTCGGCGGCGCGCAAGAGCACGTCATCCATGCCGCCGATGCGGTAATAGTCGCGGGCCGAGACGAACTCGTACTCGAACCCGAAGGTGTCGAGGAAGCGGCGCAGCATGGCATTGTTGTGGTCGCCGAAGCTCTCGTACTGGCCGAACGGATCGGGGACCGAGGTCAGCGGCTTGTGCAGGTACTCGCGCAGCATCTCGGGGTTCGGCACGTTGTCGGGCACCTTGCGCATGCCGTCCAGGTCGTCCGAAAAGCAGATCAGCCGGGTGGGGATGTCGCTGATCGCCTCGAAGGCGTGGCGGACCATGGTGGTGCGCAGCACCTCGCCGAAGGTGCCGATATGCGGCAGCCCCGAGGGGCCGTAGCCGGTCTCGAACAGCACATGGCCCTTCTCGGGCAGCGTGCCCTCATAGCGCTTGAGCAGCCGGCGTGCCTCCTCGAACGGCCAGGCCTTGGACGTCATGGCTTCGTCGTGGAGCGTCATCGGATCATCCTCTTGCCGCCGGGCTTGGCATGCAGGGGTGGTTCCCTATGCCCGGGTGCAGGGGGCGTCAATATCGCCCGCGTCGGGACCGGCCTCACGGCGGATCGACCAGCCTGCGCGCCGCCGCCAGAACCGGGTCGTGCCCGGCGGCCAGATCGCGCGACCTGAGCGGCACCGGAATGTCGGGCAGCAACACGCCGGCGGCAACCATCTCGGCGGCGATGTCGGCCGGCGTTCGTGTTGGGTCGGGCCGTCCGGTCTGCCAGTCGTGCCAACCGTCGGAATGGCGGATGACAAGGCCCGAACCGGGCAGGCGCTCGCTTCCGCCCTCGGCCCAGAAGCGTGGCGCGTCGCCCATTTCCTCGCCGACGAGGCGGGCGCCGGTGTGGACCTTGAGCAGTGCCGCCGTCACCAGCGCCGCCGAGAACGTGTACTTGTCGACCAGCACCGCCACCCGCGCGGGCGGTCTCAACACGGCCGCAAGTCGCCTGGCGAAGGCGACGGCGCCAGTGAAATCGCCGCCCGGGTTGCCGCGCAGGTCGATCGCCACGGCCTGCCCTCTCCCAAGGAAATGGAGAAAATCCTCCAGCAGTGCCGCCATCGCCGCTGGCGGCCGGGCCGAGAGATCACCGATCCGCAGGTAGCCCGCCCTCCCCAGCGGCCGCAGGAAGGTCCCCGCCCGCGCTTCGTCCTCGTCCACATCCAGCCCGCCGGCGATCAGCCCGGCAGCAGCGCCGGGATCTGACGCCGGATAGAGCGATGTGCCGGGCACCGTCTCGTCGGGTCCGAACCTCAGGTTCCGCCGCCGACCGCCCGTCAGCGCCAGCCGGTAGGTGGCCGGACCTGGCTGCCCGGTTGCGGCGGTCACCGCCGGCTCCCAGGCCAGCATCATGCCGGCAAGTGCCCGCGCCCTCTGGTCGGTGCCGGCAAGGAAGGGCCGCATCGCCGCGAAGACCGCAGCGACCGGCACGCCGCCAATCGCGACCAGCCGCGCGCCCAGAAGCGCGGTCGGGGACGCCACGCAGGGGCCGTCGTCCAGCCAGACCAGGCGCAGCGGCGCCACCCGCACGCAGTCATTGGCGATGGCCCGGCTGTGGCCGTTCCCGGCCAGTGCCATGAAACGCATCGCCGCCAGCCGGAAATCGTCGACGTCCGCCGCTGCCGCCATGGCCTCGGAGCCCGTGCCCAGCGCCGCCCCGGGAACCGCTTCGAAGGCAGGATCGCCGTCTGCGATCTGCCTGATCCGGTCGGCCTCTGCGGCAAAGTCCATGCCTGCCCGCCCCCTGTTCCTGCCGCCGATGCGCTGGCTCGCGCGCCACCGCCCGGCCCCTGCCGCATCTGGGCGCCGCCCCGCCTCGCGGTCAAGCTTGCCGGCAGGCCCGGCAGCCGGCATCGTGGTGCTGCCGAGCCAGGGGAGGATGGGGGCATGAAGGTCGTCGTGATGGGCGCCGGGGTGATCGGGGTCACCACCGCCTGGTACCTGGCCAAGGGTGGCGCCGAGGTGACGGTCATCGACCGCCAGCAGGGGCCGGGGCTGGAGACCAGCTATGCCAATGCGGGCGAGCTCTCCTACGGCATGACCTCGCCCTGGGCGGCGCCGGGCATTCCCATGAAGGCGCTGAAATGGTTGTTCATGAAGCGCCGGCCACTGTTCATCTGGCCGCTGATCAGCCCCACTATGTGGGTCTGGGGCATCCAGATGCTCAGGAACTGCAATGCCGAGGCCTATGCCCGCAACAAGGCGCGGATGGTGCGCGTCTCGAACCATTCCCGCGACTGCCTGGCGGATCTCATCGCCGAGACCGGCATCGACTATGACGGGCGCGCGCAGGGCACGCTGCAGCTCTTCCGCACCGAAAAGCAGCTGAAAGGGTCGAAGGCAGACCAGGCGATCCTTTCCGAATACGGCTCGCCCTTCGAGGTCCTCGACCAGGGTGGCTGCATCGCCGCCGAGCCGGCGCTGGCGGCGGTGCGCGACAAGTTCGTCGGCGGCCTCAGGCTGACCGCCGACCGCACCGGCGACTGCCGCCTGTTCACCGTGGCGCTGGCCGAGAAGGCGGCCGCGGCCGGCGTGCAGTTCGTCTATGGCCAGACCATCGAGCGCATCGCGGTCGAGAACGGCAGGGTGATCGGCGTCGACACCGCGCCGGCGGGACGGATCACCGGCGACGCCTATGTCTGCGCGCTCGGCAGCCATGCGCCGCGGGTCCTGACCCCCATCGGACTCAGGCTGCCGGTCTATCCGGTCAAGGGCTATTCGGTGACCCTCCCGGTGGTCGACGATGCCGGGGCGCCGCAATCGACCATCATGGACGAGACCCACAAGGTCGCCATCACCCGGCTCGGCGACCGCATCCGGGTCGCCGGCCAGGCCGAGATCGCCGGCTATTCCGGCCGGCTGGGGCCGCACGCCACCGACACGGTGCGCTATGTGGTGAACGATCTCTTCCCCCATGGCGGCGATCTTTCGCGGGCCGAGGGCTGGACCGGGCTTCGGCCGATGACGCCGGACGGCACGCCGGTGCTCGGCCCCTCGCACTTGCCGAACCTGTTCCTCAATACCGGCCACGGCACGCTGGGCTGGACCATGTCGGCAGGATCGGCGCAGGTGGTCGCCGACCTGGTGCTGGGCCGGCCGGCGGCGATCGAGCTGGACGGGTTGACCTGTGCCCGCTACGGCTTCGCCACCGCGTGACCGCGGCGGCCCTTGCTGCGCGGCGGCGCGGCCCCTATCTTCGCGCCGGTCACCGCCAGTGACCGACAATGCGAAGGACAGCGAATTGAGCGACATTTCCCATTCCTGGACACCGCAGGATGCACTGGTTGCCGTCATGGTGGCGGCCTCGGCCTCGGACGAGCGGATCAGCACCCGCGAGCTGTTGTCGATCCAGCGCATTGTCGACAGCCTGCCGATCTTCGGCGGCTACGATCAGGACCGGCTGACCCATATCGCCCAGGCGGTGTTCGACCTGCTGACCGAGGATGACGGGCTGGACGCGCTGTTCGGCCTGGTGCGCGACTCGCTGCCCGAGCGGCTGTTCGAGACCGCCTATGCCTTCGCCTGCGACGTGGTGGCGGCCGATGGCCGTGCCGCCGAGCCCGAGCTGAGGCTGCTGGAGGAAATCCGCCACGAGCTGAACGTCAACCGCCTGCACGCCGCCGCGATCGAGCGCGGGGCCCGGGCCCGGCACGCACCGCTCAGGCAGGACAGCGACGCCTGATCGCGCGCGCAACGGCGGCGGGCCGCTCCCCGCCCGCCCACCCTCGCGCCCCGCCGCATCGCGCGCGCGATCAGGGGCGCCAACGGGGCGCGCGGCCCTGAGAGGTGGGGTGCCGCAACGAGGGGGTTCGATCCCCGTTGACGACGCCATCCCGGGCAGCCGAGGATTGCGGGCCGGCGGCTGATATCGACGCGGGCGGCTGTGCCAGGGCGATGCATTTCATGACGGACAACGGTTTTTCGCTGATGGTTGCGGGCCTGTTACGAGCAACCGACGCAAGCTTTGCGATCGACGTTGAAGACCATGCGGCCGGTCCGGTGCTGCCTACACCCCCGTCGCGTAGGTCTCGGCCCAGCGCCTCAGCAGCGCCCGTTCCTGCGCCACGGCGCGGTTGATCCAGCCGCGCCCGCCCTCGGGCCGCTCGGCGTCCTCGGGCCGCAGCTTCGAGCGGGCCGCCATGTCGGCGGCGAAGATCGCGAAGGCCAGCCGGCGGCCGTTCGGCCCGTGGACATAGCCCGCCAGCGCCCGGGCGAAGTTCAGCGTGCCGGTCTTGGCCCTGACCTCGACGCCCTTGGGTGCAGGTTGGCCCTTCTGATTGATCGGCACCACCTTCATCATCGCCGGCAGCGGCCCCGACTGCCCGGCGCTGTCGAGGAACTGCACCATCTCGGCGGCGGTCATCTCCGAGGCGTCGGTCAGCCCCGAATGGTTCTCGAACCGCGCCCGGCTGAGGCCATAGCGGGCCCGGAACCAGCGGGTCATCGCCTCGGCCGATTGCTGCAGCGAGGCGACCTGCCCCAGCGCCGCCTGGGTGGCGGCCAGGCCGGCCACCTCGGCGGTCAGGTTGGTGGACCATTTCAGCATGGTGCGAAGCTGCGCCTCCAGCGTGGCGCTCTGCTCGGCGGCGATCTCGGTGGCGCCGGCGGGCGGGGCACCGATCTCCGCATGGCTGGGCAGCCGCACCCCCTGGCTCTCGGCCAGGATGCGGAAGGTCTCGCCGGCATAGTCCACCGGCCGGCGTACCGGCAGCCAGCGGCTGCCATCCTTGCCCAGGGCGCCGCGGGCCACGGTCCAGTAGTCGTGGCCCTCCACCAGCGCATAGCGGAAGACCGGCGAGCGGCGGTCGGCCAGCGCCACCCTGATGCCGGTGACCGCCGGCGCGAACTTCTCGCCGCGTGCGATCATCGAGGTGGCATAGCCATCGGCGCCGCGCCGCCACTGGAAATGCACGCGGTTGAAGTTGAGGTTCAGCCCCGAGACCGAGGGGTTGTAGCCGACATCGTCGGGCTGCTCGGGATCGATCTCCTCGACATAGGGCAGGGCGGTGCCGCTGACCAGGAACCGCCCGGTGACACCGTAGACGCCGCGCGACTTCAGCGCCGCGGCCAGCTTGGCCAGCCCGTCGCTGTCCATGGCCGGGTCGCCGCCGCCGGCCAGGATCAGGTCGCCGGCGATGCGCCCGTCGCGGATCGGCCCGGTGGCCAGCAGCCGGGTGCGAAAGCGGTGGCCGGCGCCCAGCGCGTCGAGCGCGTAGAGCGTCGTTATCGCCTTGGAGACCGAGGCCGGCGGCATCGCCACCTCGGCGCGGTGGCTTTCCAGCAGCCGGCCGCTGGCCAGGTCGGCGACCATGAAGCCGGTGTTGTTGGCCAGCCCGCTGGCCTTGAGGATGCTTTCGACGGTCGGTCCGCTGCGCGCCGCGACCGTTGAGCCGGTCGCCGCCGGGGCCACTGTCCCGCCACGAGGCAGAGGCCGGATCGAGCGGGACAGCCCTGCCTCGGCCATGACCGGCACTGCTGCCAGCATGCCGCCCAGAAGGGCGCGGCGCCCGATGGTGCCTGCCCCCACCTTCGGATTGCTGCTCATGGCCGCGGAAGATGCCCCCGAACGCCCTTCAGGGCAAGCACGAAGAGGTTAACGGCTGGGTGCCGCTCAGCGCTTCCACTTGCCGGCGTTGCGCAGCGCCGTCGAGGAGATCTCGATCATCGGTCCCGACAGGAGTGTCCAGGCCGGCGGCCGGTGCGACAGCAGCGCCCGCGAGGCGAGCTTGGGCAGCCGGTAGCGCTGGAACCGCCGCGCCGCTGGCGACAGGCCGGCCGAGATCTGCTCGCCGGGCCGTGACATCACCCCCACCGGCAGGTTCTGCATGATCCACTGCCAGTGCTCCCAGTGGTGGAAGCTGGACAGGTTGTCGGCCCCCATCAGCCAGATGAACCGCACGCCGGGATAGATCGGCAGCATCTTGGCCAGCGTGTTGGCGGTATAGCGCGTGCCCAGATGCTGCTCGATATCGGTGACGATCAGCTTGGGGTGCGAGAACAGCGCCTTGCAGGCCGCGACCCGGCGCTCCATGCTCGCCGGCCCCTCGGCCTTGAGCGGATTGCCCGGGGTCACCATCCACCACACCCGGTCGAGGCCGAAACGGCGGATCGCCCGCTTGGTGATCAGGACATGGCCTTGGTGCGGCGGGTCGAAAGACCCCCCGAGAATGCCGACCCGCTGGCCGGGATGGGCCGGGGGATATCCATGCAGCACGCGCCACCCCTCGCAGTACAGGGCGCCGCCCTGCGAGAAACCACCTTATGGCGGGCAGTGAATCGACCTGTCAATGCGCCAGTGGGCGATGCCGCCGGCCCCCGGCACCATCGAGGCGACTTGCGCGGCGGAGATAGTTGACTAAGGTCAACGATCATGGATGACGATGTCCTGCCCCGCATCCGTCGTTTCAACCGCGCCGTGACCCGCGAGATCGGCGCGCTCGACGACAGCTTTCTCGGTCGCGGCCGACCGCTCGGGGTTGCCCGGGTGCTGCATGCCGCGGGGCAAGGCGGCAAGGCCGGGCGCCCGGTCGGCGAAATCCGCGATGCGCTGGGTCTCGATCCGGGGCTGCTCAGCCGGATCCTTGCCCGACTGGCCAGGGAAGGGCTGCTGACCGTCGGCGCCATGGCCGGCGATGGCCGGCGCCGGTCGGCGCGGCTGACGGCCGCGGGCCGGCGCGAGGTTGCTGCCTATGACCGGCTCTCGGACCGCCGGGCGGCGCGGCTGGTGGATCGCATCGGCGGGCCGGATGCCGAGCTTCTGGCGGCGCTCGACCGCATCACCGCGGCGCTGAACCGTGACCGCATTGCCATCCTGCCGGTGCCGCCCGAGGACGCGCGCGCACGCACTGCAGTCGCCGCCTACGCCACCGAGCTGAACACCCTTTTCGATGCCGGCTTCGACGTTGCCGCTTCCCTCAACCCCGAGGATGCCGCGCTCAAGCCGCCGCTAGGTGCGTTCCTGCTGGCCGAGGCGGACGGCGCCGTCCTCGGCTGCATTGCGCTCAAGGGCAACGGCAGCGATACCGGCGAGGTGAAGCGGCTCTGGGTGGCGCCGGGCGCGCGCGGGCTGGGGCTGGCGCGGCGTCTGCTGGGCGAGGCCGAGGCCGAAGCGAGGCGCCTTGGCATGCGCCGGCTGCGGCTCGACACCAACCGCGCCCTGACCGCCGCGATTCGGCTTTACCGGGCCGAGGGCTGGCGCGAGATCCCGGCCTTCAACGCCGAACCCTATGCCCATCACTGGTTCGAAAAGCGGTTGCCGCAGGCCTGACCGGCGGCAGTACCCGCAGCAGCCACGCAATCTTTACCTCTGGGCTGAATGTTGGCACCGCCACCGAGGAGCTTTCCGTCGCGCGCCCCCTAGGATGACCAAGCCCGACATGACACATCAGCCGGCCGTCCTTGCGTCACCAGACGGCATCGGCATCGGCAGTGCGACCGAAACCGCCGCGCTGGTGGACCGGATCCGGGCGCTCGAACGGCGGATCGAATCGGCCGAGGAAGCCTTCGCGCGCCTGCAGGACGAGGTTTCGGTCCTGGAGATGATCGTCGAGCATGCCCGCGACGGCATCGTCGTGCAGGATATCCTCGGCCGCATCGAATGGTCCAATCCGTCCTATTCGCGCATAACCGGCTGGGCCGAGCACGAGATCATGGGCCGCCGCCCGCAGGAATTCATCCTGCCGCCCGAGGACATGCCGCCCGCCGAGGTGATCGAGAATTTCAGCTACGACCGCGGCTTCGAGCATTTCGAGCAGTTCGAGCTGGTGCGCAACATCCGCAAGGACGGCACCATCTTCTGGAACCAGCTCAGCTTCTCGCTGGTGGACTTCGGCAAGAAGGGTGCCGAGAAGGTCATCGTCGTCTCCCGCGACGTGACCGAGCAGATCGAGCATCAGCTGGCCCTGCGCGATGCCCGCGAGGACATCCTCTACCGGGCCGAGCACGATCTGCTCACCGGGCTCGCCAACCGCTGCAAGCTGGAATCCTTCCTGACCGCGGTCCTGCGCGACGGCGCCCTTGCCGGCCGCCAGGTGGGCGTTCTGACCGTCGACCTCGATCGCTTCAAGGGGGTCAACGACACCCACGGCCATGCCGCCGGCGACGCGGTGCTCAAGAACGCCGCCGAACGCATGGCGGCGCTGGTGCGCAATGGCGATCTTGTCGCCCGTACCGGCGGCGACGAGTTCGTCATCGTCTGCCCGGGGATCAACAGCTTCTCGGTGCCGCTCAAGATCGGCCGCCGCCTGGTCGAGGCGCTGGCCCAGCCTGTCGAGTGGGAGGGCAAGGAGCTGCAGATCGGTGCCAGCGTCGGGATCGCGCTGTCGGACAACGAGCGCAACACGCCCGGCAAGCTGATTCAGGCGGCCGACGTGGCGCTCTATCAGGTCAAGCAGGCCGGCCGCAACGGCGTCGCCTGTTTCACCGATGCGCTGGGCGAGCGCTTCTCGCAGCGCAAGCGCACCGCGCAGGAGCTGAAGGCCGGGCTCGACGGCGACCAGTTCGACGTGTTCCTGCAGCCGCAGTTCTGCCTGCAGCGCCGCGTGGTCACCGGCTTCGAGACGCTGCTGCGCTGGCACCATCCGCAGCGCGGCACGTTGGCCCCGGCCGCCTTTCTCGACGTCGCCGACGAGAACAACCTGATGGTCGAGATCGACAAGATTGCGGTGCGCAAGGGGCTGGCGGCGCTCAACCGTCTGCGGCGGCAGGGCTTCGCCGATGCCCGGGTGTCACTGAACGTCTCGGCGCCGACGCTCTCCCAGCGCGGCTATGTCGATCTGCTGAAGTGGGAGGCCGACAGCCAAGACATCCCGACCGAGGCGATCGCCATCGAGGTGCTGGAGACGGTCCTGCTCGACGGCAGCGAAGGCGCGACGATCGCCAACCTCAAGGCGCTCAAGGCGGCCGGGTTCCTGCTGGAACTGGACGATTTCGGCACCGGCTATGCCGGGCTGACCCACCTGGCGCAGCTCGACATCGACCGGATCAAGCTGGACCGCTCGCTGGTCGCGCGCATCGTGGATGAGCAGGCCGCCCGCACCATCGTGCGCGGCATTGCCGCACTCTGCCGCGAGCTGAACGTCGCCGTGATCTCCGAAGGGGTCGAGACCCGGGCCCAGGCGGACCTCCTGCTCCGCCTCGGCTGCCCCGAGGTTCAGGGTTACGGCATCTGCCGGCCGATGCTGATGGACCGGCTCGAGCAATGGCTGGCGAGCACCAATTTCGATACCGTCCTCCAGCCCGGCGCCTCGACGCTCGCCGGCTGACGGCGCAATCACCCGACACGTTTGGCGCGTTCGCTGGCGCCGCATGGGATCCGTCACGAGTGGCGTGGGATCGCGCGAGGCCCATGCGCCATGCGTTTGCTGCGCCCCGTTGGGGGGCAGGGCAGCGTGCGCAAGATGGCCGCAGCCCGCCAGGCGGGGCCCTCCGTCCCGCCCATGGCGGTGAGCGGCGTGCCGCCCCGCCCCTTCAATTCGGCCGGGCCGGACACTAGGCTCGCCGCGGCGCCGCCGGACGGCGCCTGCATTTGCCCGGGTGCCGCCCTTGCCCAGCCGCCTTTCCCACCTCCTCCTGCCAGCGTTCATTGCCGTCCTCGTCGCCTCGGGCTGCGCCCGCGACCTGCCGCTCGGCGACCCGGCGCCGCTCGCCGCACCCCAGATCGTCACCGGCTGGATCGAAGGCGCGCAAGGCGACCGTCTGGCGCTGAATGTCTGGCCGGCCCGGGGCCGGACGCGGGCGGTGATCCTGGCGATCCACGGCTATGGCGATCACGGCACCATCACCTTTGACAGCGCCGCCCGCGCCTGGGCGGTGCGGGGCATCACCACCTATGCCTACGACCAGCGCGGCTTCGGCGCCAACGCAAGCCGGCTCGACTGGCCCGGCGCCGCGGTGCTCGAGGACGACGCGGTCGCCGTCTCGCGGGCGGTCCGGGCCCGGCATCCGGGGGTGCCGCTGACCGTGGTCGGCCATTCCATGGGCGGCGGTGTGGCGCTTGCCGCCGCTGCGCGCGGCCTTCAGGCCGACCGGCTGGTCCTCGCCGGCCCCGCCATCGCCGGCGGCGATCAGGTCAACCCGTTCCTGCGGCTCGGCGCGCATCTGGTCGGCGCCGTTGCCCCCGACCACCGCTTCACCGGTGACGGCGTGGTCAGCTTCCATCCCACCGACAACCGCGAGGCGCTGTTGGCGGCGGCTCGTGACCCGCTTCGGGTCAACGATCCCAGCGGCCGCGAGCTCCTGGGGCTGCTGGCGGTGATGGACGATGCGGCCGCTGCCGCGCCCGCCGTCACCCGGCCGGTGCTGACGCTGATGGGCGCCCATGACGAACTGCTGCGCCCCGACGCGGTCAGCCGTGTCGCCGCCCGCATCCCGGCGGGCGAATACCGCCTCTACCCCGACGGCTGGCACTGGCTCTTCCGCGACCTGCAGGCGCCCGTGGTCTGGGCCGATGTCGGTGACTTTGCCCTGGGACAGGCGATTGCAGCGGCCGGCGCGAGCCGCTAGAAGCCCCGCCAACCCTGATCCACCCCGACCACCGGCAAGGAACGCCCGCATGGCAGCCTATCAGTACGTCTACCACATGGACGGTCTCGGCAAGACCTATCCCGGCGGCAAGAAGTGCTTCGAGAACATCCGCCTCAACTTCCTGCCCGGCGTGAAGATCGGCGTCGTCGGCGTCAACGGCGCCGGCAAGTCGACGCTGCTGAAGATCATGGCCGGGCTCGACACCGAGTTCAGCGGCGAGGCCTGGGCGGCCGAGGGCATCCGCGTCGGCTATCTCCCGCAGGAGCCGGCGCTCGACGAAAGCCTCGACGTGCGCGGCAACGTCATGCTCGGCGTCGCCCCCCTGCAGGGCAAGCTCGACCGCTACAACGAGCTTGCCATGAACTACTCCGACGAGACCGCCGAGGAGATGGCGAGGCTCCAGGACGAGATCGACGCCCAGGGGCTCTGGGACCTCGACAGCCGCGTCGACGTCGCCATGGAGGCGCTGCGCTGCCCGCCCGACGACACCCCCGTCGCCACGCTCTCGGGCGGCGAGCGCCGCCGCGTCGCGCTCTGCCGGCTGCTGCTCGAGGCGCCGGACATGCTGCTTCTCGACGAGCCCACCAACCATCTCGACGCCGAGACCATCGCCTGGCTGCAGAAGCACCTGATCGACTACAAGGGCACCTGCCTGATCGTCACCCACGACCGCTACTTCCTCGACGACATCACCGGCTGGATACTGGAGCTCGACCGCGGCCGCGGCATCCCCTACGAGGGCAACTACTCCGCCTGGCTGGAGCAGAAGGCCAAGCGCCTCGCCCAGGAGGCGCGCGAGGATGCCAGCCGCACCAAGACGCTGGAGCGTGAGCTGGAATGGATCCGCCAGGGCGCCAAGGCCCGCCAGGCCAAGCAGAAGGCGCGCATCAACGCCTATAACGAGCTTGCCTCCAAATCCGAGCGCGAGCGCATCACCCGCGCCCAGATCGTCATCCCGAACGGCCCCCGCCTCGGCGGCAAGGTGATCGAGGTCGAGGGGCTGAAGAAGCACATGGGCGACAAGCAGCTCATCGAGGGGCTGGACTTCGCGCTGCCCCCCGGCGGCATCGTCGGCGTCATCGGCCCCAACGGTGCCGGCAAGACCACGCTCTTTCGCATGCTCACCGGGCAGGAACAGCCCGACGCCGGCACCATCAGCTTCGGCGACACCGTCTCGCTGGCCTATGTCGACCAGTCCCGCGACGCGCTCGACGCCAAAAAGACGGTGTGGGAGGAGATCTCCGACGGGCTCGACGTCATCCGCCTCGGCGATGCCGAGGTCAACAGCCGCGCCTATGTCGGCGCCTTCAACTTCAAGGGGCCGGACCAGCAGAAGAAGGTCGGGCTGCTGTCGGGCGGCGAGAGGAACCGCGTCCACCTCGCCAAGCTGCTCCGGACCGGCGGCAACGTGCTTCTGCTCGACGAGCCCACCAACGACCTCGACGTCGAGACCCTGCGCGCGCTTGAGGACGCGCTGGTGGACTTCGCCGGCTGCGCCGTGGTCATCTCCCACGACCGCTTCTTCCTCGACCGCATCTGCACCCACATGCTCGCCTTCGAGGGCGACGCCCATGTGGAATGGTTCGAGGGCAACTTCGAGGATTACGAGAAGGACAAGATCCGCCGCCTTGGCCCCGACTCGGTCGAGCCGAAGCGGATCAAGTACAAGAAGTTCGTGCGCTGACGGCACCCGCCACCGCACGGGATTGACCGTCCACACAATTGTACATACATTCGGATGGACTTCGACTGGGACGACGGCAATCGTGACAAGGCGCGAAAGCACGGGATGACGGTTGCCGAGATCGAGGGTTTCTTCCGCCTCGGTCCGCTTGTCGCTCCCGACCCGAAGCACTCCGCGGCCGAGCAGCGGTTCATCGCTGCCGGCCACACCGCCGAGGGCCGCGCTGCCTTCGTCGCCTTCTGCTGGCGGGACGGCCGGGTCCGCCCGATCAGCGCCCGCTACATGCATGCCCGCGAGGCCAGACGCTATGAAGACCGTGCCGAAGATGACCAGCGATGAGGAAGCCGAGGCGTTCCTCGAACAGGATTTGTCCGACCTCGACTTCCGTCAATTCCGCAAGGTGAACTGGGAGGCGCAGCCCAAGACCGCCCGGGTCAACATGCGCCTGCCCGAGGGGCTGGTCGCGGCGGTCAAGGCCAAGGCCAGGGCGCAGGGCGTGCCCTACCAGCGGCTGATCCGCGAGGCGCTGGAGCGGGAAGTGCGGCGCTAACCCCGCGGTGGTGCCCCGTGCCGCGGTGCCGCCCGAATCGGCCAAGCGCGGCGGTGGCGACGGCGACAGGACAAGGACGCAAGACCGGCATCCGCCCCATCGCCCCGCTGGCGGGCATTTTCCGGGTACATCACCCGGCCCGCGGTCCCACGCGAAACACATCGCCTCACAACCCGGCCACATCTTTGCGACATGGCTCGCCGTGGCGTCGCGGCGGCCCCATCTGCGGTGGGAAAGGAGACGCGCCATGCAAGCCGACCGCAAAAGGCAGCCACAGCCAGCCCCCGAAACACCCCGATCCACCGAACCCGGCCTGCCGCAGCCCGGCCCCGCCGTGCCGGGGACCTATCGCTTCACCGACTGGGCGGCGATCTGAGCCGACCCTGGGCAGCGGCGCCCGGGCCCGCACGACATGCCGCGACACCGCTTCGGTCGCGCCCGGCCGGCGTGGGGCGGGTTCCCGGCCGCATCGTCTCCCTCGCTTGACCCAGATCAACGCCCCTCTGCCTGCGCCGCCGCAGGGTGCTGGAAACAGATCGAGGGAGAATTTCCGTGACCCACACGCCGCACGAACTGGCCGAGGACTTTCCGGACAGCGCCGAGTTGATCCACCGGCTCAAGACCACCGATGGCGAGTTCCGCCACCTCGCTGACAGGTACCACGAGATCAACCGCGCCGTTCACCGCGCCGAGACCAATGTCGAGCCGGTGGCGCCGTCGCACGAGGAGGAACTGCGCAAGGAGCGGATGCGGCTGAAGGACATGATCGCCCGCAGGCTTCTGGCGGCGGCTGGAGTCGGCTAGGCGGGGCCCGATGGCCCCCGAATCGGGGCCGAAGACGCGGTCCGCGTGCCCGTCCCCGTCCGCACTAGCACTTTTGTCAAGCAATATCAGTGACTTGACCTGCTGTCCCCGTGGGGACACCGGCTCCAAGCCCAGACCCCGGCCTGGGCGCGAACTCCAGCGTCCCCAAGAGCGTCCCCACGGGAAATTGCGCGATTCCAATACCTTGATCCCCCGTCCCCATGGGGACGCCGGCGCCGGACGTGGCGCAGCGCCAGGCGCGCCCGGGGCGCGAGGGTGGGAGGGCG
>JBNKWA010000027.1:0-16562 GCA_050299555.1 Paracoccaceae bacterium | reverse complement strand
ACCGCTGGTGGCAGTGGTACCAGGTGGACGGCAACTGGAACTACGAGCCCGTCACCCGGCGCGAGCGGGTGGCCAGCGGCAGCGGCGCGATCACTGCCGATGCGTTGCTGGCGGTCGAAGCGCCGGTGGAATGGGGCGGCTACGAACTCAAGGTTGTCAGCAGCGCCAACCCCGCGCTCCGCGCCAGCTACGCCTTCTCGGCCGGCTGGTACGCCGCCGATGCCGGCGCCGACACGCCCGACGTGCTGGAGGTGGGGCTCGACCGGCCCGCCTATGCCCCCGGCGACACCGCCGAGCTGCGAGTGGTGGCCCGGAACGCCGGCACCCTGATGGTGCAGGTGCTGGGCGCCGGGCTGATCGACATGCAGGTGCTGCCGGTCGAAGCCGGCGACAACACCGTCAGCCTGCCGGTCACCGATGCCTGGCGCCCTGGCGCCTATGTCACGGCGACGCTGATCCGGCCGGTGACGGCGGCGCCGGCCGGCGGGCCGGCTGACGGGCCGACCCGCGCGCTCGGCCTCGCCTGGGCCGGGGTCACGCCGGGCGAGAGGCGGCTCAACGCCGAGATCGACATGGCCGGCAGCGCCGATCCGCGCGCACCGATGCAGGCCGCCGTCAAGGTCGCCGGCGGCGTGCCCGGCGAGACGGTCTTCGCCACGCTCGCTGCGGTCGATGTGGGTGTCCTCAACGTCACCGGCTTCGACAGCCCGGACCCCGAGGCGCACTATTTCGGCCAGCGCCGGCTCGGGGTCGAGATCCGCGACCTCTACGGCAAGCTGATCGACAGCAGCAGCGGCGCCATGGGCAGCATCCGCTCGGGCGGCGATGACAGCCCATCCGGCGCCGCTCCGCCGCCCAGCGAGGAACTGGTGGCTTTCTTCTCCGGGCCGCTGACCGTCGGCGCCGATGGCCGCGCCACCGCCAGCTTCCCGATACCGGACTTCAACGGCACCGTCCGGGTGATGGCGGTGGTCTGGTCGCGCTCGGGCGTCGGGCAGGCGGAAAAGGACGTGCTGGTGCGCGACCCGCTTGTGGTCTCGGCCGCGCTGCCGCGCTTCCTCGCCCCGGGCGATCAAAGCCGCCTCAGACTCGATCTGGCCAATGTCGAGGGGCCGGCAGGGCCGGTCTCCATCGCCTTAGCCGCGGAAGGCCCGGTGGTGCCGGGCCCGGCGCCTCAACCGGTGGAGATGGCCGCAGGCGGCCGCGCCGCGGTGACCATCCCGCTGACCGCCGGGCAACCCGGCGACGCGCATCTCACCGTGGTCGCCACCCTGCCCGACGGGCGCCAGCTGACCAAGCGGCTGACTCTGGCGGTGCGCGCCAACGACCCCGAGCTCGCCCGCACCACGCGCCTGGTGCTCGACCCCGGCGGCGGTACGCTGAGCCTCGGGCCCGACCTTTTCGCCGGCCTCGCGCCCGGCGCCGAGGCGACGCTGGCGCTGGGGCCGCTGGCCCGCTTCGACGTGCCGGGGCTTTTGACCGCGCTCGACAGCTACCCTTACGGCTGCACCGAGCAGATCACCTCCAGGGCGCTGCCTCTGGTCTATTTCGACCAGGTGGCGGGGGCGCTCGACCTGGCCCGCGGCGACGACATCGCCACGCGCATCGGTCAGGCGATCACCGCGGTCCTGGCCAACCAGAGCGGCGCCGGCAGCTTCGGCCTCTGGGCGCCCTCGGGCGGTGATCTGTGGCTCGACGCCTATGTCACCGACTTCCTCGCCCGGGCGCAGGCCGCGGGCCATCCGGTGCCCGCCACCGCGTTCGGGCTGGCGCTGGACAACCTGCGCAACCAGATCGCCTATGCCGCCGATTTCGAGGAAGGCGGCGAAGGCATCGCCTATGCGCTGATGGTGCTGGCGCGCGAGGGCAAGGCCGCCGTCGGCGATCTGCGCTACTACGCCGATACCCGCGCCGACAACTTCGCCACCCCGCTGGCGCAGGCGCAACTCGGCACCGCGCTGGCCTATTACGGCGACCAGCCGCGGGCGGACGCGCTGTTTGCCAAGGCGTCCGGACGGCTCGCATCGCCGGCGGACGATACCGGCTATCGCGTCGATTACGGCTCCCGGCTGCGCGACAGCGCCGCGGTGCTGACGCTGGCGGCCGAGGTCCGCTCCTCGGCCGTCGACCGCGAGGGCATCGCCGAAACCATTGCCCGCGCCGTCGCCGCCTCGCCGCGGCGCTCGACGCAGGAAATGCTGTGGTCGCTGCTGGCCGCCAACGCGCTGATCGAGGAGGTGGCCTCGGGCGGTGTCGAGATCGACGGCGCCCCGGTCGAGGGGCCGCTGGTCCGCGTCCTCGCCAGCACCGCGACGCTTCAGGTCACCAACCGCACCGATGCACCCGTGGACGCGGTGGTCACCGCCTATGGCACCCCCACCGAACCCGAGCCCGCGCAGGGCAACGGCTATCGGATCGAGCGCTGGCTCTACACCCTCGGCGGCCAGCCGGTGCCGCCCGAAGGGGTAGCGCAGAACACGCGGCTGGTGGCGATCGTCCGGGTGACGCCGGAACGCGAGGTGGAGGGGCGGCTCATCGTGCAGGACCCGCTGCCGGCGGGGCTGGAGATCGACAACCCCAACCTGTTGCGCTCGGGCGATCTCGGCCAGCTCGACTGGCTGGCGGCCGATGACGTGGCCAGCCATACCGAGTTCCGCAGCGATCGCTTCGTGGCCGCGGTGGACTGGTCGGGCTCGGACAGCTTCCAGCTCGCCTATCTCGTCCGCGCCGTCTCGCCGGGCACGTTCCACCACCCGGCCGCCAGCGTCGAGGACATGTACCGGCCCGCCTATCGCGCCCGCACCGGTGCCGGCAGCCTGACGGTGCTGGCCACCGAATGAGGTGGCGGGCGACAGCGGCGGCTTGTCTTGTCGCGGCGGCGGGTCTTGTCGCCGCGGACCGCTGGATCGACGCCACCGAAATCGACACCGAAGTGGCGCTCTCGGCGACCATGCTCGACCGCGACGGGCGGCTGATGCGCGCCTGGCCGGTGGCCGACGGGCTGGTTCGTCTGCCGGTGGACCCCGCGCACGTGGATCGCGGCTATCTCGACCAGCTCATCGCCTTCGAGGATCGCCGCTTCCGGCGCCATCGCGGCGTCGATCCCCGGGCGCTGCTGCGCGCCGCCGGTCAGGCGGTCAGGCACGGCGGCATCGTCTCGGGCGGCTCGACCATCACCATGCAGGTGGCGCGGCTGCTCGAGGACGGCTCCACCGGCGATGTCGCCGGCAAGCTCCGGCAGATCCGGGTGGCGCTGGCGCTGGAGCGGCGGCTGAGCAAGGACGAGATCCTCGGGCTCTACCTGAACCTCGCCCCCTATGGCGGCAACATCGAGGGGGTGCGCGCCGCGACCCTGGCCTGGTTCGGCAAGGAACCGGCGCGCCTGACCCCGGCCGAGGCGGCGCTGCTGGTGGCGCTGCCGCAATCGCCCAATGCCCGCCGCCCCGACCTGCACCCTGCCGCCGCAAGGGCGGCGCGCAACCGGGTGCTCGCCCGCATGGCCGCCGCCGGCGTTCTGTCGGATGGGGCCGCCCGGGCGGCGATGACCGAGCCGCCGCCCGACCGGCGCCGCCCCTTCCCGATGCTGGCGCCGCATCTCGGCGACCGGCTGGCCCCCGCCCCCGGCGCCACGCTCACCACCACGCTGGACGCCCGGCTGCAGGCGGCGCTGGCGGCGGTGGTCCGCGACCAGGCCCGCCGGCTCGGGCCGCACGTGACCGGGGCGCTCCTGGTCGCCGATCACCGGACCGGCGCGGTGCTGGCCGAGGTCGGCTCGGCCGGCTACACCGACGAGGCGCGGCGCGGCTATCTCGACATGACCGGGGCCCTGCGGTCCCCAGGCTCGGCGCTGAAGCCCCTGATCTACGCGCTGGCCTTCGACCATGGCCTCGCCCATCCCGAAAGCCTGATCGACGACCGCCCCACCAGCTTCGGCACCTACGCGCCGCAGAACTTCGACCGCCGCTGGCGGGGGACGATCACCGTTCGCCGCGCCTTGCAGGAATCGGCCAACATCCCGGCGGTGAAGCTGCTGGACGCGCTGGGTCCGGCGCATCTGGTGGCCGCCCTGGACCGGGGCGGCGCCAGTCCGGCACTGCCCGAGGGGCAGACACCGGGCCTCGCCATCGCCCTCGGCGGCATCGGGGTGACGCTCCGCGACATGGTCGGGCTTTATGCCGGGCTGGCAGCGGGTGGGCGCGGGCCGGTGCTGCACGACCTGCCGGGGCCGCCCGAACGCAACCTGCCGCTGGTCTCCCGTGCCGCCGCCTGGCAGGTAGCCGACATCCTCGCCGGGATCGCGCCGCCGGGGGGCGGCACTCCGGGCGCGGTGGCATTCAAGACCGGCACCTCCTATGGCCACCGCGACGCCTGGGCGCTGGGCTTCGACGGCCAGCAGGTGATCGGGGTCTGGTTCGGCCGCGCCGATGGCGGGCCGGTGCCCGGCGCGCTGGGCGCCGATGCCGCGGCGCCGGCGCTTTTCGAGGCGTTCACGCGCCTCGGCCCCGAACGCGCGCCGCTGCCGCCGCCGCCACCCGAGGTGCTGACGGTCTCCACCGCCGAACTGCCGCCGCCCCTGCGCCATGTCGGCGCCGCCGCGACCGTCGCGGACGCACCCCGGATCGCCTTTCCGCCCGACGGCGCGCGGATGCCGCCGGGGCCGGGGCTGCTGGTCAAGCTCAGGCGCGGCGCCCCACCCTTCCACTGGCTTCTCGACGGCCGTCCGGTCGCCGCCGACCCGTGGTCGCGCGAGGTCGTGCTGCCGGTCACCGGGCGCGGCTTCGCCACCCTCGGCATCGTCGATGCCAGCGGCGCCAGCGACCGGGTCGAGCTTTACCTGGAATAGCGCGCGGCGGTGCCCGCGCCCGGGCGCGGGGTGGGTGGGCCGGGAGCGCCCGGGCGCGCAGGACCAGGCACCGTTTCGGTCCGTTCAGGTTCGCCCTACCGCGCCACCGTCTCGTAGAGCGTCATTTCCGGCTCGAAGAACGCCTCCAGCCGGGCGGTGGTGGCAAGGCTCAGCCCCGGCGCACCGGCGGGCGAGACGTTCTTCAGCGGAAACAGGAACGACCGCCCGAAGCGCTGCTCCAGGAACGACCGGAACGCCGCCGGATCCTCATAGCGGAACAGGTGATCGACGCCGAGGCCCTGGCCCCGGTTGCGCAGGAAATCCCAGGGCCGGCTGAACTGGGCCTGCACCGCCGGATCGTCGAGATAGGCAAGCGCGAAGTCCTCGAAGCTGCCCGCCTGGGGGTCGGCGCCGGGCCGCGCCGCCGGCCGCGAGCGGTACATGTGCCAGCTCGCCAGCCAGCCGATCGGGTGGCGCAGCATGGCGCAGGTCTCGATACCCTCGATCCCCACCGCCTTCAGATACGGCACCACGTGCCGCCGATAGCGCCGCGCATTCATGTGCGTCAGCTGCGGGGCGCGCGAGAAGGTGATCTCGCAATGCGGCCTCAGCACCTCCTCGATCGCCGTCGACCCGGTCTTGGTCATCGCCAGATAGGCCAGCCGGGCCTGGAGCGAAATCAGCATGGCGAATTCCCGTGCCGCTGGCGGTCCGTCTTCACCATTCCTTAAACGAAAATGCCCACAGGATGAAAAGCTAAGATTTTCGTTGCATTGTTCTCTTTTTGATCCCATCTTGGCCGACGGGAACAAGAGGCGAACAGAGCAGTCAATTGCCGGCCCCGCCAGCATGTGAAATAAGAGGAAGAGACGATGGCTTCATCCATCCTGGAACTCGACGAAAGACGCGGCATGGACAAGCAGAAGGCGCTGGAATCGGCGCTGGCGCAGATCGAGCGTAGCTTCGGCAAGGGCTCGATCATGAAACTCGGCGACAACCGGGTGATGGATATCGAGGCCACGTCCACCGGCTCCATCGGACTCGACATCGCGCTTGGCATCGGCGGGCTGCCCAAGGGCCGCATCATCGAGATTTACGGGCCCGAAAGCTCGGGCAAGACGACGCTGGCGCTGCATTCCATTGCCGAGGAGCAGAAGCGGGGCGGCGTGTGTGCCTTCGTCGACGCCGAGCATGCCCTCGACCCGGTCTATGCCAAGAAGGTGGGCGTGGACATCGACGAGCTCCTGATCTCGCAGCCCGACACCGGCGAGCAGGCGCTGGAGATCACCGAGACGCTGGTGCGTTCCGGCGCGGTCTCGGTGGTGGTGGTCGATTCGGTCGCCGCGCTTACCCCCAAGGCCGAGCTTGAAGGCGAGATGGGCGATGCCCAGGTCGGCCTGCAGGCCCGGCTGATGAGCCAGGCCATGCGCAAGCTCACCTCGGCGATCAGCCGCTCGCAGTGCATGGTGATCTTCATCAACCAGATCCGCATGAAGATCGGCGTGATGTTCGGCTCGCCCGAGACCACGTCCGGCGGCAACGCGCTTAAGTTCTACGCCTCGGTCCGCCTCGACATCCGCCGCATCGGCGCGATCAAGGACCGCGACGAGGTGGTCGGCAACACCACCCGCGTCAAGGTGGTCAAGAACAAGGTGGCGCCGCCCTTCAAGCAGGTGGAGTTCGACATCATGTACGGCGCCGGCATCTCCAAGACCGGCGAGCTGATCGACCTCGGGGTCAAGGCCGGCGTGGTCGAAAAATCCGGGGCCTGGTTCTCGTACGGCGACCAGCGCATCGGCCAGGGCCGCGAGAACGCCAAGCAGTTCCTCGCCGACAATCACGACATCGCGCACCAGATCGAGGACAAGATTCGCGCCGCGCACGGTCTCGACTTCGACGGCAGCGAGGATGATGGCGACGGCGACACGGCGCTCGAGGCCTGACCGGGTTCGCCACGGCCCGGGCTATCTGCGGTAGACCTGCACGCGCGACCGTTCAATGGCCGCGTGTGCATCTGCATTGAAATCCTGCCGGCCGGCGGCTGCGCCCCGCGGCGTCAACACTTCGTCAATACTTGTGCCGAAACCTGATCTCATTGGGGTTGTCCTATTTGACTCATGAGGGGTGAGGTTGTCGCGCAACGATCCGAAGCAGAGCCTGGCTGAAAAGCTGGCAATCACGTCCGCCGACCTTCGCGAACGCAAGCAGCTTCTGGGCCTCACGCCCGAGCACGAGCAGTTGCTCGGCCGCCAGCGGCCCACAGTCGAGCTGGTCATCGACCAGGTCATCGCGGACTTCTACCGCCGTCAGCTCGAGGTACCGGCCATCCGGGCGCTGATCGGCGACCGCGACACGCTCGACCATCTCAAACGGACGATGCACGACTATGTCCTCGACCTCTTCGGCGGTGACTACGGGGCGGATTATGCGGCCCGGCGCCTGCGCGTGGGCCGGGTCCACGGGCGCATCGGCATCCCGCCGAAGTACTACATCGCCGCGCTGATGCAGCTGCTGCGCCTGCTCACCGAGACCATCGAGGAGCACAGCCCCGAGTTCCCATCCACGGCGCTGAAGCGGCTGCTGCTGTTCGATCTGGAGCTCACCTTCGACACCTATGTGCACGGCCTTCTCGGCCAGCTCGAGGCCACCAACGAGGAGCTGGTGAGCTACACCCACTCGCTGGAGGATATCGTCCGCGAGCGCACCGAGCATATCGAGCGGCTCAGCCGCCTCGACCAGCTTACCGGGCTGCAGAACCGCAATCACTTCAGTGCGACCTTCGAGAAGGAACGGCTGCTGGCCCGCACCCGGCGCCAGCCCTTCTGCGTGTTCTTCGCCGATCTCGACCGATTCAAGGCGGTCAACGACACCGAGGGCCATTCCGTTGGCGACGACGTGCTGCGCAAGACCGGCAGCATCCTGCAGCGGCTGTGCGAGCGCAGCGACATCGTCTTTCGCTACGGCGGCGACGAGTTCTGCCTTCTTCTGGCCGGCTTCGAGGAGGCCGCCGCCCAGGACATCTACGACCGCCTGCAGGTGGAGCTGACCTGCGCCACCGAGGGCAAGATCACCATCAGCGCCGGCTGGGTGATCGCCGCCCCCGAGGACAAGCGCGGCTGCCAGGACCTTCTGCGCCTCGCCGACCAGGCCATGTATGCCGAAAAGGACCGGCATCTGGGCGACAAGAACCGGCCCTTGCGCGCGGCGGGCTGAGCCGCGCGTCCCCCAGTCGGAACGGCGCCGCGCCGGATAGCCGCCGCCTCGCCACCCTGCACGCGGCACCGCCCGAGGTGCGGCCTGCGCCGCGCCTTTCGCCGGGCCCCGTGCCACTTATGGACAGCTCACGACGCCTCATGTAACACCCGTCCGGTTCGCACTTCCTGCACGATCGGTCCGACCATGACGAGCCTCGCCGACATTCGCTCCACCTTCCTCGGCTACTTCGCCGAGCGCGACCATGCGGTGGTGCAAAGCTCGCCCCTGGTGCCGCGGAACGACCCGACGCTGATGTTCACCAACTCGGGCATGGTGCAGTTCAAGAACGTCTTCACCGGCGCCGAGCGCCGCGACTACGTGCGCGCCACCACCAGCCAGAAGTGCGTGCGCGCCGGCGGCAAGCACAACGACCTCGACAATGTCGGCTACACCGCCCGCCACCTGACCTTCTTCGAGATGCTCGGCAACTTCTCCTTCGGCGACTACTTCAAGGAGAACGCCATTCCCTATGCGTGGGAGTTGCTGACCAAGGATTTCGGCCTGCCCAAGGACCGGCTCTACGTCACCGTCTACCATACCGACGACGACGCGGCGGCGATCTGGAAGAAGGTGACCGGGCTTTCCGACGATCGCATCATCCGCATCGCCACCAGCGACAACTTCTGGATGATGGGCCCCACCGGCCCCTGTGGTCCGTCGTCCGAGATCTTCTTCGACCACGGCCCGCACATGCAGGGCGGGCTTCCCGGCACGCCCGATCAGGACGGCGACCGATATGTCGAGATATGGAACCTCGTCTTCATGCAGTACGAGCAGTTCGACGACGGCAGCCGCGAGGATCTGCCGCGCCCGTCGATCGACACCGGCATGGGGCTGGAACGCTTCGGGGCCGTCCTGCAGGGCAAGACCGACGTTTTCGCCACCGACACGCTGCGGCGGATCATCGAGGCCTCGGCCAACCTCACCGACGGTGCCCCCGACGGGCCCGGCAAGGCCCATCACCGGGTCATCGCCGACCACCTGCGCTCCACCGCCTTCCTGATCGCGGACGGCGTGCTGCCGTCGAACGAGGGCCGCGGCTATGTGCTGCGCCGGATCATGCGCCGGGCCATGCGCCACGCCCACCAGCTCGGCGCCCAGGACCCGGTGATGCACCGGCTGATACCGGTGCTGACCCGCGAGATGGGCCAGGCCTACCCCGACCTCGTTCGCGCCGAGGCGCTGATCACCGAGACGCTGCGGCTGGAGGAGACCCGTTTCCGCCAGACGCTGGATCGCGGCCTTGCCATCCTCGATGCCGAGCTTGATCGGCTGCCCGACGGCGCCGCCCTGCCCGGCGAGACCGCCTTTCGTCTCTACGACACCTACGGCTTCCCGCTCGACCTCACCCAGGACGCGCTGCGCGAGCGCCAGCGCTCCGTCGATGTGTCCGGCTTCGACGCCGCCATGGCCGAGCAGAAGGCCAAGGCCCGCGCCGCCTGGGCGGGCTCGGGCGAGGCCGCCGACGAGGTGATCTGGCTCGACCTCGCCGACCGCTTCGGGGCGACCGAATTCCTCGGCTACGACACCGAGACCGCCGAAGGGCAGATCCTGGCGCTGGTCCGCGATGGCAGCGCGGTCGACAAGGCCGCCAAGGGCGACGCCGTGCAGGTGATCCTCAACCAGACCCCGTTCTACGGCGAGTCCGGCGGTCAGGTCGGCGATGCCGGCAGCATCCGCACCGAGGACGGGCTGGTCACCGTTACGGACGTGCGCAAGAAGGCCGGCCTTTTTGTCCATGTCGGCACCGTGACCGAGGGCACCGTCGCCGTGCAGGACGACGCCGTGCTTGCCGTCGACCACGACCGCCGCACCGCGATCCGCGCCAACCACTCGGCCACCCACCTGCTGCACGAGGCGCTGCGCCGGGCACTCGGCGATCACGTTGCCCAGCGGGGCTCGCTGGTGGCGCCCGACCGGCTGCGCTTCGACTTCGCCCATACCGGGGCGATGACCCCGGACCAGCTCGGCCGCGTCGAAGCCGAGGTCAACGCCCATATCCGCCAGAACTCCGCCGTCGAGACCCGGGTCATGACCCCGGCCGAGGCCGAGGCGCTCGGCGCCCGGGCGCTCTTCGGCGAGAAATACGGCGACGAGGTGCGGGTGGTGGCCATGGGCACCGCGGCCGGAAGCGGCATCGGCACCGGTGGCGACACCTATTCGCTGGAACTGTGCGGCGGCACCCACGTGAAGCGTACCGGCGATATCGGGCTTTTCCGGCTGGTCTCCGAATCCGCCTCCGCCGCCGGCGTCCGCCGGGTCGAGGCGCTGACCGGCGAGGGCGCGCTGGCCCAGGTCCATGCCGACGAGGCGGCACTGGCCGAGACCGCCGCCCTGGTCAAGGCCCGCCCCGAGGAACTGGCGGCCCGCGTCAGGGCGCTTCTCGACGAGCGGCGCGGGCTGCAGGCCGAGATCGCCAACCTCCGCCGCGACCTGGCCATGGCCGGCGGCGGCGGCAAGGCCGAGACGCCCGAGGCGCGCCAGATCGGCGGCGTCTCGTTCTTCGCCCAGTCGCTGACCGGGGTCTCGGGCAAGGACCTGCGCGGGCTGATCGACGCCCACAAGGAACGCCTCGGCTCGGGCGCGGTGCTGCTGATCGCCGATTCCGGCGGCAAGGCTGCCGTGGCCGCCGGCGTGACCGCGGATCTGACCCAGCGCATCTCGGCGGTGGACATCGTGCGCGCCGCGGCCGAGGCGATGGGCGGCAAGGGCGGCGGCGGCCGGCCCGACATGGCCCAGGCCGGGGCCGCGGATGCCAGCCGCGCCGCTGATGCCATCGCGGCGGCCGAGGCGCTGCTGGCGGGATAAAAAGACAGCAACGACCGAGGGAGGATACCCGCCATGCCGGCACTCTGGATCGCCCATGTCGACGTCACCGACGCCGAGGCCTATGGCCGCTACATCAAGGTCGCCTCGGAATGCATCCCGCGCCATGGCGGCGTCTTCATCGCCCGCGGCGGCCGCTTCCGGCAGTGCGAGGGACAGGAATTTCCGCGTAATGTCGTCGCCCGCTTCCCCACCATGGAGGCGGCCGAAGCCTGCTACGACTCACCCGAATACCAGGCGGCGCTGCCCGACGCGCTCAAGGGCAGCACCCGCAGCGTGGTGATCGTCGAGACCGAGGCCTGACCTCAGCCCGCCTTCCCGGCATGGGCGCTTCCCCACCGGCCCAGCCCGTCCAGCACCGGGATCAGGCTGCGGCCATGATCGGGAATACGCACAGTAGTCTGAACCTGACCCCACCCTGGAACGCCTCGCGGCGGGTGATCAGCCCGTCCACCTCCAGTTGCTGCAGCTGTTCGTCCGGAACCTTGGCCGATACGCCGCGCAGGGTCTTTCTCAGTTCGCCGAAATGCACCGGCCGTTCGCGAAGCAGCCACAGGATGCGCGTCTTCCACTTGCCCGAGATCACCTGATCGCGACGAGCGCCGGGCAGTCGAAGAGCTTCCTTTCGATCTCGCCGCCACTCACCTTCTGGCAACCTCTTGCCTTGCGAAGCGTCGCGGTCCTCGCCATCGGCGCGGGTGAGGTTGGCCACCGAAAGCCTGCCGGAATCCGGGCCGCCGCCCGGTCCTGGTCAGAACGCCAGCGACGGCATCGTCACCGACATGATGTCATACCAGTCCTGCCGGTCCAGCACCGTGTTGGCCGCCTTCAGCGCACCCGCCACCCGCTCGCGCCTGCCCGAGCCCACCAGCGGAATGCCCCTCGCCGGATGCCGCACCACAAAGGCAAAGGCGGCGTCCGCCGGCCCGTCCAGCCCATAGGCCTCGGCCACCGCGGCCAGCTTCGCCCTGAGCTCCACCACCGGCGCCTCATCACTGGCCAGCAGCCGCCCGCCGCCCACCGGCGACCAGATCATCGGCCGGTACCCCGCGGCGATGGCGGCATCGAAGGTGCCGTCGCCGAGTGGTCTCAGATGCAGCGGCGAGAACTCCACCTGGTTGGTGACGATCGGCGCCTTCAGCCGCGAGGCGAGAAGCGCGACCTGCGACGGCGAGAAGTTCGACACGCCCACATGCCGGACCTTGCCCTCGGCCACCAGCGCATCCAGCTCGGCCGCGGTCTCGTCGGGGTCCATCAGGAAATCCGGCCGGTGCAGCAGCAAGAGGTCGATCACCTCGATCCTCAGCTTTCGCAGCGACCGCTCGGTGGACCGCCTGATCTCGGCGGCGCTGAAATCGAAATGCCGGACCCGGTTCACCTCCCGGTGCCGCGACACCCGCTGGATGCCGCACTTGGTGACGATCTCGAACCTGTCGCGGCCCACCTCCGCCACCGCCTCGCCGAGAAACGCCTCGACCGTGTAGGGATCCGGCTCGCCATAGACATTGGCGGTGTCGAGCGTGGTGATGTCCCGGTCGAGCAGCCAGCGCAGGTGCTCGGCCAGGTCCCCCGGCGTCGCGAACTGGCTTTCGCAGCGCATGGAGCCCCAGATGACGCTGGAGCATTCCGGCCCGCTGGCATGCATCCGGATGCGCGACGCAACTTCGCTTCTGTCATTCATTCTGGAACCCGTTCGATTCTCGCCGCGACGGGTCCGCAGGGGCGTGGCCCTGCGTCGCGCGACCGTTGGAGGGGATTTCTTCGGAGCCCGAATGATCACCGATGGGCCGCCGGATGGCAAGACCGGCGGCGTAAGGCCGCCCGGAGCGCCCACCTTGTCGCCGGAAGTGCGCCGGCGCGGCATCAGGTACGGGGCCACGGCAGGGCCCCGGGCGAGCCCGGAAGACACTGGATTTGCCGTCCCCGCGGCGCGTCCCCACCGCTGTTAACACTTTTGTCCTTTAATTTCATATGCTTGACCATGCGTCCCCGTGGGGACGCGAGCATTTCTCTTTTCGGATCGCGCACCGGGGCGCTCCCCCTCGCGATGCGGTCCCTGGCGAGGACTTCAGGCCACGATCCGCTGCAAGGCCCGGATGAAATCGGCGTCCCCGGACCGTCCCCACGAAAACGTCTGCCAGATCAGGTGCTTGCAAGGCGTCACCATGGGGACGCACCCTCCGGGACCCTTTCGTGGGCCCTGCCCGACCGAGAGCATCCACAACATTCGGGATAGTGCGGCCGGGTCGTGGTGTGGAGGTCGGGCGCATCCGCGCCACCGAAGCGGCGCCGGGTCACAACCGTCCGGCCACCGCCTCGGCCAGCCGCCGCAGCGCTTCGGCGTTCGCGGCGGCGATGCCCTGATAGCCGGCCGCCTCGAGCGGCACGGCAATGTCGAAACGCTGCGCGGCCTGCCGGCCGGCCGCCAGCGGCGCGACGAAGAACTGGCCGGCAAGACGGAAACTGCCGTCGCTGCGGGCCAGCATCTCGGCAACCCGAACCTCGACCCGCACATCGGGGTCCTCTGGGAACGGCCATGGCTCGGCCGCCACCACCGCGCCGGTCAGATCGGCGATGCTGTCGGCAAGCGTCATGGTGACGGTGCGCGCCGGTTCGTCGGCCCAGAGGTGATCGCCGCTGTTGCGCACCGTGCCGTCAGCGGCCTGATAGGCAACCTCGGCACCTTCGGCATAAAGCGGCAGCGAGACTTCGCGCAGCTCCACCGAGGCGACGGCCGTCCTGACCTTCGCCTGGGGTGCAGCCGCCGGCTCGATCAGGTAGCGGGCGGTGTCGGCATCGCTGGAGCAGCCGGCGATCAGCGCCAGAACCGGCAGGATGGCAAGGCTTTTTCTCATGGTCACCGGCCTATCAGGATCGAGTTGGGCTTGCGCTCCAGCGTCCGGCTGAGCGACGCGACCGCTTCGGCGGCGCGCCGGACCTCGCGCAGTGCCTCGAGCGTCTCGTTGTTGAAGCGCGAGCGTTCGCCATACGCACCGACCACCGCATCGGCATTGGCGGCCAGCTGTTGCAACCGGTCCACCAGCGCCGGCAGCTCGGAAGCCGCCCTGGCCACCTCGTCGGCCGCTGCCTCGGCCGAGGCCAGCGCACCGTTGGCGTTGTCCAGCGCCCCGCCCTCGCGCACCTCCGCCAGAAACACCTTCAGCTCGTCCAGCGCCGCTGACAGCGCCGGCGGGACCGCGCGCGCCTCTTCGGTGCCGATCAGGGCCTCGGCGCTGGTCACGAAGTCGGTGGTCTCGGCCACCAGCGCATCGAGCGGCAGCGCCTCGGCCTTGGCGGCCAGCGCGTCCAGCCGCTCCACCAGCGCCGGCACGCCCGTCGCCGAGGCGCTGATCTGGTCCGCCGCCGCCCGCGCCGAGGCCAGCGCCGCGTTGGCATTGTCGATGGTGCCGCTCTCGCGCACCGCCGCCAGGGTGCCCCTCAGCTCGTCCAGCGCCGCCGCCAGCTTCGGCGGGACGCCGGCGGCCTCGTCGCTGCCCAGCAACGCATCGCCGGTCTGCATCAGCTGGGTCGCCGTCGCGATCAGCTCTTCCAGCTCCAGCGCCTCGGCCTTGGCAGTCAGCGCGTCGAGCCGCGCCGCCAGCGAGGGCAGCCGCTCGGACGCGGCGGCGGCATTGCCGGCAAGGGTTCTGAGGTCCGCCACCGCCGCCGCCAGCGTCGAGGCGACATCGGCCTCGCGCAGGGACGCGGCGATGTCGCGCAGATCGGCAATCGCAGCCCGCAACTCGCCCGGGATTGCTACCGCATCCTCGGACGTGACCACCGCGCGGGCGTCGCCGATCAGCGCCCGCGCCTCGCCCGGAAGCGCAACCGTGTTCTCGTCCGATGCCACGCGCTCAAGGCTCTGCATCAGGTCGATGGCGGCCTGCATCAGTTCCTCCACCGGCAAGGCATTGATGCGCTCGAACACCCCCTCGGCCGTTGCAGTGAAGTCCGACAGCTGCGCCTCGACGGTCGGAAACCGCGGATATGGCTCTGCGTCGCGGTCGATCTCCGCCGGCGGCGCATCGGGAAGCTCGGCAAGCTCGACCTGCAACGTCCCCGTCAACAGGCTGGCCGTGGCGACCCGCGCGCGCAGACCGGCGGCGACAGCCTCGTCGAGGAAATCGAGCGTCGCCGCCTCGGACGCCGTCTCCGGCAATCCCAGCTTGCCGGGCTCGACGGCGATATTGGCGAGCAGCGTCACACTGCGGCCGCCAGGCGCCGCCTCGTCCACATAGACCGAAAGCGTCGAGACCTCGCCAACCTTCACGCCCCGGTACTTGACCGGCGCGCCGGCCGTCAGCCCGCTGACCGAGCCGAAGAACTCCAGCGACAGCTTCACCTCGGTGGCAAGGCCGGTGCTGAAGATCGACTCGCGCGCCGCGTCCTCGCTGTCGAAGATGTCGAACCGCTGGCCGTCCTCGACCGGGGCGCCGCCGGAAAAGACGGTGTCGAAGGCGATGCCGCCCTGAACCAGCGCCGCCAGCGACGAGACGTCCAGCTCGATGCCACCGGTGCTGAGCGTCACGTTGAAGCCCGAGATGTCCCAGAACCGCGAGGCGGTGGTCAGCCGGCGATCATAGGGGGCCTCGACAAAGGCATCCATGATGACGAAATCACCCTGCTCGGACAGGTGCGGCGCCTCGATGTGGCCAACCTCGATGCCGCGGTACAAAAGCGGCGTGCCGGGGGTGAAAAGCCCGCCCGAGCGCGCCCGCAGCTCGATCCGCGTCCCCGCCTCGCCGGCGGTGGCCAGCGGCGCCTGGTCGAGCCCGTCGAAGCTGCGGCGCGGCTCTCCGGGCTCCAGATCCCAGTTGCCCTCGATGTAGACCCCCGACAGTACCGTCGACAGCCCGGTGATGCCACGGGTAGAGACCTCCGGCCTGATGACCCAGAACTGCGCCGTGTCGTCGAGATAGGGCAGAAGCTCCTTGTCGATCCGCACCGAGACCAAAACCTGCGACAGATCGGCGGTGAACGATACGTCCTCGACCTGGCCCACCTCAACGTCGCGATAGCGCAGCACGGTCTGCCCGGCGGTGACGCCCGAGGCATTGGCGAACCGGATCTCGATCAGCGCGCCGCGGTCCGAATAGGCCTTCCAGGCGACCGCCAGAGACACCGCCAGCGCCAGAACCGGCACCAGCCAGACCACCGACAGGCCGGCCAGAAACGGCCGGCGCGGCGGCCGGATCTCCATCTCGGCTGGGCCCGGAGCTTCGGTCATCGCGCCTCCGTCGCTGGCGTCTCTGCGGCATCGACATCCCAGATCAGCCGCGAATCAAAACTCTGGGCACTCAGCATCGTGAAGGCCACCGACAACGCGAAGGCAACCGCCGCCGGGCCGGGATTGATCGTGGCGACAAGGTCGAGTTGCACCAAAGCCGACAGAACCGCCACCACGAACACGTCGACCATCGACCAGCGGCCGATGAATTCCACCACCTCGTAGAGCATGTGGCGGTGGTGGCTGGCAAGGCGGCTGCCGCGGCGAACGCCGACCGCCAGGGCGGCGATGGCGATGAACTTGCCGATCGGGATCATCACGCTGGCGACGAAGACGATCAGCGCAACGCCCCAGTCACCGTGGTGGAACAGCTCGACGATGCCGCCAAGGATGGTGCTCTGGTGCTTCTCC
>JBNKWA010000026.1:0-80380 GCA_050299555.1 Paracoccaceae bacterium | reverse complement strand
CAAAAGATAAAAGTGTTAACGCCGATGGGGACACTGTGGGCGCGCGCGGGGGAACGGGGTGCTGCCGGCAGGGCTTGTTGCCGACCCGTCATCCCCGGTCGCGTCCCGCCCACCCTCCCCCGCGCCCGGGGATGACGGGTCGCGCGCTGCCCCGGCCCGGTGCGCATCAGTGCGGCGCCGGGGGCCGCGTCCCGACCCTGGGAGGGCACCGCGAGCGGCCGGGGCGGCGTGGTTCATGTCGCCACACCGCCGAGACCTTCCCGCCCCTTTTGGCCGCGCGATCCGCCCTCCACCGGGGGGGAGGCCGCGGCCAAAAGGGCGCGGCCCGGACTGGTCGTCCGGGCCTTCTGCGCGCACCGCCGCCCCGGCGCCGGACCGGGGGAGGCGCCGCGACGGTCGGGCTGTGGCGATCTACTCAGGCCACGCACCTCTTCCCCGTGCATCTGCGCATTTTGTAGCCAGAGCGCCGGCCCTCGGGGCCAGTCCGGCGCCGGCACGGCGGCCCTTCACGACCTATCCCGTACCATGGCTGATGGCAGCTGCACCGGCGGGACCAGAGGCCCCGGCTCGGGGGCCGGGGCGGGGTGCCTGTCTGTCGGGCGTGCCGGCCCAGTTCGGGCGCCCCCTGCAGCGCCGCACGTCGCGGCACCACGTACGACCCCGGCCACGGGCGGGCGGGGCGCGCCCGCCACGCGTTGCCAGTGCCCCCAAGCGCCAATCGCGCCCGGGCGCGAGGGTGGGTGGGCGGGGAGCGCCCGGGCGCGATCTTTCCAGGTGTATGGGGCAAGGCCGAAGGCCGACCAAGCGAGTGGCCGGCTCCGGGACCGGATCGCGGAACCCGGATCACTGAACAGAGGGCACGGAGCCCGCGCCTAGTCGCGGGAAAACTGCATCTCGATGCCGACACCGGCGGCATCGGGAAAGATGTCCGGCTTGGAGGAGGACAGCCAGACCCCAGCCACGTGGCTGTCGGCGAGCACGAAGGCGGCGATGCGGCCGAGCAGCTCCTCATGGGTCTCGATGCGGGCGCCGGCCAGACTGGCGATGAAGCCATGCAGGCCGTCGTAATCGTACCAGTAGCCCTGAGGCAGATCGTCGGCCAGCGTCACGCGCGCGTTCAGCACCACCCGCTGGGTCACCGCCTTTTCATGGGCGTGGATGCCGAGGTACATCGCCACGGTCACGTCGCGCAGCACCACCACGTAGCCTGCCCGCTTCACAGGAAGCCCACGTCCCGGGGCGGCCGGGCCAGGCTCTGCCCGCCATCGATCACGATCACCCGGCCGTTCATCGCCGCCGACCTGAGTATGAAGGCGACCGCGTCGCCGATCTCCTGCGGGGTCGGGCCGCGGCCGAGCGGGTTCATGCGCCAGGACCGCTCGAACGCCTCCTGGGTCTGCTTGCCCGAGACCAGCGTCACCGACGGGGCGATGCCGCAGGTCCGGACCCTGGGCGCGAAGCGCAGCGCCAGCATCTCGGTGGCGGCGCCGAGCCCCGCCTTGGCCAGCGTGTAGGTGAAGAAGTCCGGGTTGAGCCCGTAGAGCTTGTTGTCGAGCATGTTGACGATGACGTTGTCGCGGTCCGCCTCGGCACGCTCGAAGAATGCCTGCGCCAGCAGCAGCGGCGCGGTCAGGTTGACGGCCATGTTGCTGGCCAGCCCTTCGGGGGTGAAGTCGGTGGCGTCGTCGTTGAAGAAGGTGGAGGCGTTGTTGACCAGGACCTGCGGCGTGCCCATCGCCGCGGCCACCTCGCCCACCAGCGCCGACGCGGCCCTTGCATCGGCCAGATCGGCAGGGAAAAGCGCGCAGGTGCCGCCCGCCGCCTCGATCCGGGATTTCAGGCTTGCGGCATCGTCGGCGCTTTGCCCGTAATGGGCGGCGATGGCATAGCCCTCGCCCGCCAGCGCCAGCGCGATCGCCCGGCCAAGGCGCCGCGCGGCGCCGGTGACCAGCGCCACCCGTGTGGTTTGTTCTGTCGCCAAGGCTGGGCTTCCCGTGCATCCTTGCTTGCCGAGCAACTTGTAACTCGGCGCGCGCGGGTTACAATAGTGGCCCACCCGCGGCGTTCCCCCACAGTGCGAGGGACGGCAGTCGGCGAAGCCCGCCGGGCGTGCCGGATGTTATGGGTGACCATGATGGAGAGAGCCATGTCCTGGACCGACGAACGCGTCGAGAAGCTGATTTCGATGTGGAACGACGGCAAGTCGGCCAGCCAGATCGCCAAGGATCTGGGCGGCGTTACCCGCAACGCGGTGATCGGCAAGGTGCACCGGCTGGGCCTTTCCAACCGCGCCGCGCCGGCCGCCAGCGCCTCGGGCAGCGCGCCGGCCGGACCGGCGGCGGCCGCCCCGGTGCGCGACGATCCGCCCCCGGCGCGCGAGACGGAGGCCCCGCTGGAGCAGAAGTCGATGACCGAAGCGGTGCGCCCCGAGCCGGCGCGCGCCGACGCGGTGCCGGCCAAGCCGGCGCCGGCGCAGATGCGGCCCAAGCCGCCGGCGGTTCCGGGACAGCCGCTGCCGCCGCAGCCGAGCCAGTCGGAGATCAGCGAAGAGGCGCTGGCCAACCTGGTGCAGGTCGAGAAGAAGGCGCGCCGGCTGACACTGCTGCAGTTGACCGAACGCACCTGCAAATGGCCGATCGGCGATCCGGCGACGGATGATTTCTGGTTCTGTGGCCATGCCGCGGCGCCGGGCAAACCCTATTGCGAGGCGCATGTGGCGGTGGCGTTCCAGCCGCTGTCGAGCCGCCGCGACCGGCGCTCCGGCTCGCGCTGAGGCGCGAGGACCGGCGCCTTGTGGCGCCGGCATCTCTCAGGCGGAAGCGATCGGGCGGAAGCGATCAGGCCTTGCGGGCTTTGCTGCGCGCCACCAGGGCGAGCGCGGCCAGGCCGGCGCCGGCCAGCGGCAGGCCGCCCGGCAGCGGCACCGGGGCGGTGATGTCGTCATCGCAGGGCTCGGGCTTGAAACCGTCCTTCGGCTTCGTCCAGGCCCAGTCGTTGCAGTCGACCAGCCAGCTCATGGGCGAGCCACCGGCAAAGGGGCTTGGCCCGCCCGGCTGGGCGCCGCCGTGGTTGCCGAACGGGTTGGGGATGTTCCAGCCGCCGAAGCCGGGTTGAACCCCGCCGCCCGGGAAGTTGTTGGAAGTGGTTGCCGAGGCGGTGCCTGCGGCCAGAACGAAAAGGGCGGCCGCAGCCACCCCGATAGACGCGCGAGTCATACGGACTCTCCTACCAGGTACACGAAACGCCTCGTTTATACTCCGTTAATCGACGCCGGGCAATCGCGATTGCGGGGTTCCGGCGCGCAATGGCGGCCGATGTTGCGCCACGGTAAACGGGCGCCGGCCCTGCCGGTTCAGGTGCCCCGGCCGATGCCGTAATGGGTGAAGCCCCGGGCGCGCAGCCGGGCGGGATCGTAGAGGTTGCGGCCGTCGAACAGCACCGGATCGCTCAGCGCCGCCCGGATGGCGTCGAAATCCGGCGCGTGGAAGGCCCGCCACTCGGTCACCACCGCCAGCGCGTCGGCACCGGCCAGGGCCGCCTCCTTGGTGCCGCAGAGCCTGAGGTCGGGGCGGATGCCGTAGATCGCCTGCGCCTCTTCCATCGCCTGCGGGTCGTAGGCCTGCACGATGGCACCCGCATCCCAGAGCGCCTCCATCAGTGCCCGCGACGGCGCCTCGCGCATGTCGTTGGTGTTGGGCTTGAAGGCCAGCCCCCAGAGGGCGATCACCCGGCCCTTCAGCTTGCCGTCGTAGTGCTGGCTGATCTTGTCGAAGAGCACCCCCTTCTGGGCCGAGTTGCGGGCCTCGACGGCGGCCAGCACATGCGGCTCCACGCCCTGGCCGCGGGCGGTGTGGATGAGGGCGCGCACGTCCTTGGGGAAACAGGCGCCGCCATAGCCGGCACCAGCGTAGATGAAGTGATAGCCGATGCGCGGATCGGCACCGATCCCCAGCCGCACCGCCTCGACATCGGCACCGAGCCGGTCGGCGATCACCGCGATCTCGTTCATGAAGCTGATCTTGGTCGCCAGCATGCAGTTGGCGGCGTATTTGGTCAGCTCGGCCGAGCGCGCATCCATCACGATCATCTTCTCGTGGTTGCGATTGAACGGCGCATAGAGATCGCGCAGGAGCGTCTCGCTGTCCTTGCTGTCGAGGCCGACGATGATGCGGTCGGGCTTCATGCAGTCGGCGACCGCCGAGCCTTCCTTGAGGAATTCGGGGTTGGAGACCACGTCGAAATCGATCCCGGCGCCGCGCGCGGCCAGCGCCGCGGCGATCCGCCCGCGCACCAGATCGACGGTGCCCACCGGGACGGTGGACTTGTTGACCACCAGCGCCGGGCCCTGCAGCGCCGCTCCGATCTGGTCGGCAACCGCCGCCACCTGTGAGAGGTCGGCGGCGCCGTCGGCGCCCGGAGGCGTGCCGACGGCGATGAACAGGATGCGCCCGTGGCGCACACCCTCGCCGGTGTCGGTGGTGAAGGCGAGGCGGCCGGCAGCGGCATTTTCGGTCACCAGCCGTTCCAGCCCGGGTTCGTGGATCGGCATGACCCCGGACTCGATCGCGGCGATCTTGGCAGCATCGGGATCGACGCAGATCACGTCGTGGCCGACTTCGGCCAGCACCGCGCCCTGCACCAACCCGACATAGCCCGTTCCGAAAACCGTGATCCGCATGACCTGCCGCGCCTGCCGCCTCTGTCGGGGGTTTCACCCGCTCATAAGGCGGCGCCGGGATCAGGGCCAGCTTTTTCGAGGAACCCTGCCCCGCGCGCTACCCGATCGCGCCCGACATCCGGGGCGGGCGCGACGGGTGGGCGGGTGGGGCGCGACCGGCCCGGAAGGCGGGGCGCGATCGGCAAAAAGGCCCCGGCCGGCCCGGCTTTCGTCCCGCTCAGCCGGGGTGTTCCTTCACCGGGACAGACAGGCGCCCGCGGGCCGGGCTCAGAGAAGCCCGGCGGCAATCTCGGCGACGCGCTCGAAGGCGCGCGCCGCCTTGCTCAGCATGCCCAGGGCCAGCCCTTCGCCGGACGCCGGAATCGACCAGAAGAACCCGACCGGAACCGCCGACCAGGACCAGCGCACCCGAGTCCAGCGCGGCTCGATCAACTGCAGCCGAAGGGCGGTCACGGTCAGCAGCGTCAGCCCGAAGATGTACATGACGATCCACCGTCCCCAGTCGGAGGCGACCACGAAGAGCGGCGACAGGGCCAGCAGCCCCAGTGCCGCGGCGATCATGACCGGCCGGTTCGGGCCGCCATCGGTGCGGCGGAACGCCAGGAAGGGCAGGAGCGCCAGCGCATAGCCGAGGATGAAATGCGGCCAGTAGCCGGTGGCAATGATCTCGCTCCACATGAACTCGATGGCAAAGACGGTGCCGTGCTCCAGCCAGCCGATGGCGGCCTGGCAATAGATCGGATCGACGCCGCGGGCGACCAGGTCGTCGCAGATCGGCTGGGCGATGCCGATGCCCTTCCAGGTGGCGGCGGCCAGAAGCACGACCGCCGAGCCGATCAGCATGGCGCCACTGCCCCAGACCATCAGCCTGCGGCTTATCAGTCCCGCGTACTGGTACATGGCCAGGAACGCCACCGGGATCAGCGCCAGGAAGGTGTTGGCCTCGTGCGACAGCCCGGCGATCAGGAAGGTGACCAGCCCGCCATAGAGCAGCGGCATGTTCAGACCGCGGCGCATGCCCGTGCGCCGCACGCCGATGGCCGCCGCCGCGATCATCGCCACCGCGAGATGGGCGACGATCTCTTTGCGAAGTCCGGTCTGCAGATAATAGAAGGAATACATCAGGAAGGCCGGCGAGAAGAGCAACAGCAGCACCGGCACCGTCAGCCGGACGGTCAGGAAGCACGCCATCACCAGGCCGAGATAGGCGGCATAGACCGCGATCTGGGTCATCCCGGCAACCCAGACCACGCCGAACCCGGTCAGGTCGCTTACCCAGAGGGTGAACGCGCCGGTGATGCCGCGCCGGACGAAGCCGTGATCGTAGTGGATAAGCCAGTCGCCGGTGGTCCAGGCACTGCCGCCATTGGCAATGACCATGCCGTAACGGGCCGCAACGTAGCACCCCATCAGCACAAAAAACGAACCCACCAGAACTATTAGCAGAGTAGCGCGCTGGTCGCGGCCAATACCACGCACCAGCGCCGTGGCGCCGATGTTCAACATTTTTGAAGGGCCCCCAACCCTCAGAAAGCCGATACGTTGCCGTATCGTCACAAGCCAAGAAGGTTAACGCGCCGCGTCGATTCGGACAAAGCCATTTTTGCGGTGCAGCGAAGTCAATATTTCGCCCATGGCGTGCGGAATCGCACAGTCGGCGGCAGTCACGCGGCTATTGCCAGGTGGCAGGCGTAGCCTTCCGGCGCGGTGATCGCCAGCAGCCGCGCCCGGGGCTGGTCCGGGCTCTCGAAACCGGTGGGGCGGCCATCGTCGAGCCGCAGGCGAATGGCCAGCGGGTCGAGCGCCAGGCCCTCGCCGGTCAGCTTCATGCGGGCTTCCTTGGCGGTCCAGAAGGCAAAGAACAGCCGGCCGAACGTCGCCTCGTCGGCGGCGGCATCGAGGACCGCACGCTCGGCCTCGGTGAACACCCGCCGGGCCAGGCCGGGCAGGTCGCGGTCATGGGTCAGCCTTTCGACATCGACGCCGAGGGGACGGCTGCCACCGAGGGCGAGGACCGCGAAGGCGCCGCTGTCGGACTGGTTGAACTCTGGCCCGCCGGGCAGCGAAGGCTTGCCGCGCGGCCCATAGACGAAGTCCAGCCCCGCCGGGTCGGCGCCGGTCGCCGCGCCCAGGCGGCTGCGCAGGAAGCCGCGAGCCCTGACGAAGGCGGTGCGGTGGCGGTCGAAGTGAAAGCGCGCCGCGCGGGCGGTCTCGGCCGGAGACAGCAGCGCCGCGGCGCGGTCCAGCGCCATGTCGCTGTCGTCGTCCAGGCGGCACCAGTGGAGCGACACCCCGCCCGGCAGTCGGTCGGGCAGCCCGGATTGATATTGCTGGCCCGGCATGGTTCCGTCATCCTTGCTGGCGGGCGGCCGGCATCGGTCCGCGCCCGTTCTGAACTGTCGCGGAAATCGCCGAAGGTCCAGCCCAATGCCGAGCATGCAGACCGCCCTTGTCATCCTGGCGGCCGTTGCCGTCGCCGGACTGGCGCTGGCGATGTGGGCGTTCCAGACCTTTGGCGTCTACCGGTTTCCCGATCGCTCGGAGGGTCCGGCGGCCCTGGGCCTGGAGGGTGTCCGGGCGGCGCGCTTCGTCTCGGAGGACGGCGCCGAGGTCGGGGTCTGGCTGGCGGCACCGGCGGAGGGCAAGCCGGTCATCATCAGCTTCTTCGGCAATTTCTCGGCGGTCGGACCGTCGGCGCTGCGGCTGAAGCCGATGCTCGACAAGGGCTACGGGATGGCGCTGCTGGAGTATCGCGGCTCGGGCGGCGCCCCGGGCACGCCGTCGGAGGAGGCCTTCGCCGCCGATGCGAGGGCGCTTTACGATCAGCTCGACACGCTTCTGGGCGAGACGGTGCCGGCCGGGCGGCGGGTGATCCACGGCTTCAGCCTCGGCTCGGGCATCGCGGTGCGGCTGGGGGTGGAGCGGCCGGCGCGGGCGGTCATCGCCGAAGCGGGCTATGCCAGCCTCACCGACTACTTCGCCAACCGCTACCGTCCGGTGCCGTTTGGCTGGATGTGGCGCGAGCGTTTCGATGCGGTGCGCCGGGTGCCGCAGAGCAAGGCGCCGGTGATGGTCGCCATCGGCGCCCGCGACGCCTCGATCCCCGAAGCCTCGGCGCGGGCGCTTTTCGCCGCCGCCCCGGACCCGAAGCGGCTGGCCGTCTATCCCGACGGACACCACGCCGACCTGATCGAGCACGGGCTGTGGCGGGACGTGGAGGACTTTCTTCAGTCCTTGCCCTGAAGGTCCGCATTCAGGATGTCGCCGATCTCGGAGATGGCGGGATCGGACATCATGCTGAAATGGTCGCACTCGAAGCTGTGCACGGCGACCGGGCCCTTCAGATACGGCTCCCAGCCGAGCAGCTCGCCGGCGGCGATGAACTGCACCGAAGCCCAGGTGGCGCGGAAGATGGTCACCGGGCCGGCATAGGGTTTCGGGCGGTAGCGTCCCTGCGCCGTCAGGTAGGCGCTGGTCATGCGCACGCCGTTGAGCTCGTCCGGCAGCGGCTGGCCCGCCTCGAGCAGGGCCTTGATGGCGGCGCTCTTTCGCCGCGCCTCGGCCACGGCGCGCCGGCGCTCGCGCCAGCCAAGCGCGAACTTGAGGTCCCAGTGCCGTGCCGCCCAGAGCTTCTGCAGGATGTTCATGCGCCGGCTTGCGGCCTCGGGCACCAGCGTGTCGAAGAAGTAGATCTGCGACACCTCGTGCCCGGCGGCCACCAGCCGCTGCGCCATCTCGTAGGCGATGACGCCGCCGCCGGAATAACCGGCCAGCCGGTAGGGTCCCTCGGGCTGCCGGGCGAGCACCGCGTCGAGGTAGCGCTGGGCCATGTCCTCGACCGTGGCGTCGGTCTCGGCGCCGCCATCGGAGCCCAGTGCCCTGAGGCCGTAGAACGGCACCGACTCGGCCAGATGCCCGGAAAGCTGGCGGAAGTTGAGCACGTTGCCGCCAGCACCGTGGACGCAGTAGAGCGGCAAGGTACCCTCGGCGCCCTTCTTGATTTCCACCAGCGGCGTCCACGGCGCCGCGACCACCGCAGGCGCCGCAGTGGCGTCGCCGTTGGACCTGGCGGTGCGGGAGAGGCCGCCCACCTCGGCGATGCGGGTGGCAAGCGCCGCCATCTTGGGCGCCTCGAACAGTGTCGCCAGCGGCAGGTCGACGCCGAATTCCTTGCGGATGCGGCCGAACATGCGCACGGCGTTCAGCGAATGGCCGCCGAGGGCGAAGAAGTCGTCCTCGGGCCGCACCGTGCCAACACCCAGAAGGTCGCGCCAGATGGTGGCAAGCTGCGCCTCGACCGGATCGTCGGAGGCCGCGGCCTCGTCCTCGTCGCCGGTCGCCTGGCGCGGCCTGAAGGCCTCGGCCATGGCGGCGCGCACCACCTCGAGCGACACCGGCGAGACGGTGACCCGGCTGCCGGCGGGCAGATCCAGCATGCGGGCGAAAAGCGCCGGCGCCTCGGCGGCGCGGATGCCGCTGGCCAGCAGCCGGTCGGTCAGGGGCGCGGCGCTGGCGTCGGGAGCCGGGCCGCCCAGCGCACCACCCTCGACGGCGCGCATGGCCAGCCCTTCGAGCACGGCGACGGGCCTGCCCGCCTTGTCGGCGATCAGAACGTCGAACGTCGCCATGCGGCCGGGCTGTTCGCTTTTCAGCCTTGCCCGGCTGGTCAGCTCGGCCGGCAGCGGCGCCAGAAGCCGTACCCGGCCGATCGACATCGGCGCATAGACCTTGCCCTCGGCACCGCCATCGGCCAGCAGGTTCAGGCCCACGGTCATCGCCATGTCCATCAGCGCCGGGTGGACGTGGTAGTCGCCCAGATCGCCGGCGAAGTCGGACGCAAGGGCAAAGTCACCCTCGGCGAGGCGTTCGCCGGTGCGGATTTCGCCGATGCAGTGCCAGCGCGGCCCGAAGGCGATCAGCGCCTCTTGCGGGGCATGACCGCTGCGGGCGGAGCGGGTCAGGCCCTTGGCGGCACGCGGCCGCAGCGCCGGGGGCACGGCGGTGTCCGCCTTGCCGCCCAGCCTGATGCGGGCATGGACGTGCTCCAGCGGGCCGTCGCCGGCTGCGGTTTCCACCTGCAGGTCATAGCCGTCCGCGGCCGGCGTCAGCACCACGGCGACGGCAAGCGGCAACCCGTCGACGAAGATCATCGGATAATCGAAGGCGAGCGCCTCGATCTCCCAGGCGCGGCCGGGCGCCGCCTCGGCCATGGCGGCGCGGATGATCTCCAGATACCCGGTCCCGGGCAGCACCGGCTGGCCGGCCACCACGTGCTCGGCCACCACCCAGAGCGCCGGGTCGATGGTGCCCTCGAAGCGGATCGCGCCGCCCGCGCCGTCGCTGCGGGCGCCGAGAAGCGGGTGGCTGCCGGCGGTGCTGTCGGCACCATAGGCGCGGCGCGCCATGCCGATATCCTTCCACACGCCCCAGGCGATGGAGAGCCCGTCGCTGCGGCTGGCGGCCAGCGCCTCGAGCCCGGCATTGGCGGCGACGTAATCCACCTGCCCGGCCGGCGCGATGACCACCGAGGAGGACGAGAAGACGGCAAAGACCTCGACCGACCCGTCGGGAATGAGGTCCGCAAGGATGCGGCCGCCGTCGAGCTTGGGCGCGATCACCGCGTGCGCCGCGTCGCGGGTCTTCATCGCCAGCGGCGCATCGTCGATGGTGCCGGCGGCGTGGAAGACGCCGTTCAGCCCGCCGAAGCCCTGGCGCACCTTGCAGATCGCCGCTTCCATGGCGGCGCGGTCGGTGACATCGGCGGCGATGAACATCACCTCGCCGCCATGGCCCCTGATCGCCGCCTCGAGTGCTGCATCCGGCCGTGCCGAGCGCGAGACGATGGCGATCCTGGCCTGCACGGCCTCGGCGAGATAAAGCGCCAGCGCCCGGCCGATGCCGCCGAGACCGCCGGTGACGAGATAGCTGCCGCCGTGGCGCAGGCGCGACGGCTTTTCGGCCGGCGCCTCGGTGGGTCGGCCGACGCGGCGTTCCACCAGCCGGCGGCCGGGGCGCAGGAGCACGCGGTCGGCCGGCAGGCCGGCGCCGAATTCCTCGACCAGCGCGGTGGCGGCGGCCTCAGGCTCCATCGCGGTGCCGACGTCGATCAGGGCGGCCCTCAGGCCCGGCATCTCGCGCGGGGCGATGCGGACCGGCCCGAGCAGCGCCGCGGCCTCGATCCCGGTCACCTCTTCGCCTTCGAGCGCCACGGTGCCGCCGACGGCGACGGCAACCTCGATCCCGGCGCCGGCATCGGCAAGCTGCAGCCCCCGCATCAGGGCAAAGCCGGTGTCGAAGGCATGCGCCCGGTCGGCATCGGCCGCGACCACAAGCAGGATCCGCGACGGCAGCGTGCCGAGCGCCTCGAGCAGCGCCTCGGCATCGGCCTCGTCGCCGGCGCGGAGCGTGTAGCCGTCATCCGTGGCCGCGAAGGCGTCGCCGAAGCCGGCCCGGGTCACCGCGATCCCGGCCCCGGCAAAGGCCGCGGCGGCAGCCTCGGCCAGCGCACCCTCGGCGCCGACCAGCAGGAGCCCGCCCTCGGGGCGCGCCGTCGCCGGCGGCAGGCTGAGCTCGGCCCATTCGAAGCCGGCGAACCAGTCGTCGATGGCCTCGATCCGTTCCAGCGCGACGCTTTCGGTCGCCGTCTGGTCGGCCGCTTCGGCGGACCCGATGCCGCGGCCGGGTTCGACCCAGTGGCGCACCTTCTCGAAGGCGTAGGTGGGCAGCGAGACCCGCCGCCCGTCGTCGCCGCCGGGGGCGAGCGACCAGTCGACGGCGCCGCCATTGGCCCAGATCGCACCCAGCGCCGCCACCGCGGCGCCCATGTCGTTGACGGTCTCGCTGGGCTTGCGGGCCGAGGCGATGATCGCCCGGGCCTTCTGCGGCGCCTCGGCCATGTCGACCAAGGGGCCGAGCGTCTGGCCGGGCCCGACCTCGAGGATGATGCGGTTGGGCTTGTCGAGGACCTTGGCCACCGCGCCGGTGAACTGCACCGTGTTGCGCAGGTGCTGGACCCAGTACTCGGCCGAGGAGAAATCGCCCTCGCGGCCCCAGTCGCCGCGCAGCGACGAGACGAACGGCACCGTCGGCTGGCTGAAGGTGACGCCCTCGAAGCCGCGGCGGAAGGCGCCGAGCTGGCCGTCGAGCACCCGGCTGTGGGCGGCGACGTCGATATGGATGCGCCGTGCCTCGTGCTCGGTGTCCTTGAGCCGCGCCTCCAGCGCCTCGATCTCGGCCACGGTGCCGGAGACGACGCTGATCTGCGGCGCATTGACCGCGGCGATGTCGAGGCTGTCGCCGACCAGTTGGCGCACCACCTCGGCCGAGGCGGGCACCACGGTCATCGCCCCCGGCGGAGCCGCATCCATGACCTGGCCGCGCAGGGTCACCACCCGCATCGCGTCCTTGACCGACATGGCGCCGGCCACCACCGCGCCGGCATATTCGCCGACGCTGTGCGCGAGGATCGCCGCCGGGCGGATGCCCCAGCTCTCCCACAGCCTGGAATAGGCGTATTCGAGGATGAAGAGCGCCGGGATCGCGTAGGCCGAGGCGTTGAGCTTGCGCCGCGCCTCGCGGTCTTCGAGCTTGCTCTCGAACATCACGTCGAAGAGATCCTCGGGCGCCTCGTCGGGGAGCACCTCGAAGCATTCGGCAACGGCGCTGCGGAAGACCTCGGATTCCTCCAAAAGGTCGCGGCCGGCGCCCGGGTACTGCGCCCCGCCGCCGGGGAACAGGAACACCACCTCGGCCTCGCCGTCGCCGGCATTGCCGCGCCGCAGGAGTTCGGGCGCATCGCCGGCCATCGCGGCCTTGAGGTCCTTGGGCCCCCTGGCGGCCACCGCCATGCGTTCGTCGAAGGCGCGGCGGCCATGGCGCAGGGTGTAGGTGATGTCGGACGGGGCCGGCACGTCGCCGCCGCCGAGGAACGCCGACCACTTTTCGTTGGCGCCGTCGAGCGAGGCCCGGGTGCGGGCCGAGAACGGATAGAGCCGCCAGTCATCGCCCCTGGGCGCGGGCGCACGCTCGGGCGCTTCCTCGACGATCACATGGGCATTGGTGCCGCCGACGCCGAGCGAGTTGACCGCCGCCCGCCGCGGGGTGCCGCCGGTCTGCCACGGCCGGGTCGAATCGACCACGTAGAACGGGCTGCCGGCAATGTCGAAACGGGCATTCGGGGTCTTGTAGTTGAGGCTGGCCGGCAGCGTCTTGTGACGCAACGCCTCGACCACCTTGATCAGGCTCGCGGCCCCGGCGGCGGTGTCGAGATGGCCGATATTGGTCTTGACCGAGCCGATGCCGCAGAACTGCGCGCCGCCGGCGCCATAGGCCTGGCTGAGCGCCGCCAGCTCGATCGGGTCGCCCACCGGCGTTCCGGTGCCATGGGCCTCGATATAGCCCACGGTGCCGGCATCGACGCCGGCCAGCGCCAGCGCCTCGGCGGCGCATTCCGCCTGACCGTCCACCGAAGGCGCCAGATAGCCGGCCTTCTGCGCGCCGTCATTGTTGACCGCCGAGGCGAGGATGGTCGCCTTGATGTCGTCGCCATCGGCCAGCGCGTCCTCGAGCCGGCGCAGCACCAGGATCGCCGAGCCGGAGCCGAAGACCGTGCCCTGGCTGTCATTGTCGAAGGCCCGGCAGATGCCGTCCGGCGACAGGATCTCGCCGGCCGCGTAGTGATAGCCGCGCCGGTGCGGCAGCTCGATGGTCACGCCGCCGGCAATCGCCATGTCGCATTCGAGGTTGAGAAGCGACTGCGCCGCCATGTGCACCGCCACCAGCGAGGTGGAACAGGCGGTCTGCACCGCCACCGAAGGGCCGTGCAGGTTGAGCAGATAGCTCAGCCGGGTGGTCAGGAAGTCCTTGTCGTTGCCGGTATGGCGCAACAGGAACAGCCCGATCTCGCGCACCAGATCGGGGTTCGACAGCAGGTTGAAGGGCAGATAGGCCTGCATGCCCGAGCCGGCGAAGACGCCCACCCGGCCGTCGAAATCCTCGGGCATGTGGCCGGCATCCTCCAGCGCCTCCCAGGCGGTCTCGAGGAAGTGCCGGTGCTGCGGGTCGAGGATCGACGCCTCGCGCGGCGAGAAGCCCCAGAAGCCGGCGTCGAAGCACTCCATGTCGGGCAGGATCTGCGCAGCCTTGACGTAGTTGGGATCGGCCAGTTCGGCGCGGCTGACGCCGGCGGCCAGCAGGTCCTCGTCGCGCAGCCAGGTTGTGCCGGTCCGCTCGCCGGCGACCATCGACCAGAACTGGTCCACGCTGCGCGCGGACGGAAATCGGCCGGCCCGTCCGACGATGGCGACGCGATTCGCAATCTCAGTGGGTTTGTTCATGACCCAGTACCACTCTACTCAACGGCGACGACCAAAATCGGCGGAGATTCGCCTAGCACATTGTGTCGAAACAAGCGTTCATCTTCAATTCACTTGTCACGAACGCCCGCCGAGGCGGGCCAGCCGGGCGGCCGCGCGGGCCGCGCCACGACTGGCGGCTGAAGGCTTGTCTTCCGACTCGCCGCCCAGATGCGCAGCCAGCGCGCGGATGGTCGAGAACCGGAACATGTCGGTGATCGCCACCTCCTTGCCCAGAACCTCGCGGATGCGGCGCTGGACCTGCACCACCAGCAGCGAATGGCCACCGAGATCGAAGAAGTTGTCGGTGACGCCCACCTGCGGCAATCCCAGCGCCTCGCGCCAGATGCCGGCGATGGCCGCTTCGGTGTCGCCGTCGGCCGGCGCCGCCTCGCCTGCCGCGGCGGCCTCGGCCGCCTGCGGCGACGGCAGGGCCTTGCGGTCGATCTTGCCGTTCGGCGTCATCGGCATGCGGTCGAGGATCACCGCCTGCGACGGCACCATGACCTCGGGCAGTTCCGCCGCCAATGCAGCGCGGATCGCCGCCGGGTCCAGAGCCGCCCCGGCGCTGGCGGTGACATAGGCCACCAGGCGGGTGTCGCCTGCGCCTTCGCCAACCGCCTTCACGACACCGTCGCGGACACCGTCGAGCGCGGTCAGCGCCGCCTCGATCTCGCCCAGCTCGATGCGGTGGCCGCGGATCTTGACCTGGTTGTCCATGCGGCCGAGGAATTCCAGCGACCCGTCGGGGCTGCGCCGGACCAGATCGCCGGTGCGGTACCAGTGCGCGCCATCAGCCTCGACGAAGCGCTCGGCGGTCAGCTCGGGCCGCTGCCAGTAGCCGGCGGTGACGCCCTCGCCGCCGATCCACAGCTCGCCCGGCACGCCGTCGGGCAGGCGCCGCCCGGCCTCGGATCGGATGCTGAGCGACGTGTTGGCGATGGGCGCGCCCAGCGGGATACGGTCGCCCACCATGTCGAGCCTGGCGACGCTGGACCAGACCGTGGTCTCGGTCGGCCCGTACATGTTCAGCAGCGTGCCGGTCATGCTGCCGCGCAGCGACTTGGCCAGTTCCGGCGGCAGCGCCTCGCCGCCCACCATCAGCACATCGAGCTTGCCGAGCGCAGTGCGCCCCGGACCGTCGGCGGCCAGGAACGAGGCCATCGACGGGGTGCACTGCATGTGGGTGATCTCGCCCTCGACGATCTGCTCGGCCACCGAGGCGCGGCGGCCGACATTGCCCTCTTCCTCGAGCGCCACCATCAGCTTCTTGATGTTGGGCAGGTTGGCCAGCGCCAGGTCGGTGTCGATGCCGAAATCGATCAGGCAGGCGATCTCGTCCACGCCGATGGCCGCCACGTTGCGGACGATCTGCTTGCAGGTCTCGACGGTGCCGAACAGGCCGGATTCGCGATAGTAGCGCTCGAAGGCGAAGTCGAGCAGCGCCTCAAGCTCCTCGGGCTTCAGCTCTTCCTTCTCGAACACCTGCTGGGGGGTCATCCCCTGCTCGCCGGCCTTCTGCACGAAGGTCGGGAAGTACCAGGAGGCGCGCTTGACCAGGTCGGCGGCACTTCTGAGGTAGCCGCGCATCGGCTCGCGCGCGGTCTCGCGCACGAAATCCTCGTCCTCACCGACGAAGGTGTGCAGCATCAGCGTGACGGTGCCGGTGCCGGGATGTCCCGCCTCGCGCCAGGCGACGCGGTAGGCGCGGATCTTCTCAGCCACATCCTCGAAGGTCTGGCCCAGAAGGTGGGTCAGCACGCCGCAGCCGAGTTTGGCCGCGGCGGCGAAGGTCTCGGGGTTGCCGGCGGCGGTCAGCCACAGCGGCATCTCCTTCTGCACCGGGCGGGGATGGATCTCGATATCGACCATCTCGCCCTTGTGGTTCCTGAAGGACTGCTTCTCGCCCCGCCACAGCGCCCGCATGGTCGGCACCGCATCGACCATCACGTCCTTGCGGTTCTCGTAGTTCTCGGGCCGCATGATGAAGTCGTTGGGCTGCCAGCCGGAGGCGAAGGCGATGCCGGCGCGGCCGTTCGACAGGTTGTCGAGCAGCGACCAGTCCTCGGCCGCGCGCACCGGGTGGTGCAGCGGCAGCACGCAGGAGCCGCCGCGCAGCTTCACGTTCTTGGTGAAGCCGGCGACCGCCGCCAGGCTGACCGCCGGGTTGGGATAAAGCCCGCCGAAGGCGTGGAAATGCCGCTCGGGGTTCCAGATCGCCTCGAACCCGTTGGCATCGGCGAACTTGGCCCCCTCGAGCAGCAGCCGGTAGGCGTGATGGCCCGAGCCGGCCGCCTCGGAGGCGAAGTAGAAGAGCGAGAACGCCGGCAGCTTCGCCTCGCCTGCGCCGTCGGTCTGCAGGACCACGGTGACGCCGCGGGCCAGCGCCCAGAGGATCTCCAGCACCGAGATGTCGAAGCTGACCGAGGTCACCGCCAGCAGCCGGGCCCCCTGGTCATGGGGCACCTTCTCGTCCATGCCGGCGAAGAAGTTCATCACGTTGCGGTGGCGCACCATCACGCCCTTGGGCCGCCCGGTGGAACCCGAGGTGTAGATCAGGTAGGCGAGGTCGTCGGCGGTCGGCGCGGTCAGCGCCCCGCTGCCGGTGGCATCGGGACCGACCACCTTGGCCGGATCGAGCCCCAGCCGGCTGGCGGCCGACGGTGAGGCGACGATCAGAGAGGCGCCGGAATCCTCGACCATGTAGGCGATGCGGTCGGCGGGATAGGCGGGATCCAGCGGCAGATAGGCGGCACCGGTCTTGAGGATCGCCAGCATGGCGACGACGAGGTCGGCGGTACGCTCCAGGCAGAGGCCGACCGTGGTGCCGGGTCTGGCCCCGCGCTCGGCCAGGGCGCCGGCCAGCGCGGTGGCGCGGGTGTCAAGCTCGGCGCAGGTCAGCTTGGCCGCGCCCGCCTCGAGTGCCGGCGCATCGGGCGCCGCCGCGGCACGGGCGGCGATGGCGGCATGGATCGGCGTATCGCGGTCATAGGCATCGCCGGACCGGGACAGGGACGCATCCGGCGCCGCAAGGGGCAATTCGCCCAGCGCCGTTCCGGGATTGGCGGCGAAGGCCGCAGCGAAGGCAGAGAGTTGTGCCGCCATGCCCTTCAGCATCGCCGGCGTGTAGAGCCCCTGGCGCGCCACAAGCCGGTCGCCGGACAGTGCCAGCTTGCCACCGCCAAGGGCCGCGACGTCGCTGGTGACGGCATCGGAGATCGAGACCGACAGCACCGAAAGCGCATGGGCGCCGGCATCGTGCTCACCCAGGCGAAGCGGCAGGTCGGCGGCCATCGGGCCTTCGGCCAGTGCGGCCTCGCGCGCGGCGGCAAAGGTCGCGGTCAGGGCTGCCGGCGTGGCGGCAGGATCGACTGCAAGGCTTACCGGCCGGAGGTCCGAGACCAGCGGCGACCGTGTCGCACCCCGCAGCGGCAGGGTGAGTGTGCCGTGCCCGGTCAACAGCGCGACCCAGGCGCCATAGGCTGCCGCCAGCCCGTCACCGCCAAGCCCCTCGGGCAGGGTCAGCGCCTCGGCAACCACACCCTCGCCGGGCGCATGGCCGGCCGGATGCGGCGGCAGCGCCGGAGTGCCGGTTTCCAGACAGTGGCGCCAGTGATCCTCGGACTTGCCGACGGCGCGGACAAGGTCCTCGTCCGGGGCATCGAGATCGGGCAACGTCGCGCCAACCGCGGGCATGGCCGCTGCGGCGCCGTCAGGCCCGGTCAGGCCGGTAAGGCGCAGGGCACCGTCGCCGGTCATCACGGTCAGTGTGTCGCCATCGGCGGCAATTACCTGCCCCGGCGCACCCTGGCCCGTCGCCGCCTCGGCGCCGCGAACGACAAGCAGCGCCTGGCCCGTCCACAGCTTGGGGCAGCACAGCGGGTTGGCGTAGGTGCCGAAATCCAGACCGCGCACCAGCTGCGCCAGCGCCTCGGCCGGCCGGGTCAGGTCGAGAAGCCCCAGCCCGGCGGGACGCCGCGCCCGGCCGTACCAGCCACGCTCGCCGGTCTGCGGGACCGGCTGGGCCCGACCGGCCAAGAGCTCGCCCGCCAGCTCGGCAAAGCTTTCGACGCCGGCGCCGTAACACTTGGCGTTGAGGCTGAATGCGGTTTCGTCGGGTGCGATCTCGACGCTGCGGGTCTTGAGGATGTTTCCGCGGTCGACGCCGGTGGTCATCTCGTGCCAGGTCACCGCATGGGTGCGCTCGCCGGCCATGATCGCCCAGGCCGGAACATTCAGCCCCGAATAGGCTGGCAGCGGACCGTCGTGGAAGTTCACCGCGGCGCGGCGGGCCCGCGCCAGCACGGCATCGGGCAGCACCGTCAGGTTGGCGACGCTGAAAAGATAGTCGCAGTCGGGCACATCGGTTGCGGCAAGGCCCTGGAGCGGACGCACCGGGTAACCGGCCTGCTCGGCCCATTCGCGAACCCGCGCATCATCGGAACAGACGGCGGATACCGATCCGCCAGCCTTCAGGAACGCTTCGGCACACTGAACCAGCAGCGTGCCGTCGCCGCAGAACACGGCATCCATACCGACGCCTCCCACAACTGTAATAGCCCCCACAGCCTGCACGACTCCCCGTGCCGGCCGAAGACCTTTGCGTCGCCCGAAACTGTGTCAACAGTTGGGCATGTGTCGCAAGGACCCCGGGACATCATAGTTGACAAATCTCACAGTTGGGAGGCGGCGCAAGAGCGCATCAGGCCGGAGCGGGCACCTGGTAATCGAGCGCCGCCGAGCCGGATCCCGGATAGGTGGTGGCCGAGGGTTCCGGGACGTCGAAGGCGAGGGAAGCCGACCCGCCGATGGGAAAGGTGGTGACCGGCTCGGGGTCGGGTGCCGGCACATCGAAGCTGAGGGCGGCCGAACCGCTGGCAGGAAAGGTGGTGACCGGCTCGGGGACCGTTGCAGGCACGTCGAAGCTGAGCAGGAGGTCCACCGACCTGGGCCACTTCGTGCCCTTCTTTCCCTTCCCTGAGAACATGCCAAGGCCAAGGCTTTTCATGAAAATTTTCCGTTCTATGCCAATATGTTGATCGAAATTCAGGCGTGCCGGCAGGCACCGCCCGCGCAAACGGGGAAGGTGGCGCGGCAATGTTGCCGGATTGATAACGGCCATGGGGCGCGCGGCCCGGCACGCGGCCGGGCAACCGTGGCGACAACGGCGCTGCGTCAGGCGCGGGGTCAGGCGCGGGCGTAGATGTCCTCGTAACGGACGATGTCGTCCTCGCCGAGATAGGCGCCGGTCTGCACCTCGATCAGGTGCATCTCCACCTTGCCGGGGTTCTCCATCCGGTGCACCGAACCGAGCGGGATGTAGACCGACTGGTTCTCGGTCAACAGCCGCGCCTCCTCGCCCACGGTCACCTTGGCGGTGCCGCTGACCACGATCCAGTGCTCGGACCGGTGGTGGTGGCTTTGCAGCGACAGGACGCCGCCGGGCTTGACCATGATCCGCTTGACCTGAAAGCGGCCGCCCAGCGACAGCGTCTCGTACCAGCCCCAGGGCCGGTGGCAGCGCGGGAACTCCTCGGCCTGGGTGACCTTGTCCGCCTTCAGCCGGGCGACCACCTCCTTGACCCGCTGGCCGTCGGTCATGTCGGCCACCAGCACCGCGTCGCGCATGGCGATGACGGCGGTGTTCTTCAGCCCCAGGCCCACCAGGCGGATGTCGCTGTCCTCCGAGCGCAGCAGGCTGTCGGCGCAGTCGATGGCGGTCACCGGCCCGCTGGCCGAGACGCCGGCAGAATCGGGTTCCATCTCCTTCCAGACCGCGTCCCACGAGCCGAGGTCGGACCAGCCGCCGGCATAGGGCACGACCGCCAACCTGGGCGCCTTCTCCATCACCGCGTAGTCGATGGAGATGTCGCGGGCGGTGGCAAAGGCCGCCTCGCCGAGACGGAAGAACATCAGGTCGGTGCGGCCCTCGGCGACGGCGCGGCGGCAGGGTTCCAGCAGGTCGGGCGCCGAGGCCTCGAAGGCGGCGATGATGTCGCCGACCCGGAACAGGAAGATGCCTGCATTCCACAGGTAACGGCCGCTCTCGACCATCTTCGCGGCGGCCGCGGCATCGGGCTTTTCCACGAACCGCTTGAGCGTGCGCGGCGTGGCGGACAGGTCCTCGGGCTTGTCGGCCAGTTCCAGATAGCCATAGCCGGTCTCGGGCCGGTCCGGCGCGATGCCGAAGGTGACCAGCGTGCCGCCCTTCGCCGCCTCGGCCCCCGCCAGCGCGGCGGCACGGAAGGCATCGGCATCGGCGATGACGTGATCGGACGGCGCCACCAGCATCAGATCATCGGGCTTGTCCTGGAGTGTCAGCGCCGCGCACAGCACCGCCGGCGCCGTGTTGCGGCTGACCGGCTCGATCAGCACCGTGGCCTCTTCGATCCCGACCGCGGAAAGCTGCTCGGTGGCGATGAAGCGGAAGTCGGAGTTGGTCACCACCACCGGCCTGGCGAACCCCTCGCCGCTCAGTCGGCGCAGACTGGCCTGATAGAGGCTCTCCTCGCCCATCAACGCGGCAAACTGCTTGGGGTAGCTCTTGCGCGAGAGCGGCCAGAGCCGGGTTCCCGAACCGCCGCACAGGATGACGGGATGGATCGTCATTGGTCAGACTCCGAAAGATTCGCGGATGTTCACTCGACGGCGAAACCAGCACGGATTAGCGGCAGGACCATGGCAAGGGCGGCAGGACGGACCGGCATCATCGCGCCACCCGCTGGTAGGCGGCCACCAGCGTGTCGACCTGGTGATCCCAGCTCAGCTCGGTCTCGACCCGGGCACGGCCATAGGCGCCCATCTCGGCACGTTGGGCCGGATCGGCCAGCAGCGCCATGATCTTGTCGGCCATGTCGGCGGTGTCGTTGGGCCGCGCGTAAAGCGACGCCTCCTGCGCCGAGAACCGGCCCTCGGCCACCTCGAACTGCACGATCGGCTTGGAGAACGCCATGTATTCCAGGATCTTGTTCATGGTGGACTTGTCGTTCATCGGGTTCACCCGGTCCGGGTTCACGCAGACATCCGCGCTCGACAGCACCTCGAACAGCACCTCGTCCGGCGCCCGGCCGGTGAAGGTGACATGATCCTCAAGCCCCATCTCGGCCGTCATCCGCTGCAGATCGTCGAGCGCCGGGCCACCGCCGACCAGCACGAACTGGATGTCCTCGCCACGCTCCTTGACCATGATCCGGGCGCTGTCGAGCAGAAGGTCGATGCCCTCCTGATCGCCCATCACGCCGACGTAGCCCACCATGTGCTTGCGGCCGTTCTTCCATTTCGGATTGGCCGGCATCACGTGCAGGCGGTTGAGGTCGGGGCCGGAGCGGACCACGAACACGTCCTCGTCGCGCTTGCCGCCCCGCTCCATGGCGATGGCCTTGTAGGAATTGTTGGTCGAGATCACCACCTTGGCCGACATGAAGTTCAGCTTCTCGAACAGCACCATCAGCCGCCAGAAGAACCCGCGGCGGTTGAACTTGGCCTCGTAGAGCTCGGGGTTGATGTCGTGATGATCGAAGATGTAGCGCTTGCCCAGCAGCTTGAAGGGCCAGGCCACGAGGAAGATCAGGTCCGGCGGGTTGCAGCCCTGGATGGTGTCGAACCCGTGCCTGCGCCAGATCTTCCAGGCCAGCCGCGTCTCGTGCCACAGCGCGGCGCCGTATTCCAGCAGGTAGCCCGAGGCACCCTTGGCGTCGAGCGGCAGCGGATGGCGGTAGATGTGGACGCCGTCCAGTTCCTCGTGGCGCGCCTCGTATCCCTTGCCGGTGGGGCAGATCACCGCCACCTGGGCACCCGCGGCGGTCAGCGTGCGGCTTTCGTGCCAGACCCTGCGGTCGAAGGGCAAGGGCAGGTTCTCGACGATGATCAGCACCTTGCGGCCGGCCAGCGGCCTGGCGGCGCGCACCGCATCGAGCCGCGGCATGGCGGTGGCAGGCTTCGCCTCGGCGGGCCTGGGCAGCGCGCTCATGGCAGCGCCCCGATGTCGATCGACCGCTCGGGGTTCTTCAGCACCAGCTGGCGCGCGGTGGCGTTGGCGGCGATCACCCGGTCGTAGACGGTGGCCTCGGCATGCGCCTTGGAGACCAGCATCCGCTCCAGCCGCGGCAACTGGCTGAAGGCATAGCCGAGGTTGGCGCCCACCAGCTTGGTGGCGTCGATGGCCGGATCGAAGATTTCCAGGTCGAAGCCTTCGGACAGCAGCGCCCGGGCCATGTCCACATTGGGGCTTTCCCTGAGGTCGTCGGTCTCGGCCTTGAAGGCCAGCCCGGCCAGCAGCACCTTGGCGCCCGGCTGCAGCCCGGTGACCACGTGCCGGTAGAGCAGCTTCTTGTGCGCCTCGTTCGAGCGCATCAGGCTGTCGATCAGGTGGGTATCGGCGCCGCAGCCCTGGCCCATGAACTGCAGGGCGCGCACGTCCTTGGGCAGACAGGAGCCGCCGAACGCGCCGCCCGGCCGGGTGTAATAGGGCGAGATGTTCAGCTTGGTGTCGGAGACGAAGATCTGGTGAACCTGCTGCGCCGAGATGCCGAGCTGAAGGCAGACCCGGCCGATCTCGTTGGCGAACGCCACCTTCACCGCATGCCAGGTGTTGTCCACGAACTTGGTGATCTCGGCCTCGCGATAGCCGGTGTTGAAGACCGGCGCGTCGATATTGGCGTTGAGGATGTCCATGGCCGGGTCGGGTTTGCCATCGATGGTGCCGATGACGATCTTCGGCGGATGGAAATAGTCGTTGACGGCGGTGCCTTCGCGCAGGAACTCGGGATTGTAGACCAGCCGCACGTGCTGCATCGCCTCCTGTCCGGCGACATCGGTGAAGATCGGCCGGATGAGATCCTCGATGGTGCCGGGGCGAATGGTGGAGCGGTAGGCCACGGTGATCGGCTTGGCCCGGCCCGGCTTCAGCGTCGCCGCGATCTGGCGGCTGACATCGGCGATATAGCCCATGTTGTGCGAGCCGTCCGAGGCCGAGGGGGTACCGACGCAGACGATCGCCAGATCGGTGTCGTCCAGAAGCCCGTTGATCGAGGTCGCCGCGGTCAGAAGCTTGCGGTCGAGGGCATTGGCGAGCATTTCGGCCACCGAAGGCTCGACGATGGGCGTCTGGCCGGCCATGATCGCCTTGACCTTCTTCTCGCTGACATCGATGCCGACCACCTCATGGCCCTCGCTGGCAATGCAGCAGGCGGCGGTGAAACCGACATAGCCCAGACCGAAAATTGCGACCTTCACGGCATACTCCCCAAATTCAACACATCAACGCCACATCGGCAGGCCGCTGGTTCTCCCAGGCCTGCGACGCGGCTGCCTCTAGCGGGAATCGCGCCGGTGATAAACCACCTTTTTCGGCCATTGTGTGACTGTGCCGCAGCTTGCTTAACATTCGCGCGACTTTCCGCACGGCTGACGCGGATGGCGGTGCGACAGGAGGCGCCACGCGGTTCGGGCGGTCCGGACGGCCGCGGGCGGCACCGCTCTTTCGGCTGCGCCGGCTCAGGCTCGCCCGGACGCCGAAGCAGGCGACGGGCGGCGAGGTCCGACCGCCGGCGGCCACCGAAGGGCGCAGCCACGCCACCGGACAACGGCATCGACACCCCGCTGGGCGGTGCAACGGGCCGGCCGACCCGCAAGGGGGAGGACGGGCCGCCTTCCGCTCACAACTGGCGTTCGGGTCCGATGCCCTGAAGCGGCTCGGGCGTGGCAAAGAACACCTCGGCCGCCGGTGCAACCGGCCTTACGGTACCGCCGACTGCCACCCCGACGAGCTGCGCGCGGTACTTGGCCGGCGCCTGCGACGGCGTCTTGTCGCCGATACGGGCAGCGTCGTCGACGAGGTAGTGGATCGCATCCACGAAGGTGCAGGCACTGGTGCCGGCATTGGTCAGCTCGACCGCGGTGCGCGGATGGCTGCCTTGCGCGATCAGCGCCAGCACCTGGTCGATCTGTGCCTCGGTATTGCAGAACGGGCCCTGCAGCCACAGTACCGTGCTGGCGGCCTCGGCCCGGCCGGCATGCGGCGAACCCGGGACAAATGTGGCGAGAGCGACGGCCACGGCGGCGCCTGCGATGGCACGGGCGGGGTGGACATGCGGCATGGGATCAATCCTTCGGTTGCCGGCACTTGTGGGCAAATTGACCCGATCTTGGTGACCGAAAGACCAACGCACGCATGGAAACTGACCCGAAATGCACCTTTTCGGCCCGCATGATCCAATTTTCGGCGTCCCGTGCTCAGGTCGGCGCCATGTCGCGACATCTTTGACGGCGGTCGCTTGATGCCGGCCGTCACCACGCTATCTGAACCACCCGGCCCATTTGCCGCATGCCGGTCCCGCCGGCCAAGAAACGCCAGCTCAATGCCATCTTCAGGGACATCAATCATGGCCATATCTCTCTCGATCAACGGTAAGCCGGTCGACGTCGAAGCCGAGCCGGGCACGCCGCTGCTTTGGGTCATCCGCGACGAATTGCAGATGACCGGCACCCGGTTCGGCTGCGGCGTCGCCTCCTGCGGCGCCTGCACCGTGCACCTGAACGGCGAGCCGGTGCGGTCCTGCCAGACCTTCATCGAGGACATCGAAGGGGCCGAGGTCACCACCATCGAAGGTGTCTCGGGCAAGGAGGCCGAAGCCGTGCAGGCGGCCTGGGCCGAGCTCGACGTGGTCCAGTGCGGCTATTGCCAGTCGGGCCAGATCATGTCGGCGATCGGGCTTTTGGCCACCAACCCGCAGCCGAGCGATCAGGACATCACCGACTTCATGAGCGGCAATGTCTGCCGCTGCGCCACCTATCCACGCATCCGCGCCGCGATTCATCGCGCCGCCGACCTGATGGGGGCCTGAGATGAACCTCCAGACATCCCGCCGCGGCTTTCTGCAGGCCGCGTCCGCCGCCGCCGCGCTCTTGGTGGTGGGCGTCCGCCCCGACGGCGCCTTTGCCGCCGGCTCCGAGGCCACCGGGCTGAACCCGTTCGTCAAGGTCGCGCCGGACGGCACCGTCACCGTGATCCTGAAGCATTTCGAGATGGGCCAGGGCACGTCGACGGGGCTGACCACACTGGTCGCCGACGAGCTTGACGCCGACTGGAGCAAGGTCGCGATAGAATTCGCGCCTGCCGACAACGAGCTTTACAAGAACCTGTTCTTCGGTGCCCAGGGCACCGGCGGCTCGACCGCCATGGCCAACAGCTTCATGCAGTATCGCCAGGCCGGCGCGGCCGCCCGCGCGGTGCTGGTGGAGGCTGCCGCCAAGGCCTGGGGCAGCGACCCAGGCGCGATCACAGTCGAGAACGGCGTCATCAGCGACGGCACCAATTCCGGCGGCTTCGGTGATTTCGTGGCCGCCGCCGCGGCGCTGACCCCGCCGGCCGAGCCCGCGGTCAAGGCACCCGAGGCCTTCACCCTGATCGGCCGCGATCACCTGCCGCGCAAGGACACGCCCGGCAAGATCGACGGCAGCGCCGAGTTCGCCATCGATCAGCACCTCGACGGCATGGTCGTGGCGGCGCTGGTGCGGCCGCCCAAGTTCGGCGCCACGCTGAAAGGCTTCGATGCCTCGGGCGCGGCGGGTCTTGCCGGCTTCGTCGACGCCAAGGCGATGCCGAACAGCGCCGGGGTGATCGTCTATGGCAAGAACACCTGGGCCGCCTTCCAGGCCCGGGACGCGATCACCGCGGAATGGGACTTCGCCGCGGCCGAGACCAGAAGCTCGGACCAGATGGTCGCCGACGCCCTGGCGCTGGCAGCGGGCGAGCCCGCCTATCTGGCGCGAGAGGGTTCGGACCTTGCCGCCACCGGCAGCGCCATCGACGGCGCCGCGCAGGTCCTGGAGGCCGAGTTCACCTTCCCGAACTTGTCGCACTCGCCGATGGAGCCGCTGAACTGCACCATCGAGCCCCTGCAGGGCGGTGGCGTCCGCGTCCATGACGGCTGCCAGTTCCCGGGCCTGACCCAGCCCACGGTCGCGGCGGTGCTGGGCATCGACCCGTCGACGGTCGAGATCCGCACGGTCTTCGCCGGCGGCTCGTTCGGCCGTCGGGCGATCCCCACCAGCGACTACCATGTCGAGGCGGCGCTGGCCTTCCAGGCGCTGGGCGGCACCGCGCCGGTCAAGCTGGTCTGGTCGCGCGAGGACGACATCCACGGCGGCTACTACCGGCCGCTGGCGGTGCACAAGGCGCGGATCGGTCTCGATGCCGATGGCAGGATTGCCGGCTGGGACCATCGGGTTGCCGCCAAGTCGATCTTCAAGGGCACGCCCATGGAGCCGATGGTGGTCAGGGACGGCATCGACGAGGCCTCGGTGGAGGGCATCTCCGACACCCACTACGCCATTCCGGCGCTGTCGGTGGGGCTGACCGACTTCGAGACCCCGGTCACGGCGCTCTGGTGGCGCTCGGTCGGACACTCCCACACCGGCTACGTGATGGAGAGCCTGATCGACATGGCCGCGCATGCCGCCGGCCGGGACCCGGTCGCCTACCGGCTGGCTTTGCTTGCCGACGGCACGCCCGAGCAGCAGCGGCTTGCCGGGGTGCTGCAACTGGCGGCGGAGAAGGCTGGCTGGGGTCAGCCGCTGCCCGAGGGCCACGCCCAGGGCATCGCGGTGCATAAGTCGTTCAACACCTACGTCGCCGAGGTGGTGGAGGTCTCGGGCAGCGCCGATGCGCTGAAGATCGAAAAGGTGACCTGTGCGGTGGATTGCGGCGTGCCGGTGAACCCCGACGTGATCCGCGCCCAGATGGAGGGCGGCATCGGCTACGGCCTCGGCCATGTGATGCGCGGCCAGATCACCTTCACCGATGGCGAGGTCGACCAGTCGAACTTCCCCGACTACGAGCCGCTGCGGATGGGCGATATCGGCGCTATCGAGGTGCATGTGATGCCCTCGACCGAAGCACCCACGGGCGTCGGCGAGCCGGGTGTGCCGCCTGCGGGCCCGGCGTTGGCCAACGCGATCTTCGCGCTGACCGGCAAGCGGGTGACGCGGTTGCCGCTGGCCGCGAACGGGGTCAGCTTCGCCTGATCCCGGCGCCTTGGGCCGATCCAGACCGCGCGGGCGTCAGTCCGCGCGGTTCAGCGTGAAGCGCGGGTCGGCGGCGATCAGCGCGAGCGCCCAGTCGCGTTCGGCGGCGAAGTCGTGCGGCACCTGGGCGGCGTCGCGGCTGCCCGACAGCGACTTCGAGGCGAAGAAATCGAACCCGTAGAGGTCGATCTTCCCGGCCTTGCTGCGGGCCAGAAGGTCGATCGCCATCGCCCCGGTGGAGGGGCGCGCGCCGAGCCGGGCCGCCAGCTCCGCGTGCCAGGCGGGGGGGTAGAACCAGACCGCCCGCCGCGCCAGCGCCCAGGGCGGCACCCGCCTGCGCTTCGGCGTCATCCAGAGAAGCCGGTCCACGGCGGCCCCGCCCAGCCGCTCGGGCACATCGATGCTGGCGGCGATCCAGTCGGCGCGGCTGCCATGCGAGGGCTGCCCCAATCCGGGTGCACGGTTGAGCCGGATGACCAGGTCGTGGCCGTCAATGGCGGCGCCGAAGTCCGTCGTGGCGAGCGAGCGGGCATTGCCGACCAGCGCGACCTGTCGGCCATCGAGCGCCTGCATCACCGCTGTTTCGGCCAGCGCGTGACGGGCGAACCACGCTTCGGCCCAAGCGCTGCCGGGCATGGCCGCGGCCAGCGCGCGGGCCAGCTTCAGCACCAGCGTCATGCCGGTGCCCCGGCGAGTGCGCGGAGCTCGGAGAAGAGCTGCGCCGCCTGCCGCCGTCCGCGTTCGAGAACGCCGGCGACCGCCGCGTGCTCGGCCGGCGACCAGGCCCAGTCGGCCGCATGGGGACGCGCTTTCAGCGTCGCGGCCAGTGCCTCGGGCGCCACCACACGGGCCGGGTCCAGCCCGGCATCGGCCACCAGCGCCTCGATCTTCCACGAATTCGACGCCACTGCCAGAAACGGCACCCCGGCGACGAGGCTGAGGGCCACGCCATGGAAACGGCCGGTGACATGCAGCGCGTGGGCGCCGAGGATGTCCAGGTACTCCGCCTCGCTCGCCGCCAGCCGGGTCGGCGCCGGATGCGGCGCCACGATGCCGTTATAAAGGCTAAAGCCGGCCCGAAGCGCGGTCGCCAGCAGCGGCCGCGGCAGCGAGACCAGGCGCGGCGGGGCCTTGATCGGCAGGTAGAGCGCGCCGCGATGTCTCAGCGCCGCGCGGGCCAGCACACGGCGGGTGGACAGCCGCACCGCATCGCCGAAGACGATGCCCCGGCCTGGTTCCGCCGGATGGGCGGCGCCGGCGCAGAGCGAGAGGTCCGGCATCGCCGCCACGGGCCGTCCGGTGGCCTTGGTCAGGGCCTCGGCGCTGCGGCTGTCGCGGGCACGGATCAGGGCCAGCCGCGCGGCGAGAGGTCCCCATTCGGACGGGTTGTCCTGCCAGAGCGCATTGACCAGCGCCACCGGCGTGCCCTGCGGGGCGACAGCCTCGACCACCTTCAACAGCGCCAGGCCCGCCGGCCGGCCGTGATGCAGCGTGCCCTCGCCGTTGATCACCACCAGCCCGGCCCGGGCGATGGCCTCCATGAGGCGGACATCGGCGCGCCAGTCGTGGCGCACCGGGCTGGCGGCGATCTCGATGATCCCGGCGGCGGCCAGCCCGTCGCGCAGCACCCGCATCACCCGGGCGCAGCCGTGGTGGTGGCTGGCGGTGGTGTCGTTGAGGATCACCGCGCGGGGAGCGGCAGCGGTCATGGGCGCCTCGAAAAGCCTGGGGCCCCCTGTCTAGCGCGGCGGGACCGGAGAGGGAATGCGCCGCCAGGCGTCCCCATGGGGACGGGGGATCAAGGCGCTGGAATTCAACAGGATCGCGTGGGGACGCCCCCCGCAATCGCGCCCGCAATCGCGCATGGGGCGCGAGGGTGGGAGGGCGGGGAGCGCCCGGGCGCGATCTGTGGCGAAGGTCCACCCCCTCGCGGGGCGTCCCCATGGGGACGCTCTGCAAGCTGCCGATGTCATCTGACAAAGGGCGTTGGCAACCGAGGGGGCGGAAGACGGCCCGCTCTCGGCGGGCCGGCACGCACGCGGCCCTCCTAGTCGAAATGGCCGGCGATGAACGCACCGGTGGCGGCGATCAGCTCGTCCACCTGCTCGGCGCCCTGAAAGGCGTTGAAGACGTGGTCCATCGGCCGCACGAACAGCTCCTCCTCGCCGGGGTGATAGTCGAGCAGCACCTGGCCCGACTGGGGCTGCGGAAAGACCACGTCGTCATTGGTCCCGACGGCGACGAAGAGCGGGCCGTCGTAGAGCGCGATCTCGGCCGGCGGATCGACGGTGTAGAGGCTCTCGAAGAATCCGGTCTTCAGCGCGATCTCGGCGCCCCAGGGCAGCGCGAAGCCCACCGGCTCGCCGCCGCTGGCCAGAGCCTCCCTGACCTTGTCGGCGCCGAAAAGCAGCGTGATCGATGCGGCCATGTTGGTGCCCGGCGCCCACAGGGCCACGGCGTCGAGCGGGTGGCTGGTGCGGCCCGCGACCGCCGCACCGACGGCGCCGCCCATGCTCCAGCCGACCAGCGCCATGCGGTCGGGATCGACGCCGCTTTCGGCCAGGAAATCCAGGGCGGCCAGCCCGTCGGCGACATGCGCATCCATGGTGGAATCGGCGAAGTCGCCATCGCTGTCGCCGTTGAAGCGATAGTCGATGCGAAGGCTGGCGATGCCCTGATCGGCCCAGACCCGCGCCGCGCGGGCGAAGATGCCTTCGGACACCGCCGGGATCTCCAGCTCGTCGCGGCTGCCGGTGAAGCCGTGCAGCAAGAGGATCGCCGGCGGGTTCTCGACCCCGTCCGGCAGGTTGAGGGTGCCGACCACCTTCATGCCATCGACCTCGAAGGTGACGGTCTCTTCCCCGGCCGATGCCGGAGAGGCCAGCAGCAGGGCGATGAGTGCGGCGGCACCAGGGCGCGGGCCTGCCGGCCGATGGCGGTCGTCGGCCGCAAGTGATGCGAACGGGTTCATTGGGGGCTCCTCGGTCGATCCAGGATTACCGGTGCGGCGATCAAGGCATAGCACGGGGGGCCCGGCAAGTCCCGGTCGGCCGCGCACTGGCAGCGTCCCCATGGGGACGGGGGGTCAAGGTGCTGATTTCGCGGCATTTCCCGTGGGGACGCTATGGGGACCGGGTGCCAGATCGCGCCCGGGCGCGAGGGTGGGTGGGCGGGGAGCGCCCGGGCGCGATCAGGTAATTCCCGTCGCCCGACCGGGTGTCCGCACTGGGCGTCCCCATGGGGACATTTCGCAACTATCTGAAAACAAACGGGAAAAGTGTTAACGCGGATGGAGACGCGTGGGGACACGCGGTCAGTAGGGCGCCCCGATCCGATCGAGCCAGGCCACCAGGGGCCCGCGTACCGAGGCGACGTCGCCCGACCGGGCCTCGTCGATCACCGCCCGCGCCTCGGCCAGGTTGACGGCGCGCAGCAGCCGCTTCACCGGGCCGATGGCGGCCGGGCGCATCGACAGGGTGCGCAGGCCCATGGCCGCGAAGGCCAGCGCCTCCACCGGCCGGCCGGCATCCTCGCCGCAATAGCTGAGCGCGGTTCCGAAGCGGTCGCAGCGCTCGACGATCTGGCCGATGAAGCTCAGGAAGCTGACGGTCAGCGTGTCGTAGCGGCGGCGCACGCGCTCGTTCTCGCGGTCGGCGGCGAAGAAGAACTGCTTCAGGTCGTTGCCGCCGATGGAGATGAAGTCGGTGAGCTGGAAGAAGCAGTCGGGCGCGAAGGCCAGACTCGGCGTCTCCAGCATGGCGCCGATCTTCAGGTCCCGCGGCACCGGGTGGCCAAGCTCGCCCTCGCGCCAGACCTCGGCCAGCACCATGTCGCGGGCATCGACGAATTCCTGGTACTGGGCGACGAAGGGAAACATCACCCTGAGCGGCCGCCCGGCGGCACCGCGCAGCATCGCCTGAAGCTGCATCCTGAGCATGCCCGGGCGGTCGAGCCCGACCCGGATCGCCCGCCAGCCCAGGGCCGGGTTCGGCTCGTCTGTGCGCTTCATGTAGGGCAGGATCTTGTCGGAGCCGATGTCGAGGGTGCGGAAGGTCACCGGCAGGTCGCCGGCCCGGGACAGGATCCGGGAATAGAGCCCGGCCTGCTCGCCGCGCTGCGGCACGCTGCGGCGGATCAGGAACTGCAGCTCGGTGCGGAACAGGCCCACGCCCTCGGCGCCCGAGTTCTCGAGGCTCGGCAGGTCGGCCATCAGCCCGGCATTCATCAGCATGGTGATGCGCACGCCGTCGCGGGTGGCGGCCGGCTTGTTGCGCAGCGTGGCGTAGCTCTGATGGGCCTCGGCCAGCATCTCCATCTTGGCGTGGAAGCTGTCGCGCACGCTGTCTTCGGGGCGCAGGTGCACCACGCCCTGATCGCCGTCCACGAGGATCGGATCGCCGTTCACCGCCTCGCGGGTGATGCGGCTGGCCTGGATCACCAGCGGGATCGACAGCGCCCGGGCGACGATGGCGGCATGGCTGCCGACCGAGCCCTCCTCGAGCACCACGCCTTTTATGGCACGGCCATATTCCAGGAGTTCGCCGGGGCCGATGTTGCGGGCCACCAGGATGGCGTTCTCGGGCAGCGCCCGCTGCGACAGCCGCTCGCCCCCCGACAGAAGCCGCAGCAGCCGGTTCGACAGATCGTCAAGGTCGTGCAGGCGCTCGCGCAGGTAGGGATCGGGCACCCGGGCCATGCGCATGCGGGTGGCCGACTGTTCCTTTTCCACCGCCACCTCGGCGGCAAGGCCGCTGTCGATGCCCTCCTCGATGCGCCGGACCCAGCCGCGGTCATGGGCGAACATGCGCCAGGCGTTCAGCACCTCCTGGTGCTCGCCCTGGGCGACGTCGTTGTCGCCGATCATGTCGTCGATCTCGGAGCGCATCCTGGTCAGCGCCTCTTGCAGGCGCTGGCGTTCCGCCTGCGGGTCGTCGGCGACGGGGTTGGAGATCGCCACGTGGGGATCGTGCAGGAACACCGTGCCCTCGGCCGCCCCCTCCTGGCCGACGATGCCCCTGGCGAAGAACGGCAGCCGGTGCAGCGGCGGCAGGTCGGTCTCGGCGCTGCCGGTGAAGGCGCCGAGCTCGGCCATCTCGGCGATCACCATGGCGATCACCTCAAGCGCGTAGATCTCGTCCTCGGTATAGCTGCGGGCCTTGCGGTTCTGCACCACCAGGACGCCCAGCACCTCGCCGAGGCGCTGGATCGGCACGCCGAGGAACGAGGAATAGGCCTCCTCGCCGGTCTCGGGGCGGAACTCGAACCCCGGCTCGGCCGGCGCGTTCGAGGTGTTGACCGGCTGGGCATTGGCGGCGATGCGGCCCACCAGGCCGCGCCGCATCTTGGTCTGGTGCACGGCAGCGGGGTTCAGGCCGGTGGTGGCGAACAGCTCCAGCGTGTCGGCGTCGCGGCGCAGGTAGATCGAACAGACCTCGGTCACCAGCCCCTCGGAGACGATGGTGGTGATGCGGTCGAGCCTCTCCTGTCCGGCGCCGGCGGTTGCCAGCGCCTCGCGCAGTCGTTTCAGCAGGACACGGCTCTCGACCGCCTGGGCGTTGAGCATGGCTGGCCTCAGGCGGCCTGTTCGAGCTCGAAGGCGTTGTGCAGGGTCTGGATGGCGAGCTCCAGGTACTTGCGGTCCACCAGAACCGACACCTTGATCTCGGAGGTGGTGATGACCTTGATGTTGATGTTCTCGGCCGCCAGCGCGGAGAACATCTTCTGGGCGATGCCGGCATGGCTGCGCATGCCGATGCCGACGATCGAGACCTTGCAGACCTCATCGTCGATGTCGAGGCTGCGGTAGGCGAACTTGCCTTCCTTGAGCGCCTTCTGCACCGCGGCGGTCGCCCGCGCCACGTCGTCGGTGGGGCACGAGAAGGTCATGTCGGTCAGGCCGTCGGCGGAGATGTTCTGCACGATCATGTCGACATTGACGCCGGATTCGGCCAGCGGGCCGAAGATCGCCGCCGCCGTGCCCGGCCGGTCGGCGACGCCGATCAGCGTCATCTTGACCTCGTCGCGCGAATAGGCAACGCCGCTGACAACCCTGCTCTCCATGATCTCCTCCTCGTCGCAGACCAGAGTGCCCGGCACGTCCTCGAAACTCGAGAGGACCTGCAGCCGCACCTTGTAGCGCATCGCCAGCTCTACCGAGCGGGTCTGCAGCACCTTTGCCCCCAGCGAAGCAAGCTCCAGCATCTCTTCATAAGCGATCCTGGACAGCTTGCGGGCTTTTTTCGTGATCCGCGGGTCGGTGGTGTAGACCCCGTCCACGTCGGTATAGATGTCGCAGCGCTCGGCGCCGAAGGCCGCGGCGAAGGCGACAGCGGTGGTATCCGAGCCGCCGCGGCCGAGGGTGGTCAGCCGGTGCTCGGCCGACAGGCCCTGGAAGCCGGCGACCACGGCGACCTGCATGCCGGCGTCGAAGCGGCCGTTGATCGCCTCGGTGCCGATCGACTCGATCCGCGCCGCGCCATGGGCCGAGGTGGTCATCAGCGGCACCTGCCAGCCCTGCCAGCTGCGCGCGTCGATGCCCATCGTCTGCAGCCTCAGCGCCATCAGCCCGGCGGTCACGTTCTCGCCCGAGGCGACGACGGCGTCGTATTCGCGGGCGTCGTAGAAATGGTGGGCGTTGCTGCCCGGCGGATTGGCGGTGTCGCGGACCCAGCCGACCAGCTCGTTGGTCTTGCCGGCCATGGCGCTGACAATGACGATCACCCGGTGGCCACGGTCCACCTCGCGCTGCACGCGCGCCGAGGCGGCCGCTATCCGGTCCAGATCGGCGACGGAGGTTCCGCCGAATTTCATCACAAGCAGCGACATGGGGAAACGGTGCCCGGAAGGTGACAAGACGTGGCGGCGTCTTATGTCAGGCGGGCGGTGGCTGCAAGCGACGCAAGGTCAGCGAACGGTGCCCGGGCGGGCGCGAACAGCGTCAGTTGGTCTCGCCGTCGCCCCAGGGCAGCGGCGCCACCGGAATGCCGTCGCGGACCAGCTCGGCCGCGTCGCGGACGCGCGCCTTGCCATGGATCGGCCGCTCGGGCGCCTCGCCCTCATGGATGCGGCGCGCCTCGGTGGCGAAGTTGGTGCCCACGTTCTCGGACGTTGCCTCGATCTTGCGGCGCAGCTCGCGCATCGCCTGTTCGGCCGGCGAGGCAGGGCCGGACAGCGGCCGTTCGTCGGGATTGGGCCGCACGCTCGGCGCCATCAGCGACTTTTGCACCGCGGCGCTGCCGCAGACGCTGCACGACAAAAGACCGCCCGCCTCCAGCCGCTCGAAATCGGCGTTGGAACTGAACCAGCTGTCAAAGCTGTGGCCGTGGTCGCATTTGAGCGAGAATCGGATCATCGGTACTGCCCGCAATTGCCCCGCATCATCAGATATAAGTCATCTTCGTGAAAGCAATCCTGCTTCATGGCGTTGGCGGAAACTGCTATGATGGCCCAACAAACAGACAAACGCATCGGCAGTGCAGCTTTCAGGTACAAACTATATCGCACTTGCGGCCGCGACGGCAGCAGGTGCCGGGGTAGCGTCCGCGTTGGGGGCGCCAGCCGCCGTCGCCGCCGGAATCGTGGTGGCGGTGTTCGCCGTCGGCTGGCTGGTGCGGCGCCCTGCCCGGCAGCATGACAGCGATCCGGCGGGCGTGACCGAGGCACCGCGCGCCGAGGTGTCGGCGCAGGGTCTGGGCTGGCGTATCGCCGGCTCGCTGCCCCTGCCGCTGCTGCTGATCGGCGAAGGCGGGCGGCTCGATTATGCCAATGCCGCCGCCGCCGCCCTGTTTCCCCCGGCGGTGACCGGGGCGCCGATCAGCGGCGTGATCCGTGCGCCCGCCTTCATCGAAGCACTGGCGGCCATCCGCGCCGACGGCAAGCCGCGCTCGGTCACGACGATCGGCGGACAGGGCCACAACCGCAGCCTCGAGTTGCATCTTTCGGTGCCGGAGGGCGAGCCCGGCGGCCATGCGCGCCGCGTGCTGGTGGTCATCGAGGATTACACCCGCGAGCGCGCGGCGCTGAAGATGCGCTCGGATTTCGTCGCCAATGCCAGCCACGAGCTGCGAACGCCGCTGGCCTCGATCATCGGCTATATCGAGACCCTGAAGGGTCATGCGCGGGACGATGCCGAGGCGCGCGTCAGGTTCCTCGACATCATGGAACGGCAGGCGTCGCGCATGCAGCGGCTGATCGACGACCTGCTGTCGCTGTCCCGGATCGAGCTGAGCGCCCATGACCGGCCGGCCGAGGTGCTGCCGCTCTATCAGGTCGTCCGCGATGCCGCGGCCCTGGTGGAGCCGCTGGCCAGACAGGCCGGCGTGACGCTGACGCTGGCGCTCGACGCCGCCGATCCGGAGCCGCGGGTCAAGGGCGACCGCGACCAGCTGCAACAGGTGATCGTCAACCTGCTTGAGAATGCCATCAAGTATTCCGGATCCGGCAAGGCGGTCGAGGCGCTGATCGCCGTGCGCGACCCGCGCCATCCGGGGATGACCGGCGTCACCATCGCCGACAACGGCCCCGGCATCGCCCGCGAGCACCTGCCGCGGCTGACCGAGCGCTTTTACCGCGTCAGCAAGTCCGCAAGCCGCGACAAGGGCGGCACCGGCCTTGGCCTGGCGATCTGCAAGCACATCCTCAACCGCCATGGCGGCGCGCTGGATATCCAGTCCACCGAGGGCAAGGGCAGCCGATTCACCATCTGGCTGAAGCCCGCCGAGGACGGCGCGAAAGCAGAGCCGGAATCCCTGCGCGCGGCAGAATAGCCATCAATTACAGTGTCTTGAAGTGTCGCAAAAGCGTCACTCAGGTGTAATAGAACTGCACAGTAGTGATCCTAGTGTGCTGACCAGCGGGCCGTGTGCCTGCACAAGACACAAAATCATCCACTCGGAGTAGTCTCGTGAAAATCAAGCATGCGCTTGCCATCGCGGCAGCCGCCGCGGCAGCCGCCGGTACCGCCTCGGCCCGCGATCAGATCCAGATCGCCGGTTCGTCGACCGTTCTTCCCTATGCCGGCATCGTCGCCGAAGCCTTTGGCGAGAACTTCGACTTTCCGACGCCGGTCGTGGAGGGTGGCGGCTCGGGCGCCGGGCGCAAGAAGCTCTGCGAGGGCGTCGGCGAGAACACCATCGACATCGCCAACTCGTCGAGCCGGATCAAGCAGTCCGATATCGACCTTTGCGCCGAGAACGGCGTCACCGACATCCTCGAGGTCCGGATCGGCTATGACGGCATCGTCTTCGCCTCGGACATCAACGGCGACGCCTTCGCCTTCACCCCGGCCGACTGGTACAACGCCATCGCCGCCAAGGTGGTCAGCGACGGCGCACTGGTCGACAATGCCAGCCAGAGCTGGAGCGACGTCAATCCGGAGCTGCCGGACCTGCCGATCCTGGCCTTCATCCCGGGCACCAAGCACGGCACCCGCGAAGTCTTCGACGAGAAGGTGATCCTGGCTGGCTGCGAGCAGTCGGGCGCCATGCAGGCGATGCTCGATGCAGGCATGTCCGAGGACGACGCCGAGGCCGGCTGCACGACGCTGCGCACCGACGGCGTATCGGTGGATATCGACGGCGACTATACCGAGACGCTGTCGCGGCTGGCCGCCAACCCCGAGGCGGTGGGCGTGTTCGGCCTGTCGTTCTATGAGAACAACACCGACAAGCTGCAGGTGGCAACGATGTCGGGCGTCACCCCCTCGACCGAGTCGATCGCCTCGGGCGAGTACCCGGTGTCGCGGCCGCTCTACTTCTACGTCAAGGCGGCGCATCTGGGCGTGATCCCGGGCCTGAAGGAATACGTGGAGTTCTTCGTTTCCGACGACATGGCCGGCCCGGACGGCCCGCTGGCCGAATACGGCCTGGTCTCGGATCCGGAGCTTTCCAGCACCCAGGAGATGGTTGCGGCCGAGACCCCGATGGAACCGCTGAACTGATCGAGACGCGTGGGCGGCGCCATCCGGTGCCGCCCGCCGATCTGCCTTGGGGGGTGGTGGAATGAATATCGGGCTCGTCGTTCTGATCGTGCTCGCCATTGCGGCGGCCGGCTATGTCCTCGGCCGCCGGCGTTCGCTGCAGGGCGCGGGCGGCGATATCCGGCGCCTGCATTCGCTGCCCGGCTACTATGGGCAGTCCGTGGCGCTTTTCGCCGCTGTGCCGGCGCTGCTGGTCATGATCGTGTGGCTGCTGCTGCAGCCGGCGCTGATCGAAAGCCGGGTGTCGTCGCTGATCGACCCGGCCGACATCGCCGACGGTTCGTCGCGCAGCCTGGTGATGAGCGACGTGCGCCGGATCTCCGGCGGCCTCGACCAGTTGGTGGCCAAGGGGGGCGCCAGTGACGTCGACATCGCCAACATGCGGGCCGATCTGACCGACGTGCGCGGGCGCCTGGCCGAGGTCGGCGTCGCGGTCGGGTCCGACATCGAGCCGGGCGTCTTCGACGCGGCCAGGGAATACCGCCGCCTGACCGGCCTGGGCGGCAGCGCGATGGCGCTGGTGGTACTGGTCCTCAGCCTTGGCGGCGCGGTGCTGGCCTATCGGCGGATCACGCCCGACTATCGCGCCCGCAACGTGTCGGAAGGCACCGTCAAGGCGCTGCTGATCCTGTGCTCATCGGTGGCCATCCTGACCACGCTCGGGATCGTCCTGTCGCTTCTGTTCGAGACGCTGCACTTCTTCCGGCTGTATCCGGCCGGGGATTTCTTCTTCAACCTCACCTGGAACCCGCAGTTCCGCGGCGGCTCCGACCTCGGCGTCATTCCGCTGCTGTGGGGCACGCTTTTCATCTCGTTCGTGGCGCTGCTGGTGGCGGTGCCGATCGGGTTGATGGCGGCCATCTACATGGCCGAATACGCCTCGCCGAGGCTGCGCGCGACCGCCAAGCCGGCGCTGGAGATCCTCGCCGGCATCCCGACCATCGTCTACGGCCTGTTCGCGCTGATCACCGTGGGGCCGATCCTGCGCGACTACTTCGCGCAGCCGCTCGGGCTGGGCTCGTCCTCGTCCTCGGTGATGACGGCGGGGCTGGTGATGGGGATCATGCTGATCCCGTTCGTCTCGTCCTTGTCGGACGACGTCATCAACGCGGTGCCGCAGGCGATGCGGGACGGGTCCTACGGCCTCGGCGCCACCCAGTCCGAGACGGTGCGCCAGGTGATCATCCCCGCCGCGCTGCCGGGCATCGTCGGCGCCATCCTTCTGGCTGCGAGCCGCGCCATCGGCGAGACCATGATCGTGGTCATGGGCGCCGGCGCCGCGGCCAAGCTCAGCCTCAATCCGTTCGAGGCGATGACGACCATCACCGTCAAGATCGTCAGCCAGCTGACCGGCGACACCGAATTCGCCTCGCCCGAGACGCTGGTGGCCTTCGCGCTCGGCATGACGCTGTTCGTCATCACGCTGGGCCTGAACATCATTGCGCTGCACATCGTGCGCCGGTACCAGGAGCAGTACGAATGAGCGAAGCGACCCTTGGCGGTCCCGCCGGGCCGCGCCTGCGTGCGGGACAGAACCGGGAACTCCTGGGCAAGCGCCGTGCCGCCGAAAGACGCTTTCAGCTGTACGGCATTGCCGCCATCAGCGTCGCCATTGCCTTTCTGGTGATCCTGCTGGTCACCATCGTGGCCAAGGGCTACAGCGCCTTCACCCAGACCAGCATCACCTTCGACGTGACGCTCGACGCGGCGGCCCTGGACAAGAGCGGCAACCGCGACCGGGACGAGATGGCCAAGGTCACCACCATCGGCTACGCCAAGGTGCTGGACCGGGCCCTGGCCGAGACGGTGAGCGGGCTCGACCTGGGCATCGAGGGCCTGACCGACAAGGATATCGGCAAGATGATATCCGGTGAGGCGGCAGCCGCGTTGCGCGACCGGGTGCTGGCCAACCCGGACCTGATCGGGCAGACGATCCCGGTGACGGTGCTGGCGAACGGACGCATCGACGGCTACCTGAAGGGCCGGGTGACCTATGACAGCGCCGCGAACGACAAGCTGGTCTCGCCGGCGCAACTGCATCTGACCGATGCGCTGGTGGAACGCGGCATCGCCGGCCGCAGCTTCAACTGGGGGTTCCTGACGGCGCCCGACGCCTCGGAGAAGCGGCCCGAGGCGGCGGGCCTTGGCGTCGCCATCCTCGGGTCGGCCTACATGATGCTGGTGGTGCTGTGCGTGTCACTTCCCATCGGCGTGGCGGCGGCGATCTACCTCGAGGAGTTCGCGTCGAAGAACCGCTTCACCGACCTGATCGAGGTGAACATCTCCAACCTCGCCGCGGTGCCGTCGATCGTCTACGGCATCCTCGGGTTGTCGGTGTTCATCAACGTCTTCGGCCTTCCGCAGTCGGCGCCGCTGGTCGGCGGGCTGGTGCTGACGCTGATGACGCTGCCGCGGATCATCATTCCGGCGCGGGCAGCGCTGTCGGCGGTGCCGCCGTCGATCCGCGAGGCGGCGCTGGGGGTCGGTGCGTCGAAGATGCAGTCGGTATTCCACCACGTGCTGCCGCTGGCCGCGCCGGGCATCCTGACCGGCCTGATCATCAGCCTCGGCCAGGCACTGGGCGAGACCGCGCCGCTGCTGCTGATCGGCATGGTGGCTTTCGTGCGGGAGTTTCCCGCGGCACCGCCCGAGGGGCTTTTCGACCCCGCCGCGGCGCTGCCGGTGCAGGTCTACAACTGGACCCAGCGGGCCGATCCGGCCTTTGTCGAGCGGGCGTCGGGCGCGATCATCGTGCTGCTGGTATTCCTCGTCGCGATGAATGCGACAGCGGTGCTGCTTCGCCGCCGCTTCGAGCGGAGGTGGTAAGACATGGAAGGTGCTGTCATGAATTATGCCATGATGACCGATGGCGACGTGCGAACCGACGAGGTCAAGATCAGCGCCCGGGGCGTCGATGTCTTCTATGGCGAGAAGCAGGCCATCAAGGACGTCACCGTCGACATCCTCGATCGCACGGTGACCGCCCTCATCGGCCCCTCGGGCTGCGGCAAGTCGACCTTCCTGCGCTGCCTCAACAGGATGAACGACACCATCCCGATCTGCCGGGTCTCAGGTGCCATCACCATGGACGGGCAGGACATCAACGACCCGTCCATCGATCCGGTGCTGCTCAGGGCGCAGGTGGGCATGGTGTTCCAGAAGCCGAACCCGTTCCCCAAGTCGATCTACGACAACGTCGCCTACGGCCCGCGCATTCACGGGCTGGCTGCCTCCAGGGCCGATCTCGACGACATCGTCGAGGACTCGCTGAAGAAGGCGGCGCTGTGGGAAGAGGTCAAGGACCGGCTGAAGGAGCCGGGCACCGGCCTTTCCGGCGGCCAGCAGCAGCGGCTGTGCATCGCGCGGGCGATCGCCACCCACCCCGAGGTGCTGTTGATGGACGAGCCGTGCTCGGCGCTCGACCCCATCGCCACGGCGCAGATCGAGGAACTGATCGCCGAATTGCGGGAAAGCCTGGCGGTGGTGATCGTGACCCATTCGATGCAGCAGGCGGCGCGCGTCAGCCAGAAGACCGCCTTCTTCCACATCGGCATCATGGTGGAATACGGCGACACCCAGAAGATCTTCACCAATCCTGACGACCAGCGGACTCAGGACTACATTACCGGCCGCTTCGGCTGAGGGAGATGGACGTGAGCACACGCAAGCACATCGTTTCGGCCTTCGACGACGACCTGACGGAAATCCAGGCCAAGATCGCCGAGATGGGCGGCATGGCCGAGGACCTGCTGTCCAAATCGCTGACCGCCATCGAGACCCACGACGCCAGCCTCGCCGAAGAGGTGATCGTCCGCGACAAGCGGGTCGACGCGATGGAGTTCGAGATCGAGCAGATGGCGACCACCACCATCGCCCTGCGCCAGCCCATGGCGCAGGATCTGCGGGTGCTGATCTCGGCCCTGAAGATCTGCTCGACGCTGGAGCGGATCGGCGATCTGGCCAAGAACATCGCCAAGCGGGTGCTGACCCTGCCGCGGCGGCGACAGCCGACGATCACCGCGTCGCTGCTGCGCATGGGCCGGCAGACGCTGGCGCAGCTTTCGGACGTGCTCGACGCCTATGCCTCGGGCGACACCGAAAAGGCGGTGTCGGTCTGGCACCGCGACGTCGAGATCGACGAGATGTACAATGCCGCCTTCCGCGAGGTGGTGACCTACATGATGGAGGACAGCCGCATGATCGGTGCCGGCGCGCAGCTTCTGTTCATCGCCAAGAACCTGGAGCGGATCGGCGACCACACCACCCACATCTCGGAGATGATCTATTACATCAAGACCGGTACGTTGCTTGGTGACGATCGGCCCAAGGGCGAGCCCCTTGGCCCCGACTTCGAAGCCGAGTAGGGGCAGTGGCAGGCAAGATCGAGGATTGAGGCATGGGCGCGAAGGTCCTGGTGGTTGAGGATGAGGAGGCGCTGAGCCAGCTCATCTCGTACAATCTCGGCAAGGAAGGGTTCCATGTCGCCGCCGTCGCCGACGGTGACGAGGCGCTGATGGCGGTGGACGAGGAAAAGCCCGACATGGTGCTGCTCGACTGGATGCTGCCCAATGTCACCGGCGTCGAGATCTGCCGCCAGCTTCGAGCCCAGGCGGCCACCCGGTCGCTGCCGATCATCATGCTGACCGCCCGCGGCGAAGCCGAGGATCGCATCCGCGGACTGGAGACCGGCGCCGACGACTACGTCACCAAGCCGTTCTCGATGTCGGAGCTGGTGGCCCGGATGCGGGCGGTGCTGCGCCGGTCGAGCCCGGCACTGGCGGGCGACGTGGCGACCTTCGCCGATATCGTCCTCGACCGCGAGACCTGCCGGGTCCGCCGTGGCGCGCGCGACGTGCATCTTGGGCCGACCGAGTTCCGGCTTCTCGACGTGCTGATGCAGCGGCCGGGCCGGGTGTTCAGCCGCGAGCAGCTTCTCGACCGGGTCTGGGGCACCGATGTCTATGTGGAGATCCGCACCGTGGACGTGCATGTGGGGCGGCTCAGGAAGGCGCTGAACCGGCGCGGCGAGCGCGACCCGATCCGCACCGTGCGCTCGTCGGGCTATGCGCTGGACGAGACCTACGCCGCCCCGTGACCGGCCCCGCCTTTGGCTGGGCGAAAGGCCGCGACGGGCGGCGCGACTGAACGAGCCAAGGCTTACCCTTCGGCCAGAAGCGCGCCCACGCTTTCCTGCACCGCCTGCAGGCTGGAGTAGCGCGGCGCATAGCCCAGCAGCCGCTCGGCCTTGGCGATGGAATGGCAGGGGCTGCGGGCGATGTGTTCCCATGTCGCCTGGGCGTCGTCCTCGGCAACGGTGGCCTTCCAGTCGTCGAAGGGCAGGAATTCCAGCTTCGGCTCGTGGCCGAACCAGCGGAACATCGCCTCGGCGTAGCCGCGCAGGGTGATCGCCGCCGGCGACACCGCGTTGAAGGCCTCGCCGACGCTTTGCGACCAGCGGTCGATGGCGCGCTCGATCACCTGGGCCACGTCGCCCGCATGGACGTGGTGCACGGTCTCCAGCCCGAAATTCGGCAGCGTCAGGGTCTTGCCATCGCGGATGTCGCGAAAGACCTGCGGGTTGAAGTGGCCGGCTGGGTTCAGCGGCGCCCAGCCGGGGCCGACGATATGGCCGGGCCGCACCACCGTCGCCGGCAGGTCGCCCCGGCGAGCCAGCGCCAGCAGCATGTCCTCGATGGCCGACTTTTGGGTGCCGTAGTCGCCGAAGGGTGCCCGCGGGTCTTCCTCGCGCGTGGGCGTGGTCAGGCTGTGGCCGTGGACCCAGATCGTCCCCACATGGACCAGATGCGAGACCCGGCCGGCCAGGGCCTCGGCAAGATGACGGGCACTGTCGGGGGTGAAGCAGATCATGTCGACGACCACGTCGGCGCCAAGCGCCGCCATGGCGGAACCGAAGCGGCCGACGGCATCCTCCTCGGCCCGGTCGAGGGCGACCCGCTCGACCCGCTCCCAGGCGGAATGGGGCAGATAGGGGGCGCTGCCACCGCGGCTGACCACCACCACGTCGTGGCCTGCCTCGACCAGCCGCGGCACCAGATAGGTGCCCACATGCCCGGTCCCCCCGATCACCGCGATCCGTGCCATCCGCTTGCCCTCCCTGCCAGGTCGCCGCCGACCCTAGGGCAGTTTCAGGCCGGACGGAACCACCGGCCGGGGCGCGATCCGCTTTAACCGGCCGGTTTCGGGACACGGGGCCAAAGAAAACGGGCGCCCGAAGGCGCCCGCCATGTCGGCCCAAAAGGGGTCCGCCGTTACTCGGCGCCTTCCTTTTCCTTCTGGATCTCCTTGCCGGTCTCCTGGTCGACCATCTTCATCGACAGGCGCACCTTGCCGCGGTCGTCGAAGCCCAGCAGCTTGACCTTCACCTCCTGGCCTTCCTGGACCACGTCCTTGGGATGCGCGACCCGGCGCGGCGCCAGCTCGGACACATGCACCAGCCCGTCGCGCTTGCCGAAGAAGTTCACGAAGGCGCCGAAATCCATCAGCTTGACGACCTTGCCGGTGTAGATCTGGCCGACTTCCGGCTCGGCGACGATGGCATAGATCATGTCATGCGCCTTCTGGATCGCCTCGCCGTTGGGGCTGGCGATCTTGATGACGCCGTCGTCGTTGATGTCGACCTTGGCGCCCGAGACCTCGACGATCTCGCGGATCACCTTGCCGCCCGAGCCGATCACTTCGCGGATCTTGTCCACCGGGATGGTCATGGTCTCGATGCGGGGCGCGTGGACCGAGAACTCGCTGCGGCCCTCGCTGAGCGCCTTGGCCATCTCGCCGAGGATGTGCAGCCGGCCGTCGCGGGCCTGGGACAGGGCCTGGGCCATGATCGCCGGGGTGATGCCGGCCACCTTGATGTCCATCTGCAGCGAGGTGATGCCGTTCTCGGTACCGGCGACCTTGAAGTCCATGTCGCCGAGATGGTCCTCGTCGCCGAGGATGTCGGTGATGACCGCGAACTCGCTTTCGGATTCCAGGATCAGGCCCATGGCGACGCCGGCCACCGGCGCCTTCAGCGGCACGCCCGCATCCATCATCGCCAGCGACGAGCCGCAGACGGTGGCCATCGAGGAAGAGCCGTTCGACTCCATGATCTCGGAGACCAGACGGATCGTGTAGGGGAAGTCGGTATCGGCCGGCAGCACCGCCTGCAGCGCCCGCCAGGCCAGCTTGCCGTGGCCGATCTCGCGCCGGCCCGGACCCATCATGCGGCCGGTCTCGCCAACCGAATAGGGCGGGAAGTTGTAGTGCAGCAGGAACTTGGCCCGGCTTTCACCCTGCAGCGCGTCGATGATCTGCTCGTCATCGCCGGTGCCGAGGGTGGTCACGCACAGCGCCTGGGTCTCGCCGCGGGTGAACAGCGCCGAGCCATGGGTGCGGGGCAGGAGCCCGGCCTCGGCCACGATCGGACGCACGGTGACCAGGTCGCGGCCGTCGATGCGCTTGCCGTCCTTGAGGATCGCCTGGCGGACGACGTCCGATTCCAGCTTCTTGATCGCCGCCGGCAGGTTCGGGTCGGCCAGTTCTTCCTCGCTCAGCCCGGCCTTGACGGTCTCGACTGCGGCGGCCACCGCGTTCTGGCGGGCCAGCTTTTCGGTGATCGAGAAGGCAGCCTTCATCGCTGCGGCGCCCAGGCCGTCGACCTTGGCGGACAGCGCCGCATGGTCGGGCGGCTGGTAGTCGAAGGGTTCCTTCGCGGCCTCGTCGGCGAGGTCGAGGATCAGGTCGAGCACCGGCTGCATCTGGTCGTGGCCGAACTTGACCGCGCCCAGCATCTCGTCCTCGGAAAGCTCGTAGGCTTCCGATTCCACCATCATCACCGCATCGCGGGTGCCGGCGACGATCAGGTCAAGCCGCTGCTCGCCGTTGGCGCGCAGGTTGTGCATGTCCTCGACCGCCGGGTTCAGCACATAGTCGCCATCGACGAAGCCGACGCGGGCGCAGCCGATGGGGCCGAGGAAGGGCACGCCCGAGAGCGTCAGCGCCGCCGAGGCGGCGATCATCGCCACCACGTCGGGGTCGTTCTCCAGATCGTGGCTGAGCACGGTGCAGACCACCTGCACCTCGTTCTTGAAGCCGGGCGCGAACAGCGGCCGGACCGGCCGGTCGATCAGCCGCGAGGTCAGGGTTTCCTTCTCGGTCGGCCGCGCCTCGCGCTTGAAGAAGCCGCCCGGGATCTTGCCGGCGGCATAGTACTTTTCCTGGTAATGCACGGTGAGCGGGAAGAAATCCTGCCCTTCCCGGGGGCTCTTGGCAAAGGTCACCGCGGCAAGCACCGTGGTCTCACCATAGGTGGCGACGACCGAGCCGTCGGCCTGGCGCGCGACCTTGCCGGTTTCGAGGGTGAGCGTGTCATGCCCCCACTCGATCGATTTCCTGACGATATTGAACATGTGTGTGTTTCCTTCCCGGCACGGGCCCGGTGGCTTCGCGTGCCGTCTTGGCGGGTTCATCCCCGCGCAAACCCCGTTTCCATCATCCGAGACAGGCCGGCCGGGGTCGGGGCCGTCTGCCTCAACGGACGTCTGCGGATCACCGGGGCCGAAATGGCCCCCGCCCGCCCGCAATCGGGCGTCGCCGCCGGGCGCGGGGTGGTGCGCCCGCCGGCCTTCATCGTCGTCAGCGGCGGATACCCAGCCGCTGGATCAGGTCCTGATAGCGCTTCACGTCCTTGCGTTTGACGTAGTCGAGCAGCTTGCGGCGCTGAGCCACCAGCTTGAGCAGGCCCCGGCGCGAATGGTTGTCCTTCACGTGGGTCTTGAAATGCTCGGTCAGGGTGGTGATGCGCGAGGTCAGGATCGCCACCTGGACTTCCGGCGAGCCGGTATCGTTGGCGGCGGTGGCGTATTCCTTGATCAGCCGATCCTTGTCGGCGGCAGTGATCGACATCGGTATGGTCCTTTCGGTTCGGATATTCAGGGTCCCGCCGGTGCGGCCATGCCCGGGATGTCGTCCAGTGCAGGTCTTGCCGGAGGGGCGCCCGCGCCGGATCGCCCGGCTCGGGTGGCGGGCCTATGACAGGTTTTGCCGTAAAAGGGAAGCATGGAATGCGGGTTCCGCGCCGATCAAGCGGTGGCGGCCAGCCAAGCAATATAGGCGCCATAGGCGGCAAGCAGGACCGCCCCCTCGCCCCGGGTGACCCGCCGGCCGGTGGCGGCCATCACCACCATCGCCGCGGTCGCCGCCAGCATCACCCAGATGTCGAGGCGCAGGACCTCGGCCGGCACCGCGATCGGCCTGACCAGGGTGGTGATGCCGAGGATCGCGAGGATGTTGAAGATGTTCGAGCCGACGACATTGCCGAAGGCCAGGTCGGCACGGCCGCGCAGCGCGGCCATGGCGCTGGTGACCAGCTCGGGCAGCGAGGTGCCGATGGCGACCACGGTCAGGCCGATCACCGTTTCCGAAACGCCGAACTCGCGCGCCCCGGCGATGGCGGCGGTCACCAGGGCATGGGCACCGACGACGATCAGCCCCAGCCCGCCGGCGAAAAGGCCCAGCGCGGCGACCAGGCCGAGATGGGCGCCGGCCTCGATCTCGCCGCCGGTGACGGCCCCGCGCTCATGCCACCACGAGACCAGCAGGTAGACCCCGAGCGCCGCCACCAGGCAGAGGCCGACACCCCGGCCGATAACCCCCGCCTGCAGGGCGATCAGCAATGCCAGCGAGGTGGCGACAAGCACCGGCAGGTCGCGCTTCAGCGTCATGGCGCTGGTCGGCAGCGCATGGCGCCGCGGCGCCAGGACCGCCGCAAGCCCCAGGATCAACAGGATATTGGCGATGTTGGAGCCGATGACATTGCCCACCACCATCCCGGGGGCGTCCGCCAGCACCGCATCGACCGAGGTGAACAGCTCTGGCGCCGAGGTGCCGAAGCTGACCACCGTCAGCCCGATCAGTAGCGGCGAGACGTCGAGGCGCCGGGCAGTGGCGACGGCGCCGCGCACCAGCACCTCTCCGCCGATCAGAAGGGCCGCGAGCCCGGCAAGAAACAGCAAGGCATCGGACATCGCTCGGCTCCTCGGTCGGTCGCTCAGGTGTGGATGCCGGCGGCGCACGTCAAGGCGGGGCGGCCCGATCAGCGAATAATGATCCGGGTGTGGCTGCCAAGCCGGGCTAGGATCCAGGCCATGTGATCGCGGCGAAAGGCGACGCAGCCCGCCGTCGGGTACCCCGGGCGGCGCCAGCAATGGATGAAGATGGCGCTGCCCATGCCCGGCACCACCGGGCCGCTGTTGTAGTCCAGCACCGCAACGGCGTCGTAAAGCGGATCGGCGCGGCGCAGGCGCTCGCCGCCCGGCTGGTCGCGCAGGATGCGGGTGTTGTAGCGGGGGTCGGCGGGGTCGTCGCACCAGGCATCGCGCAGCCCGATGGCGCGGCCGGGCATGCGCAGCCGGTCGGGCCGATACCAGACCTCGCTTATCCGCCAGACGCCCGAGGGGGTGATGCCGTCGCCCTCGGCGCGCTTGACCGCGACGCCGCCGCGCCCCACCGCGCAGGGAAAGGTGCGGCCCCGGAACCGGGCGCCCCAGCGCGTCACCACCAGATCGCCCGGGCTCACAGAAGGTGGCCCGACTTCGCCTTCTTGGTGGCGAGGTAGTCGGCGTTCTCGGGGTTGTGGCCCACCCTCAGCGGCACGCGCTCGGCCACGCTGATCCCGCAGGCCTGCATCCGCGCCACCTTGGCCGGGTTGTTGGTCATCAGCCGCACGGTATCGAAGCCCATCGCCGCCAGCATCACGGCGCCGATGCGAAAGTCGCGCTCGTCATCCTCGAAGCCCAGCCGGTGGTTCGCCTCCACCGTGTCGAAGCCCTGATCCTGCAGCGAATAGGCGCGCATCTTGTTGGCCAGCCCGATGCCGCGCCCCTCCTGGTTGAGGTAGAGCAGCACCCCGGCCCCCTCGCCGCCGATCTGTTCCAGCGCCGCGTGGAGCTGCGGCCCGCAATCGCATTTCAGCGAGCCGAGCACGTCGCCGGTGAAGCAGGCCGAATGCAGCCTGACCAGCACCGGGCCGGGGCGCACCGGGCTGCCGATCTCGACCGCGTAGTGCTCGTCGCCGCCATCGGCGGGGCGGAAGACCCCGAGCCGCCCGGCCGCCGAGACCGCCATCGGCACCCGCGCGGCCGAGACCTCGGTCAGAGCCACGGGGGCGGCGGCGCAGGCCCGCGGCGTCAGCAGGGTCAGCCCCGCCTCGCGTGCCACCCGCACCGCCTCGGCGGTCTCTGACACCAGCACCGCCGGCAGAAGCCGCGCATCCTTGGCCAGTTGCAGTGCCAGCCGGTGCAACCCCGCATCGCCGCCCCGGCGTGCCAGGAACGGCCCCATCATCGGGTGGCCAAGATCGCCCGCCGGGTCGGCCACCGCCCGGACCCAGGCAATGCCTGCCTCGTCGGGCAGCGCCAGCCGGGCAAGGTCGCCGTCATAGGCCCGCGCCTTCAGCGTCTCGGCCCGCCGCTCGGTGATGGCGAGGCTGACGGTGCCGAGGCCGCGCAGCGCCGCGAGCCGCGCCTCGGTGGCGGTCTCGGCAGCGAGGATCACCGCGCCCCGCCCGGCCTCGGCGCCATCGGCGATCGCCACCGGCACGCCCATGCGCAGATCCGCCCGGGCGCGCCCGTTCAGTTCGGCATCGCCCGGGGCAAGCGGCATTTCTGGGGATTGCGACGACGGCACAAGCACAAGACCTTCTGGCACGGCGGTATGCCGGATGGTTACAAGCCTATAACGCCGGCCCGGGAAATTGAAACAAATCGCGGCAGGCCAACACATGGGTGTGACGGCTGCACGGGCCGGCTTGCTACCGGGCGCGGCCATGAACAGTTCTTGAGCGGCCCGGTCGTGCCGCAGCGCAAACGCGACGCGTCCGGGCCACAGGAACAAGGCTCACCCGGGGGTCGCGTCTATGAGCAACCTGAAGAAGATCCTGATGGTCGATGACGATGCCGACCTGCGCGAGGCGCTCGCCGACCAGCTGGTGCTGACCGAGGAATTCGACGTCTTCGAGGCCGAGAGCGGCGGCGACGGGCTGCACCGTGCCAAGGACGAACATTTCGATCTGATCATTCTCGATGTCGGCCTGCCGGACATGGACGGGCGCGAGACCTGCCGGCTGATGCGCAAGCAGGGCGTGAAATGCCCGGTGGTGATGCTGACCGGCCATGCCACCGACGCCGACACCATCCTCGGCCTCGATTCCGGTGCCAACGACTACGTCTCCAAGCCGTTCAAGTACCCGGTGCTGCTGGCCCGCATCCGCGCCCAGCTGCGCCAGCACGAGCAGTCCGAGGACGCCGTCTTCACCATCGGCCGGTACACCTTCAAGCCGGCCTCGAAGCTGCTGGTGGACGAGGACGAGCGCAAGGTCCGGCTGACCGAGAAGGAAACCAACATCCTGAAGTACCTGTACCGGGCCACCGACAGCGTTGTCGCCCGGGACACGCTTCTGCACGAGGTCTGGGGCTACAATGCCGGCGTCACCACCCACACGCTGGAAACCCACATCTACCGGCTGCGCCAGAAGATCGAGCAAGACCCCTCGAACGCGCGGCTGCTGGTGACCGAATCCGGCGGCTACCGGCTGGTGCCCTGAAGAGTTCCCCTGGCCGCGTCGGGGTCATGACGCGGCTCCTCCCTGTCTGACTGGCCCGGGCTCTTGCGCCCGGGCCTTCTTTTTCCCAGGCCTTTCTTTTTTGCCGGGCCCTTCTTTTTTCCCAGGCCGTTCTCTTTTGCAGGCCCGGCGCGCCGGCCGGCCTTGAGCCGCGCCCGCCCGGCCGCTAGTCAGGCCGGATGCCGCTGACCGTCGCCACCTGGAACATCAACTCGATCCGCCTGCGCGAGGATCTGGTGCTGCGCTTCCTGGCCGAGGAGGCCCCCGACATCCTGTGCCTGCAGGAGACGAAATCGCCGGTGGACAAGGTGCCGCTGCTGCAGTTCGCCGGGCTTGGCTATCGGCACGCGGTCCTGCGCGGCGAGAAGGGCTATAACGGCGTCGCCATCCTGTCGCGGCTGCCGATCGAGGATGCCGGCCACCGCGACTTCTGCGGCCGGGGCGATGCCCGCCACGTGGCGGCGCGGCTGGCGGACGGCACGCTGATCCACAATCTCTACATCCCCGCCGGCGGCGACGAGCCCGACCGCGAGAAGAACCCCAAGTTCGGCCACAAGCTCGACTTCCTGGCCGAGGCGCGCGACTGGTTCGGGGTCGAGCGCCCGACCCGCGCCATCCTTGTCGGTGATCTCAACATCGCCCCGCGCGAGGACGACGTCTGGTCGCACAGGCAACTGCTGCGGGTGGTCAGCCATACGCCGGTGGAGGTCGAGCATCTGGGCGCCATGCAGGCGGCCGGCGGCTGGGTCGACGTCACCCGGCAGGACATCCCGCAAGGGCGGCTCTACTCGTGGTGGTCGTACCGGGCCCGAGACTGGCAGGCGGCCGACAAGGGCCGCCGGCTCGACCATGTCTGGGCCACACCCGATCTCGCCTCGGGCGCCGGCGGCAGCCGGGTGGTGAAGGCGGCCCGGGGCTGGGAGCGGCCGTCCGACCACGTGCCGGTGCTGGCCAGTTTCGATATCGCGCCCTGACCGCCTTCAGGCGCTTCCGGCCGGCCCCGAGCGAACCCATCCCGGGCTCGTCCCGGGATCTCCTGGCGGGATGAGGCCCCGGATCGGGGTCCGGGACCGGTGTCCCATGCGGCAGGGCAGGTCTATTCGCCCCAGTGCAGTGCCGCGTACTCGATGTTGAACAGCCGCCGGTCAAGGTTCGGATCAACGGTGATCGACTGCAACGCCACCGTCGTCTCGCTGCCCTGGGCGTCGCGGGCGATCCAGCGCACCAGGGCCGGCGGCCGGTTCGAGAAGACCAGCGTCATGGTGCCGTCGCGGGGCCGCTTGGGGTCCTGCAGGCGCACGCTGGTGAACTTGCCGTCATTGGAGGTGGAGCGGGCCACGCCCTCGGCGGTCAGATCGATGTTGTCGCGCAGCAGGAGCCTGAGCGGCGAACGGCTGAGCGGGTATTTCTGCACCCCCTGGTTCGACTTGGCATCGAACACGCCGACATTGATCCCGTCCGAGATCACCATCGCCGCGCCGCCGTCATACTCGAAGCGAACGAAGCCCGGCCGGCGCAGGTAATAGGTGCCCTGGCTGCGGGTGCCGTTGGGGTTGGCCTGGGCAAAGCGCCCGGTGACCGAGCGCAACTGGTTGAGGTATTTCGACACCTCGGTGAGCGTCCGCTGGTCCTGCGCCATGGCGGGCAGCACCAGCATCGGCAGCGTCGACAGGGCGGCAGCGCCCAGGATAAGATCGCGTCTGTTCATGGTGCCCAATCTAGCCCCCGCCGGTGGCGGTTTCATCCCTGCGCGAGAGCCCTCACGATCAATTCACGGCCATCCCCGGTTTCAGCCCTGAAACGGTGGCGCGCATTCGGTCACGGCGCCATCAGCACCAGGCCGACTGCGGACCGCCGGAAGGGCGCCGTTTCGCGCCGACCGGACAGATTCGGCGCTGGCGCGGAGCCGTAACACCGTTGCCCGGGGGCCTGATCGCTTCGCGTTTCGGCCGGATCAGCGCTCGGGCACCAGGATCTCGCGCTTGCCCACCTGGTTGGCGGCACTGACCACGCCCTGATCCTCCATCATCTCCACCAGCCGCGCCGCCTTGTTGTAGCCGATGGCCAGCTTGCGCTGGATGTAGGACGTGGAGCACTTGCGGTCGCGCACCACGATCGCCACCGCCTGATCGTAAAGCGCATCGTCGCCGTTGGTGTTGCCGCCGAGCCCGAGCACCTGGTCGATTTCGCTCGCCTCCTCCTCGTCCGGCCCCTCGACCACGCCCGAGACGTATTCCGGCTCGCCCAGGAGCTTGAGGTGGTTGACCACCTCCTCGACCTCCTCGTCGGACACGAACGGCCCGTGCACGCGGGTGATGCGCCCGCCGCCGGCCATGAAGAGCATGTCGCCCTGGCCGAGAAGCTGCTCGGCCCCCTGCTCGCCGAGGATGGTGCGGCTGTCGATCTTCGAGGTGACCTGAAAGCTGATCCGGGTCGGGAAGTTGGCCTTGATGGTACCGGTGATGACATCGACCGAGGGCCGCTGGGTGGCCATGATGAGGTGGATGCCGCTGGCCCGCGCCATCTGGGCCAGCCGCTGGATGCAGGCCTCGATCTCCTTGCCGGCGACCATCATCAGGTCGGCCATCTCGTCGACGATGACGACGATGTAGGGCATCGTCTCGGGGGCGTATTCCTCGGTCTCGAAGACCGGCTCGCCGGTGTTGTCGTCGAAGCCCGTCTGCACCGTGCGGGTGAAGCCCTCGCCCTTTTCCAGCGCGTCGCGGACCCGGCCGTTATAGCCGTCGATGTTCCGGACCCCCATCTTCGACATGCGCCGATAGCGCTCTTCCATCTCGGCGACGACCCATTTCAGCGCCACCACCGCCTTCTTGGGGTCGGTCACCACCGGCGACAGCAGGTGCGGGATGCCGTCATAGACCGACAGTTCCAGCATCTTGGGGTCGATCATGATCACCCGGCAATCGGCCGGCGACAGCCTGTAGAGCAGGCTGAGGATCATGGTGTTGATGGCCACCGACTTGCCCGAGCCGGTGGTGCCGGCGATCAGCAGGTGCGGCATCCGCGACAGGTTCGCCACCACCGGCTCGCCCGAGATGTCCTTGCCGAGGGCAAGCGGCAGCGCATGCACCGAATCGCCGAAGGCGCGCGAGGACAGGATCTCGCGCAGGAGCACCTTCTCGCGATGTTCGTTCGGCAGCTCGATGCCGATCACCGAGCGGCCGGGGATGGTCGAGACGCGGGCCGAAAGCGCCGACATCGACCGGGCGATGTCGTCGGCCAGCCCGATCACCCGGCTGGCCTTGACGCCGGCCGCCGGCTCCAGCTCGTACATGGTGACCACCGGGCCGGGCCGGACGCTGACGATCTCGCCCTTGACGCCGTAATCGTCCAGCACCGATTCCAGCATCCGCGCGTTGCTTTCCAGCGCATCGTCGGACAGGTGATGGCGGACGATGGTCGAGGGGTTGGCCAAGAGCGACAGCGGCGGCGCGTTGTAGGGCGGCTCGGGCTCAGTCCCGAGCGGCAGCTTCGGCTGGGCCTCCTCGCGGGCGCGGTCCGACATGGCGGCCGGCTTCTTGTCGGGGTGCTGCACCCGGGGCCCCTTGTGAAAGGCCGAGACCAGTTCCCGTTCCGGCACCCCGCCGGCGCCGAGAACATCGTTGGGATCGATCGGGCCGGCATCCTCGATGCCATAGGCGCCGATGGAATCGTTGCGGGTAACCCCTTCGAGGCTGGGCAGCCCCTCGGCACCGGGCGGCGGCGGGATCACCACTTTCGCGGCATCGAAGGTCTTCTTGCTGGGCTTTTCCTCGCGCTTCTTGATCGCGGCGGTGATCATCTCGCGCAGCCGCGCTTCCTTCTGCTCTTCCTCGTCCAGCCGCGAGGGCATGCGCTCGGTCGCCTCGTTCCATTCCAGCCGCTGGCCTTCGGGGCCGATATTGGGGTCGAGCTTCTGGGCCGCGAATTCGCGCGCCCGCGCCTGGCGCTCGGCCCGCTCGACCTTGCTGCGCTTGTGCCGCTCGCGCGTGGCGACGGCGGCCTTCCTGGCGCCGGTGACCGAGGCACGGCCGGCAAGCCCGAGCCCCGCCACCAGCCCGGCAAAGCCCATGATCGCACTGCGCACCAGAAAGCGCCCGCTCTGCCGAAGCTCGGCCATGTCGATGCCGAGGGCAAAGCCCGAGGCCGCCAGGAACAGCAGCGCCAGCGCCAGTGTCGTCGCCTTCAGCGACAGGCCGGTGGTCAGCGGCACCACCCGCATGACCTCGGTCAGCACCGCATCGCCGAACATGCCGCCAAGCCCATAGGCATGGCTCCAGCCATCCAGCGGCGCATGGGCGGCGGCAAAGACCGACGCCACCGCGATGGCGATGGGCACGGTGATGGCGCGGCTCACCGCCCGGGTCTCACCCTTGTGGGTCATCAGCCTCAGGCCCCAGGCCGCCAGCGACACCGGCACGCCGTAGGCCGCCCAGCCGAGCGCCCGGTGCAGCAGATCGGCGGCCGAGGCGCCCACCAGCCCCAGGGCATTCGTGGGCGCCGAGCTGGTGGCGCTGAACAGGCTTGGATCGGCGGGGTTGTAGGTCCACAGCGCCGCCGTCACCAGATAGGCGACGCCGGCCAGGATCACGCCCAAAAGCTCGATCCCCCGCTTGCGCAACAGCGCCTCGGTCTGACTCTCAACCAGCTTGGTCCGTTTCCGGCCCTTTTTCGTCGCAACCGCCATTGTCATACCACTCAAGCCTGCATGGCCGCCGGGGCAAGGCAGGCCCTTATCGCCTGCAGGCCCCGCTCGACCTCGTCCGGCGGCGCCACCAGCGCCACGCGGATGTAATTTTGCCCGGGATTTCCCGAGCCATCGGAGGATTCACGCGACAGATACGCCCCGGGCAGCACCCGGACACCGCTTTCACGCCACAGGGTCAGGGCCGCGCGCTCACCGTCATCGACGCCGATCCACAAAAAGAACCCGGCCTCGGGCGAGGCGTAGCCCGGCATGTTGCCAAGAATGTGGTCGGCTGTGTTGAATTTCTGCAAATAGAGTGCGCGGCTGGCGTCGACATGGGCCTCGTCCTGCCAGAGTGCCGTCGCCGCCCGCTGCAGCGGCAGCGGCAGCGGCGCGCCGGCATAGGCGCGAAGCTGGCGCATGGCGGCGATGGAACCGGGCCCGCCGGCGGCAAAGCCCGAGCGCAGGCCGGGCAGGTTCGACCGCTTCGACAGCGAATGGAAGGCCACGGCGCGCTCGGGATCGGCGCCATTGGCGGCGACGGCGGCCAGCACCCCGGGCGGCGGCGCGCTGCGCCAGATCTCGGCATAGCATTCGTCGGCAAGGATGCGAAAATCGTGCCGCTCGGCCAGCGCCAGCAGGTCGCGCCAATAGCCCTCGCTCGCCACCGCACCCTGCGGGTTCGAGGGCGAGCAGATATAGGCGATCGCGGTCCGCTCCAGCACCTCTTTCGGCAGCGCCGCATAGTCGGGAAGGAACCCGGTCTCGGCCCGGGCCGGAACGTAGTGGGGCTCGGCCCCCGCCGCCAGCGCCGCCACGGCGTAGCACTGGTAGAACGGGTTCGGGATCAGCACCACCGGCCGCTTTCCCCGCTTCTCTTCGGGGCAGAGCGCGATGCAGGCGTTGAACAGCCCCTCGCGGGTGCCGTTGAGCGCGATCACCGATGCAGGCGTCAGGGTCACGCCATAGCGCCGCGCGATCCAGCCGGTGATGGCGCCCAGAAGCTCCGGCGCCCCCTCGTTGGGCGGATAAAGCCCGAATTCGTGGCCATGGGCGGCGATGATCTCGCTGACGAAGGCCGGAAAGGCGTGCTTGGGCTCGCCGATCGACATGGCGATCGCGGGCCCGCCCGGGGCATGCCCGTCGAGCAGCCGCCGCAGCCGCGGAAACGCATATTCCGGCAGATCCGAAAATCGCTTCGGAGCGCTCATCCATTGCCTCATGTTCTGGGGTCTGGCGCCCCATGCGCCGGCGACAATAACGGCACCGGCGCCTCAGGTCTATCCTTTAGGCCATTCTCTTCGGCGCCGCAGCATCCCGACCCGCATCCCGTGGCGGCTTAATGCGCTCGGGGCGCGAGGGTGGGCGGGCGGGGAGCGCCCGGGCGCATTGCAGCGAAGCGGCCGGCGCCCCGAGGTCAGCCAAGCGCCGCCTCCAGCGCCCGGCCGAGCCGCAACAGCCGCGCCTCCTCGCCGGGGCCGGCCAGCAGCATCAGCCCGCAGTGGTCGCGGCCGGTGGGCAGGGTCAGGGCACAGGTGCCCAGGAGGTTGCCGACCCGGGTGTTGCGCAGCGTCTCGAGGTTCCGGGCCATGAAGGCGGCATGGTCGGACAGCAGCGGCGCCGCGGCAGGCGGCAGGATCGCCACCGTCGGCAGCGCCACCGCATCGTAACCCGCCACCCGCGCCGCCCAGGCCGCGCGCAGGCGGTCCAGCGTCTGCCAGGCCTGGACGAATTCCACCGCCGAGAACGCCTTGCCGCCACGGAACCGCTCCCGCACCGGTGCGAACATCAGCTCCGGCTGCGCCTCGATCACCGTCTCCCAGGTGGCGTAGGCCTCGGGCGCGAAAAGCGGGCCGGCCAGTTCCATCGCTTCGGCGATCTCGGGGATCTCCGCGGTTTCCACCGCCACGCCCGCCGCCGACAGTCGCGCCAGGGCAGCCTCGAAGGCAGCCTGCGGAGCCTCGTCCAGCACCGGCAGCGCGGGGCTCGTCGCCACCAGCAGCCGGCCGCCGGCGGCACCGTCCAGCGAGACCGGCGCCGCCGCCGCCAGCGCCGAGAAGACCAGCGCCGCGTCCTCGACCGTCCGCACCAGCGGGCCGACGGTGTCGAAGCGGGCACAAAGCGGCACCACGCCATCCGTCGGCAGCACCCCGTGGCTGGTCTTCAGCCCCACCAGGTTGTTCCAGGCCGCGGGCACCCTGACCGAGCCGCCGGTGTCGGACCCCACCGCCGCCACGGCCATGCCCAGCGCCACCGAGACCGCGGCGCCGCTGGACGAGCCGCCGGGCGCGAGCGCGGGGTCGAGCCCGTTCGGCGGCGTCGCGGTCACCGGATTGATGCCAAGGCCGGAAAACGCAAGCTCGGTCATGTGGGTCTTGCCGAGGCAGACCAGCCCGGCCCGCGCCGCCCGTCGCAGCACCTCGGCATCGGTGCCGGGCGTGCGTCCCCTCAGCAGCGCCGAGCCGACCTCGGTGGCCACGCCGGCAGTGTCGAACAGGTCCTTCCACGACAGCGCCACGCCGTCGAGCGGATGGCGCCGCATGCCGGCTTTCGCGCGCGCCCGCGCCGCCCCGGCCTCGGCCAGGGCCCGATCCGGCGTCAGGCGGGCATAGACCAGCGGGCCCGGGGCGGCGCCGGCGGCCGCCAGGCAGGCCTCGGCCAGCGCCACCGGATCGAGCCGACCCGCATCGATCGCGCGCCCCGCCGCTGCCGCCGTCAGTCCTGCCAGATCCATCGTCCCGCCCTCCCGCACTCCGACACCCTAGAGCGAATCCGGATCGGATTGAAACGATCCGATCGGGAGGCTCGCTCAAGCCGTTGAATCCGGACCCGAATCCCATTTCTCAGTCCGATTCGGGCCGAAACGGCCCCCGCCGCGCCGCCCCCCCCGGGGCGAAAGCGGCAATCCGATGAAGGTGCCCCCCATCGCGCCCCGCCGCTGCCGGGGGGCGCGAGGGTGGGCGGGCGGGGAGCGCCCCCTGGCAGCGGCGAGGCGCGAGGGGGACTGAAATCAGTCCTCCAGCTTGCGCGCCTCGTCCGGCAACATCAGCGGCACGCCCTGGCGGATCGGGTAGGCCAGGCTGGCGGCGCGCGAGATCAGTTCCTGCCGCTCGGCATCGTAGCTCAGCACGCCCTGGGTCAGCGGGCAGACCAGCGCCTCCAGCATGCGGCGGTCGAATCGCGGCCCATCCCTCATTGCAGCTGGCCGTCCTCGCCGCCGCGCAGCGCGAACTCCATCAGCGTCACCAGGGTCTCGCGGCGGTTCTGCAGGGTCGGCGCCTCCAGCAGCGCCTGCTTTTCCTCGGGCTCGAACGGGCACAGCATCGACAGCGAGTTGATCAGCAGCTCCTCGTCCGCTTCCTTGAGGGTCTGCCAGTCGGTGGCCAGTTGGGCCGACTCGAAATAGCGGCCCAGCACGTCGAGAAACGCAGCCCGGTCGAAGGTCGGGTCCGGCGCCGCCTCGCTCAGGTCGGCCGTGAAGCTGGTCCAGTCCGCGCTCGCCCGCAGATAGGGCGAAAATCCCTCGCTCCGCTCCTTGAGGCGAAACCGGCTGACCCCGGTTAGGGTGATCATGTAGCGCCCGTCCTCGGTCTCGCTGAACGAGGTGACCCGCCCGGCACAGCCGATCCGGTGCAGCGTCCGGCTCTTGTCGCCCTCCGGCCCCGACACCGGCTGGATCATCCCGATCAGCCGGTGAGAAGTCTTCAGCACATCGTCCAGCATGGCCAGATAACGCGGCTCGAAGATGTTCAGCGGCAGCCGGGCATGGGGCAAGAGCAGCGCCCCCGGCAGCGGAAAGACCGGGATGGTATCGGGCAGATCCAGCTGGGAGTAGGACTTGACCATCCGAACCTCGCGCCGCCGCGGGCCGCGTTCAGGAGAAGACCATCGACGAAAACCGGCGCCGGCCCTTCTGGCCCACCGGGTCCTTGGGCCCCAGGCTGTCGAAGAGCTTGATGAGCTGCGCCTTGGCGGCGCCGTCGTTCCATTCGCGGTCGCGGCGGAAGATCTCCAGCAGCTCGTCGATGGCGGCGGTGTTGTCGTGCGCCGCGATCAGCGCCATGGCCAGATCGAGCCGCGCCTGCAGGTCGCCCGGACGGGCCTCCACCGCGCGGCGCAGTTCGGCCACCTCGCCGGCATCCGCGCTCGCCTCGGCCAGTTCGATCTGCGCCTTGACCGCATTCAGCCGGGGATCGGCCGCATCGGCCGGGGCCAGCGACAGAACGCCCTTGGCCTTTTCCACGTCGCCGGTGGCGAGATAGGCCTGCGCCAGCCCGGCCAGCGCCCGCAGGTTGGCCTCGTCTTCCTGCAGCACCGCGGCAAAGGACTGCGCCGCCTCGGGCACGCGGCCCTCACCCAGCAGCGCCTCGGCCGCCTCCAGCACCTCTTCCAGCGCATTGGCGCCGGGCGACTGCGCCGCCAGGCGACGGATGAATTCCTTGATCTGGGCCGGACCCTGGGCGCCCATGAAGCCATCCACCGGACGGCCGTCGACAAAGCCGTACACCGCCGGGATCGACTGGATCTGCATCTGCCCGGCCAGCGCCTGGTTCTCGTCGACATTGACCTTGACCAGGCGCACCTTGCCGCCGGCCTCCTTCACCGCCGTCTCCAGCAGCGGCGTCAGCTGCTTGCAAGGGCCGCACCAGGGGGCCCAGAAATCGACGATGATCGGCACCTGGCGGCTGGCTTCGACCACCTCGGCCATGAAGTTCGCCTCGGAAACGTCCTTGACCAGCGGCTCCCTCGCCTGCGCGTCGCCTGCATCCTTGCCCAGATTCAGCATGTCTTGATCTTCCCCCGCGCTTGCGGCCGCGCGCCGGATGCGCGCGCCCTTGCCGCCGATGTGCCGGCTCGCCGCTGATATAGGCGCCGCGCGCCGAAACCGCCAGCCCACCGTGCCAAGTCCATTGCACGAACCGCCTGTCAGACGGCCGATTTCAGCCAGTCGGTGAAGGTTTTCAGCGCCGGCTTCTTCACCCCGGGCAGGGTGACGAGGTGATAGCCCTGCCCGGTCTCGCCGCCGCAGTCGCAGACCACGTTCACCCTGCCGGCGGAGACATCCTCGGCCAGCAGCGGCGCATACTCGACCCCCAGCCCATAGCCCTGCCGCACCGCCGGCCCGACCATTTCCTCGGGCAGCATCGTGGTCTTCAGCCCAGCGGGATCGAGCCCGATGCCGGAAAGCCAGGCCAGCTGCTCGGGCCAGTCGGTCTCCAGCACCCAGGGCAGCTCTGCCATCTCGGCGATATCGAGGGTCCGCCCCCCGGGCACCAGCGACGGCGCCGCGACGACCACGTAGTTGATCGGAGTGAGCAGTTCGGACTCCACCCCCGGCCAGTCACCGCGGCCAAAGCGGATGGCAAGGTCCATGCCCTCGCGGCGCATGTCGACCACCCTGCGATCGGGATGCAGCGACAGCGGTATGTCGGGGTGACGAGCCCAGAAGGCGCCCAGCCGCGGCATCAGCCATTGCGCTGCGAAAGACGATGTCATCGTCACCCGGAGCGGGCGATCCGCTTCGGGGCCGGACAGTCCCGCCACCGCAACCGCGACGGTGTCGAAGGCTTCCCCCACCGCCGCCGCCAGTGCCGTGCCCTCGGCGGTCAGCTGCACGCCCCTGCCCTCGCGATACATCAGCGACAGGCCAAGATCGGCCTCCAGCGCCCGCACCTGCTGGGCCACCGCGGCATGGGTGACGTTCAGCTCCCGCGCGGCGGCGCTGAAGTTGAGGTTGCGGGCCGCTGCGTCGAACGCCCTGAGCGCCGTCAGCGAGGGCAGCCTGGACCGCGTCATATGTAATTTCACCTTACATTCAGGAATTATTCCTGAGTCGTCTTTCGACCCTTATTGGCATAAAATAAACGACATTAACAGAGATCGACGGAGCCGGGACATGATACACATCCTTGCAGACACCATGATGCTCGCCACCGGCTTCGAGGCCCCGCGCGGGCATCGGTCCCTGCCGCGGCGGAACCACGGCGACAGCCGCGAAAATCGCAACGCCCTGCGGGCGCTCAAGGCCCGGCTCGGCGCCCTGTCCAACCTCAAGTTCTGAACCGAAACCCAGGAGACACGATCATGCACAGCATCAACTCGCACCATACCGGCGGCATCTTCGGTGGCATTCGTCGCAGCATCGAGCGGCGCCAGCTGGTCAAGGACCTCAGCCGGCTCGACGATCACCTGCTACGCGACATCGGGCTGCATCGCGGCGACATCTACACGCTGGCCCGGGGCGAACGCCCCTGAGGCCTAGAGATCGAAGCGCTTCCTCACCCGATCCACGGGCGTGCCGTCTCTCAGCGGCACGCCCTTTTCGCAGCCGTAGTCGACGAAACCCATCTTGCCATAATAAGTCAGCCCGCCCGCGTTATCGGCCCGGATGGTGGCATCGATGGTGCGAACACCGGCCCCGGCGGCCGCACTGAGGGTGGCGCGGAACAGCGCCCGGCCGATGCCCCGCCCGGTGCGCCCACGGCGTGCGAAGGTGGCGATATAGGCCCAGCCGGGCGGGAACGGATAATGCGCATCGGGCCAGAACAGCCCCTGGAATCCCAGCAGCTCCCCCTCGTCCTCGGCGACTGTGCAGGCGATCAGGCCCGGCGCAGCGATATACTGCGCCAGCATGGCGGCGGCATCGTACGGCTCCTCATAGGCCGTGGTTCCACCCGCGGCGATGATCTCGTTGAGAAGTTCGGTCATCGCGCCGGCATCGGCGGGCACGGCGGCACGGGTCGCAACGGTCGTCACAGGGCCTCCATCAATTCGGCATGGCGTCTGGTATAGGCGTCGCGGACCTCGGCCGGCGGGCGCAGCCGCAGCCCGATGGCGCGCATGGCCGGGTCGCCGGGGCGGGTGAAGAAGCGGCTGGCCTCGGCTTCGGTGAATCCGGCGATCTGCGTTGCCTCCAGCCAGGCCGACTGCCGGTCGGCACGCTTGATCTGCCGCTTGACCCGCTCGGGCAGGATCGCCGGCAACCCGAAGCGCAGATGCACCGCCGCCGCAAGCCGGGCGTCGAGCTCGCGATAGCCGGGGCCGACCGCCGCCTTCACCGGCGAGATCATGTCGCCGATGACGTATTCCGGCGCATCGTGCAGCAGCGCCGCCAGCCGCCAGCGCGCCGGCGCCGCCGGCTGGGCCATGGCGAAAAGCTCCTCAACCAGCAGCGAGTGCTCGGCCACCGAATAGGGCCAGTCGCCGGTGGTCTGGCCGTTCCAGCGGGCCACGAAGGCAAGGCCGTGGGCAATGTCGGCGATCTCGATGTCGAGCGGCGCCGGGTCCAGCAGATCCAGCCGGCGCCCCGAGAGCATCCGTTGCCAGGCCCGTTGCATTTTTGGCACAAATTTCCTCCCCGACTGCCGAGATTCGGTGCTAACCCGGCCAGAATTGCCTGTAAATCCGACACAACCGGCGGTTTTGATGCACCGCAGCATGATTGTGCGCCGCAGCATATTGACCGAAGCACGCCACTGCCATCACCTTCATCCCGCACAGAACCGGAAACCGGCGGCGCTTGCCGCAATACTCCGCGGCAGCTCCGCCCAGAGAAGAAGGAGCTGAGACCATGTTCAAGCGCATTCTTGTCGCCGCGGTGCTGTTCGGCACCGCCGCCACCGCCCCTCCCGCGGCCGCGCAGTCGGTCTGCGCCAACCGCGACGAGCTGACCGGCAAGCTGTCGGCGAAGTATTCCGAGCAGCTGGTCAGCGCCGGGCTGCAGAGCGCCAGCGGCCTTGTCGAGGTCTGGACCTCGAGCGAGGGCGCGACCTGGACCATCCTGATGAGCCGCCCCGACGGCATCTCGTGCATCGTCGCCAGCGGCACCGACTGGTACAGCCAGGAACCCCAGGCGCCGCTCGGCACCCCAAGCTGACGTCCGGGCCGGGCGCACACAGGACTGCGGCCCATCCACGGCAATGCGGCGGCCAGTTGCAGGGAGATGGCCAGCCGCCCGCCGAAACGGCTATTTCGTGGCCGCCATCGGGCATGGCCCGGAAATACGGCCCCGGAAGGCCGGCCGACGCCACATTTGACCCCACAGTCTCGCCTGCTTGCGTGTGCATCATCACTTACAGGACCGCGGTCAGCCGGCAGTATGGGCAGTCGCGGGACCAGCAAGGGCGCGGCGCTGCCAGCGCATTCGGCTCAGGCGGTACCCCGCGCGAAAGCGTAGGATAAGGCCATGTTGACACAGATTACGCGTACCGCCCTGTTCGCCGGCGCCGCCGGTGTCGGGCTTGTCTTCGCCTCGGCGGCCAGCGCCGACGGCAAATGCGGCCAGCGCGAGCAGATCGTCGCCCAGCTTGCCGAAAAGTACAAGGAAAGCCACCGCGCCAGCGGCCTGCAGTCGGGCACGCAGATGGTGGAGATCTGGGCCTCGGAGGGTTCGGGCACATTCACCATCCTGTTCACCCAGCCGAACGGCATCAGCTGCATCGCCGCCGTGGGCCAGAACTGGCTCGAACTGCCGGAAACGCCGGCGCTGACTGCCGACGCGGCGCTGTAGCCCACAGCGATCACGAACCAGCCCCGCCGCCCCTGCAAGCGGAGAGGCTCGCCCGGACCTGCGTCAACCCCGATGGGAACCTCACCCTGGCGCCGCGTCCCCGTGCCGGATCGCCACCCAGGTCGACAGCACGTCGGCGCCCACCACCTCGGTTGCCCGCAGCGTGAAACGCGGGGCCTCCGCCAGCTTGCCGACGGCCATCGCTGCCACCCCGGCCACCGCGTCGCCGCCGAGGGCCAGCCCGGCGCTGAAGACCGCCAGTTCGTCCACCAGCCCAGCCGCCATGAGGCTGGCGGCCAGCCGCCCGCCGCCCTCGCACAGGACCCGGGTCAGCCCGCGCTCCCCGAGGCCGGCCAGCGCCGCGCCGATGTCGATATTGCCGCCGCCGTCCAGTGGCGCCGGGATCAGCACCGCGCCCGCCCCGGCCCAGGCCTGTGCCCGCGCCTTGTCGGCACCGGACCCATGCAAGAGCCACAGCGGATGCGCGGCGGCGCTTCGGGCCAGCCGCCCGGTCAGGGACAGCGACAGCCGCGGATCGGCGACGATCCTGACCGGGCGCCGTGTCTCCAGTCCCGGCAGGCGCACGTCCAGCATCGGATCGTCCGCCCGCGCCGTCCCCGCCCCCACCAGCACCGCGTCGTGAGAGGCGCGCATCAGATGCACCCGCGCCCGCGCCGCGGCGCCGGTGATCCAGCGACTTTCGCCGGAGGCGGTCGCGATGCGGCCGTCCAGGGTCGTGGCCAGCTTCAGCGTCACCATCGGCCGGCCGGCCTGCACCCGGGTCAGGAACCCGCGGTTGATCGCCATCGCCTCGGCCTCGCCGTGGCCCAGGGCCACCGCAACCCCGGCGGCGCGCAAGATGTCCAGGCCGCGCCCGGCAACCCGCGGATCGGGATCGGTCAGGCTAACGACGACGCGGGCGATGCCGGCGGCGGCCAACACCTCGGCGCAGGGCGGCGTCTGCCCGTGATGGGCACAGGGCTCCAGCGTGACATAAGCCGTGGCGCCCCGGGCAGCGGCGCCCGCCTGGGCCAGCGCCAGCGTCTCGGCATGGGGCCGGCCGCCATCGGCGGTCCAGCCGCGACCGACCACCCGGCCACCGGCCACGATCACGCATCCCACCGCCGGATTGGGCCAGACCCGACCCAGCCCCCGCCGCGCCAGTGCCAGCGCGGCGCCCATCCAGCGCGCATCGGAATCCCTGTCGGTCATTGCGCCCTGCCCGCCGCCGGTGCCTCCGCCCGTGCCGCCGCCGCTGCCGGGCATTCCGGCCGCGTCAGTCCTCGGCCACCTTCTCGCCCGGCCTGAGCGACGAGACGAACTCGTCGAAATCGTCCGCCGCCTGGAAGTTCTTGTAGACGCTGGCGAAGCGCACATAGGCCACGGTGTCGATCCGGGCCAGTGTCTCCATCACGATCTCGCCAATCTTGTCGGAGGGAATGTCGGTCTCGCCGAGCGATTCCAGCCGCCGCACGATGCCGGTGATCATCTGGTCGATACGCTCGACCTCGATCGGCCGCTTGCGCATGGCGATGCGGATCGAGCGCTCCAGCTTGTCGCGGTCGAAGTCCTCGCGCTTGCCGTTCTTCTTGACCACCACCAGATCGCGCAACTGCACCCGCTCGTAGGTGGTGAAACGGCCACCGCAGGCGGGGCAGAAGCGTCTCCGGCGAATCGCCACATGGTCTTCCGCCGGGCGGCTGTCCTTCACCTGTGAATCGACATTGCCGCAGAACGGACACCGCATCGCTGACCCTCGCCCCTGATCGCCTGATTGTTCGGGGCACTATAGAGGGCACTCAACGGCTTGGGTAGCACAATTGCGGTGGCACGAGATGCGGGTGATCCGCCGAGAACTGGAGGTTGCCCAAATGCAACGCGCAATTGCCGCAGGCCGCCGGCGCCCGCCCGGCGGCCATCCAACGGGAGGGGCAATCGCCGAGGCGCTACCTGGTCTCGGGCCAGGCGGCCCAGGGAAAGGGCTTGTCCTCGCTGGCGCAGCCCTGGAAGCAGGCAACGGCCTTCATCCACGCACCGATCTGGCCGCCGAAGCGGGCAAGGAACGCATTCTTCTGGCCGGTGAACAAAAGCCACAGGAACTGCAGGACGGCGAGCAGCGACAGGATCCACTGTGCCACGTTCATCAGGATGATGAAGAGCAGCATCTGCAGCCCGCGGACCCAGGTCTTGCGGCTGTCGGACGCGGGCGCGCTGGAGTCGGATTCGATATGGGTCATCTGGTGATCCCCCTCGGTTTGATACCTGACACCATGTTACAACGCCCGGGCCGGTTGCGCCTTGCGCACGATCAATCGGGATCACCCCAGGTGCAGCACCACCTGCCGCCTGTGCGGGCGGTTGCGGTGCTCGACCAGGTACAGCCCCTGCCAGGTGCCGAGCGCCAGTTGCCCGCTGCTCACCGGGATCGACAGCGACACCGGCAACAGCGCCGCCTTGATATGCGCCGGCATGTCGTCGGGGCCTTCCAGCGTATGGGTGATCCAGCCCATCGCGGGGTCGGACGCCGGCGGCACCAGCCGGCGCAGGAACGCCAGCAGGTCGTCGCGCACATCCGGGCTGGCATTCTCCTGGATCAGCAGCGAACACGAGGTGTGCCGCACGAACACCGTCAGCAGCCCGTCACCCTGCCCGGCGCCGGCGACGAACGCCGCCGCCTCTCGGGTGAACTCGGTCAGCCCCGGTCCGCCGGTCTCGATGGTGAGGGTCGTCTGCATCGGCGGCGATGATGACCGATCGCCGCCGTCCGCGAAAGCCCTCGGAAAGCCCGTGGCGGCCATGGCGCCCGCCGTGACCCGCCGCTATCATCGCACCGGACCCGGGGTGCAGAACTTGGCAGATCTTTTCGACAATGCGGCTGCCGCCGGCCGGTCATCGGGAAAGCCCGATCCGGCCGCCGAGGCGCCGCGGCCGCTGGCCGACCGCCTGCGACCGGCGCTTCTGGCCGAGGTGGTGGGTCAGGAGCACCTGACCGGACCCGACGGCCCGCTGGGGCAGATGCTGGCCGCCGGCACACTCGGCTCGGTGATCCTCTGGGGCCCGCCGGGGGTGGGCAAGACCACCATCGCCCGGCTGCTGGCCACCGAGACCGAGCTCCACTTCGTCCAGATCAGCGCCATCTTCTCGGGCGTGCCCGAACTGCGCCGGGTCTTCGAGGAGGCCCGCCTGCGCCGCACCGGCGGCCGCGGCACGCTGCTTTTCGTCGACGAGATCCACCGCTTCAACAAGGCCCAGCAGGACGCCTTCCTGCCGCACATGGAGGATGGCACCATCCTGCTTGTCGGCGCGACCACCGAGAACCCGTCCTTCGAACTCAACTCGGCGCTGCTCAGCCGCGCCCAGGTGCTGGTGCTCAAGCGACTGGAGCCGAAGCACCTGGAGTTGATCCTGCAGCGGGCCGAGACGCTGACCGGGGCGCCGGTACCACTGGACGGCGGCGCCCGCGAGGCGATGATCGAGATGGCCGACGGCGACGGACGGGCGCTGCTGAACCTCGTCGAGCAGGTGCGCGCCGCGGGCGAGACGCTGGATCGTGCCGGGCTGTCGCGGCTGGTGGCCCGCCGGGCGCCCAACTATGACAAGTCCGGCGACGGCCACTACAACCTGATCTCGGCGCTGCACAAGTCGGTGCGCGGCTCCGATCCCGACGCGGCGCTCTACTGGCTGGCGCGGATGTTGACCGCCGGCGAGGACCCGCGCTATCTCGCCCGGCGCATCACCCGGATGGCGGTCGAGGACGTGGGACTGGCCGATCCCCAGGCCCAGGTGCATTGCCTGTCGGCCTGGGAAACCTACGAACGGCTGGGCAGCCCCGAGGGCGAGCTGGCCATTGCCCAGGCGGTGATCTACCTGGCGCTGGCGCCGAAATCGAACGCCGCCTACACCGCCTTCAAGGCCGCCACCGCCAGCGCCCAGGAAACCGGCGCCCTGATGCCGCCCAAGCACATCCTCAACGCGCCCACCCGGCTGATGCGCGAAGAGGGGTACGGCAAGGGCTATGCCTACGACCACGACGCCGAGGATGCATTTTCCGGGCAGGACTATTTTCCGCCGGAAATGGAGCGCCAGAGGTTCTTCAAGCCAGTGGAACGAGGCTTCGAAAGGGAATTGAACAAGCGGCTAGAATTTTTTTTCAACCTGAGGGCGAAAAAGACGGAACCAACTCACCGCCTCAAGCGTTGATAGGTTGGAACACTCACGAAGACGTGTTCACCGACATCGAGAGAAACGGTCAGCGCAATCGGACAATCGGACGCCGCCCACATGTTACAAATCGTCTACCGAAGCACCCTGACGCCGCAATGCACACGCGATGACGTGCAGCGGATCCGGCAGAAGTCAGAACAAAACAATCCCCGCCTTGGGCTGACCGGCCTCTTGCTGATCTACGGACGGAACGTGGTCAGCCTTGTGGAGGGCGAGGATGTGATCGTGCTCGACATGCTCGAGCGCGTCGCCAGCGACAAGCGTCACCGTGACCTGACGGTCATGCGTGAGGCAGCCGTCCAGGGTCCGCGGTTCACCTCATGGACTTTCTCCTGGATGGAGGACTACCCCCCAAGCTGCGCCAGAAAGGACGCCGAGCGCTTCGCGATCGGCCTGGCTCGGCGGCTTGGGTCCGATGGGCAATTCGCGGCCAACGCGGAGGCCAGTACCGGATCGTTGCGGAGGGCGCAGTGACACCGGGCTGAGGGAAAGGAAATGTCGTGGACAATGGTGAGCGGATGCTCACATTTGGCTACCGCTCGCGCGCAAGCGCGGGTCTGGGGCAGCGCGGAATGTTCCGACTGGTCGACGAGATATCTCGCCGCAACCGCGACAGGAACGTTCGGGGCCTGCTGATCCACCGGGACGGACAGTTCAAGGAGTTCCTCGAGGGCAATCCCGAGGTGATGTCCGAATTGATGCCGTCGATCCTGATGGATGGCCGCCACAACGAGATCGAGGTTGTCGGGGTACGCCTGTGCAGCGAAATCATGTTCACGCGGTGGCACTGCGTGGGCTTCGAGGAATTTGGCATTCCAACAGAACTTCTCGACCCCGAGCGGGAAGAGTTTGAGAAGGTCGTCGAGGCCATGCTCGACGGCGCCACCAAGCAAAGCTGACAACGGCCTGGTGGGACACCAGCGCCGGCCCCATACGCTCGCCGCGATCACCGTGCCCGTGACCCCGATACCTTGACACCGCGGGCATGCGGTGATTGTGACCGGGCGCGTGGGGCGCAGGCGGGCGCCTCGGATGGCGGCAGTCTCGCGTATGTCTAACCTGATACCGATCATGGCCGGCGGTGCGCTGGGCGCGGGGGCGCGCTACCTGTCCGGCGTGGTGGCGGTGCGGATCATGGGCCACGGTTTCCCCTGGGGCACGCTGTTCGTCAACGTCGTCGGCTCGATGCTGATGGGCGTCATCGTCGTGGTACTCGCCAACCGCGGCGACAGCGCCCGCATCGCACCGTTCCTGACCACCGGAATACTGGGCGGCTTCACCACCTTCTCCACCTTCTCGCTCGACGCGCTGACCATCTACGAGCGCGGCCAGACCGCTACTGCGCTGGCCTACGTCCTGGGCTCGCTGGTGCTGGCGCTGGGCGGCATCGTCCTCGGTGTCCTTCTGGCCCGCGCCTGGTACGCATGACCCGCGCGCCCGGAACCGGTGTTCAGACACTCACCGTCAGCGTCGACGAGGCCGACCTGCGGCTCGATCGCTGGCTCCGGCGGCACTTTCCCCACGTCACCCAGGGCCGGATCGAAAAGCTCTGCCGCAAGGGCGAGATCCGGGTCGACCGTGGCCGCGTCAAGCCCGCGACCCGGCTCGAAGCCGGCCAGGCGGTGCGCATCCCGCCGCTGCCCGAGGGCGAGGCACCGCCGGCCACCGTGGCGGCGACGCCCAGCGAGGCGGACGCGGCGATGATCCGGGGCGCGGTGCTCTGGCGCGACGAATACATCATCGCATTGAACAAACCGCCCGGCCTGCCAAGCCAGGGCGGTTCCGGCCAGCACCGGCATGTCGACGGGCTGGCCGAGGCGCTGCGTTTCGGCGCCGCCGACAAGCCGCGACTGGTACACCGGCTGGACAAGGACACCTCCGGCCTGCTGCTGCTGGCCCGCGATGCCCGCACCGCCGCGGCGCTGACCGCCGTCTTCCGCACCCGCCAGACCCGCAAGATCTACTGGGCGGCGGTGGCCGGCGTGCCGCAGCCGCGCATGGGCACGATCCGCTACGGGCTGGTCAAGGCGCCCGGCCACGGTGCCAAGGGCGAGGCCGAGAAGATGATCTGCGTTCATCCCGACCGGATCGCCGATACCCCGGGCGCCAAGCCGGCGCTTACCGACTATGCGGTGGTCGATGCCGCCGGCAGCCGCGCCGGCTGGGCGGTCCTGGCGCCGCGCACCGGCCGCACCCACCAGCTCCGGGCGCACATGGCCGAGATCGGCCACCCCATCGTCGGCGACGGCAAGTACGGCGGCAGCGGCCAGACCAACGAAGGCGACGGCTGGGGCGCGCAGCTCGGCGGCGAGATCGGCCGCAAGCTGCACCTGCACGCCCGGGCGCTGACCTTCAATCATCCGGTCACCGGCAAGCCGGTGCACCTCACCGCGCCGCTGCCCGAACACATGGCCCGCACCTGGGCGCTCTTCGCCTGGGACGAGAACGCCGTTCCCGACGACCCGTTCGAGGAAGCGCAATGAGCCCGCGGCTGATCGTCTTCGACGTCGACGGCACACTGGTCGACAGCCAGAACGCAATCCTGGACGCCATGGCCGCCAGCTTTGCCGCCGTGGGCCGCAGCGCCCCGCCCGATCCCGAGGTGCTGGCCATCGTCGGCCTGTCGCTGAACGAGGCCATCGGGCAACTGACCGGCGGTGCGCCGCCGGACGAGATCGCCGCCATCGTCGCCGCCTATCGCGAGAGTTTCACCGCATCGCGGGCCCGTGGCGAGGGCGAGAACGTGCCGCTTTATCCTGGCGCGGTCGCCGCGATCGAGGCCCTGGCCGCCGCGCCCGACACGAAGCTCGGGATCGCCACCGGCAAGATGCGCCCCGGCCTCGATCACCTCTTCCACGTCCACCCCATCGGCCACCACTTCGCCACCCTTCAGACCGCCGACCGCCACCCGTCCAAGCCGCACCCCGCCATGCTGCACGCCGCGCTGGCCGAAACCGGTGCCGAGGCCGGCCGCGCGGCCATGGTGGGCGATACCGAATTCGACATGGCCATGGGCCGGGCGGCGGGTTTCACGACCATCGCCGTCGACTGGGGCTATCACCCGAGGGCGCGGCTCGAGGCGGCCGGACCCGACATCATCATCTCGCATTTCGACCAGCTCGAGGCGGCGCTGGCCAGGCTGGGCCTCGGCGCATGAGCGGTTTCCCCCGCCCGAAACGCTTCTGGTCCACCGCGCTTGTCGCCCCGGCACCCGATGGCTTTGCGGTGTCGCTGGACGCACGCCCGCTCAAGACCCCGGCCAAACGGCCGGTGGTGCTGCCGACGGCAGCACTTGCCGCGGCGGTGGCGGCGGAATGGGATGCGCTCGAGGGTACCGTCGATCCGGGCCACCTGCCGCTGACACGGCTGGCCAACTCTGCCATCGACGGTGTAGCGCCCGAACTCGCCGCCGTCCGCGCCCATGTCGTCGCCTATGGCGGCAGCGATCTTCTGTGCTACCGCGCCGATACGCCCGAGGCGCTGCTGCGCCGCCAGGCGTCGGCCTGGGACCCGTGGCTGGCCTGGGCCCGCGACGAACTCGGCGCCGCGCTGATCGCCACCACCGGCGTGATGCCGGTGGCCCAGCCGCCGGCGGCCTTGGACCGGCTCGCAGCGGCGGTTGCCGATCACGGCGCCTTCGGACTGGCGGCGCTGCACGATCTCGTCACCATTTCAGGCTCGCTGGTGCTCGGCCTCGCCGTCGCCCAAGGCGCGCTGGCCCCGGCCGAGGCCTTTGCGCTCTCCACCCTCGACGAAACCTGGCAGGCCGAGCAATGGGGCCGCGACGCCGAGGCCGAGGCGGCGGCCGAGCGCCGCCGCGCGACCCTTCTCGACGCCGCCCGCTTCCTGTCGCTTCTGAACGGATGAACGCCATGACCGAGCCGCGTATCGCCGCCTCCATAGCCGACCTGGCAACACCGGAACTGGTCGCCTCGATGTCCGGGCTCGATCTGCTCAACGCGATGTTCGCCGGCGAACTGCCGCACCCGCCGATCTGCCGGCCGCTCAACTTCCGGATCGACCGGGTCGCCTTCGGCGAGGTCGATTTCGTCGGCGAGCCGGTGTTCGATGCCACAAACCCGCTTGGCGCCATCCATGGCGGCTGGTTCGCCACCCTGCTCGACAGCTGCATGGCCTGCGCGGTTCAATCCACGCTGCCCAGGGGCCGCAGCTATACCACGCTGGAATTCAAGGTGAACATCATCCGGCCCCTGACCCATGACAGCGGCCCGGTGCGGGCCGCCGGAATCGCCAGCCATGTCGGCCGCCGCACCGGCGTCGCCGAGGGACGGCTCACCGGTATCGCCGACGGCAAGCTCTATGCCACCGGATCGACCACCTGCCACGTCTTTGACTTTCCCGTGGGCTGAATCGGCACACACCCTGCCGCGCTGAGGGCAGGCTCGCGAGAACCTGCCCTCACAAGGGCATCTGCACGAAAAACCAACGCTGGGCACGGGCGGTCGCGCCATACTCAAAGCTTGACCTTTGCACCCGAACGACCATTGTGGGCCCGTCGGCAGCGCCCCCCAAAGGGTGCCGCCCTGATGAATGCAACCGGTTGCAAGACCAAATATACATCCGAACGGATGAACGACAGGAAGGGGTAACTATGCGAAACAGAACTCTGCTCGGGACGCTGGCGGTGCTGGCTCTTGGCGCTGCCGGGGCCTCGGCCGCGACCCTGGACGACATCAAGGCCCGCGGCGCGCTGAAATGCGGCGTGACCACGGGCCTGGTCGGCTTTGCCGCACCCGACGCCAACGGTGAGTGGCAGGGTTTCGACGTGGCCGTGTGCCGCGCCGTCGCCGCCGCCGTTCTCGGCGACCAGACCGCGGTCGAGTTCGTGCCGACCACCGGCGAGACCCGGTTCACCGCCCTGGCCAACAGCGAAATCGACATGCTGGCCCGCAACACCACCTGGACCTTCAGCCGCGACACCGACCTGAAGTTCACCTTCGTCGGCATCAACTACTATGACGGTCAGGGCTTCATGGTGCCCAAGGCGCTGGGCGTTGCATCGGCCAAGGAACTGGACGGCGCCACCGTGTGCATCCAGACCGGCACCACCACCGAGCTCAACCTCGCCGACTTCTTCAAGTCGAACAACATGAGCTACAACCCGGTGCCGATCCAGACCAACGCCGAGGCCGAGCAGCAGTACCTTGCCGGTGCCTGCGACGTCTACACCACCGACGCCTCGGGGCTGGCCGCTACTCGCGCCACATTCGAGAACGCCGATGATCACGTGATCCTGCCCGAGATCATCTCCAAGGAGCCGCTCGGGCCGCTCGTACGCCAGGGCGATGACCAGTGGGCCGACGTGGTGCGCTGGACCTTCAACGCGCTGGTCGCGGCCGAGGAATTCGGCATCACCTCGGCCAATCTCGAGCAGATGAGCGCCGGCACCGACAACCCCGAGATCAACCGCCTGCTCGGCACCGAGGGTGACCTCGGCGCCATGATCGGTCTCGACGCCCAATGGGCCAAGCGGGCCATCGCCGCCAATGGCAACTACGGCGAGATCTTCGCCGCCAACATCGGCGAAGGCACGCCCATCGCTCTGGCGCGCGGCTTGAACGCGCTCTGGACCCAGGGCGGGCTGCAGTACTCGCCGCCGTTCCGGTAAGCAGATCGCAGGCGGGCGTCCGGGAGATCGGGCGCCCGCAGCGCGATCACGCCAGAAAAACCCGGAGCCGGCGCAGGCGGGGCTGAACCCCGCCGCGAAGGAAGGGCTCCGGCCGTAGCAAGTCAGGGGTCACGGCATGTCGACAACTTACGACGCCAAGGAACCATCGTTCCGGTTCAGCCAGCTTTTCTACGATACGCGCTATCGCTCGATTACGATCCAGGTGATCGCGCTGATCCTGGTCCTGACCGCGCTGGCCTGGCTGGTCAACAACACGGTCCAGAACCTCGCCACGCTCGGCAAGGAATTCAGCTTCAAGTTCCTGTGGAGCCGGGCCGGCTATGACATCGGCCAGACGCTGATCCCCTATACCAACGACAGCACCCATGGCCGGGCGGCCATCGTCGGCATCCTCAACACCTTCCTCGTCGCGATCCTGGGCTGTGCGCTGGCCACCGTCGTCGGCGTCGTTGCCGGCGTGCTGAGGCTGTCGAAGAGCTGGCTGATCTCGCGGCTGATGGCGTTCTATGTCGAGGGCTTCCGCAACGTTCCGGTCCTGCTCTGGATCGTGCTGATCTTCGCCGTGCTGACCGAGACCACCCCGGCGCCCAGCGCCTTCCGGGGCGAGAACCCCACCGCCTCGATGTACCTGTTCGACAGCATCGCCATCACCAACCGCGGCACCTACATCCCGGCACCGGTGATCGCGCCCGGGGCCGAATGGGTGGTGGCGATCTTCATCCTCTCCCTCGTCGTCGCCTTCTTCTTCCGACGCTGGGCCCACAAGCAACAGGAACGGACCGGCGAGATCCTTCCGGTCCTGCGGATCATGCTCGGCATCATCGTCCTGCCGACGCTGATCGCCTATTTCATCGAGGGCGATCCGATCAGCTTCGAGCGGCCGGTGCTCTCCGGCTTCAACTTCCAGGGCGGGGTGCACATCCTCAACCAGCTTACCGCGCTGACCCTGGCGCTGGCGCTCTATACCGGCTCCTACATCGCCGAGATCGTGCGCGCCGGCATCCTGTCGGTCTCCAAGGGCCAGACCGAGGCCGCCTTCGCCCTCGGGCTGCAGCCGGGCCGGACCATGAACCTGGTGATCCTGCCGCAGGCGCTCCGGGTCATCATCCCGCCGCTGATCAGCCAGTTCCTGAACCTGACCAAGAACTCGTCGCTTGCCATCGCCATCGGCTATCAGGACGTGCGCGCGACCCTGGGCGGGATCACCATGAACCAGACCGGGCGCGAGCTGGAATGCATGCTGCTGCTGATGGGCTTCTACCTGCTGGTCAGCCTGACGATCTCGGGCGTCATGAACGTCTACAACAAGTCCGTGGCGTTGAAGGAGCGGTGAGATGAGTGATCACGACAGCTTCGCCTTCGTCCGCGAAAACATGGTGCCGGCGGAAGAGCCGCCGGTCAGCCAGGTGGGCCTCGTCCGCTGGGTGCGCGAGAACCTGTTTCCCAGCTGGTTCGGCTCCATCCTGACCCTGATCGCGGCCTACGTGATCTATTCGGTGCTGAGTGCCGTGCTGCCCTGGTTCCTGCATTCGGTCTGGAACGCCACCTCGCTTGGCAACTGCCGCGAAATCATGACCGAGACCTGGGGCGAGGGGAACACGGGCGCCTGTTTCGCTGTGATCCGCGCCCGCTGGCACCAGTTCCTGTTCGGCTTCTACCCACAGCATCTCTACTGGCGGCCGATCCTCACCTTCGTGCTGCTGTTCGCGGCGCTGGCGCCGGTCCTGTTCACCCAGATTCCACGCAAGCTGCTGTGGCTGTCGATCATCTATCCCGGCGTCGGCTACTGGCTGCTCTGGGGCGGCCCGCTGACCGGCCCCATCGTCGCCTATGCCGGCTTCGCCATCTGGGCCGCGGTGATCGTCGCCCTCGGCCGCTACGGCTCGGTGGTCTCGATGCTGGCCGGCGCGCTGGCCGCGGTGATCTGGTGGATCGCCCTTGCCGGCCCGGTGGGCGGGTTCCTGGGCGCCAACATTCCGCTGGCCACGCTCGAGCCGGTCAGCTCCAAGCAGTTCGGCGGCTTCACCCTCAGCTTCGTGATCGGCATCACCGGCATCGCCTGCTCGCTGCCGCTCGGCATCCTGCTGGCCCTCGGCCGGCAGTCGAACCTCTTCTTCATCAAGACCATCTGCGTGGTCTTCATCGAGTTCATCCGCGGCGTGCCGCTGATCACGCTCCTGCTGGTGGCCTCGTTCCTGTTGAACGTGTTCATGCCGCCGGGCACCAATTTCGACATCATCCTGCGCGTCTGCATCATGGTGACGATGTTCTCGGCCGCCTATATCGCCGAGGTCATCCGCGGCGGCCTGGCCGCCATCCCCCGCGGCCAGTACGAGGCCGGCGACGCGCTGGGGCTGACCTACTGGCAGAAGACCCGGCTCATCACCATGCCGCAGGCCCTGAAGATCTCGATCCCGGGCATCGTCAACACCTTCATCGGGCTGTTCAAGGATACCACGCTGGTGTCGATCATCGCACTGCTTGACCCGCTGGGCTTCATCCAGGCGATCCGCGCCGACAGCGACTGGAACGGCATCATCTACGAGATGTACGGATTCATCGCCCTGATCTTCTTCCTCTTCTGTTTCGGCATGTCGCAGTACAGCCAGTATCTGGAGCGCAAGCTCCGCACCGATCATCGTTAGGAGAACACTCATGTCCGAAGCCATCGCCCGCGACATCGACCGCAGCCACATGCAGGTCTCCGACGAGGTCGCCATCCAGATCACCGGCATGAACAAGTGGTACGGCCAGTTCCACGTGCTGCGTGACATCGACATGACCGTGAACCGGGGCGAGCGGATCGTCATCTGCGGCCCCTCGGGCTCGGGCAAGTCGACGCTGATCCGCTGCATCAACCGGCTGGAAGAGCATCAGGCCGGCTCGATCGTCGTCGACGGCATCGAGCTCACCTCGGATCTCAAGAACATCGACAAGATCCGCTCCGAGGTCGGGATGGTGTTCCAGCACTTCAACCTGTTCCCGCACCTGACCATCCTCGAGAACTGCACGCTGGCGCCGATCTGGGTCCGCAAGACCCCCAAGCGCGAGGCCGAGGAAATCGCCATGCAGTACCTCGCCAAGGTCAAGATCCCCGAGCAGGCGGACAAGTATCCCGGCCAGCTCTCGGGCGGGCAGCAGCAGCGCGTGGCCATCGCCCGCTCGCTGTGCATGAAGCCCCGGATCATGCTTTTCGACGAGCCGACCTCGGCGCTCGATCCTGAGATGATCAAGGAGGTGCTCGACACCATGATCGAGCTCGCCGAAGAAGGGATGACCATGCTCTGCGTCACCCACGAGATGGGCTTCGCCCAGGCGGTGGCGAACCGGGTGATCTTCATGGACCAGGGCCAGATCGTCGAACAGAACAGCCCCAAGGAGTTCTTCAACAACCCGCAATCCGATCGCTCCAAGCTGTTCCTGAGCCAGATCCTCGGGCACTGATGCGCATCCTCGGCCACCGGTTCTGCCTCGCCACCGAGGCGGACGCGGTGCGTGGCTACGCCGAGCTGCTGGAACGGCTCGGCCTGCCCGAAACCGACCAGGGCGATGGCGAGGATTTCGGCGCCATCTTCCGCACCGGCCGCAACAGCTGGATCGAACTCGCCGCCGCCGCGGCCGGAGAGCCCGGCACCGTGACGCTGCAGATCGTGGTCGACGATGCCGACGCCTTCGCCGAACGGGCGCGTGGCCAGGGCGTCGAGGCCGAGGGCCCCTACGACTGCCACGGCGAGCGCACCTACCGGCTGAAGGTCCCGGGCCCGGTGCCGATCAGCGTCCATTCGGTCTTCATCAGGCGCGCCGAGTAGGCCCCGGGGCGACATCCCCCAACCGCCATTCGTGCGCTTGCGCACTGCGCGCCCTTGCCACCCCGTGCTAGCCACGCCGCCGCCCTGCATTTTTGGGCGGTTCTTCTAGCAAGGGGTTTGACGCAGATGTTTTCAGGCATGACGAGTGCGCCCTGGTCCAGCGGCGCGAATGTAGCGACCTACACCCACGACAGCGACGGCTTCGATGCCGTGGCCGGCGCCACCTACCAGGCCTCGGGCTTCGACTTCACCGATGCCACCGCATTCGACTTCAGCTTCTACAACGACCGCAACTGGCGCATCACCGGCAGCGACGGCGACAACGACATCGACGGCTGGGCCGGCGACGACACCATCCTCGGACTCGCCGGCAACGACACCATCCACGGCAATGGCGGCGACGATGTGATCGAGACCGGCACCGGTTTCGACTACGCCTGGGGCGGCAGCGGCGACGATATCTTCCTCGTCTCGGATGAGATCGACTACGGCTTCCACTACTACGACTACTTCTATGGCGAGTCGGGCTCGGACTGGTTGTCGTTCGAGAACACCACCGTGGCCTGGAAAATCAACTTCGGCACTGCGCTGGCCAATGGCGGCGGCGGGCTCTACCACGTCTTCACCAGCATCGAGAACATTGTCGGCTCGGCCCAGGACGACATCGTCACTGCCGATGACGGCGCCAACCAGCTCTACGGCCTCGCCGGCGACGACACCCTTTCCGGCCATGGCGGCAACGACACCATCGACGGCGGCACCGGCGAGGATTCGCTCGACGGCGGCGCCGGCGAGGACTGGGTGCTCTTCACCGACAACGCCAAGCCGTTCCATCTCGACCTCAACGACGGGCTGGCGATCCACTACCGCCAGGACACCGGCGCGGTCGCCTTCACCGAGACTGTCCGCAACTTCGAGCACGCCACCGGCGGCGCCTTCGACGACGAGATCTGGGGCACCGGCGGCGACAACACGCTGAACGGCGGCGCCGGCAACGATGACCTGCACGGCCGCGACGGCGACGATCTGCTGATCGGCGGCGACGGCAACGACGACATCCACGGCGGCGACGGCAACGACACCATCAAGGCCGGCGCCGGCAATGACGAGATCTGGGGCGGCAACAACGACGGCGCCACGGTCTTCAACGACCTGATCTGGGGCGGCGAGGGCAACGACACCATCCATGCCGGCGAAGGCATCTCCACCGTCTATGGCGGCAAGGGCGACGACCGCATCGAGCTCGGCGTCGACGTGCCCGATGAGGGCGGCTCGTTCGTCAGCGGCCCGATCTACGTGGTGATCGAGCGCCAGCTCGAGGCCACCGGCGGCGAAGGCGCCGACACCTTCGTCTTCACCGATACCGGCGAGATCACCATCACCGATTTCGACGACGCGGAGGACACCATCGAGTTCCACGACATCCACGGCACCAAGACCGTCTTTGCCTGGCCGGGCATCCTGAAGCGCGCCATCGAGGACATTGACGATCTCGACTCGAACGGCGACGGCGTCATCAGCTCGGCCGACAAGGACTGGTACGTGGTCGACAACGACACCCTGATGTTCAGTTCCATCGGCCTGTCGCGGCTCTTCATCGAAGGCGTGACCTACGTGGACATCGACGCCTTCGAGGTGTTCTGAAGCCATCAGGGGCTCCGCCGTCACCACCTGTCGCCCCGCGCGCCCCGATCCCGCCCGCAGGGCGCGCAAGGGTGGGCGGGGGCGCGGCCCGCGACCGATCGGGGCTCGGCGGGGCCCTACAGCCGCCGCGGGATGATGAACTCGCGCAACGAACCGCTGCCGAACCGGGTCTCGGCCCAGGGCCGGGAGAACTCGATCACCGCCGTGGCGCCGGTGGGGTAGCGGCCGAAGTCAGGGTCCGCCGGCGCCTCGGGCAACAGCGCCCGGGCAAAGGCCGCGATCCCCGGATTGTGGCCGATCATGATCAGCGGCGAGCCCTCGCCGCCCTCGCTCACCAGCGTCGCCAGCATCCGTTCCGGCGAGGCCTGGTAGAGCGCCGCCACGAACGCCGCTTCCGCCTCACTCTCCAGTTCCGGCGCCAGCCGCTCCCAGGTCTCGCGAGCGCGCTCCGCGGTCGAGACCAGCGCCCGGGCCGGGCTGAGGCCACGCGAGGCGATCCAGCCGCCGATCGCCGCTGCCGCCGCCTGCCCACGGGCGTTCAGCGGCCGCTCGCTGTCCTTCAGCTTCGGATCGTCCCAGTCCGACTTCGCGTGCCGCGTCAGGATCAATGTGTTCAATCGGACCTCCCGCCCGCGCGGTGAAAGCGCTCCATATGAAACGCCGATTGCGCCTCGCTGCGCAAGCCCTGCCCCACCGGACAGGCGCGGCGGACCAGGCAGCCATTCATGCAGTCGCCGTTGCCGGCGTCCAGGAACCGGTGGCAGGCCGGCACGTCATAGCCCGTTGCCCCAAGCGCCCCGGGCGGGCAGGCCGTCAGGCAGGGCCGGCCGGCACAGGCCGCGCAGGGCGAGGCGGCCGGCGCCGGCACGGGTGCCGCCCAAGGCAGGGCCAGCGCGCCGCGATAGCTGATCATCAGCCCTCGCGCCTCATGCACCAGCAGGGTCACCGGCGAGGCGAAGGCCCGGCCCGTCCTCAGCGCCCAGGCATAGAACGGATGCCAGGGCGGCCCCCCGAAGGGGTAGAGCGCCTCGGCCCCGAACGCCGCCGCCAGGCCGCCCACCACCCGGCGCGACCAGCGGTCGATCGGGTCGGCCCTGCCATCACCCCATTCCGGCGATGCCGTGAAAAGCGGCCAGAACCCCGGCTCGTCGGGCGACAGCATCAGCACCGTCCCCGTCCCCTCCGGCAAGCCGTCACCCGCCTCGGGGCGAAAGCCGCCGGAGACGAACAGCCCGACCCGCCGCGCCGCGTCATCAACTTCCCGAACAGCCTGCCTCACCGGCGCCCCTCAGCCGCGCCGGAACGGCAGCGCAAGGGACCAGCCCAGCCGCGCCGGACGATCGTCGCGCCACTGCAGGCCGGTGGCCATCGTCTCGTGCCCGTCGCGCGGCTCGGCGCGGTAGGTGCCCAGCAGCCGGTCCCAGATGCTCAGCGCAAAGCCGTAATTGCTGTCGTGCTCGTCGCGGTGCACCGAGTGATGGATGCGGTGCATGTCGGGGGTGACGATGAACAGCCGCAGCCATCGCTCGGCCGCCGGCCCCAGGCGGATATTGGCGTGATTGAACAGCGCCGTGCCGTTCAGGATCACCTCGAACAGCACCACCGCCAGCGGCGCCGCGCCCAGCGCGTAGACCGCACCGATCTTGATCAGCATCGACAGTGCGATCTCGACGGGGTGAAAGCGGATGGCCGTGGTCACGTCGACCTCAAGATCGGCATGGTGCACCCGATGGATGCGCCACAGCAGCGGCACCTTGTGGGTGACCAGATGCTGGGCCCAGATCAGCGCATCGAGGATCAGCACCGCCAGCAGCCCCTCGACCAGCGGCGCCCAGCCGAGATGGTTGAACAGCCCCCATCCCAGCGCCCGCGCATCGACCGCCGCGCCCACCGCCAGAAGCGGAAGAAGGAGCGCCATCGCCCGCAGGGTCAGGCTGTCAAGGAGGACGAGGCTCCAGTTGGTCAGCCAGCGCGCGCCGCGCGGCGCCGCCCGCCGCCGCGGCACCAGCCGCTCGGCCAGCGCGAAGACGGCGAAAAGCCCGATGAAGGTCCCGAGCCGCAGCGGCAGTTCGTAGTCCATGGCCTCACATCTGCGTCACCGCGGCGGCGGAGGTCAAGCTGGGGGGGGGGGGGGGGGGGGGGGGGGGGGGGGGGGGGGGGGGGGGGGGGGGGGGGGGGGGGGGGGGGGGGGGGGGGGGGGGGGGG
>JBNKWA010000025.1:0-63893 GCA_050299555.1 Paracoccaceae bacterium | reverse complement strand
GGCGCGGGCCGGCGGCGACCGGAACCCTTGCTTCAGATGGTGGCCGACCGGTCGAGCAGCCGCACCCAGTCGCCATGGCCGGCAGCCGTCAGTGCCTCGATGGCGGCGATCCGGGTCGGGCGATCCGGCTCTGGGTCGGGGTCGTGCAGGCTCGCCGCGTGGCCACCCGGCAGGGCGTGCTCGCCAAGGCCGGCCACGACCAGCGCCAGGTACCAGTCGAACGGCCTCAGCCCCGGTTCCGGCGCCGTGGCGATGTAGGTGAGGGTCGAGCGCAGGCCACCATCCTCCATCTGGACCGGAAATCCGTCGAGCCGGTCATAGCCCAGCCCCACACCCTCGACCGCATCGAGCCCGGCCAACTCCCCGGACCGGATGCGCCAGACCAGGCCCGGCGTTGTCTCTCCCGCACTGCCGGGCACCAGGGTTGCCTTGCCCGAGCCGTCGACGCGCGATCGCTTGGCGAAGGCAAAGCCGTGACCGGGGGCGCTGGCCCGGCCGAGCGGTTCGGCCGAAGGGCAGCGGGCCACCAGCCGCGGGGTCAGCAGGTTCGAGCCGTAGGCGAAGTAGAGAAACCACGCCATCGCGGGTCAGAGCGGGATCGGATGCCGCTTGTGTGCCGCGGCAATGGCCCCAAGCGCGGCCTCGGACAGCGTCAGTTCCGCCGCCGGCAGCACCTCGGCAAGCTGCGACGCGCTGGTGGCGCCGAGGATCGGCGCACCCATGAACGGCCGGGTCATGGCAAAGGCGATGGCCAGCTGCGGCAGGCTGAGCCCCAGTTCCCGCGCCACATTCAGGTAGTCCGCCGTCGCCGCCTCGGCCCGCGGTCCCCAGCGGCCGCCGAGATCGCCGAAAGTCATCCGAGAGCCCGCCGGCACGGTGCCGCCCTGGTACTTGCCGGTCAGGATGCCGCCCGCCAGCGGCGAGAACGCCAGAAGCGGCACGTCCTCGGCCACCGCCACCTCGGCGAGGTCGGTGTCGAACAGCCGGTGCAGCAGGCTCCATTCGTTCTGGATCGAGGCGATGCGCGGCAGCCCGTGCTCGGTGGCCAGCGACAGGCAGGTCATCACCCCCCAGGCGGTCTCGTTCGACAGCCCCACGGCGCGGATGCGACCCGCCTCGATCTGGCGGCCAAGCTCGCCCAGGATATCGGCAAGCTGCGCCCGGGCCCCGACGTGGTCGGTGCCGCTGGGATCGAAATGCCACGAGCGGCGGAAGTGATAGTGCTCCCGGTCCGGCCAGTGGACCTGATAGAGGTCGATCACGTCGGTCTTGAGCCGCTTCAGCGATGCGTCCAGCGCCGCCCGCACGCCCGGTGCATCGGGTTTGACACCACCGCGGATATGCTCGCGCCCGCCGCCGGCCACCTTGCTGGCCACCACCACCCTGCCGCGGTTGCCGGGGCGCGCCAGCCACGTCCCCAGGATCTCCTCGGTGCGCCCGTAGGTCTCGGCCGAGACCGGGGTCACCGGATAAAGCTCGGCGGTGTCGAGGAAGTTGATCCCCGAATCGAGCGCCATGTCGATCTGCCGATGGGCATCCTCGGTGCCGGTCTGGGTGCCCCAGGTCATGGTCCCGAGGCAGAGCGGCGTAACCATGAGTTCGGAACGGCCGAGGCGTTTAAACTGCATGAGGGACCTTCGTGATTGCTGCTGGACGCCCAATTGGGCCGTTCAGGCGGCGCTGGTCAACCCCGGGGCAGGACGGCATCCGCGGCGAGAGCCTGAAGCGCGTCGGCCGCCGTGACGCCATCGCGAACCTCGATCGCCGCGGCCAGGGCGACTGCAACGTCGATCGACGGGGGGCTGGCGCCGGCGTCCAGCGCGTCCAGTGCCGCACCGGCGAGACAGGTCAGGGGCGGCGTCCGTGCCGCGGCCACAACGGCCCGGCGGAAGGCGCGGCGGGCGGCCGGATTGCCCGGCTCCGGCGGGTTCGTCACCGCCATTGCGACGATGGCGCGGCGGATGGCGTTGATATCCTCGGCGCCGGCCCGTTCAAGCGCCAGCGGCAGCGCCGCAACCATCAGCGCCGATGCCGCGCGCCGCGCGTCGTCCGCCGCCGGCCGGACCGAGTCCAGCACCGCGGCGGCGCGGTCGGCCAGCGCGGTCTCGGCACTCGCCCAGTCATGCGCCACGACGACGGCACCGCCCTTGACCCCGCGCCGGGTCTCGATCAGCCCGCAGGCGGCAAGCTGCTGCAGTGCCTCGCGCAAGGTGGGGCGGGCAACGCCGAAAGCCCGGGCCAACGCCTGCTCGCCCGGCAGGCGCGTGCCCGGCGCCAGCGTACCCGACGCGATCAGCCGGCGCAGCCACGCGGCGATGGAGCCGGGCAGGGCGGCCCCGGGCTGCGGGGAAAAACCAACCGCCAGCCGGTCGGCCGGCGCCATATGACAGGGTTGCTCGGACATTGCGGACGCGATCCTGCCCGATTTCGGTTTGACAAAGTGTTGCCAGTGGTCACGATCCGGCCAACCGAATGGGGGAGAGTGAACCATGGCTTTTAGGGCGCTTGTGGTGCGCAAGGAAGAGCAGGGCCAGACCAGCGCTGAGGTCGAGACGCTCGAGGACGCCGACCTGCCCGAGGGTGACGTCACCGTGGCGGTGGAATACTCCACCCTGAACTACAAGGACGGGCTGTGCGTCGGCCCCGGCGGCGGCCTGGTCAGGGCCTATCCGCATGTGCCGGGGATCGATTTCGCCGGCACCGTCGAGACCAGCGAAGATCCCCGCTACAGGCCCGGCGACCGGGTGGTGCTGACCGGCTGGCGGGTGGGCGAGACCCGCTGGGGCGGCTATGCCGAGAAGGCGCGGGTGAAGGCCGACTGGCTGGTGCCGCTGCCCGAGGGGCTGACCACCCGGCAGGCCATGGCGGTTGGGACCGCCGGGCTGACCGCCATGTTGTCGGTGATCGCGCTGGAGGATCGCGGGCTGAAGCCGGGGCAAGGGCCGGTCCTGGTCACCGGCGCCGCTGGCGGCGTCGGCTCGGTCGCGGTCGCGATCCTCGGCAGGCTGGGTTACGAGGTTGCCGCGGTCACCGGCCGGCCCGAGGCGGGCGATTACCTGAAATCACTCGGCGCTACTTCCATCGTGGCCCGGGACGAGTTGACGGAAGTCACCCGCAAGCCTCTGGAAACCGAAACTTGGGCCGGCTGCATCGACGCCGTGGGTGGGGCGATGCTGGGCCGGGTGCTGAAGCAGATGAAGCGCGACACCTCGGTCGCCGCCGTCGGTCTGGCCGGCGGCGCCGCCATCGAGGGCGCGCTGGTGACCCCCTTCATCCTGCGCGGCGTCAGCCTGCTTGGCATCGACAGCGTGGTGCAGCCCTACGAGGCGCGAGTGCGCGCCTGGGGGCGGATTGCCACCGACCTGCCGCTGGACACGCTCGAGGCGATGATCCAGCCCGCCGGGCTGGCCGACCTGCCCGGCCTCGGCAAGGCGATCCTCAAGGGTGAGGTCAAGGGCCGCGTGGTGGTCGACGTCCACAAGTAGATTGCCACTATTTCAACGCCGTGTTAATTAACGTTAACGCTAATTAACGGTGTTGGAGTCGATGCCGCTTCCCGAAGCCTTCTCCGCCCTCGGTGACGCGACCCGGTTCGCTATTGTCGACCGGCTGCTGCGCGAGGGCGAGATGAGCGCCGGCAAGATCTGCGCCGATGTGGCGGTCTCGCCCCCGGCGGTCTCACGCCATCTCAAGGTCTTGTGCGACGCCGGCATCCTGATCCGGCGGGTCGACCGGCAGCGCCGCCTCTATGCGCCGAACCCCGAGGCCATGCGCGACATCGCCCAGTGGACGCTCAGCTACCGGAAATTTTGGGAAACCAGCCTCGACCGGCTGCAGCTGGCCCTGGACAGGAGGCAGCGCGATGGCTGAGCTGGTGCTCAAGCGCTACTTCGAGGCCGATATCGGCCTGGTTTTCGAATACATCTCCCAGCCGGTGCGACTTCTGGAGTGGTGGGGACCCGAGGGGATGACCGTTCCCGTCCATGCGCTGGACTTTTCCCATCCGGGCCCGTGGTCTTCCGAATTTCATGGCCCGGACGGACGAAGGCTGAAGGTCTCCGGTGAGGTCACGCGCGTAGACCCGCCGCGCGCCGTCGGCTTCACCTGGGGCTGGCACGATCCCGAGGACAAGCGCGGCCCTGAAAGCCGTGTGGAGATCGAACTTGCCGTTCGCGATGGCGGCACCGAGCTGATCCTGACCCATTCCGGCCTTGCCGATGATGATGTCGCCGCGGCCCATCGCCGGGGCTGGACCTCCAGCCTGGGCAAGCTGGAACGGGTGCTTTCCTGACTGAAACCGACGGCGGGGTGACCGCTTCAACAGAGGAGGAAGGACAATGCCGAAGTTCGTATTCGCCTACCACGGTGGCAAGGCGCCCGACACGCCCGAAGAGGGGGCCAAGGTCATGGCTGCCTGGAACGCCTGGTACAGCGGAATGGGCCAGGCCGTCGTTGATGGCGGCGGCCCCTGCGGCATGTCGCAGACGGTGACCAGCGGCGGCGTCGCTGGCAATGGCGGCGCCAATCCGCTCTCGGGGCTGACCCAGGTCGAGGCCGCCGACATCGACGCCGCCGTGTCCATGGCCAAGGGCTGCCCGATCCTCGACGATGGCGGCAGCGTCGAGGTGGCCGAAGTCCTGCAGATGTGACCCGGCGGGCCGGCGCCGGCCCACCCCAAGTGACCGCCCGGCGGGGCCGATTGGCCGGCCGGGCGGCGCCATCCCTGCCCAAAGTGTCGGTTTTCCTGCATTGAATGCGACATTTCCGTCGCAGTCTGTGCGCTGGAACGTCAAAAAAAACAGGGAGACCGATGGATGACAGATACAGCGGCGAGCGATCCGTTCTATGACGAGGTCACCCACGAAGTCGGTGAGCATAATATTCAGGCCCAGGTGGGGCCGTTCGGACTGGATATCCACAACCCGGTCTTTCTGATTTCCGGGCTGGGCATCTTCGCCTTCGTCATCGGAACGCTGATGGCGCCCGAGGCCGCTACCGGCCTGTTCGGCGATATGCGCAACTGGGTCACCACAAACTTTTCGTGGTTCTTCCTCTTGGGCGGCAACATCTTCGTGCTGTTCTGTCTGGTCCTGATCGTCACACCGCTGGGCAAGGTGCGGTTGGGCGGGGTCGATGCCAAGCCGGACTACAGCTACTCCGGCTGGTTCGCGATGCTCTTCGCCGCCGGCATGGGTATCGGCCTGATGTTCTACGGCGTCGGCGAGCCGATGTCGCATTTCGGCACCTCGCTGGCCGAGGATGCGGGCACGCCAGGTAGCTGGGCGCCCCTGGCCGGCGCTCCCGGCGACCCGGCGGCCGCCACCCAACTCGCCATGGCGGCAACCATCTATCACTGGGCGTTGCACCCCTGGGCCATGTACGCGGTGGTGGCTCTGGCCCTGGCGCTGTTCTCCTACAACAAGGGGCTGCCGCTGTCGCTGCGCTCGGCGTTCTATCCGCTCCTCGGCAACAGGGTCTGGGGATGGCCGGGCCACGTCATCGACACCGTGGCGGTCTTCGCAACGCTCTTCGGCCTTGCCACGTCGCTGGGCTTCGGGGCCGAGCAGGCTTCGGCCGGGCTTGATTTCCTGTTTGGCATTCCGGCCACCGAAGTCACCAAGATCATCCTGATCATCTGCATCACCGGCGTCGCCACCGTCTCGGTCCTTGCCGGGCTGGATGGCGGGGTCAAGCGGGCTTCCGAGATCAACATGGTGCTGGCGGCGCTCCTGCTGCTCTTCGTGCTGCTGGTCGGGCCGACCACCGAACTGATCGGCCGCTTCTTCTCCAGCCTTGGCGCCTACCTCACCGAGCTGCCGGCGCTCAGCCAGCCCTTCGGTCGGTCGGACGCCAACTATAGCCAGGGCTGGACGGCGTTCTATTGGGCTTGGTGGATTTCCTGGTCGCCCTTCGTCGGCATGTTCATCGCGCGGGTCAGCCGCGGCCGCACGGTGCGCGAGTTCATCACCTGCGTCCTGATCATCCCCAGCGTCGTCTGCGTCCTGTGGATGAGCGTCTTCGGTGGCACCGCCATCAGCCAGTTCGTCAATGAAGGCTTCGAGGGCGTGAAGAACGCGCCGCTGGAATTGCAGCTCTTCAACATGCTGGAGCAGTTGCCCCTGCACGCGATCACCTCGTTCATCGGCATCGTGCTGGTGATCGTCTTCTTCGTCACCTCGTCCGACTCCGGCAGCCTGGTGATCGACACCATCACGGCCGGTGGCAAGCTCGACGGGCCGATCCCGCAGCGGGTCTTCTGGTGTGTCTTCGAAGGGCTGGTGGCGATTACCCTTCTCCTTGGGGGCGGATTGGCGGCCCTGCAAGCGATGGCGGTGACGACAGGCTTCCCGTTCGCGGCGCTGCTGCTGATCATGTGCGTCTCTATCTATCTCGGCCTGCAATCGGAACGGCGCCTGATGAAGGGTTGATGCTGGCCGCCACCCGAGCGAGACTGACAACCCCGGCCCGCGCGGCCGGGGTTTTTCTTTGCCCCGAGACCAGCCGGAGGCTGCCATGCCCGCCCTCGATCCCGAATTCGTCCGCGCCCAGTTCCCGGCCTTTTCCGAGCCGACGCTGGCAGGGCAGGCTTTCTTCGAGAACGCCGGCGGCAGCTATCCCTGCCGGCAGGTGGTGGACCGGCTGACCCGGTTCTACCGCACCCGCAAGGTGCAGCCATACGGACCCTTCGAGGCCTCGCGGCTGGCGGGCGCGGAGATGGACGAGGCGCGTGAGCGGCTGGCGGCGGTGCTGAACGTTGCCACGGACGAGCTCAGCTTCGGCCCCTCGACCAGCCAGAACACCTATGTGCTGGCCCAGGCCTTGCGCACCGCGCTCCTGCCTGGCGATGCCATCGTCGTCACCAACCAGGACCACGAGGCCAATTCCGGCGCCTTCCGCAGGCTGGCCGAGGCGGATATCGAGATCCGCGAGTGGCAGGTCGATCCCGACACCGGGCATCTCGACCCCGCCGATTTGTCTGGCCTTTTGGACGAGCGGGTGCGGCTGGTGGCCTTCCCGCACTGCTCGAACATCCTCGGCGAGATCAACCCGGTGGCCGAGATCTGCGCCCTTGTCCACGAGGCAGGCGCGGTTGCCTGCGTCGACGGTGTCAGCTTCGCCCCCCACGGGCTGCCGGACGTGACCGGGCTCGGCGCCGACATCTACCTCTTCTCCAGCTACAAGACCTACGGGCCGCACCAGGGAATCATGGTGGTGCGCCGCTCGCTGGCCGAGCGGCTTGCGAACCAGGGCCACTACTTCAATGCCGGGTCGCTGACCAAGAAGTTCACTCCGGCCGGTCCGGATCATGCCCAGATCGCCGCCTGCGCCGGGCTCGCCGACTATGTCGACGCGCTCTATGACCACCATATCGGTGAAAAGGCCGATATCACCGCCCGCGCCCGCGTCGTGGCCGCCATGCAGGCCGAGCGCGAGGCGGCGCTCCTGGCGCCGCTGACGGATTTCCTCAAGGGTCGCAACGACATCCGCGCCCTTGGTCCGCTGGAGCCGGGGCGCCGCGCGCCCACGGTGTCGATCGCCCATGCCCTCCCGGGCGCCGAACTTGCCGCCGCGCTGGCGCCCCATGGCATCATGGCCGGCGGCGGCGATTTCTACGCGGTGCGCCTGCTTGAGGCGCTCGGTATCGACCCGGCCCACGGCGTGCTGCGGCTGAGCTTCGTGCACTACACCACCGAGGACGAGGTTGCCCGTGCAATCGCCGCTCTCGACGTGGTGCTGGCCGGGACCGGCTGAACTTCCCTTGCCTCGCCCCGTCCTCTTCTGGTTCCGCCGCGACCTGCGGCTTGCAGACCACCCGGGCCTGACGGCCGCCGCGGCCGAAGGGCCGGTGATCCCGGTCTTTGTCCTCGACCCCGACACCGAAGCCATCGGCGCCGCGCCGAAATGGCGGCTGGGCGAGGCACTGGCTTCGCTCGCGGATCGGCTTGAGGCATCGGGCAGCCGCCTGATCCTCCGCCGCGGCCCGGCGCTCGATGCTCTGGCCGGCCTGGCGCTGGAAACTGGGGCAGGGGCCGTGCACTGGTCGCGCCTCTACGAGCCCGGCGCGCGCCGCCGCGACACCGCCGTCAAGGCCGGGCTCAAGGCAGCAGGCATCCGCGCGCTCAGCCACCCGGGGCATCTTCTTTTCGAGCCGATGCAGGTGGCCACCGGAACGGGCGGCCCGTACCGCGTCTTCACCCCGTTCTGGAAGGCGATCCGCGACCGCGTCTCCGGATCGCCGCTGCCGGCACCGGGCCGGCTGGCCGGCCCCGATCGATGGCCCTCCAGCGACCGCCTCGAAGACTGGCACCTGGGGCGCGCCATGCACCGTGGCGGCGCAATCGTCGCCGGCCATGCCCGCATCGGCGAGGCGGCGGCCCGGGACCGCCTCGATCGCTTCCTTGACCAGGGCATCGCCGACTATGCCGCGGCGCGCGACCGGCTCGACCGCGAGGGAACTTCGCGGCTCTCTGAAAACCTGGCCTGGGGCGAGATCAGTGTGCGCTCCTGCTGGCAGGGGGCTGTTCAGGCCCGGATGGGCGGCAGTGCCGGCGCCGAGGCCTTCCTGCGCGAACTCGGCTGGCGCGAATTCGCCCACTACCTGGCCTTCCACACACCTTGGATCACCGAGAGGGACTGGGCCCCGGCATGGCAGGGCTTTCCCTGGCGGGCCGACAACGCCGAGGCGACGCGCTGGCGGCGCGGGCTGACCGGCGAGCCGCTGGTCGATGCCGCGATGCGCCAGCTCTTTGTCACCGGCACCATGCACAACCGGGCCCGCATGGTCACGGCCTCCTATCTCACCAAGCACCTGCTGACCGACTGGCGGGTCGGCCGCGACTGGTTCGCCGATACCCTGATCGACTGGGACCCGGCCTCGAACGCGCTCGGCTGGCAGTGGGTCGCCGGCTCCGGGCCCGACGCCGCCCCCTACTTCCGGGTGCTGAACCCGGCGCTCCAGGCCGGCAAGTTCGACCCCGACGGCGGCTACCGCGCCCGCTTCCTGGCCAATTTTCGTGGCGGTCCGCAGCATGGCGACGCGCTTGCCTACTTCGATGCCGTTCCGCGTGGCTGGGGGCTTGCCCCGGACATGGACTACCCCGCGCCGCTGATCGGACTGGCCGAGGGACGGGCGCGCGCGCTGGCTGCCTACAACGCTCACCGCAAGGCATAGCGGCAAGCACAACTAATGCTTCACATCATTTTTGCGACTCAACTTGCGGAAATAAAACGAAGAAACCGCATGAGCAATGCAGGCCAGCACCGTTCCTGATCGCGCCGCCAACGCAAGCCGGTGAACGGCTTTCATCCGCCTTGTCAAAGGGTTGCGCGACGGACTAGCATCTTGTTCGCGCGTTTGGGGGCGCGCGACGCGACTTCGGGGGTGGCGATGCAGATCAGAACGACGCTCAAGGGAGAGCGCGACCTGCCGCGCTGGTTTGGTGCGGCCTACCAGCTCTTGCAGGGAATGCAGTACGGCAGCATCGACCTCGTGCTGCCCGACGGGCGGGCGTTTCGGGCCGAAGGCCGCGAGGCCGGACCTCACGGCACCATCCTGACACATAACCCTGCGCTCTTTGCACGGCTGTTGCGAGAGGGCGAGAACGGCTTTGCCGAGGCCTACATGGATGGCTGGTGGGACGCGCCCGACCTGCAGGCGCTGCTCGACGTGCTGCTGCTGAACAACACCGAGGTGGGCCGCTCCTTGCCGGGCGCCGGCCTGGTCCGCGCCTACGAGCGCCTGCGCCACTGGCTCAACAGCAATACCAAACGGCAGGCGAAGAAGAACATCGCGGCCCATTACGATCTCGGCAACGACTTCTACGGGCTTTGGCTGGACGAGACGATGACCTATTCCTCGGCGCTGTTCGAATCGGCCCAGGAGCCGCTGGAGACTGCCCAGACCCGCAAATACGCCGCCATCTGCGATGCGCTGGAACTGAAGCCCGACCAGCACGTGCTGGAGATCGGCTGTGGCTGGGGCGGTTTTGCCGAATATGCGGCCCGCGAGCGTGGCGCCCGGGTGACCGGGCTGACCATTTCGCCTGCCCAGCATGACTTCGCCCGCAGGCGGCTGTTCGAGGCCGGGCTGGCCGAACGTGCTGCCATCGAGATCCGGGACTATCGCGACGAAAAGGGTCGCTTCGACGGCATCGCCTCGATCGAGATGTTCGAGGCGGTGGGTGAGAAGTACTGGCCGCTGTTCTTCGATACCGTGCGCGAGCGGCTGAACGCTGGCGCCCGCGCGACCTTGCAGATCATCACCATCGAGGAGGGGCTGTTCGAGAGCTACCGCAAGGGTGTCGACTTCATCCAGAAGCACATCTTTCCGGGCGGCATGTTGCCCTCGCCTTCGGCGCTGAGAACCCAGGTCGCCCGCGCCGGACTGGTCGAAACCGGCGCAATCCGCTTCGGCGAGAGCTATTCCGACACCCTTCGTCGCTGGAATGACACGTTTAATTCACGTTGGCATGAAATTGCCACACTCGGATTCGATGATCGATTCCGCCGCATGTGGTCTTTCTACCTGACCTCATGTGCGGCGTGTTTCAGGTCCGGGACGACCGACGTGACCCAGATCACGCTCGGGCGACCCGCATGATGTACGGCGAAGAAAGGTTGCGCCGATGCCGACAGCCGCCCGCCTGGTAGCCGCTCTGGCTCTCGCCTGCGTCTGCCCGTTGATGTATTTCCTGGTGAACAGCCAGTACCCCGACCTGCGCCTCGAGCTCGAGCGCGAACCGCTGATGGGCATGCTGGCGGTGGTCGGCTTCCTGGTCGGCTGGCTCAGCCTCGGCAAGCGGGTAACGACCAAGCTCGGCAATGGCATCTTCCTCGGCATCCGGGCTGCGGTCACCATCGCGGTCTGGTCGGTGTTTCTCTGCGCGCTCTACTACATCGTCGACCAGATGCTGGATCACGGCTTCTACGAGCCGCTTGATGCCATCCTGGCAATGTTCGGCAAGATGACCGACTACGCCCGGTACCTGCTGAACTGGCGGATCATCGCGCTTGCGCTTTTTGCCGGCATGACCATTGGCATGCTGACCGAGAACACCGCCCGGCGCTGGCGATAGCCCCGGCCTCAGCCGCCATCGTGGCTGGCATAGGGGCGCGGCGGCGGCAGGAAGGGCGCGCTCAACGCACCCGTCGCAATGGCGCCGTCCCGCAGGGCGGCCCGACCGTGCTCCAGCGCCCGCTCCCGGCCGAACGGCAAAAGCGCAAGCGCGGCCAGCCCGTGCCCTACCGCCGTCAGCGGCCGGCGCAGCCCGCGGTGCAGCAGCCGGCGATACGACCAGAGTGCCCCCTCGTGCTTCATGTACACCTTGTGCAGCCGGCGTTCGCGGTGCCACAGCCGCGCAAGCATGTAGCCCATCGTGGCCCGGTGCGGCGGCACAGGCTCGTCGACGACGGCATCGGCCACCCAGACCAGCTTGCCGCCAGCTCGGGTCAGCGCACGGAAAAAGTCGGTATCCTCGCTGCCCGACAGCGAGAAGGCCGGATCGAAGCGCACACCCAGCCCATCCGGCGAAAAGGCCCGCCGCGCAACAATCGCATTGGCGGTCACCGCGTGGCGGTGTTCGGCGCCCGTGGCCCAATGCCGCTCCTCGAAACGCGGCACCAGCCCGCCGGTTGTCTGCGGAAAGTGGTAGCGCTGCGGCCCGGAAAAGGCGACGGCCTCGGGATAGGCCCGCATCGCGGCGCCATAGGCCACCAGCCAGGCAGGGTCGGGCAGGGTGTCGTCGTCGGTCATCGCCAGCCAGTCGGCGCCGGTCTCCAGCGCCGCTGAAAGCAGCCGGTTGCGCGCCGGCACAAGGCCTGTCTGGGGCTCGGCCACCACCGACGCGGGAAAAGCGGCGAATCCGGCGACCGCCTCGGCCGCGCCGGCTGGCGGACCGTTCTCGACCACCAAGAGTTGCAGCCGCCAATTGGCGGGCTGTCGCAGCTGCGAGAGTGCGTCGAGGCACCGGGCAAGCATCTGCGGCCGTTCGCGGGTGCAAATCCCGATCACAACGGTAGTCATGGTTTCCTGAGGGCTCGGCTTTGCCATGAAATCGTCCGGTTGTTGCCATTCTACATCATTTGAGCGGAAATTTTCCGTTTGCCATAGATCACTTGCAAAGCGCCAAGCCTGTCGCCAAAAGGGCAGACACAGGCTTTTAGCGCTAAATACGAGGGTCCCTATGAGCAAGATTCTGAAACTGACCGCTGCTGCGATGGTTTTCGCAGGTGCGGCCTATGCCGGCAACGTCGTGTTCGAGGCGCCGGTCGAGAGTGATGTCCAGGTTGCCCCGGCCGAGCCGATGGGCAGCTCGAATGCTGCTTGGATCGTGCCGCTGATCGCGCTCGCCGCGATCGCGCTGGTTGTGTCGAACAACAACGACAATGGCGGTTCGGCCTCGTAATCGGGTCACCGCAACGGCAAACGAAAGGGCCGGGGCTTCTCCGGCCCTTTTCGATTCCATCGCATCTTTCACACAAGGCCGGCCCGGCCGCCGCCCTTAGGTGCAGAACAGCCGGCTCAGCGCCCCGATGATGGTGTGCACGCTCTCGTCGGCAATGCTGTAGCGGATCGTCTTGCCGTCGCGGCGGCCGACAACCAGACCTTCCGCCCGCAGCCGTGCCAGTTGCTGCGAAACCGCCGACTGGCGCGCCCGCAAAAGCGTCGTGAGCTCGGTCACCGTCCGCTCGCCATCGCCAAGATGGCAGAGAATCGCCAATCGGCCCTCATGGCTCAATGCCTTCAGATAGGCCGCGGCAGCCCTGGCCTTTTTCGCCATGGCAGCGGCGTCGGCCAGCACGGCGTCGGAGTCGTCCATTGTTGTGTCGAGGCTTTTGGTCTGGGCAGAGGTCAAGCCAAGGCTCCTTCCTGCAGTCAATCTAGCCCGTACGGGAGCCACTCCGAAGAGCCAGCGCCGAGCGGTCTCAATACACTGACCGGGGGCTGCGCGAAAACGACGGTGAAAAAATGCAGCCCAAGCGGCTGCTCGATGGAGCGGGCGACGGGATTCGAACCCGCGACCCTCAGCTTGGGAAGCTGATGCTCTACCAACTGAGCTACACCCGCGCCATGACCCCTGCTAGCCCCGCCCGCTACGGCCGTCAAGCGCCTGCGCAATGGCCGGTTCGCGACCGTTGCCCGGGCGGATGAATGGGCGGGTGACCAGATCTATTTTAGGCGCAAGGCTAGAGTCGATGACGCGCGGATGACGCGCCAAATCGACAGCAGTCAGTGCAGGCCAGGCTTGCTGGTGGGGCCTTCGATGGTGACCACCACATACTTGTCACCCTCGTGATCCGTGGCCACCGTCCAGGCCTGCTTGCGTCCGAGCAGCGGCAGAAGGGCGGCCGTCCTCATCCGCCGCTTGGCTGCGCTCGGAGCCTCCGCCGCCACCATGTTGCCGGCGATCAAGAGGTACACCCGCGCGCCCTCGGTTCGCGATTCAGCGACAAAACCCTCTGGCAGGCCCTGTTTCGGCATGCCGATCGCGGCCACCGCGTGATGAAAGATCCGCTGCGAGACCAGGGAATTGCCCAGCATGGCATCCGGTGCGAACTCGGTCAGGCGGCCACCGAGGTTAAGTCCCGGGCTTTGGCTCACCAGTGTTCGCCGCAACAGCGTATCGGGATGCACCGGCTCCAGCGGCAGGCTGGCGGTGCGCCAGGCCTCGCCCATCAGAAGCATGTCGACCGCGCCGTCGCCCTCGTTCAGCATTGCAATCGCCCGGTCCAGCTCGGTCTTGAGCGCCGGTGCCGTGGCCGCCAGCTCTGCGGCAATCCGCGACAGGATGGCCTCGACGCCGGGCATGGCCATTGCCGCGTCGGTCAGGATGCTGCCATGGGCGTAGGCGCCGTCCGATTGGTCTCCGGCCTCGGCCCTGTGCCTTCTGAGCTGGCTTTCCTGTGCCTGTCGCCTGGCCAGCGTGGCGCGCCTGAAGCTGTTGCTGGCGCCGGCGTCCGCAGACAGCGAGAAGCTCAGCATGCCGGGACCAATGCGCCGCAAATAGCCCCGCAGACGGCCGTGTGTAGGATGGGCGAAGGTGGCCGGAAGACGATTCTTCTGGCCCAGCGCGATGTCGATGCCTTCGCGGATGGAGCGCGAATTGGCCAGCATGGCCATCAACTCGGAGGCCGGTTCCCCGTCGAAGAACCGGCGCGCGGCCGCGTTGGGCGTCAGATTCTGCAACGTTTCGTCAAAGACCAACTCAACCGTTTGACCGTTGGCGGCGTCGTCTCGGATTTCGTGCTCGGAATCGCGAACGCCGCCCAATAGCCGATCAGTCATGGCCTGGCCTCATGCAGTTTTGAAATATTGTCGGTCGCGGCTATCTTCCGCGCAGTCGGATCCGTCGTCGTGCAACTCTATGATGATGCGGCAAAAGCGGTCGCCCGCGCTCAGCGCCTTGTCCAGCTTCACACGCGCATAGCCGGCGTTGTCGGCGGCGATACGGCCCATGACACCGGTGGCGATGGCGCATAGCGAGCCGCGGCCGACAACCATGCGCCCGAACGGGCACGTGGCGTTGGTCAGCACGATGCGGTCCTCGCTGATCGATTCGATCGCCGGATCGCCGCCGATGCTGCGCTTCATCATCACAAGCGCCTCGGCCAGTTGACTGAGAGTCAGCCGCTTGCGCCCGAAATGGAGCTGAAAGGCATCGTTCATTTCATCGCCGAGCCGGTGCGAGATTGCGGCCAAGAATCCGTCTGCATCGTCCTCGCCGATATTGGCGTCCAAGATGTCGGCCAGATTGCTCAGCATCGCGGCGAAGAAGCGTTCGCGGTTCAGCGGAAGGCCAGATGAATCCTGAGGCGACGCGCACATCATGTTCATTCTCAAGCCCTCCCTGTGTCCGACGTTGCATCATCGCCGAATCCGGTGACCAAAGGGTTAACGGTTGGTAATTATTAACTCCGATTGGTTTACCATCCTTAATAGAATCTTACCGCTCTAGCAAGCGCTCAGGTTGCATAGGCGCGATCCGCGTGGCCCGGTTGCGCGACGCGATCTCACCGCGTGGCGCAATCGAAATATTCCCGCTCACGGCCGTTCCCGTCCACCTCCCCGGCGCTCTCCTTGAGGCCGATGACCAGGCGGCAGAAATTGTCTCCGCCGGCGATCGATTTCTCGACGTTGACCCGCGCATAGCCGGTGTTGTCCGCCACGATCCGCCCGAATTCGCCCGAGGTCATGGCGCAGAGTGAATGCCTGCCCAATACACCGGGGCCGAACGGACAGCGCGTGCCGGTGACCACGATCTCGTCCTCGCTGACCGATTCGATACGAAAACTGCCGCCGACGGCGCTCTTCAGGGCGACCAGAGTCTCCGCGATCTGGTCGAGACTCAGCCGTTTCCGGCCGAAGCGCTCCCGAAAGGCGTCGTTCACCTCGCGGCCGACGCGATGTGCCGCCGCGGCGACGAAGCCCTCGGCGTCTTCGTCGCCGATGTTGGTCTCCATGACGTCGGAAAGGCAGGTGAGAATTTCGGCGAGATAGCTGTCACGTGACAGGGCCGACTCGCTCAGCGAAGATTCCCGATTGCCATACATTCCCGCACCTGTCGTTTTCACCGCCGGGACCTCCAGGATATCTCCCGCAACCGCAGAGGCCGTACGCAAGCTGCTCGCAGGCCAGATACAACCTGCGATAGAATTCTTCAGGTTGATGCGATTTTCAAGCACAAAGAGCAAGCGTGCTTCTGGTCACACGATTCCGCCGCCCGCGCCGCTGACCGCCGGCCGCTCCCCCGAAACCTTGGCGCGATAGCCTGCAGCGCGATAGGCTGCCACCGGATCGATGGCGCAACCCTTCTCGGCCCGGGCCATGGCCAGGATCGGCTCGACGTCGGTGCGGAACGCCCGTTTCAGCGCCGTGGTCGCCATCAGAGCGTCGTTTGCCTCCTGGAAGCCCTCCAGCGCCGTCCGGTCCACGATCAGCGCCTGGGCATAGGCGCGCTGCACCTCCATGGCCGAGACCATCAGGCTTTCGATCGGGTCGGTGACGTTGTGCGACTGGTCCAGCATGTGCGCCGGGTCGAACCCTTCGGCGCCGCGCGTCTCGGCGTCGACCAACTCGTTGAACACCAGGAACAGCCGGTAGGGGTCGATCGAGCCGGTATCGAGATCGTCGTCGCCATACTTGGAGTCGTTGAAATGGAACCCGCCCAGCTTGCCGAACTGGATCAGCCGGGCGACGATCATCTCGATGTTCACGTTGGGCGCGTGATGGCCGAGATCCACCAGGCATTGCGCCTTGGGGCCAAGCTCGGTGGCGATCAGATAGTTGGTGCCCCAGTCCTGCACCACGGTGGAATAGAAGGCCGGCTCATAGATCTTGTGCTCGCTGAACAGCCGCCAGCCGGCGGGCAGGGCGGCATAGATCTCGCGCATGGCATCCAGGTACCGCTCGAAGGCACGGGTGAAGTTCACCTGGCCGGGAAAGTTCGACCCGTCGCCGACCCACACGGTCAGCGCATTCGACCCGATTGCCTCGCCGATCTCGATGCATTCCAGGTTGTGTTCCACCGCCTGCGCGCGGGTCGCGGCGTCGCTGTGCGAAAGCGAGCCGTACTTGTAGGAATGTGCCTGCCCGGGCTGGTCCTGAAAGGTGTTGGAGTTCATCGCGTCGAAGCCCAGCCGGCACTCCTCGGCCTTCTGCTGCAGGGCGCGCGGGTCGGCCTTGTCCCAGGGGATGTGCAGGCTGACCGTCGGCGTGGCGCCGGTCAGCGCCTGAATGACCGAACAGTCCTCGAGCTTGTCGAAGATGTCGCGCGGCTCGCCGGGGCCGGGAAAGCGGGCAAAGCGGGTGCCACCGGTGCCGACCCCCCATGACGGGATGGCGACGCCGTAACCTGCCACCTTCGCCTTGATCGCATCGATGGCGATGCCGCGGCGGTCAAGCTGCTCGCCCAGCGCCTCGTAGTCGCGCTTCAGCGCGGCGTCACGGCTGGCGTTTTCCGCCTCGATCACTGTCCTGCCGATCATCTCGGATTCCGTCACCATTGTTTTTCTTTTTAAATCAACGTGTTAATCTAGCGTCCCCATGGGGACGCTAGCGCGTGAAGGCCTGCACGTTGCCGGCGTCCACGTTCAGGATGTTGCCGGTCGACTTCGCCGACGCCTCTGACGCCAGGAAATAGGCCGCCTCGGCGATGTCCTCGGGCAGCACCGTCCGCTTCAAGAGCGAGCGCTGGCGATAGACCTCCTCAAGCTCGGTGAAGTCCTTGGTCCCATAGGATTTCGCCCGCGCATCCAGCCACTCTCCGGTCCAGATCTTCGACCCCCTCAGCACTGCGTCGGGGTTGACCACGTTGACCCGGATGCCATGCGGCGCGCCCTCCAGCGCCAGGCAGCGGGCGAGGTGGATCTCGCTTGCCTTGGCGGTGCAATAGGCGGCGGCCCCGGCCGAGGCGGCCAGCCCGTTCTTCGAGGCGACGAAGACGATGGCCCCACCCGTGCCTTGCGCCTTCATCAGCCGAAAGGCCTCGCGGCTGACCAGGAAATAGCCGTTCGACAGGATCGCCATGTTGCGGTCCCACAGCTCCAGCGAGGTGTCCTCGACCGGCGCCGACGAGGCGATGCCGGCATTCGAGACCAGAATGTCGAGCCCCCCGAACGCAACGCATGTCTCGGCAAAGGCCGCCGCCACCGCCGCCTCGCCGGTCACGTCCATGACTGTCGCGCGAACTCGATCCCGGCCGTGATGCGCCGCCAGCGCCTTCGCCGTGTCGGCCAGCGCTGCCTCGTCGATATCGGCCAGCATCACGCAGGCGCCCTCGGCAAGGTAACGCTCGGCGGTCGCCGCGCCGATGCCGCCGGCGCCGCCGGTGATCAGCGCGACGCGTCCGGCCAGGCTCTTCGGCTTCGGCATGCGCTGCAGCTTGGCCTCTTCCAGAAGCCAGTACTCGATGTCGAAGGCTTCCTGCTCGGGCAGGCCTCGATAGGTCGAGACTGCCGAGGCGCCGCGCATCACGTTGATCGCGTTGACATAGAACTCGGCCGAGATCCGCGCCGTCGCCTTGTCGGCGGCGAAGGTGATCATGCCGACGCCTGGCACCAGATAGACCACCGCGTTGGGGTCGCGCAGGCCGGGACTGTCCGGGTGCCTGCAGCGCTCGTAATAGGCCGCATAACCCTCGCGATAGGCGGCGATGGCCTCGGGCAGGGCGGCAAGCGTCACCTCCACGTCCGGTTTGGCTGGATCGAAGTCCACCACCAGCGGGCGGATCTTGGTCCTCAGGAAGTGGTCGGGGCACGAGGTGCCCATGGGCGCCAGCGTGTCCATGGCGGCGCTGTTGACGAAGGTCAGCACGGCTTCGGAATCGTCGAAATGTCCGACCTTGTGCCGGCCCTCCGCGATCAGCCCGCGAATCGCCGGCAACAGCCGCGCCGCCACCGCCCGGCGCTGGTCGGCCGCAAGGCTCTGATGCCTGGCGCCACCAAAGCCGGGCCTGCCGCCGGTCCGCTCATCCAGCCACTGGATCGCCCGGTTGATGACCGCAAGCGTGGTCCGATAGCACTCCCGCGCCGTGTCGCCCCAGGTGAACAGCCCGTGGCTCTCCAGAACCACGCCCTTGGCCTCGGGGTTCTCGCGGCAGTACTTCTCCAGCCACAGGCCCAGCTCGAAGCCCGGCCGCTTCCACGGCAGCCAGCCGATCTCGTCGCCAAAGATTTCCGCCGTCAGCGCCTTCGAATCCGCCGATGCCGCGATGGCGATGATCGCGTCCGCGTGCATGTGGTCCACATGCCTGCGCGGCACGAAGGCGTGCAGCGGCGTGTCGATCGAGGCGGCGCGGGGATTGAGGTTGAAGGTACAGTGGGGCAGGTAGCCCACCATCTCGTCCTCGTGCTCGAGCCCGCGATAAAGCCCCTTCAGCGCCTCCAGCCGGTCCATGTAGAGGGTCGCGAACCCGTCGAGGCCCATCGAGCCGACATCACCGCCCGAGCCCTTGACCCACAGCACCTCCACATCGGCGCCGGTCAGCGGGTCCTTCTCGGTCACCTTTGCCGAGGTATTGCCGCCGCCGTAGTTGGTGATCCGCTTGTCCGAGCCCAGAAGGTTCGAGCGGTAGAGCAGAAGCTCGGGCTCGCTCATGCCCTCGGCCCGGCCCTCGTCCCAAAGGTCCTGCAGCAGGCGCGGCATCGCATCCATGGGGCTGGCCTCCCGTTCGCACGCTTTTCGTTTTGCTCCGATTACGCCGAGGCAACGCCCTCGTCAATCATGATCGCTCAATTTCGCTCATGCACAATCATTTTGCGCCGCACAATGATCGAAATTGATTGACATGGTGGGGGCGGGCTGGAAAGCATTGCGGCTATCGCGGGGCCGCTGCGGCCCGAAACCAGGTCGTCATGCACGAGAAAGAGCGCCATCGCCTGATCCTCAACGCCGTGGTCGAAAAGCCCGTGGCAACGGTGGGCGAGCTGGTCGATCTCACCGGCGCCTCCGAGGCGACGATCCGTCGCGACATCGCCGCGCTGCACCTGTCCAAGCGCCTGCGCCGGGTCCGCGGCGGCGCCGAGGCCCTGCACCCGCCGCAATTCCCGGGCCTCGCCGGCCGGCCCTTCCGTGTCAACGAGACGATCAACATCGCCCAGAAGCAGGCCATCGCCCGCGAGGCGGTGGCGCTTTGCGAGGATGGCGACGCGATCATCGTCAACGGCGGCACCACCACCTTCCAGATGGTGCACCCGCTCAGCACCCGCCGCATGCAAGTCTTCACCAACGCCTTCGGCATCGCCGACTACCTGCTCCGGCATTCCAAGAACACTGTGCTCCTGCCCGGCGGCACCATCTACCGCGAACAGAACATCATCCTCAGCCCGTTCGAGAACGACGTGACCCGCAACTTCTACGCCCGGCGCATGTTCATGGGGGCCCAGGGTCTCGGGCCGCTCGGGCTGATGGAGGCGGATCCGCTCCTGATCCAGGCCGAGCAGAAGCTGATCGACCAGGCGGACGAGCTGGTCGTGCTGGTGGATTCGTCGAAATTTGCTCGCCGCTCAAGCCTGATCCTGTGCGGCCTCGCCCGCATCGCCCGCGTCATCACCGATGACGGCATCGACGATCGCTCGGCCGCGATGCTCGAGGCCGCAGGGGTGGCGCTGACCGTGGCAGAGACCCGCCGCGCCGCCAAGGTGGCCGAATGAAGAAGAGGGGCCTTGAAGGGCCCGACCCAACGCAAACCAAGCTCACCCGGGAGGATAACATGAGCATCTGGAAGAAACTTGCCACCACCGCCGCGCTGGCCGCGGCGCTATCGGCGGGCCTGCTGGTCAGCCCTGCCGACGCTCAGGACAAGAAGCGCATCGCGCTGGTCGTCAAGGCGCTCGGCATCGGCTTCTTCGAGGCCGCGGCCAAGGGCGCCGAGGAAGCGGCGGGCGAGCTCGGCGATGTCGAGATCATCTACACCGGTCCCACCGACACCACTGCCGAGGGCCAGATCGAGGTCATCAACTCGCTGATCGCCCAGCAGGTCGACGCCATCGCCGTCTCGGCCAACGATCGTGACGCGCTGGTACCGACGCTGAAAAAGGCCATGGACCGCGGCATCACCGTGATCTCGTGGGATTCGGGCGTCGCGCCCGAGGGTCGGCAGATGCACCTCAACCCCTCGTCCAACCCGCTGATCGGCAACATGATCATCAAGCTCGCCGCCGACAATTTGCCCGACGGCGGTCAGGTGGCGGTGCTTTCGGCCAGCGCCACGGCGACCAACCAGAACACCTGGATCGAGGAGATGAACAAGGTGATGGGGGACTACCCCGGCATCGACGTCGTCACCACGGTCTACGGCGATGACCTTGCCGACAAGTCCTACCGCGAGGCCCAGGGCCTCATGCAGACCTATCCCGACCTGAAGGCGATCATCGCGCCCACCAGCGTCGGCATCGTCGCCGCCGCCCAGGCGGTCGAGGACGCGGGCAAGGTCGGCGAGATCAACGTCACCGGCCTCGGCCTGCCGTCCGAGATGGCCGCGCATGTGGGTTCGGGCGCCTCCAAGTCCTTTGCCATCTGGAACCCCATCGACCTTGGCTATGCGGCCACGATGATCGCCTACAACCTGGCGACCGGTGCGGCCACCGCCGAGCCGGGCGGGTCGATCCCCATGGGCCGGATGGGCGCGGTGACGCTCGACGACAATGACGAGGGTGCCATGGCCGATCCCTTCGTCTACGACGCCTCGAACATCGACGCGTTCAAGGACATCTTCTGATCCCTTGTGACCTGGGCGCGGGGTGCAACCTCCCCGCGCCGCAACCATCGAAGTGTCAGACAGATCATGCCCGCCATCGCCATGGCAGAACCCGTCGCCGCATCCAAGGCAAAGCCGACCCCGGTGCTGGCGCTCGAGGGCGTCTCCAAGACTTTCCCCGGTGTCCGTGCGCTGGCGGATGTGCGGCTGTCGCTTTATTCTGGACAGGTCACCGCGCTGGTGGGCGAGAACGGCGCCGGCAAGTCGACGCTGGTCAAGGTGCTGACCGGCATCTACCACCCCGATGGCGGCACCATCCGCATCGACGGCCAGCCGGTCACCCTTGCCACCGCCCATGACGCCACCGCCGCCGGCATCACCGCCATCCATCAGGAAACGGTGCTGTTCGACGGGCTGACCGTGGCCGAGAACATCTTCATCGGCCATGCGCCCAGGGGCCGCTTCGGGCTGATCGACCGCGCCGCCATGGTGGCGCGGGCAGGCGAGCTTCTGGAGGGCATCGGCGCCGGCATCGACCCCTCGGTGCGGCTCAAGGACCTTGGCATCGCCAGCAAGCATCTGGTGGCGATCGCCCGGGCGCTGTCGGTCGATGCCCGGGTCGTCATCATGGACGAGCCCACCGCAGCCCTCAGCCACAAGGAAATCCACGAGCTCTACGCGCTGATCGAGGGGCTCAAGGCGCGCGGCAAGGCGATCCTCTTCATCAGCCACAAGTTCGACGAGGTGTTCCGCATCGCCGACCGCTACACCGTCTTCCGCGACGGCGAATGCGTGGGCGAGGGGCTGATCGGCGATACCGACCAGGACGAGCTGGTGCGTCTGATGGTCGGCCGCTCGGTCGATCACATCTTCCCCGAACGCCAGTCCGCGCCCGGCGACGAGGTGCTGCGGGTGGCCGGCTACTGCCACCCGACTGAATTCGCCGATATCGGCTTCTCGCTGAAAAAGGGCGAGATCCTGGGCTTCTACGGGCTGGTCGGTGCGGGGCGCAGCGAGTTCATGCAGGCGCTCTTCGGCATCACCCGGCCGTCGAAGGGGGCAGTCCGCATCGACGACCGCGTCGCGGTGATCCGCAGCCCGGCCGAGGCCATCGCCGCCGGCATCGTCTACGTGCCCGAGGATCGCGGCCGCCAGGGCGCGGTGATCGGCCTGCCCATCGTCAAGAACATCACCCTGCCGTCGCTGTCGCAGACCTCGCGCCGCGGCTTCATCCGCATGGCCCGCGAATTCGCGCTGGCCCGGCGCTATGCCGAACGGCTCGACCTGCGCGCCGCCTCGCTCGACCAGGATGTGGGCACGCTTTCGGGCGGCAACCAGCAGAAGGTGGTGATCGCCAAGTGGCTGGCTACCAGCCCGCGGGTGATCATCCTCGACGAGCCGACCAAGGGCATCGACATCGGCTCCAAGGCGGCGGTGCATGCCTTCATGGCCGAACTGGCCGCGCAGGGGCTGGCGGTGATCATGGTCTCGTCCGAGATCCCCGAGATCCTTGGCATGTCGGACCGCGTCATCGTCATGCGCGAGGGCCGCATCGTGGCCGACCTTGCCCGCGACGAACTCACCCCCGAACGGCTGGTCCGCCACGCCGCCGGCATTGCGGAGGTCGCGCCATGATCGCCGCGGCGCTACGCTCTCGCGAGGCGATCCTCGCCGCCGCCATCCTGGGGCTGATGGCGCTCATCGCCACCCGCTTCCCGGGCTTCGTGGCGCCGGCGAACCTCGCCAACGTCTTCAACGACACAGCGCCGCTCATCATCCTCGCCATCGGCCAGATGTGCGTGATCCTCACCCGCTGCATCGACCTCTCGGTCGCCGCCAACCTCGCCCTGACCGGTATGGTGGTGGCGATGCTGAACACCGCAGCCCCGGGCGTGCCGGTCATCGTGATCGTACCCTTGGCCATTCTGGTCGGCGCCTGCCTCGGCGCGATCAACGGCATCCTTGTGTGGAAGCTCGCCATCCCGCCCATCGTCGTCACCCTCGGCACCATGACCATCTTCCGCGGCATCATCTTCCTCATCTCGGGCGGAGAGTGGATCAACGCGCACGAGATGGGGGTCGCCTTCAAGGCCTTCCCCCGCACCGTCCTGCTCGGCCTGCCGGTGCTCAGCTGGATCGCGATCGCGGTGGTCGCCGTCGCGGCGCTGATCGTCGGCCGCACCGCTCTGGGGCGCGCTTTCTTCGCCGTCGGCGGCAATCCCAACGCAGCCGTCTATACCGGCATCGACGTCGGCCGCACCCAATGCGCGGCCTACGTCATCTCGGGCGCCCTGGCCGGGCTTGCCGGTTATCTCTGGGTCGCCCGCTACGCCGTGGCCTATGTCGATATCGCCGGCGGGTTCGAGCTCGACGTGGTCGCGGCCTGCGTCATCGGCGGCATCTCCATCGCCGGCGGCGTCGGCTCGGTGCCGGGCGCCGTCCTCGGCGCGCTCTTCCTCGGCACGGTCAAGAACGCGCTTCCGGTGGTCAACATCTCGCCGTTCTGGCAGCTCGCCATTTCCGGCAGCGCCATCATCGTCGCCGTCGCCTTCAACGCCCGCGCCCAGCGCTCGCGCGGCCGGGTGATCCTGAAAACCGCCGAGCACCGCGCATGACCGCCCCCGATGCCATCGACGCCCCCATCCGCGCCATCCCCGACCGGCTGACCACGCCTTTCGTCCGGATCCTGAAAAGCTGGGAGACGCTGCTGATCCTCGTCGCGGTCGCGATCTTCGTCGCCAACGCCATGGCCTCGCCCTATTTCCTGAACGCCTGGAACCTGTCGGACGCCACCTACAACTTCACCGAGAAGGCGATGATCGGCTTTGCCATGGCGCTGCTGATCATCTCCGGCGAGATCGATCTTTCCGTCGCCTCGATCATCGCGCTCGCCTCGACCGCAATGGGCGCCGCGGTGCAGGTGGGCGCCGGCCCGGCCGAGCTGGTCCTGATCGGCATCCTCACCGGGCTCGCCTGCGGGGCGGTGAACGGCGCGCTCGTCACCGGCCTCGGCCTGCCGTCGATCGTGGTCACCATTGGCACCATGAGCCTCTATCGCGGCATCGCGTACATCGTCCTCGGCGACAAGGCCTATACCGGCTACCCGCCGGACTTCGCCTTCTTCGGGCAGGGCTATGTCTGGTGGGTGTTCTCGGTCGAGCTGGCGCTCTTCTTCGCCTTCGCGATCCTGTTCGGCATCCTCCTTCACCGCACCAATTTCGGTCGCGCCGTCTATGCCATCGGCAACAATCCAACCGCCGCGCTCTTTTCCGGCATCCGGGTCGGGCGGGTGAAGTTCATCCTCTTCCTGCTGACCGGGGCCATGTCCGGCATCGCCGCGATCTGTCTGACATCCCGCCTCGGCTCCACCCGGCCCTCGATCGCCTTCGGATGGGAGCTCGAGGTCGTCACCATGGTGGTCCTCGGCGGCGTCAACATCCTGGGCGGCTCGGGATCGATTCCCGGCGTCGTGGTCGCCGCCTTCGTCATGGGGCTGGTCACCTTTGGCTTCGGATTGATGAACGTGCCCGGTATCGTCATGTCGATCTTCATCGGCCTGCTGCTGATCGGGGTCATCGCCCTGCCGCGGCTGATCGGCCGGGCCTTTTCCGCGAGGGTATGATGCAGAAATACGCCTTCCGCATGCGCCTGAACCCTGGCTGCCGGGACGAATACAGGCGCCGCTACGACGCGATCTGGCCCGAGCTGGTGACGCTGCTGAAAGAGGCCGGCATCTCGGATTACTCGATCCATCTCGACCCCGAGACCAACCTGCTTTTCGGTGTCCTGTGGCGCCGCGACGATCACGCCATGGACAGCCTGCCGGCGCATGAGGTCATGCAGCGCTGGTGGGCGCAGATGGCCGACATCATGGAGACGAGGCCCGACAACGAGCCCGTCGCGGTGCCGCTGGAGACCCTGTTCCACATGCCATGATCGGCCCACGCCACATCGCGGTCATCGACATCGGCAAGACCAATGCCAAGCTGGCGCTGGCCGACCTCGACAGCTTGTCCGAGATCGCGGTGGAGACGCGTTCCAACCGGGTGCGCCCCGGGCCGCCTTACCCGCATTTCGACCTCGAGGGGCATTGGCGCTTCATCCTCGACGGCCTGGCGCGCCTCCATGCCACCCATCGCATCGACGCCGTCACCGCGACAACCCACGGTGCAAGCTGCGTGCTCCTTGATGCCCAAGGTGCGCTGGCCGCGCCGATGCTCGATTACGAGCATCCCGGCCCCGACGAACTCGCCGCCGAATACGACGCCATCCGCCCCCCCTTCGCCGAGACCGGTTCGCCCCGGCTGCCCATCGGGCTCAATGTGGGTGCCCAGCTCTTCTGGCAGCTCCGTCGCGACCCCGGGCTGGCCGGCCGCCTGGCATCTTTTGTCGGCTACCCGCAATACTGGGGCTTCCGGCTGACCGGGATCCGCAGCCTCGACGTCACATCGATCGGCTGCCACACCGACCTCTGGAACCCGCAGACCCGCACCTTCTCCGGCCTCGTGGACCGGCTCGGGCTGGGCGACAGGATGGCGCCGATCCGCAAAAGCTCTGACATTTTGGGGCCCATCCTGCCTGCGGTCGCCGAGGCGACCGGCCTCGCGCCCGACACGCCGGTGGCCTGCGGTATCCATGATTCCAACGCCTCGCTCTACCCGCATCTGTTGGCCCAGACCGCGCCCTTCTCGGTGGTTTCCACCGGCACCTGGGTCGTCGCCATGGCGGTGGGCGGGCGTGCCACACCACTCGATCCGGCCCGCGACACGCTCATCAACGTCAACGCCTTCGGCGAGCCGGTGCCCTCGGCCAAGTTCATGGGCGGCCGCGAATACGAGATCATCTGCGGCAAGGGCCCCCCCGCGCCGACCGGGATCGACATCGACGGCGTGCTTTCGCAGGGGCTGACGCTGCTGCCGGCGGTCGAAACCGGCTCCGGCCCGTTCCCCGGGCGGCAGGCCCGCTGGTCGGGGGGCGAGCCGCCCGCAGGGTCGGGCGCCCGCAGCGCGGCGGCGGCCTTCTATCTGGCGATGATGGCGGCCGAGTGCCTGACCATGATCGGTCATGCCGGCCCGGTGATCGTCGAGGGGCCGTTTGCCCGCAATGCGCTGTTTCTGTCCATGCTCGCTGTGGCGACCGGCTCAAGGGTGCTGTCTGCCCGCAGCGCCACCGGAACTGCCATCGGGGCGGCGCTTCTGTTCCAGCAAGGCGACCCTCCGGACCTCGCCCTCACCCCGGCGGTGGTGTCCGACCAGCGGCGCCTCAAAGCCTACGCCCACGCCTGGCGCGATGCCATCGCCCGGCGGTGATCGCGGGCAACACTCTCCGGCGAGGCGCGTAAATCAGGTGTCCCCACCGGCGTTAACACTTTTATCTTTTGAAATCAGGTGCTTGACACTCCGTCCCCATGGGGGCGCCCCGAAGAAGTGACGCCGGCTGCAATTCTGGGTGCCGGATCGCGCCCGGGCAGAGGACCAAAACCGTTTCAGCCTGAAGCAGGCTGAACAAGGATTTTGGTCCAGCTCAAAGCCTGAGCGAATCCTCGTATCAGATTGTTTCAATCTGCTCCGGTTTCGCTCTTGGGGTGGGTGGGCGGGGCGCCCGGGCGCGATCACAACCCGGACCCCGACCTGCCCGCAACCCCGCCGGCTCGACCCTGTCCGCAGGCGTCCCCACCCGCGTTAACGCTTTTGTGCCGCAAGATCAGGCCCTTGACCCCCCGTCCCCGTGGGGACGCCCGAAATCCGGCGTGCCGGCGCCCGAAGGCGCCGACCCGGCGCCGGGTCAGGCGAGCGCCTTCTTCAGGTTCTCGTCGATCTTGTCGAGGAAGCCCTCGGTGGTCAGCCATTTCTGGTCCGGGCCCACCAGCAGCGCCAGGTCCTTGGTCATGGAGCCCGCTTCCACGGTATCCACCACCACCTTGTCCAGCGTGTCGGCGAAGGTCTTCAGCGCCGCGTTGCCGTCCAGCTTGGCGCGGTGGCGCAGCCCGCCGGTCCAGGCATAGATCGAGGCGATCGAGTTGGTCGAGGTGGCCTCGCCCTTCTGGTGCTGGCGATAGTGGCGGGTGACCGTGCCATGCGCGGCCTCGGCCTCGACGACGTTGCCATACGGGGTCATCAGCTCCGAGGTCATCAGCCCCAGGCTGCCATAACCCTGGGCCAGCGTGTAGGACTGCACGTCGCCGTCGTAGTTCTTTCAGGCCCAGACATAGCCGCCGGACCATTTCAGGCTCGCCGCCACCATGTCGTCGATCAGCCGGTGCTCGTAGGTGATCTTCTTGTCCTTGAAGGCGTCGGCGAATTCGGCCTCGAAAACCTCCTGGAACAGGTCCTTGAAGCGCCCGTCATAGGCCTTCAGGATCGTGTTCTTGGTGGACAGATAGACCGGCCAGCCCAGGTTCAGGCCGTAGTTGAACGAGGCCCGGGCAAAGTCGCGGATCGAGTCGTCGAGGTTGTACATCGCCATGGTCACGCCGGCGCTCGGCGCCTCGAAGACCTCGCGCTCGATGACTTCCCCATCCCGCCCCTCGAAGCGGATGGTCAGCTTGCCGGCGCCGGGAAAGCGGAAATCGGTGGCGCGATACTGGTCGCCGAAGGCGTGACGGCCGACGACGATGGGCTTGGTCCAGCCGGGGACCAGGCGCGGCACGTTCTTGCAGATGATCGGCTGGCGGAAGATCACCCCGCCGAGGATGTTACGGATCGTGCCGTTCGGGGACCGGTACATGCGCTTCAGCCCGAACTCCTCGACCCGCGCCTCGTCCGGCGTGATCGTGGCACACTTGACCCCGACGCCGTGCTTGCGGATGGCGTTCGCCGCGTCGACGGTGATCTCGTCGTCGGTGCGGTCCCGCTCCTCGATGCCGAGGTCGTAGTACTCAAGGTTGACGTCGAGATAGGGCAGGATCAGCTTCTTCTTGATGATGTCCCAGATGATCCGGGTCATCTCGTCGCCGTCGAGTTCGACGACCGTGCCTTCCACCTTGATCTTCGACATGCGTGGCTCCTGCTGAATCGGTTTCGGCCGCAATAGCCGAATTGCCTGCGGGTTGAAAGTATCCGAGGGCGGGCCGACCCATGGCTGCAGCCGTTGGCGGCCAGAGATTGGAAAACGGGCAACGTGCCGGCCTCGGGCCGTCGGCTTGCAGGCCGCGGCGCACCGAGGCATAGCCGACACGTGACCGCATGGGGACACGCAACTTGCCGCGCAACAATCCCTGGCTGCCTGTGGCCTTTCTCGGGTTCTTCGCCCTGACGCGTGCCGGTATCGCTTGGCTCGGCATCGCCCCGGATCCGAGGATCGTGCTGAACCACTGGCAGCACGCCGACCTGAAATACCTGGCTGCCGACTACTGGGGAACGCTCTGGGCCTTCCATGCCCAGCCACCCCTGTGGAACGCGATCATCGGTGCGGCGGTCAAGCTGGCCGGAAACGATGCCGAGGCGGTGACCCGGGTCCTGCACGGGCTGAATATGGGGTTGTCGGCCATTGCCGGGCTGGCGGTTATTGCCATCCTGAGGCGCATGGGGCTGGGCCCCTGGCCGGCGGTGCTGCTGGCGCTGCTCGCGCTATGCCAGCCGTCGGTGATCTACTACGAGAACTATATTTTCTATCCGCACCTGACCGCTGTTCTGGTCACCCTTTGGCTGCTCGCGGTCACGCGGCTGCGCCGCGGCGGGGTTGGCGCCTACACGGCGGCACTGGGGTGCCTGGTCGCGCTGTCATGGATATGGGCCATCTTCCACCCGGTCTTCCTTGTGCTGGCCGGCATCGCCGCGCTTGTCGGCGTCGGGATCGACCGCAGATCGCTTGCGGTGCTGGGCGTGGCCGTCCTCATGGGGACGCTGCCGACACTGAAGAACGCCGTCACGGTCGGGTTTCCCACCGCCTCCACCTGGGTCGGGCTGAACGTCGCACAGACCGCGCCCGGCCGATCGAAGGCCTTCCGTGAGCATTGTGGCTTCGTCGAGGCGCATCGCGAGATCTACTTCGCACCGCCTATCGCACGGCCCGACCTGCACCCCTCGCTGACCGACAAGGTCAAGAGTTCCGGCTTCGAGAACATGAACCATATCGGCCTGGTCGACCGGTCGCGGGAGTGCCTGGCAGCCGCGCGGGCCCTGATCGCCGATGATCCCATCGCCTGGGCCCGTGGGCGCTGGCGCGAGGCCTTGCGAGCGCACGAGACCCTTCCGTATCGCTACTTCTTCGATCCTGTCGGATGGCAGGTCATGGCTCCGCTGGAGGCTCTGCAGGATCGCACGGGGGCGGTAGGTCGGACTTTGATCCTCGGCTTCTATGCCGGCCTCGTTCTGTGGTGTGGCGCGCGCGCGGCCAGCGGCGGCAGGGTCCATGCGCTCATCTTCCTGATGATCGGCTATTTCACCGCTGCCTCGGTGCTTGGCAATGGCGGCGAGCAGGAACGCATGCGCTACACCATCGAGCCGCTCTATCTGTGGCTTCTCGCCGACGCTGCCCTTGCGATTGCCGGGTTATTTCGGCGGCATCGCACCGACGAAGTCGAGCGCCAGACCCAATAGCGTCCTGCGCAGGTCGTCGTTCGCAAAGGTGCCGCCGCCGCAAAGGACGAAGCCCTTCATCGGCCGGCCGGTGAAGTCCATTTGCCGGACCTCGGGCAGGTCCAGCGCCGCGGCCTCGTTCCTTTCGCCGACCCGGTACATGCCGCCGTCCCGGTAGGTGCCGCACAGCATGTTCCCATCCATCATGAAGCAGAGCCCGCCGAACATCTTCTTCTCGACGATGCCCGATCGGTCCGACAGATCGTCGCGGATGATTTCGGCAATCCCCTCGTCATAGGCCATGGCCGCACCCTTTCTTGCATGCTCGCCGGCTGAACCCTATCACGGCTCACTGACCGGGCGGGAGGGGCGTGCAGGTGAACGACGATGCGGCGGCGATGCCGGCAATCATCCTGGTGCGGCCGCAGATGGGTGAGAACATCGGCGCGGCAGCCCGGGCGATGCTGAATTTCGGTCTGACCCACATGCGGCTGGTCGCCCCCCGGGACGGCTGGCCGAACGAACGCGCCGGGGCCACCGCCTCGGGCGCCGGGCGAGTGATCGACGCGGCCATGCTGTGCGACAGCACCGCCGCGGCGCTGACCGGGCTGACCCATGTCTACGCCACCACCGCCCGCGACCGGGAACTGGTCAAGCCGGTCCTGACCGCCGAGGCAGCCATGGCCGATGCCCGCATGCGGACGGCCGCCGGCGAGCGGGTGGGGATCCTGTTCGGACCGGAACGCACGGGGCTCGAGAACGAGGACATCGTGCGGGCCAATACCCTGGTGCGGATCCCGGTGAACCCGGACTTTGCCTCGCTGAACCTGGGCCAGGGGGTCCTGATCCTGGCCTATGAATGGCTGCGGTCGGGCGGGGTCGAGGCGCCGGCGACCGCCGCGCTGACCGATCGGCCGGCGAACGCCGAGGAGCGGGCGCATCTGATCGCCCGGCTGGAAGAGCGGCTCGACCGGGCGCAGTTCTTCTGGCCCGAGGACCGCCGCGCCAGCATGCTCACCGTACTGCGCAACATGTTCTCGCGCTTTCCGCTTACCGAGACCGACATCCGCACCATGCACGCGGTGTTCCGGTCGCTGGCCGAGCGCCACCCGGAACGCCGACGCGGCGATGACTGAGCCCGGCTTTCCTTCCGTCCGCATGCGGACTAGGTAACGGCCGCAAGCTTGTAGACGGGGCAGGGGCAATGGCCAGGCAGCGCAGCATCTTCGAGGAGGTCGGGGCCGAGAAGCGAGCCGCGCCGGATCCGGCGCCGGCCGGTCCCTCGCCACGCGAGCAGCGCGAGCGCTGGCGGGCGGCCGCGGTGCGCTGGCTGATCGTTCTGTTCGCGCTGGTCCTGGTGATGATCACCGTGGGCGGGCTGACCCGGCTGACCGACAGCGGCCTGTCGATCACCGAGTGGCGGCCGGTGACCGGGGCCCTGCCGCCGATGTCGGCGGCGGACTGGGACGCCGAGTTCGCGCTCTACCGGGAGATCCCCGAATTCCGGCTGCAGAACAGCGCCATGACCCTGGCCGAGTTCAAGTCGATCTACTGGTGGGAATGGGGGCACCGCCAGCTCGGCCGGCTGATCGGACTGGTCTGGGCGGCGGGCTTTGCCTGGTTCGCGCTGCGCCACCGGGTTCCGCGCGGCTGGGTCCAGCGCTTTCTCGGCCTCGGCCTGCTGGGCGGGCTGCAGGGCGCGATCGGCTGGTGGATGGTCTCCTCGGGGCTGAGCGGCGACCGGCTGGACGTCGCCCCCTATCGGCTGGCGGTGCACCTGACGCTGGCCTTCTCGATCCTGGGGCTGATCGGCTGGTACGCGATGCAGCTGCGCCGGGGCGAGATGGACCTTTTCCAGGCCCGGCGCCAGCGCGAGGCGAAGCTGGCCCGGCTGGCAGGCATCCTTGTCGCCATGATCATGGTCCAGGTGGTGCTGGGCGCGCTGGTCGCGGGCACCGATTCCGGCGCCGCCTATCCGGAATGGCCGCTGATGGCGGGGCAGGTCTTTCCGCCCGATGCCTTCGCTTTGACGCCGGGCTGGCGCAACTGGTTCGAGAATCTCGGCCTGGTGCAGTTCAACCACCGCATCTGGGCCTACCTGATCCTGGCCAAGGCGGCGTTCGTCTGGTGGCGGGCGCGCGGGTCGGGCCGGATCGCGGTCCGGCGGGCCTTCGACTGGGTGGCGGTGCTGGTCTTCGGCCAGGTTGCCCTCGGCATCGCCACGGTGGAGGTGGCGGCAGCCTGGCCGGCGGCGATCGCCCACCAGACGCTGGCGGTGATCGTGCTGGTGACGGTGATCCGGGCGCGGTTCCTGAGCCTCTATCCACCGGATCAGAAGATCGCCCGCGGGCGGTGATGGCGCCTGGATTCCGGCCCCGTGGGAAGCGTCCCCATGGGGACGGGGGGTCAAGGTGCTGGAATCGCCGGATTTCCCGTGGGGACACCTCGTGGGGACGCAGGCACGGGGACGGTGCTGGTGCCCGGCCGCGGTTTCCCGGAATCGCCTTGACCTTGCCCTTGCCCAAGCCAGGCGTCCCCATGGGGACGGGGGGTCAAGGGCTTGAAATCGCCGGATTTCCCGTGGGGACACCTCGTGGGGACGCAGGCACGGGGACGGTGTTGGTGCCCGGCCGCGATTTACCGGAGCGCCTTGACCCTGCCCTGGCCCAAGCCGGGCGTCCCCACGGGGACGGTAGGTCAACCCACTGATTCATATTGATAAAAGTGTTAACGCCGGTGGGGACGCCGGTGGGGACAGGCGTTCCTGAGCCTATGAGCGGCCCGTGCCGCGGTGTCGCGGAGGCCGTGCAGGAACGCCATGTCCTTGCCTTTTGGGGCAGGTTCCGGTTCGCAACTCAGGTCGGCCAGACGGTGATCACCCGGTGGTAATCCTCGGTGACATAGATGGTGTCCCGGTTCGAGATCTGGAAGTTCTGGGCGTTCGAGACCAGCAGGCACGGATTGTCCGAGGCGAGACCGACGTCGAATTCCGGGCCCTCGATCCAGGCCGCCCAGACCATGCCGCCCTGCAGGCCGGGATGCGCCGGGTCGAGCAGCATCGTATATTGGGCGAAATAGGTGGAGATGTCCTTGACCCGGTCGAGGTTGCGCCAGCCGGTGAGCCGGTTGCGGTCGTGCGGATAGGCGTTGAGCTGGCCGAACAGTACGTGGGTCGGGTCCCAGTGCGCCTCCTTGCTCTGCCCGACCCGGGTGTTCCAGACCAGCGGCTGGTCGGGCGGCGTGGAGCGCTTGCGCTTGGCCCCGTCGCGGCGGTTGGCCCAGTAGATGACGACATTGACGGGCTGGCCGGCGAGGTCGTTCTTGCGGAAATGGCTGATCGTGCAGTGTGCCGAGGCCCGGAAGGCGTGACTGTCGAAGCCGGCCAGCGGCCCGTAGACGATGGCGGTGAAGTTCAGATATGGCCACTGCGTGCCGAGACGGTCGACGATCCGGGTGGCGCTGCCCTGCTTGTCGGCGCCGATCACGGCCATCAGGCCGAACCGGTTGTCTTGGTAGTAGCGTTCGATCTGGTCCGCGCGCGCGTCGGGGTCGATGCAGCGATTGCTCCACGTCATGCCGTTGTCACCGATGGTGGCCAGCTTGTCGTGGTAGAAGGTGCCGATGCTGTCGGCGAGCGCGACCCGGGCGTCGTCGTCGATGGTGGTGCCGTTCGCCTCGTGCTGGCGCCGGGCCAGGACACCCTTCTTGAAGGCGTCGAGCGTCACCGCCAGCATCGCCATGGTGGTGAGGTAGTCGGCAAGCTGCGTCACCGTCCCGGCATTGCCGTAGGATTGCTGATAGGCCTTTTCGATGAAGTTGTCGGCGACGCCGGTACCGGTGCTGAAATCGTAGAACATCCGGAAGGCGGTGCTGAAGTCCTTGCCCACGAGGTCGTCGATCTGCACCGAGGCGAAATCGGGCGAGCCGCCGGTCAGCCGGGTATCGGCGATGGAACCGAGGGTGTCGTTGCCGCTTTCGACCACGGCGATGAAGGGCGCGAGCGTCGCCTTGTCGCCGAAGAGCTCCAGTTCCAGCCCCAGCGACTTGAGCTGCGCGGTCAGGTCGGTGCGCAGCGATTCGACCCGCCCGGTGATCTCCTTGATGCCGTCGAGGATCTGGTCCTCTTTTGTCTTCATCGGCAGGAAGAACTGCGCCACCGAGAGCCCGGCCGAGATCACCTGCAGGATGGTGCCGATCTCGGGCAGGTAGGACATCGAGGCGAGCGCCTTGCGGATCAGGTTGATGTCCTCGCCCGCGGCCTGCATCTTCTTGGCGGCATCGGACGCGGCCTGGATCTTGGTGGCGAGCGCCGCGGCCCCGTCGACGTATTTCTTCGCCACGGCGACGTTCTGGCCGGGTTGCTGACCGGTCTGCTGGTTTGGCATCGTCGATCCCCCCGATGAGCCGTTCACGCCCGGCTGCGCCGGCGGCCGGTCACTGGTCCCAGACCGGCTTCTGCTTGTTGAGGAACGCCTCGATGCCGCCGGCGGTGTCGCCGAGCATCATGTTGGCGGCCATCACCTTGCCGGTGAGGGCATAGGCCTGATCCAGCGGCCGGCCGAGCTGGGCGTAGAACGCCTCCTTGCCGATGGCCACCGCCTTGCCGAGCTTGCCGGCGATCAGCGCCGCCAGTTCGGCGGTCGCCTCGCCGAGGCCGTCCTCGGGCACGACGCGGTTGACCAGCCCGATCTCGCGGGCGCGGGCGGCGCCGATCAGCTCGCCCGTGACCAGCATCTCGAAGGCCTGCTTGGGCGAGACGTTGCGGCTGAGCGCCACCATGGGCGTCGAGCAGAAGAGCCCGATATTGACGCCGTTGACGCCGAAGCGGGTGGTCTCGGCCGCCACCGCCAGATCGCAGGCGGCGACCAGCTGGCAGCCGGCGGCGGCGGCGACGCCATGGACCTGGGCGATCACCGGCTGGGGCAGGGCACGGATCGCCGACATCATCGCGGCGCAGCGGCCGAAGAGATCGGCGAAATAGGCGGCGCCCGCGTCCTCGGACTGGCGGCCGGCCTGCATCTGGCGAAGGTCGTGCCCGGCGCAGAACGCCTTGCCGGCGCCCTTCAGCACCACCACCCGGGTGGCACGGTCCTCTTTCAGCGCCGCGAAGGTGCCGGTCAGCGCGGCGATCATCTCGTCCGAGAGCGGATTGAGCTTGGCCGGGTTGTTCAGCGTCAGGGTCGCCACCGCGCCGGCATCCTCGCGCAGAATAAGTGCCTCGTCCGTGCGATCGTCCATGCGCCCTCTCCCTTGCCAGCGTGCGTGTCGCCCGACAGTCTCACAAAAAGGCAGGCAGAGGCAAAGGGGCAGGGCGATGCAACCGAAGCTGACCATTCCCGAGGTGCATGGCTTCCTCGACGAGGTGTTCCCGCAGATGCAGGGGCGGTTCCGGGTCGAGGCGCTGGAGCCGATGCGGGCGCGGGTGCGGATGGAGGCGCGCGAGGCCGACCTGCGGCCTGGCGGCACGGTCTCGGGGCCGACGCTGTTCGGGCTGGCCGACTGCGCCTTCTACATCGTCACCCTGGCGATGATCGGCCGCGAGGCGCTGGCGGTGACCACCAATTGCAGCATCAACTTCATGCGCAAGCCGGGGCCCGGCGGGCTGGTGGCGGAGGCACGGATCCTGAAGCTGGGGCGGGTGCTGTCGGTGGGTGACGTGCTGATCCATTCGGACGGGGTGGAGCAGCCGGTGGCGCAGGCGAGCCTGACCTACTCGATCCCGCCGTCGCGGCGGTGATTTTGGGGGTATGCTTATACCCCACTCACAAGAACTTGGTTTTGCTGGGATATTTCTTTGCCTGGCGCATTGACTGGGCCGGCAAAACCTGTAGAAGGGCGCGGTCGCGGCGGCATGTCCGTCGCCATGGTGAACACTGGCCCCGACGGGGCCGAACAACCGGACCCGAGCAATGAAAACCTTCTCAGCCAAGCCGGCGGATATCGAGAAGAAGTGGGTGCTGATCGACGCCGAGGGCGTCGTGCTCGGCCGCCTCGCCTCGATCATCGCGATGCGGCTGCGCGGCAAGCACAAGCCCAGCTTCACGCCGCACATGGACATGGGCGACAATGTCGTCGTCATCAACGCCGCCAAGGTGCAGATGACCGGCAAGAAGCGCGCCGACAAGAAATACTACTGGCACACCGGCCATCCCGGCGGGATCAAGGAGCGCACCGCGGCGCAGATCCTCGACGGCAAGCATCCCGAGCGGGTGCTCTACAAGGCGGTGCAGCGGATGCTGCCGGGCGGGCCGCTGTCGCGCAAGCAGCTTTCGAACCTGCGCGTCTATGCCGGGGCCGAGCACGGCCAGCAGGCGCAGCAGCCCGAAGCGCTGGACGTGCGCGCCATGAACCCCAAGAACACACGGAGCCTCTGACATGGCCGAGGAAATCAGGTCGCTCGAAGAGCTGAAGGGTGCCGTCGAGGGCACCGAAGCCGGCGGGGTGACGGTCGAGGAGACGGCGCCGAAATACGAGGCGCAGCGCGATTCGCTGGGCCGGTCCTATGCCACCGGCAAGCGCAAGGACGCGGTGGCCCGGGTCTGGATCAAGCCGGGCAGCGGCAAGATCACCGTCAACGGCAAGACGATGGCGGAGTATTTCGCCCGTCCGGTGCTGCAGATGGTCATCGGCCAGCCGTTCACCGTGGCCAACGTCAATGGCGAATTCGACGTCATGGCGACGGTGGCCGGCGGCGGCCTGTCGGGGCAGGCGGGTGCGGTCAAGCACGGCATCTCGAAGGCGCTGACGCTGTACGAGCCGAGCCTGCGCGGACCGCTGAAGGCCGCCGGGTTCCTGACCCGCGACAGCCGCACGGTGGAGCGCAAGAAGTACGGCAAGCGCAAGGCCCGCCGGAGCTTCCAGTTCTCCAAGCGCTGATCAGGGTCGGCCGGACGGATCAAAAGCAAAGGGCTCGCGGATCGCGAGCCCTTTTCGTTTCTGGCCCTGGCGGAGGCCGCCCCGGCCGTTCGAGTGGCGCCGGTCCGGTCAGAAGATCTCGTCGATCGGTTGCCCGAGCGCCAGGGCGCCGAGATATTCGGCCTGCACTTCCTTCTGCAGCGGATGGTAGCGCGCGGCCTGGATGTCGCGGAACAGCCGCTCCAGTTCGGCCTTGCGGTAGAAGCCGACACCGCCCGCGAGTTCCATGGCCAGCTCGACCGTGCGGATGGCATTCTCCTCGACCAGTCGCCGCCCGGTCATCACCTGACCGACGGTCTGCGCCGATGGCGCGTTCAGCTCGACGCCCGCGATCATGTACTCATGCGCCAGCCGCGCCGCCGCCAGCGCCGTCTCCATACGGCCGGCCCGGTCGCGCAGCATCGGTGATGCCGGTCGCCGCGTGGCGATCTCGACGGCGATGTCGCGGGCCCGCTCGGCGACGCCGAGATAGACCGCGTAGATCAGCGGAAAGGCGATGGTGCCGAGCATGAAGAAGAGTGGGTGCCATTTTCCCTTGGGCCGCTTGACCGCGACCTTGTCGGCCGGGACGAACAGCCCGTCGATCACCACGTCATGGCTGCCGGTGCCGCGCATCCCCAGCGTGTGCCAGGTGTCGAGGATCGAGACCTCGGGTGCCGCCATCGGGCAGGGGAAATGAATGATCGTGCCCCCGTCCTCGGGCGTGATCGCGCTGGTCATCAGGATGTTGCCGGCCGGCGCCCCGGAGACGAACATCTTGCGCGCGGTCACCCTGTAGCCGCCGTCTACCGGCTCGGCCTTGCCCGAGCCGCCGATCCAGTCGCCGCCACCGGACGACAGGAGGATCAGCCTTTCCGCGGCGACGCGCCTGAGCAGCGGCTCGGTCTTGTCGCGGGTGGCCTGCTGATGGTGCCAGCGCCAGGCTGGAAACGCCACCTGATGCGTGTGCATCGACAGCGCCAGCGCCGTCGACGAGCAGCCATGCGCCAGCCGGCGCAGCACGTCGCACAGCATCCGCACATCGGCACCGCCGCCGCCGAGTTCGGCGGGAACGCCGGCGTCGATCAGGCCGGCATCGGCGGCCCTATGGTAGTTCGCGGCGACGAAGCTCTCATCCGCATCGTGCTCGGCCGCGCGCTGCCCGAATTCGGCCGCGAGCGCGTCGGCGATGTCGCTGAAATCCCTCAAGCGCGGTCTTTTCACCGCCAGTTCTGAAATCGTCATGATCCGGCCCATCCCGTTGTTGTGACGCGATACTGATTGTCCGATTCACCGAGACGCGATAGTTCAGAAACTGAATCGCTTCTGACGGCATCGGGGGCGTCAAATGGAGATCACCGACCTCTACGGGCAGTTCTGTCCCATCTCGATGGCGGCCGAGGTATTCTGTACCCGCTGGACACCGCTGGTGGTGCGCGAGCTTCTGTGCGGCTCGACCCGATTCAACGACATCCGGAAGGGCGTTCCGAAGATGTCGCCGAGCCTTTTGTCAAAGCGTCTCAAGGAGTTGGAGCTGGCCGGCGTGATCCGGTCGGTCGACACCGGGCGCGGCACGCAGGAATACCACCTGACGCGCGCGGGCGAGGAGCTTAGGCCGCTGGTGATCGGCATCGGCAATTGGGGGCAGCGCTGGGTGGAGTCCCGCCTTTCCCTGCGCAACCTCGATCCATCGCTGCTGATGTGGGACATCCGGCGCAACTTCGCACCCGATCCGCCCCCCGAATCCCGCTGCACGATTCAGTTTCTGTACCCGGAACTGGACGAAAATCTGCGCGACTGGTGGCTGGTCGTGGACAAGGACGGCACCGACCTGTGCAAGTTCGATCCGGGATACGATGTCGACATCCTCGTCACCGCCGGGCTTCGGGCGATGACGTCGGTCTGGATGGGACTGTCCAGGCTTTCGGACGAGATCACCGCCGGGCAGGTGCAGATCGATGCCGTTCCCACGCTGGAAGCACGCCTGATGGGCTGGCTGAAGCTGAGTGTCTTCGCCCCGCAGCCACGCATGGTCGACTAGCGGCGGCCCTCCGGCGGGCGGGCCGTCGCGTGGCTCTGCTGCGGTCAGTAGCTTTCCAGCACCGCCTCGGCGATCGCCGCGCCCAGCTTGGCATGCTGGTCGGCGCCGAAGTGGATGCCCTCGGCGGGGTCGGACTTGATCACCTCGCCGGCGTCGAGAAAGCCGCAGTCCCAGCGCGTGGCGACAGCGCCATAGAGCGTGCCGAGCCGCGCCGACTTGGCGGCGCCGCCGGCGAACATCTCGGCCAGCGGGCCGGTCTCGATGATCGGCGGCGGGGCCACCAGCAGGATGTCGGGCACGCCCGAATCCGGCCCGCAGCCGCTGGCGCGGATTGCCATCACCAGCTTTTCCACGGAAAGGGCGATGTCGCTGGCGGGCAGGCCGAAGCGGGCCTTGAGGTCGTTGGTGCCGAGCATCAGCACCACCAGATGGACCGGGAAATGGGCCTCGAGCGTGGCCTGCAGAAGCGCCAGGCCGTTCTTGTGGGCGCCCTCGATGGGGTCGTCATGCACCGTCGTGCGCCCTGGCAGCCCTTCCTCGACCAGGTGCCAGTGCGGGGCCAGGCGCGCCGCGGCGACGAAGGGCCAGCGCTGGTTGCGGTCGAACCGCTGGCGGTCGTCGAGATCCGTCATCGGCTTTGTGCCGTGGGTGTTGGAATCGCCGTAGCAAAGCATTGTCTTCATCGCAGTGCCCCTTCAGTCTGGCCATCGGCCTTTTGCTAGCACGGCCGGCGACCGGAGCGGAGTCGTCTTGAGAGGAATGTGCATCATCATGGCGCTGGTCTGCGCCTGGGTGGCGGCGGCGGGCATGGCGGCGGCCTGCGGGGCGCCGTCGGATCCCTGCCGGCTGGGCGACCGGGTCTATCATGTGGCGCTGCCCGAGGGCGAGGGGCCGTTCCCGGTGGTGCTTTACCTGCATGGCTCGTTTGCCGACGGCGAGGGCGCGGTGACCAGCCCGGCGCTGCTTCGCTTCGTCGAAAGGGGGTATGCGCTGGTTGCGCCGACCGCCGGCACGCTGCTGTACCTAGGCGGGCGCGAGGGAACCGGCTGGCGTTATCGCGACGCCGGCGACGCGGCGTTCGTGCGGGCGGTCCTGGACGATGCGCTGGCGCGGTTTCCGCTGGACGGCGGGCGCATCCTGGCGGCGGGCCACTCCAACGGGGCGGTGTTCCTGGCCTATGCGGCCTGCGCGGGGTTCGATGCGCGGATCGCCGACTATGCGGCCCTGGCCGGCGGGCTGGTCCTGGGCGATTTCGGGGCCTGCCCCGGTCACCGGCCGGATTTCAGCCTGCTGGAAACCCACGGGCTGGTGGACAGGGCGATCCCGCTGACCGGGCCCATGGGGTTGGCGCCGGGCACCTTCGCCTGGGAGCGCATCGACCGCTACATGGCGGCGCTGACCCACCGGCAGGGCTGCGCTGTCCCGCAGGCGGGCCGCACCGGCGACTTTCGACTGACGCTGTATGAGGGCTGCGACGGCGGCCACCGATTTGGCCTGGCGCTGCATCCGGGGGGCCATGCGTTCCCCGAGGGCTGGGCGGACTTGGCGCTCGACTGGTTCGAGGGCGGGGACTAACCTCTCGGCAAACGAAAGGACCAGGCAATGAAGATCATCCGCAACGGCGAGCGGCCCACGACAGCCGCGCCGGCCAGCTATTTCACCGGCACCGTGATCATGGATCCGATCATCGAGGCGCCCGAGCCGGCGTCGATCCGGGCACTGAAGGTGACCTTTTTGCCCGGTGCGCGGACCAACTGGCACCACCATCCGGTGGGCCAGACGCTTTACGTGCTGGAGGGCGAGGGACGCATCGCCATGCGCGGCGGGCCGGTGGAGGTGATCCGGCCCGGCGACACGGTGTGGATTCCCCCCGACCTGGAGCACTGGCACGGGGCTGGGCCGGGGACGCGCATGACCCATGTCGCCATGCAGGAGGAGCCGGGGCGGTCCACCGTCTGGCTGGAGCCGGTGAGCGACACCGACTATGGCGCCTGAGGCGGGGATGGACCTTGGCCCCTCGGCGCGGGTGCAACCGCTTGTCGCGGCGGTCAGGGCGATGGTCGAGGACGAGATCGCGCCGGCCGAGGTGGAGTTCTTCGCCGAGCACGCCGCGCAGGGCGAGCGCTTTGCCTATACGCCGCGGATGACCGGGATCCTCGACGGGCTGAAGGCGAAGGCGCGCGAGCGGGGCCTGTGGAACCTGTGGCTGTCCGACCCGGAGCGTGGCCACGGGCTGACGACGGTGGAATACGCCTATCTCGCCGAGGAGATGGGCAAGGCGCGGCTGGCGGCGGAGGTGTTCAACTGCTCGGCCCCGGACACCGGCAACATGGAGGTGCTGTGGCGTTATGGCACGCCGGTGCAACAGGCGGCGTGGCTTGAGCCGCTGCTCGAAGGACGCATCCGCTCGGCCTATCTGATGACCGAGCCGGGGGTTGCCTCGTCCGACGCCACCAACGTGGCGCTGGCCTGCCTGCGCGACGGCGATGCCTATGTACTAGATGGCGAGAAGTGGTGGGCCTCGGGGGCCGGCGATCCGCGCTGCGCGATCTACATCGTCATGGCCCGCACCGGCGGCGAGGACGCACCGAAGCATCGGCGGCATTCGATGATCCTGGTGCCGGCCGACACGCCGGGAATCGAGGTCGTGCGGCCGATGCAGGTCTATGGCCATGACGATGCGCCGCACGGGCACATGCACATCCGGTTTGCCGGCGTCCGGGTGCCGGCGGAGAGCCTGCTTCTGGGCGAGGGGCGGGGTTTCGAGATCGCGCAAGGGCGCCTGGGGCCGGGGCGCATCCATCATTGCATGCGCGCGATCGGCCATGCCGAGGCGGCGCTGGAAAGCCTGTGCCGCCGGTCGCTGGCGCGCGAGGCCTTTGGCCGGCCGCTGGCCGAGCTCGGCGCCAATTTCGACATCATTGCCGAGGCCCGGATGGAGATCGAGCAGGCGCGGCTGTTGTGCCTGAAGGCGGCATGGATGATGGACCGGGGTGACGCCCGCGCCGCGGCGCCGTGGATCAGCATGATCAAGGTGGTGGCGCCGCGGGTGGCGCTGAAGGTGTTGGACGAGGCGGTACAGATGCACGGAGCCATGGGGATTTCCCAGGACACGCCGCTGGCGGCGAGCTGGACGCACCTTCGCACGCTCAGGCTGGCCGACGGACCCGATGCGGTGCACCGCCGGCAGGTGGCGCGCGATGAGTTGAGACGATATACGAACAGGGAACCGTAAGGCATTGTCGGAGATTGTTCTTGTAAGGCACGCTCAGGCCTCGTTCGGGGCCGCTGACTATGACCGGCTGAGCCCGCTTGGGCATGAGCAGGCGCAGTGGCTGGGTGAGTATTTCACCGCCCACGAGCTGCGGTTCCAGCAGGTGATCCACGGCTCGCTGAGGCGGCACCGCGAGACCGTGAAGGGTATCCTTGCGGCGGTCGGCCGGACCAGGGCGGTTGCCGACGACCGGCTGGACGAGTTCCACTATTTCGGGCTGGAGCAGGAATACATCCGCGAGACCGGCACCAATGCCGCCGCCAACCGCGAGAGCTTTCTGGAGATCTTTCCGGAGATCTTCACCCGCTGGGAGGAGGGGCGCATCGGCGGCGAGGGCGAGACCTATGCCGCGTTTCAGGCGCGCGTCGATGCGGCGCTGGACGAGGCCGTCGCGGTGGCCGCCGGGTCGGGGCGGGCGGTTCTGGTGGTCACCTCGGGCGGTGTGATCGGCGTCATTCTGCGCCGGGTGCTGGGGCTGAGCGCCCGGGTTGCGGCCGAGCTGCTGCTGAACATCCACAATGCCAGCGTCCATCGGCTGGTGATGGAAGGCGGGCGGCTGCGGCTGTCGCTGTTCAACGCCAGCCCGCACCTGGACCCGCGCGACCGGTCGCATGCCCGGACCTATGTCTGAACTGGTGCCGCTGGACCGGCTGCGGCCGTATCTGCGCGAAAAGATCGGCGTGGAACGCATTGACGGCGTAAGGAAAACGCCCGCCGGGCAGTCGAACCCGACCTTCGTGCTGACGACCGACCGGGGGCTGTTGGTCCTGCGCCGCAAGCCGCCGGGGACGCTGTTGAAGTCGGCCCATGCGGTGGAGCGCGAATATCGGGTCATGGCGGCGCTGGCCGGGCGTTTGCCGGTGCCTCAGATGCTGCATCTGTGCGAGGACGAGGCGGTGATCGGCGCGGCGTTCTTTGTCATGCGCCATGTGGCGGGCCAGGTCTTTGACGACCCGCGCTGCCAGGGCCTCGACAATGACGGCCGGCGCGCGGTGTACGACACGATGAACTCGACCCTTGCGGCGCTGCACCGGGTCGATGTCGCGGCGGCGGGACTGGAGGACTATGGCAAGCCGGGGCACTATTTCCGGCGCCAGCTTTCGCGCTGGACGCGGCAGTACCGCGACAGCCAGACCGGGGCGATTGCGGACATGGAGGCGCTGATCGGCTGGCTGGAGGCGAACATGCCGGCCGAGGCGGGGCGGCTGGCGCTGGTGCATGGCGACTGGCGGATCGACAACCTGATCTTTGCCGGCACGCCGCCGGCGGTGGCGGCGGTGCTGGACTGGGAACTGTCGACGCTGGGCGACCCGCTGGCCGATCTTGGCGCGCAACTGATGCAATGGCGGATGCCGCCGGGGGCCGAGGGGCGGGGGCTGGCGGGCGTCGACCGGGGCGCGCTGGGGTTGCCGGAGGATGCGGCCTATGTCGAGCGGTACGCGGCACGGGTCGGACTGGCGGATGTGCCGGACATGCGCTTTGCCGTGGCGTTTGCGTTCTTCCGCATGGCGGCGATCCTGCAGGGGGTCAAGAAGCGGGCCCTGGATGGCAACGCATCGAACCCCGAAAAGGCCATGAAGCTGGGGACTTACGTGCCGGCCTTCGCGCGGGGCGCGCTGGATTATCTCAACGCGGCAGCCTGAGTACCGCCCGAAGCCCGCCAAGGTCGGCGCTGTCGTCCATCTCCAGTGTGCCGCCATGGCTGCGGGCCACGTCCATGACGATGGAAAGGCCGAGCCCGACGCCGCCGCCGAGGTCCTGGTTGCGGGCCTTGTCGAGCCGGGCAAAGGGGCGGATGACGAATTCGCGCTGCTCCGGCGGGATGCCGGGGCCGTTATCCTCGACGACGAATTCGCAGGTCTTGGCCAGAAGCCGCAGGGTCAGCCGGATCCGGGTGCCGTGGCGGGTGGCGTTGCCGATGAGGTTCTGGAGCGACCGGCGCACGGCCATTTCCTTTATCGAAATCAGCGGGTTGCCAGGCGAATCGTCGAAACATGAAAAACTGATGTGGGCGCCCGAGCGGCGGGTCTGCTCGATCAGGTCCTCGCAGAGTTCCACCGGGTTGACCTCGCTGCGCTCTTCCATCTGGTCGCCGCGGGCAAAGGCGAGGAACGCATCGAGCATGCGTTCCATGTCGTCGGCGTCGCGGGTGATGGCCGCGGCCTCGTCCGCCTCGTCGATCAGCGCCGCCGACAGCTTGATGCGGGTCAGCGGCGTCCTGAGGTCGTGGCTGACGCCGGTCAGCATCAGGGTGCGCTGCTCGATCTGCCGTTCCAGCCGGGTGCGCATGGACAGGAACGCGGTGCCGGCGCGGCGGACCTCCTCGGCGCCGGTCGGACGGAACGGCACCGAGCGGCCCTTGCCGAATGCCTCGGCGGCGTCGGCGAGCTGCAGGATCGGCCGCACCTGGTTGCGCAGGAACACCACCGCGATGGCGATCAGCAGGAGCGAGGACAGGATCATCAGCACCAGAAGCTGGTGCGGGTTCGAGGCCGAGACCCTCACCCGGGGGATCAGTGCCGTCAGAACGCCCTCGGGGGTGCGTATCCTGAGGTCGACCATCTTGGCGTCGGTCAGAAGGTCGACGGCGATGTCGGGGCCGAACAGGCTGTGGAAGGTGTCGACCAGCGCCCGGCCGGAGACGTCGAAGGCGGCACGGCGGTCGCGCGGCACCAGTGGCGTGTTTTCGTCATAGGCGAAGACCAGCCCCAGCGGCACGGCGACGTTGTTGAGCCGGGCCTGGGCGATGGGGGCGCTCGGCGAGGTGTCCACGATCTGCAGCGCCACGGCGATCTCGCGCGCGATGTTGCGCACCATCTGGTCGGTCACGCCTTCGTAATGGCGCTGGATGAAGACCAGCGCGACGATCAGCTGCAGGGCGACGATGGGCACGATCAGGATCAGCGAGGCGCGCCCGAACAGGCTGCGGGGCAGGAAGGGCTTGAGGTTCAGCGCGGCCATGGCGAGGCTAGGGTTACTGGCGCGCCGGGGCGCGCGCAAGGAGAGCGGATGGAGCGGACGACACGGCTGCGCGACGGGCTGGTGCGGGTGACGGCGCCGAACCCGGGCCCGATGACCCATACCGGCACCCAGAGCTATGTGCTGGGCGAGGGGCAGGTGGCGGTGATCGACCCGGGGCCCGACGACGAGGCGCACCTGGAGGCGATCCTGGTCGCTGCCGGCGGCCGGGGTGCGGTGTCGCACATCCTGGTCACTCACGCCCATCTCGACCATTCGCCGCTGGCCCGGCGGCTGGCGGCCGAGACCGGCGCGCCGGTCATGGCCTTCGGCCCCGCGCATGAGGGACGCTCGGCGGTGATGGCGGGACTGGCCGCGGCGGGCGGCCTGGGCGGCGGCGAGGGGGTGGACGCGGCCTTTGCCCCGGACGAGGTGCTGGCGGATGGCGGCGTGGTGCGGGGGCGCGGCTGGACGCTGACGGCGCTGCACACGCCGGGGCATCTGGCCAACCATCTGTGCCTGTCATGGCAAGAGGGCGCGGCGCTGTTCTCGGGCGATCACGTGCTCGGCTGGTCGAGCACGCTGGTCTCGCCGCCCGATGGCGACCTGACCGACTTCATGGCCTCGCTGGAGAAGCTGCGCGGGCGCGGCGAGCGGGCCTATTTCCCGGGTCACGGGCCCGAGATCGAGGCGCCGGGGCAGGCGGTCGACGCGCTGATCGCGCACCGGCGCGGGCGCGAGGGGCAGATCGTCGCAGCGCTGAAGCGTGGGCCGGCGACGGCGGCGGACCTGGTGGCGGCGATCTATACCGACACGCCGCGGGCGCTGCACGGGGCAGCGGCGCGCAACGTGCTGGCGCATCTGATCGACCTGACCCAGCGCGGGCTGGCCGAGCCCGAGGGGGCGTTGTCAGCCGGTGCGAGGTTCCGGCTGCTGGGCCACGGCTGAGGCGAAGGCGTCGGCCTGCTGCGCCGCATCGCCCATGTGCCGGGCGGGGTCGAGCCGGCTTGGCCAGTCGATCGCGGGGACGTCGGTGGCCAGTTCCCCCGCCAGCGTGCCGGTGCCGGCGACGACGCGCGCCACGGCGGCCTTGACCAGCGCCTCGGCCTCGGTCCGCGGCCGGTCGCGGGAAAGGATGAAGACCGCCGCCTCGGCCAGCATCAGGCCGCGGCTGCCGGCGATGGTGCGGCCCATGGCTTGCGCGTCGACGGTCAGGCCGGTGATCAGCGCCTGGGCGTGGCGGAGCGACGCGGCGGTGGCGACGCAAAGCTGCGGCAGGGTCATCCATTCCAGCATCCAGCGGGAACCGTCGCGTTCGTGGGTGCTGTCCATGGCCGCCGACAGCGTGGCGGCGAGGCCGCGGGCGAATTCGGCCAGGGCCAGCAGCGCCTCGGCGCCGACGGCGTTGGCCTTGTGCGGCATGGTCGAGGACCCGCCGGCGGCACCGGGCCGCAATTCGCCGATCTCGCCGCGCGAGAGGATCAGCACGTCATGGCCGATCTTGCCGAGGCTGCCGGCGACAAGGGCGCACCACTGGCCGAACTCGACCATGCCGTCGCGGGCAGCATGGGGCGAGACTGTGCCGCAGGGCAGGCCGAGGTCGGCGGCCATTGCCCGGCGCAGGTCGGCGGCGGCTGGCCCGAGGGCGGCGGCGTTGCCCGATGCGCCGTGAAGGCTGAGTTGCGCGGCCCGCGGCAGGATCGCGGCAAGGCGGCTGCGGTGGGTGACAAGCGGCATGCCCCACTGCGCCGCCAGCGCGCCAAAGCTGGTGGGGGTGGCGAGCTGGTTCCGGGTGCGCGCGGCCATCACCGTCTCGCGGTGGTCGCGCGCGAGATCGGCGAGTGCCCGGGTGAGCGCATGGAGCCTGCGGTCGGCGAGATCGGCGTAGGATCCGAGCCGCAGCGCCAGGCCGCTGTCGGCGATATCCTGGCTGGTGGCGCCGAAATGGACCCAAGGCGCATGGGTCGGGTCGAGACCGGCCCTGAGCGCGCGGACGAAGCCCGGCACCGGCACGCCGTCTTTCGCGGTCGGGGCGCCGAGCCCGGCGGGATCGGGTGCGGCGGCGCCGGCGATGGCCCCGGCCGTACCCTCCGGGATCAGCCCCGCCGCCTCCTGCGCGCGGGCGAGGGCCGCCTCGACCCGCAGCATCGCGGCAACCACGGCGGCATCGTCGAACAGCGCCGCCGCCTCGGCATCGCCGAGGAGTGGCCCGAGGATGGCACTGCCTGCGGCCGCGGTCATGGCAACCCCGCGGCAAAGCCGGACAGCAGCGCGGCCACGGCGGCGGGCTGCTCGATCGCCGGCAGGTGCCCGGCGCCGGTGATGACATGAAAACTGCTGCCGGGGATCAGCGCCGCGGTCTCGCGCACCAGGTCGGGCGGGGTGGACCCGTCCTCGGCCCCGGCCATGGCAAGGGTCGGCAGTGTCAGCCGGGCGGTGCTTTCGACCAGGTCGGTATCGGCGATGGCGGCGCAGCAGCCGAGATAGCCATCGAGCGGCGTGCGCACCAGCATGTGGCGCCAGCCGGCGAGTTCGGTCGCCTGCCCGGTGCGGAAGGCGCGTGTGAACCAGCGTTCCAGGATGGCATCGGCGATCGAGGCGATGCCGCCCGCGCGGATGGCGGCGATGCGGTCGCTCCACATGGCCTCGTTGCCGATCCGGGCGGCGGTATCCATCAGCACCAGCCCGCGGACCAGATCGGGGCGCTCGGCGGCGAGACCCTGCGCGATCTGGCCGCCCATGGAGACGCCGACGAAAAGCGCGCCCCGGAACCCGGTATGGTCCATCAGCCGGGCCGCGTCGGCAACGAGGTCGCCCATGAAGTAGCGCCCCTCCGGCGCGCCGGTCAGCCCGTGGCCGCGGGTGTCGTAGCGCAGGATGCGCCAGTCCTGCGGCAGGTGTGGCATCAGCGCATCCCAGGACCGGAAATCGGTGCCGAGGGAGTTGGAGAACACCACCGGCATCCCGTCCTTTGGCCCATCGATCCGGTAGTGGATCGGCAGTCCGCCAAGCTCGACAATGGTCATCGCGTACCCTCCCTCGGGGGCGCAGTCTTACCGCCCCCGCGGCCCGCCGCAAGGGCTGCGACAAAGCGCTGGACGGGCCGAGACCGCTTTGCTATAGCCGCGGCCACGCCCGGCCCGGCACCCTTTTCCGGCGTAGCTCAGCGGTAGAGCATCCGACTGTTAATCGGCAGGTCGTAGGTTCGAATCCTACCGCCGGAGCCAGGGCCCCCCTTCGGAAAACCCGACCCCACCGGCATGATCCCAAAGGCGTCGCGGACGCCTGCGATGCCGCCCATTTCGGCCTTCCTTTTCCATCTGAGGCTGCGCTATAGAGCGCCGATGCAGGCATTGACGACGACCCAGGAGCTGGCGCGTTTCTGCGAGGAAGCCGCCAAGTACGAGTTTGTGACCGTAGATACGGAGTTTCTGCGCGAGCGGACCTATTACGCGCAGCTCTGCCTGGTTCAGCTTGCCTCGCCGGGGAACGGCGACGGCGTGCTTGTGGACACTCTGGCCGAAGGGATGGACCTGGCGCCGCTGTTCGCGCTGTTCGCCGACCGGAGCGTGGTGAAGGTCTTTCACGCCGCCCGGCAGGACCTGGAAATCTTCCACGGGCTGTCGCAGGCGATCCCGGACCCGCTGTTCGACACCCAGATCGCGGCCATGGTCTGCGGTTTCGGCGAGCAGGTGAGCTATGAGACGCTGGTGCGCAAGATCTGCCGCGCCGAGCTGGACAAGGCCGCGCGCTTTACCGACTGGAGCCGGCGGCCGCTGAGCGAGCGCCAGATGAAATACGCGGTGGCCGACGTCACTCACCTGCGCGATATCTACGTGCATCTGCGCGACGAGTTGCACGAGAGCGGGCGGGACGACTGGCTGACCGAGGAGGTCGCGCAGCTTACCAATACCGACAACTACACCGTGGCGCCGGCCGAGGCCTGGCGCCGGGTCAAGACCCGCACCCAGTCGGGGCAATTCCTGGCCGTGGTGAAAGAGCTGGCTGAGCTTCGCGAGAACCTGGCCCAGAGCCGCAACGTGCCGCGGGCACGGATCTTCAAGGATGACGTGCTGCTGGAAATCGCCGCGATGAAGCCGCGCAGCGTCGACGAGCTCAGCAAGTCGCGGCTGCTGCAGCGCGAAGCCCGGCGCCCGGAGATGGCCGCAGGCATCCTCGAGGCGGTGGCGGCGGCGCTGGCGATGGACAAGAAGGACTACCCGCGGGTCCCGGCGGGACGACAGCGCAAGCCCGGCGGCGAAGGGCTGGCGGACCTGATGCGGGTGCTGTTGAAGGCGCGGGCCGAGGAGCTGGGTGTCGCCTCGAAGCTGATCGCCACGTCCTCGGACCTTGACGACATCGCCGCTGGCGAAGTGGACGACGTTCCGGCGCTGAAGGGCTGGCGGTTCGAGGTGTTCGGACAATACGCGCAGCGGCTGGTGGAGGGACGGATCGCCCTGTCGGCCGGCAAGCGCGGGGTGAAGATCGTCGAGATCTGAACGCCCGGTCATCGAAATCCCGACCGGGATCCGTTCCGAGGCTGACCCGGCGTGAAACGGTTCCGGTCTAGCGAACCAGGCTGACCTTGTTGGTCTCCGACACGATCAGGAAGCCGCTGATCGAGGCGAGGTCGGCATCGGAGAAGAACGCCGCCGCCTCGAGCGCCCGGCTGCGCGTCGGCCCGGCGGGCCCGGGCTGCACCGGCGGGTAGGCGCGGAACTCCAGCGTCACGACGCCGTTCTCGTCGGGCCGGCCGCGGTTGAGCGGCCGCAGCGCCGGCAGGTAGTAGCCCTGCACCGGAGCGACGGCCGAGGCGCGGATGATCAGGCCGCGCAGCCCCGGCTCGGGGCGGGCGGCGGCGATCGAGGGAACCAGGATGGTGCCGTCATTGACGGCGCCCGATCCGGCGCTGGTCAGCGCCGCGTCCACGGGATCGGCCCGGCTGCCGGCGCCCGAGCCGAAGGACGGCCCCGAGCCGATCGAGCCGAAGGAACCGAAAGGATTGGACGAGCCGCCACCGCAGGCGCAGAGGCCGAGAAGCGCCACAACCAGACCGAATTTCCGCACGCGCCCCCCGAGCCGCAACATCATCCGCCGACAGCCATAGCGAAGCCGGCGCGGCTTGGGAAGTCGCCGCTTGGCCCACTCGGCCGCTGGACGTTTGACAGGGCTGGGCGTAAGAGCATCAGTCTCCCTATTTCAGGAACATGCAGACACCCGCACCGCGCATGGCACAGGAACGGTTCGAAGACATCGCCGAGGCATTCGATCTTCTCGAGGACTGGGAGGATCGCTATCGCTATGTGATCGACCTCGGCAAGGCGATGCCGCCCCTGGCCGAGGCGCTGAAGGTGCCGGCGACCAAGGTCGACGGCTGCGCCAGCCAGGTCTGGATCGTGCCCGAGATAGATGGCGAGGGGCAGGCGGCGCGGCTGCGCTTCAGGGGCGATTCGGATGCCCTGATCGTGCGCGGCCTGATCGCGGTCCTGCTGTCGCTTTACAACGATCTGCCGGCGCGCGAGGTCCTGGCCATCGACGTGGGACACGAACTTGGCCGGCTGGGGCTGGAATCGCACCTGTCCTCGCAGCGGTCGAACGGGCTGAAGGCCATGATCGCGCGGATCAGGGCGATTGCCGAGGCGGCGGAGAAGGGGGCGGCGGTTGTCTGAGAGATTGCAGGAGATGCTGGCGTCGCGGGAATGGATCCTTGCTGACGGCGCCACGGGGACCAACCTTTTTGCCATGGGGCTGGAGGCGGGCGAGGCGCCGGAGTTGTGGAACGTCGACAAGCCTGACCAGGTGCGGAAACTCTACGACGAGACCCTGGCGGCCGGCGCCGATCTGTTCCTGACCAACAGTTTCGGCGGCACCTCGGCGCGGCTGAAGCTGCACAAGGCCGAGGGCCGGGTGCGCGAACTGAACGTCGCGGCGGCCCGGATCGCCCGCGAGGCGGCCGACGCCGCAGGGCGCGAGGTCATCGTGGCCGGCTCCATGGGCCCCACCGGCGAGATCCTGGAGCCGGTGGGCGCGCTGCCCTATGCCGAGGCGGTGGATATCTTCGAGGAGCAGGCGCGGGCCCTGATCGAGGGCGGCGTCGATGTGCTGTGGGTGGAGACCATCTCGGCGCCCGAGGAGTTCCGGGCCGCGTCGGAGGCGATCGGGCGCACCGGCTTTCCCTGGTGCGGCACGATGAGCTTCGACACCGCCGGGCGGACCATGATGGGGCTGACCTCGGCCGGGATGGTGGCGCAGGTGGGTGAACTGCCCCACAGGCCCATCGCCATCGGTGCCAATTGCGGCGTCGGTGCCTCGGACTTGCTGCGCACGGTGGCGGGCTTCGTCGCCGCTGGTGCCGATCTGCCGCTGATCGCCAAGGGCAATGCCGGGATCCCGAAGTTCCGCGACGGGGAGGTGCATTACGACGGCACGCCGGCGCTGATGGGCCAGTATGCGCTGCTGGCGCGCGATACCGGCGCCCGCATCATCGGCGGCTGCTGCGGCACCACCCCGGCGCATCTGGTGGAGATGCGGCGGCGGCTGGAAGGCAGCGCGCGCGGCGAGGCGCCGAGCCTGGAGCTGATCGCCTCGACGCTGGGGGCGTTCTCCTCGCCTTCCGACGGCACCGGCGACGATGCCGGCGGACCGGTGCGCGAACGCCGCCGCAGGCGAGGCTAGACCCGGGGCGGCGGCCGCGGCTGCCTATTTCCAAGCCTTCGCAGAACAATTGCATAATCTCGATAGAGGCCGGTTCGCCGACAGGAGGACGTACGCCGTCTTTGCGTCAGTGGGTGCAGGAACAGGCGCCTACATATATGTTGCCAAGAACGGGGAGCAGGGCTACTTGACCAAGGAGCAACGGGCGTTGTCTGACCAACTCAGACTAGCCTATCGTGGAAGTCCAATAACGATCAGGCTGGTAGTGGGCGGCAAGGTTGGCTACGGAGGAAGTAACCACGCAGAAATGAAGGTTCTCGGTGCTTCGATCACTGACTATAATGAACCCTGGATTCTTGGTTCAAGCAGAGAATTTTGCAAAGCTTGCCTGGGTACAATTGTGAGATCGGGCGGACTGATAATTGGGCCAGCGGCAGCCATATGGCCTTGACCTGTTCAAACTACATCTACCCGCTGCCGACGGCGGTATCCCGCAGTTCTCCAGACAAGCGCAGCAATTTCGTTCGAGGATGCGCAATTCAGTTTGCGCCGCAGTACCTGGAGTTCTGCGAGCGGAACGGCTTTGATGAGAGGAGGGCTTTGCATGGCATGGTCTTGTCACACATCGTGCAAGATACAGCGTTTCCACGCGACCGAAAGGAGGAAATCATTGGCAAGCTTGTTTACGACACCAACGTGGAAATGGACGTTATCGAGACGGCATGGTCTTTTGAGGCAGGTGCGTTTGCGGCCTCTTCGCTTGATGACTCAGATTGCTCCCCCGGCGTGGCCGAAGATCTGGTTACTATTCTTGCCGGCGTAAACGCTGACCTTCACGGCATCTCTCCCGATTCGAAAAAAATCGATTCGCTTACGGTCCATCCTCTAGTTGTAGGGGCCCTGGACCCGCACTACCGCTTTCTTTTCGACGAGATCGAGGTGGCCAGCTATTTCATCCTCATGGGCCGAGGGAGAATTCCAAGAATCGTTCGAGCCTTGGGTTTCGGGCATTAGCCAGGTTTCCTAGCGTCAAATCGCAAGACAGAGTGCCGAATGTGAGCGCTGCACTGAGCCAGCCGCTTCGTACTCAATGCCCGCGATCGCAACAGCATACTACCCGCGCTACAATTTTTATCAAAATAAATCAGATACTTAACATACCATCCCCATGGGGACGCCGGATCGGCCGATTTCGCCTCGAAACGCCGTTCCCACAGCGCCCCAGCCCGTCCCCACGGGAAATGCCATGGAATCAACACCTTGCCCCCCCGTCCCCATGGGGACGCCCGATTTCGGCGGCGGATCGCGCCCGGGCGCTCCCCGCCCGCCCACCCTCGCGCCCGGCGCAATCCCGGTGCCCTGGCCTTCGGGCTCGGACCGGAAACGGGCCGTTGCAGCCTGCGTTGCGCCGGAATCTTGATCGGGCTTCGGCGGCTAGAACAACGACAGCTGGTCGCCGGCCCGGGGCGGGACGCGGAAGAGGTCGGTCCGAAGCGGCGGCGGCGCGCCGTCGAGCTTGAGGCGGCGGGTGGCGGCGGCGAAGCGCAGCGCGATCAGATCGGCCACCGGCCCCTCGCCGCGCATCCGCTTGTGCCACTGGGCGTCGTAGTCCTGTCCGCCGCGCATGCCGCGCACATGGCTCATCACCTTGCCGGCGCGGTCCGGCCAGTGTTCTTCAAGCCATTCGACGAAGAGGTCGCGCACCTCGAGCGGCAGGCGCAGCATGATGTAGCTGGCCGCCACCGCGCCGGCGTCGCGGACGGCGGTCAGAAGCGCTTCCATCTCGTGGTCGTTCAGGCCCGGGATCACCGGACCGATGGAGACCCGCACCGGGCAGCCAGCCCGGGCCAGCGCCTCGATGGCCCGCAGCCGCCGCGCCGGGCTGGCGGCGCGCGGCTCCATCGACTGGGCGAGGCGCTTGTCGAGGGTGGTCACGGTGACGCCGACGGCGGTCAGGCGGGAAGCGGCCATCTCGCCCAGGATGTCGATGTCGCGCTCGATCAGCGCGCTCTTGGTCAGGATGGTCACCGGGTGGCGGAACTCCGACAGCACCTCGAGCACGCCGCGCATGATCCGGTGCTGGCGCTCGATCTGCTGGTAGGGGTCGGTATTGGTGCCGATGGCGATCGCCGCAGGCTTGTAGCCCGCCTTGGACAGCTCGCGCGCCAGAAGCTCGGCCGCGTTCGGCTTGGCGATCAGCCGGGTCTCGAAATCGAGGCCGGGCGACAGGCCGAGATAGGCGTGCGTCGGCCGGGCGAAGCAGTAGACGCAGCCATGCTCGCAGCCGCGATAGGGGTTGATCGAGCGGTCGAAGGGCACGTCCGGCGAGCGGTTGCGGGTGATGATGCTGCGTGCCCGCTCGACGCTGACCTGGGTCCTGAGCGGCGGCAGGTCGTCATCGGCGGGCAGGTCGGCGTCGGGCTCGCGGCTGAGCGTCTCGAACCGGCCGCTGCGGTTGGTCAGCGCACCGCGTGACGACGATCTGGGGCGCCCCTCTGGCATCGCCAAACACTAGAACAAGACAAGAACATCGTCCAGTGAGTCGGTAGCGAAATCGCGGATGTCGTTTTGGGAACGAGCATTTCGCGGCAATTCGTGTCATGGGCAGAATCGTCGTGCGGGTGTCCGGCGACAGGCGAAGGAGCCATGCCCATGCCCGATGATGGCGACGACGATATCATCCTGAGTGAACTGCCGGACGAAGAGCTGGTTCCGCAGATGATGGATGACCTTTACGACGGCCTGAAGGACGAGATCGTCGAGGCGGTCAACATTCTTCTGGAGCGTGGCTGGGCGCCCTATCGGGTGCTGACCGAGGCGCTGGTTGCCGGCATGAAGATCGTCGGCGCGGATTTCCGCGACGGCATCCTGTTCGTGCCCGAGGTGCTGCTGGCGGCCAACGCGATGAAGGCCGGGATGGCGGTGCTGAAGCCGCTGCTGGCCGAGACCGGCGCGCCCCGGGTTGGCAAGATGGTCATCGGCACGGTCAAGGGCGACATCCACGACATCGGCAAGAACCTGGTGTCGATGATGATGGAAGGGGCCGGGTTCGAGGTGGTGGATCTCGGCATCAACAATCCGGTGGAGAACTATCTCGATGCGATCGAGAAGGAGGAGCCCGACATCCTTGGCATGTCGGCGCTGCTGACCACCACGATGCCGTACATGAAGGTGGTCATCGACACCCTGGTCGAGAAAGGCATGCGCGAGAACTTCATCGTGCTGGTGGGCGGCGCGCCGCTGAACGAGGAGTTCGGCCGGGCGATCGGTGCCGATGCCTATTGCCGCGACGCCGCGGTGGCGGTGGAAACCGCGAAGACCCTGGTGGCGAGGAAGCACAACATCCTGTCGGCAGGCTGACCAACCCCGCGGCGCCCATGCCGGGCGCCCGCGTGCGTGACGGGGACCGGTGATGCTGCCCGACGATCGGGAACTGAGCGAGAATGGGCTGCGGCCCGACGGGCGGGGCAGGGTGCTCTTGATCGCCTGCGGCGCCCTGGCGCGCGAGATCCTGGCGCTGAAGGCGCTGAACGGCTGGGACCATCTCGACCTGCAATGCCTGCCGGCCCAGCTGCACCTGCGGCCCGAGAAGATCCCCGACGCGGTCGAGGCTGCGGTGGCCGCGGCGCGCGGCCGCTACGCCGAGGTCTTTGTCGTCTATGCCGATTGCGGCACCGGCGGGCTGCTGGAGGCACGCTGCCGGGCGCTTGGCGTCGAGATGCTGGCGGGACCGCACTGCTACAGCTTCTTCGATGGCAACGATGCCTTCGCGACGCGGGCCGAGGACGAGATGCGATGCTTCTACCTGACCGATTTCCTGGTCCGGCAGTTCGATGCCTTCGTCTGGAAGCCCATGGGGCTCGACCGGGCGCCGGAGTTGCGCGACATGCTGTTCGGCAACTACGAGACGCTGGTCTATCTTGCCCAGACCGAGGACGCGGCCCTGGACCGCCTGGCCGAGGATGCCGCGCGGCGGCTAGGGCTCGGCTATCGTCGCCGCTTCACCGGCTATGGCGATCTGGCGGCCGAGCTGGCCACGCTGGCCGAGTGATCGGCGCCGGCAGGGCGGGCGCCAACCCCGGCCCGGGCAACGCACTGGAACACGTGCCCGGACTGCCCAACCCGGGCCGACCGCTCACAGGTACTCGCCGCGGCTGAGCCCGTACTTGGCCATCTTCTCGTTCAGGGTCCGCCGCGGCAGTTGCAGCTCGTCCATGACCGCCGAAACGGCGCCGCGGTTGCGCCTCAGCGCGTTGTCGATCAGCATCTTCTCGAACGCCTCGACATGGTCCTTGAGCGGCTTGCCCGTGGCGGCGCCGGGCAGCGCCACCATCGGTTCGTCCTGGGGGATCAGGTTGTCGATGCCGGCCTCGCCGCGGCGCTTCTGCAGTACCGCCCGTTCGGCGATGTTGATGAGCTGGCGGATGTTGCCGGGCCAGCGGTACTGGATCAGCAGCGCCGCGTCCTCGGCCGAGATCTCGGGCGGCTCGCAGCCGTAATCCTCGGCGAAGCGGGCGCAGAAGCGGTTGAACAGCATCAGGATGTCCTCGCCGCGCTCGCGCAGCGGCGGGGTGGCGATATGGTGGGCGGCAAGCCGGAAGAACAGATCCTCGCGCAGCCCCTGCGGCGGGGTATGGATGTCGGTGATCTGGGTCGAGATGGCGATCACCCGGACGCTGCGCACCGCATCGATGGCCTCGACCTCATCCTCGCGTGCCAGCTCGCTCAGCAGCCGGGCCTGCAGTGCCGGAGGCAGGGACTCCACGTCCTCGAGCAGGAGCGCGCCGCCATCGGCGCGCTCGATGGCCGGGCGCTGGTCGGGGCTGGCGGGGGGACCGAAGATGGCCGCCTCCAGCGCCTCCTCGCCATGGGCGGCACAGTTGATGACCACGAAGGCCTTGCCCCGGCGCGGGCCGCAGGCATGCAGCGCATGGGCGATGAGGCTCTTGCCGGTGCCGGTCTCGCCCCAGACCAGCACGTTGCCGTCGGACTGGGCGATGTCGAGGATGCTGTCGCGAAGCTGCTCGATCACCTGGCTGGATCCCACCAGCCGATGCAGCAGCAGCGTGCCGTCGGCCAGTTCGCGCCGCAGGCGTCGGTTGTCGAGGGTCAGCCGCCGGGCGTGGCTGGCCCGACGGGCGAGGTCGGCCAGCCGTTCCGGATCGAACGGCTTTTCGACGAAATCATAGGCGCCCATGCGCATGGCCTCGACCGCCATGGTCACATCGCCGTGGCCGGTGATCATGATGACCGGCAACGACGGGTCGATGGACTGCAGGCGCCTGAGAAGCTGCATGCCGTCGATGCCGGGCATGCGGATGTCCGAGATGACGACGCCGGGGAAATCCATCGACAGCGCCTTGAGCGCCGCCTCGCCGGACTCGTGGGTCTCGGCGCGAAAGCCCGAGAGGCCCATCCACTGGGCGATGGAGTTACGCATATCGGATTCGTCGTCGATGATCGCGACGACCGGTTTTTCTGCCATGATGTTCCTACTCCGCGGCCTTCACCGCTGCTTGTTCGGCGCGGGGCAGCCGCAGCTCGAAGATGGCGCCGCCGGTCGAGGCGTTGCGCGCCAGGAGCTTGCCGCCCAGTTCGCCGGCGATGCCGGCCGAGATCGCCAGCCCGAGCCCAACCCCGTCGCCCGGCTGCTTGGTTGTGTAGAACGGCTCGAACAGCCGTTCGGGATCCTCGATGCCCGGGCCGTTGTCGCGGATGGCCAGGCTGACGGTGCGACCCTGCACCAGGAGAATGTCGATCATCGGTTCGTCCACGTCGGCGATGGCATCCAGCGCGTTGCGCAGCAGGTTCACGATCACCTGCTCGAGCCGGACCTTGTCGGCGATCACCATCACCGGCGTGTCCGGCATGTTCCTGCGCACGTCCACCTTGGTCTTGCTGAGCTGCGGCGCCATCATGGTCAGGCTGACCGCCACCGACGCGCGCAGGTCGCAGGGCACCAGGCCCTCGCCGCCCTTGCGGGCATAGGACTTGAGCTGGCGGGTGATGGCGCCCATGCGCTCGACCAGGTCGTCGACGCGGTTGAAGCTGGCCAGGGCCTCGTCCGGCCGCTTGCGCTGCATCAGGAGGCGGGCACCGGCCAGATAGGTGCGCATGGCGGCAAGCGGCTGGTTCAGCTCGTGACTGACGGCGGCCGACATCTGCCCGAGGGCGGCGAGCTTGGAGGCCTGCTCGAGGCTCTGCTCGGCCGACTGCAGGTCCTTTTCGACCCGTTGGCGTTCGGCGATCTCCTCGGACAGGCGTGCGTTCAGGGCCCGCAACTGGCCGGACTCCCGGGCCAGCTGGGCGCTTTGCATGCGCACCCGGCGGGTCACCAGGTAAAGCGTCAGCGCCACCAGGATCGCCAGCACCATGACTTCCAGCGCCAGCACGGCGCTGACCCGCGCCCGCACGTCGTCGAGCGTCGCGAAATAGGTGAGCCGCCAGCCGCGGAAGCCGATCCGCGATTCCGAACGCAGGAAGGGCTGGCCGTCGATATAGACGTAAGGCTCGGCCACGGCGCTGGAGCGGGTCACCCTGAGTGCCTTGGCGACACCGGTCGGCGGCGGTTCGGCCGCCAAGAGGTTGGTCAGCGTGTTGTGGCGCCAGAACGGGTTGGAGCTGAGGATGATCTTGTCTTCGCTGTCGGTGATCAGGATGGTCTCGCCGCGGCGCCGCCAGCTTTCCTCGATCTGGCGCATGTTCACGGTCACCACGACGACGCCGAGCGCGTCCTTGCCCGAGGTCACCTTGCGCGAATAGTGAAAGCCGAGGACGCCGGAGCCTTCCTCCTGTCCGGTGACCGTGAAGACGGTGCCGGTCTGAAGAAGCGCGGTCGTGACGAACAGCTGATCGCCGACCTGGGTGCCGAGCGTACGCCGGTCCGAGGATGCAACGACACTGCCCTTGATGTCGACAAGGTTGATGGCCACGACCTCGATCTCGTTGGCGAACTCGATCAGGCGCTGGGATGTCGAGGTGAAATCCCCCGATTGCAGCGCGGTGATGAGCAGCGGATCGCGGGCCAGAACCGGCGCCACCAGCGAGTGGCGCTGCAGGTCCGACTTGACGTTGACGGCATAAAGCGCCGCAGAGAGCTGGCTTTCTATGCGCTGGGTCTCGGTGAAGCGCTCGGTGAAGTACCGGTTGGAGAAATACAGGATGACCAGCGCCAGCAGCAGCAGCACGGCCAGAAGCGCCCGCAGCCAGATGGGCACGGGGTATTTCAATGACAGCGGAACCGCCAGATCCGACATGGGAGGAAACTACGCCGAGGCCGTCACCGGCTCAAGAGGCGGGGTCTGGCATTCGGCGCGGAACCGCCGCTCTCCCGGGGCTCAGGCGGCGGTCAGGGCGCCGGCCAGCCCGGCGAAGAGCGCCGCTCCGTCGTTAGCGCCGGTCACCGGGTCGGCGGCACGCTCGGGATGCGGCATCATGCCGAGCACGCGGCGGTTTTCCGACAGCACTCCGGAGATGTCGGCGGTGGAGCCGTTGGGGTTGTCGCGATAGCTGAAGGCGATGCGATCCTCGCCCTGGAGCCGCGCCAGATCGTCGCCGCTGACCAGGTAGTTGCCGTCGTGGTGGGCGACGGGGATGGTGACCTGCTGGCCTTTCGCATAGCCGGCCAGAAGCGGGCTGTCGGCCGTCTCCACGGTCAGTTGCACCGGCCGGCAGACGAACTTGAGGCTGGCGTTGCGCATCAGCGCCCCGGGCAGGAGGCCCGCCTCGATCAGCACCTGAAAGCCGTTGCAGATGCCGAGGATCAGCCCGCCCCGCGCGGCGAAGTCCATGACCGCCGGCATGATCGGGGCACGGGCCGCGATGGCGCCGCAGCGCAGGTAGTCGCCGAAGGAAAAGCCGCCCGGGATGCCGATCACGTCGAGACCGGCCGGCAAGGCCGTGTCCTTGTGCCAGACCATGGTTGTGGCCCGGCCGGTGGCGCGCTGGAAGGCCACCGCCAGGTCGCGGTCGCAGTTGGAGCCGGGGAAGACGATGACGGCGGCTTTCATGGTGCCCTCATTGCAGGAAGTCGGTGATGACGGCGACGCCCGGCGGGGCGGGACCATTGAAGACCCTCAGCTCGTCGCTGGCCTTCGAAAGCGGCACCTCGCGGGCGACCATCGGGTTCAGGTCCACCATTCCCGCCTCGATCAGCGTGAGCAGGCTGGGGTAGCGCCAATGCGGCATGCCGCGAGTGCCGAAAAGCGCCAGATTGCCGGTGTAGACGGCGTTCATCGGAAGGGTCATCTCGGCAGTGTGGCCCACCGGCATGCCCACCTGCACGTGCCGCCCCAGCGGGCGCAGGCACAGGATCGAGGCGCGCACGGTTTGTTCGATCCCCAGCGCCTCGATTGCCACGTGGGCGCCGCCACCGGTAAGGTCCCGGATTGCCTGCGCCGCATCGGCTTCGGTCGCGTTGACGGCGTGGTCGGCGCCCAGCGACAGGGCGTGCTGCAGCTTTTCCGGCACGATGTCGACGACGATCACCCGGGCACCGAGCGCCCTGGCCAGCAGCGCCGTGGCAAGGCCGACGCCGCCGGTCCCGTGAACGGCCACCCATTCGCCGGGCCGAACCGCGGCGCGGCCGGTCAGCGCGTGCCAGGCGGTGGTCGCGCGGCAGCCGAGCGCCGCCGCCAGCGACGGCGACATGGCGTCGGGCAGCCGGGTGAGGTTGTGGGAATAGGGCACCGCGATGCGCTCGGCGAAGGCGCCGGGCTCGATGAAGCCGGGCAGGCGCTGATTGGGGCAGACGGTCTGTTCGCCGGCCTCGCATGACGGGCAGTGGCCGCAGGCGAGAAGGAACGGCGCGATCACCCGGTCGCCGGGTTTCCAGCCGGAGCGCGGCCCCGCCTCCTCGACGATGCCGCAATATTCGTGCCCCGGGATCTGGCCCGGCTTGACCCGGGGATGCTCGCCGACCCAGCCGTGCCAGTCGGAGCGGCAGATGCCGCAGGCGAGCACCTTCAGGACCACGCCGTCCGGTTCGCAGACCGGTTCGGCGACGGTTTCCAGCGACAGGTCCTGGTTGTAGGCGCGGAGGACGGCGGCGCGCATGGGAACTCCCTCAGGTCCGCGATGCGGGCGCAGCTTTGCCCGCTTGGCCGGCCGCGGTCAAGCCGCCCCGGTCGCCGCCCGTGCCGCTATCTTCTGACCCGCCAGATGCCCTGATCCGGGCCAGCGACCGGTTCGAGGAAACTGCGCTCCAGCGCCCGCTTGCCCTCGCGGATCAGTTCCAGCAGATCGGAGATGACGGAGGTCGCGTTGGCGAAGTAGGAATGCGCCAGGAAATCGGTCTCGACATTCGAGGCGTCGATCACCTCGAACCCCGAAATGGCCACGATCCCGTTGCCGGCATCGCCGATCCGGGTATCGCCGTGCACTTCGCGCGAGGCCAGCAGGGCCTTGTCCCGCGACGACATGTAGAGGGTCACCGGCCGGGCGCTGTTGGCAAGCATGGGTGCGATGTCGCGCAGGAACACCTGGGCATCGATATCCGGCGCGGCGAGGATGACCTCGGTGAAGGCGTCGCGGTATTCTGGGTTTTCGCGGTAAAGCTCCACCAGCGCCCGGGTCACCGCCCGGTTGCCCATGGAATGGGCGATCACGTGGATGCGCTGCCCTTCCAGCGTGTCGGCGACGTCGCGCAGGAAGTTGCGGATCGGGACCCGCGACCACTCGATGGTGTTCTCGTCGCGGGTATAGTTCGCCGTGCTGCCCCGCGACGGCCAGCTGTAGAAGATCGGCGCGCCTTCAAAGCCGATGTCGTAGGCGATCTGCGCCGTGCGCCGGGCCGCATCCTCGAAGGTCACGTTGTAGCCGTGAATGAAGACGAAGGCCGACCCGCTGTCTGCCGCCGCTGCCCTGAGTTCGGCGAGGAACGGCTGCTTTTCGATCAGCTCCACGTCCAGAAGCACGACATGCCGCTCGGGGTCCTCGCCAAGCGTCACCCGGCGCAGCCAGCCGGGCGACTCGAGCTCGCCCATGCGGTGGTCGCGGGGGATCGAGACCGCGACCGCGCCGTAGCTGAGCTTCACCGGTACGGTGCGCTCGCCGCCGAACATCTCGCCCGGATCGTTCGATCCGGTCAGGTTGCGGTCGGTGCCGAAAAAGGCGGTGACCGTGGCATAGGGCAGATCCGACGGCCCGGAGATTATGGCCCCTGTGGCCTGGTCCGGAATCGCCATCTCTTCTTCGATGGCGGCCGGTTCTTCGGCGATCGAACCGGTTGGCGCCTCTTCCGCAATGATGACGGGCTCGACCATCGGCTCGGCCCCGGACCCCGCGCAGGATGCGAGCACCAGCACGCCCAGCACCGCCGTGCCCGGCAAGAAGATGCGCCAGATCATGATCTCCCCCCTTTCGGCTGTTGTTGCCAAGGCTGGGACAAACCGCGGCGCAACGCAAACAAAACCCGGCCGGCGGTGGCGGCGCTTGACCTGTCCGGGCCGGTGGCCTTCACTGGCCGGGACGGGCAGGGAGGTTGTCATGCGCGCGATGCTGCTCGGCCTTGCGCTGCTGGCGGCGACCCCCGCCGGCGCCGGGGGCAGCCTGCATATCTTCAACTGGGGCAGCTACACCAACCCCGACCTGATCGCCAAGTTCGAGCGGACCTATGACGTGGCGGTCACGGTCAGCGAATTCTACTCCAATGCCGAGGCGCTGGCGCGAATCGAGGCGGGAGGCGAGGGGTTCGACATCGTGGTGCCGACCCATACCCACATGCCGCAATACATCGCCCGCGGGCTGCTGATGGAAAGCCGCCCGGACCTGATGGAGAACTTCACCCATGTCGATCCGCGCTGGGTGCACGTCGACTGGGATCCGGGCCGCCACTATTCGGTGCCCTGGCAATGGGGGACCACCGGCATCGCGGTCAACACCAAGCTTTACGATGGCGACATCGACACCTCGGCGGTGTTCATGGACCCGCCCGAAGCGCTGGCAGGCAAGATCAACGTGGTGCCCGAGATGCCCGACATCATGGCGATGGCGCTGATGTATGTGGGCGCCGAGCCGTGCACGACCGACCCCGAGACGCTGGAGAAGGTGCGGGCGGCACTGATGGCCGCGCGGCCGCGCTGGCGATCGATGCAGCCGGCGATGACCGGGAAGCTGTCGACCAACGAGGTGCTGGCCTCGGTCAACTGGAACGGCTCGACCTTTCAGGCGCGGCTGGCGAACGACGAGCTTGCCTATGGCTATCCCCGGCAGGGGTATCCGATCTGGATGGATTCGGCGGCGATCCTGGCCGACGCGCCGAACGTGGAGAACGCCGAGCTGTTCCTGAATTTCATCATGGCGCCCCGGAACGCGGCGATGATCTCGTCGTTCGCGCGCTATGCCAACGGCATCGTCGGGTCCGAGGCCTTCATGCCGGCGGACATGCGCGAGGCCCGCGAGATCGTGGTGCCCGAGGCGCTGCGCGATGCCGGGCGCTTCGTGCCGCTGTGTCCGGATGCCGCCAGGGCCGCCTACGCGATGATCTGGACCGCGCTTCAGAACTGACCCACAATCGCCGAATGGTCAGACAGATCCAACGGCCCGAGGATATCGACCGGCTGCTTGCCTGCCCACGCTGCGATGCGCTGCACCGCGCGGCCGTGGTGGCCGAGGGTGCCCAGGCTGCCTGCAGTCGCTGCGGCACCGTGCTTCTGGCGCCGCGCGAGGGCGCCTTCTTTCACGTGATCGCGCTGGCGCTGACCGTGGCGATCCTGCTGGTCGCGGCGGTGTTCTTCCCGTTCCTTCGGCTTCGCCTCGGCCAGGTCGAGCATGGCGCCTCGATCCTCGATGCGGTGAGGAGCTTTTCCACCGGGGCGATGGTGCCGCTGTCGGTCGCGGTGGCCTGTCTGATCGTGCTGATCCCGCTTGTTCGGGCGCTGGCGCTGGTCTACGTGCTGTGGCCGCTTGCCCGCGGCCGGGCGGGATATGCCGCCGCGCGCCCGGTGTTCCGGCTGGCCGAGGCGCTGAGGCCGTGGTCCATGGCCGAGGTCTTCGTCATCGGCGTCGCGGTGGCGCTGGTCAAGGTGGCCGGGTTGGCGCAGGTCACCCTCGGCCCGGCGTTCTGGGCCTTCGCGGCCCTGGTGCTGGTCTCGGTGCTGCAGGACAACGCCATGTGCCGGTGGACGATATGGCAGGCACTCGACCCGGCCCGGTCCTGACCGCCCGGGCCGCCGGGCTGGTCGCCTGCACCGAGTGCGGGCGCGTTCACGGGGCCGGCGTGACGGTGTGCGGGCGCTGCGGCACGCCGCTTTACAGCCGCGCGCCGGCCAGCCTGCAGCGCGCCTGGGCCTGGCTGCTGGCGGGGCTGATCCTCTACATTCCGGCCAACATCTACCCGATGCTGCTGACCTCGACGCTGG
>JBNKWA010000024.1:0-55758 GCA_050299555.1 Paracoccaceae bacterium | reverse complement strand
CGTGGGGACGCTCCCGGCAACGCTCCGGCAGCGATCGGGGCCGCGCCCGCCGCCGGCCCGGCGTCCCCCGAACCGTCCCCACGGGATTTCCCGCGATTTCAACGCCTTGACCCCCCGTCCCCATGGGGACGCTTTCAACCGCCTCTCCGGGGCCGCGCCCCCCGCCAGCCGGTGTCCCCGGCACCGTCCCCACGCGATTCCGCACGATTCCAGCACCTTGACCCCCCGTCCCCATGGGGACGCTCCGAAAAGGGCCTGTCCGGGCCCCAATTCCCCCCGACTTACGGCCGGCTGATCCGGCCGCCCGAAACCGGCAGCCGGGCCCCGGTGGTCGCCGGATACGAGGTCGGCAGGCCCCGCATCACCCGGACCGCGAGATAGGCGAAGGCCTGCGCCTCCAGCATGTCGCCGTCGAGGCCGGCCGCCTCCACCGGCGCGACCGGGGCATTGCTGGCCCGGCCCAGCATCGCCATCAGGGCGGCGTTCAGCCGGCCGCCGCCGCAGACCAGCCAGCGCGTCGGCGTCGCCGGCATCAGGCTGACCGAGGCGGCCACCGAGGCGGCGGTGATCGCCGCCAGCGTCGCGGCCCCGTCCTCGGTCGAGAGCCCGTCCAGACGCGGCAGGAAGCCGGCGAAATCGTTGCGGTCGAGCGATTTCGGCGCCGGCCTCGCGAAGTAGGGATGGCACAGGAACTCCGCCACCAGCGCCGCGTCCGCCTGCCCCGCGGCGGCAAGACCGCCGCCGTCGTCGCGGCCGGCCCCCGTCCGCATGCGGACAAAATCGTCGATCAGCGCGTTGCCCGGGCCGGTGTCGAAGGCCAGCAGCGCCCCCCCGTCGCCCGGGTCGGGCCGGGTCGGATCGACATAGGTCACGTTGGCGACGCCGCCGATATTGAGGAAGGCGACCGGCGCGGTGACCCCGATCCGCCGGGCGCAGGCGAAGTGGAAGACCGGCACCAGCGGCGCCCCCTCGCCACCGCTGGCCACGTCGGCGGTCCGGAAGTCCCAGACCACCGGCCGCGCCAGGGCCCGGGCCAGCGCCGCGCCGTCGCCGAGCTGATGGGTGCGCCCCTCGGCCGGCGCATGGGCCAGCGTCTGGCCGTGAAAGCCGACCACCGCCGCCTCGGGAAAACCCGCCGCGATCTCGGCATGGCGGGCCAGCACCACCTCTCCCGCAGCCTGCAGCCGGGCCCTGTCCCCATCCGGCCACAGCCCCTGCGCCGCCGCAAGCGCCGCCTGCTCACCCCTCTCGTAGGCGACAAATCCGCTGCGGCCGAAGCCGGCGACGGCATCGCCGTCGGTCTCCACCACGGCGGCATCCACCCCATCCATCGAGGTGCCCGACATCAGCCCCAGCGCGGTGACGAATTCGGCCACTACCCTTCCCTTCGCCTGCCCATCGGCTATAGAGCATGCCCACCGCGACCGAGGGAACCCGCCATGGCCTTCCGACCCCGCTCCGACTTCCTCACCGTGCTGGAAAGCCGCGGCTTTCTGGCCGACTGCACCGATCTGGAGGGTCTCGACGACGCGCTCATGAACGGCACGGTCCCGGGCTATATCGGCTTCGACGCCACCGCCGATTCGCTCCATGTCGGCTCGCTGATCCAGATCATGCTGCTGCGCTGGCTGCAAACGACCGGCCACCGGCCGATCGTCCTGATGGGCGGCGGGACGACCAAGATCGGCGATCCCTCTGGCAAGGACGAGGCCCGCCAGCTGCTGACGCCCCAGGACATCGACCGCAACATCGCCGGCATCCGGCGGGTGTTCGACAAATACCTCGACTTCGCCGACGGGCGGGCCATCATGGCCAACAACGCCGACTGGCTCGACCAGCTCAACTACATCGCGTTCCTGCGCGACTATGGCCGGCACTTCACCATCAACCGGATGCTGACCTTCGACTCGGTGCGGCTCAGGCTCGAGCGCGAGCAGCCGCTGACCTTCCTCGAATTCAACTACATGTTGCTGCAGTCCTACGACTTTCTGGAACTGTCGCGCCGCCATGGCTGCCGGATGCAGATGGGCGGCTCGGACCAGTGGGGAAACATCGTCAATGGCGTCGATCTGACCCGCCGGGTCGATGGCGCCGAGGTCTTCGGTGTCACCACGCCGCTCCTGACCAGGGCAGACGGATCCAAGATGGGCAAGACCGCCGCCGGCGCCGTCTGGCTGAACGAGGAGCGGCTCAGCCCCTACGAGTTCTGGCAGTTCTGGCGCAACACGCTCGATGCCGATGTGGGCCGGTTCCTGAAGCTCTTCACCGAGCTGCCGGTGAGCGAATGCGACCGGCTGGGGGCGCTTCAGGGCGCCGAGATCAACGAGGCGAAGATCGTGCTCGCCAACGAGGTCACCGCCCTCTGCCACGGCCGGCCGGCGGCCGAGGCGGCTGCCGCGACCGCGCGCGAGGTGTTCGAGAAGGGTGGCATCGGCGACGAGCTGCCGACGGTGGCACTCAGCTCGGCCGACTTCGACGCAGGCCCGATCCCGGTGGTCCAGCTCTTCGTCCGGGCCGGGCTCGCCGCCTCGGGCAAGGAGGCCAAGCGGCTGATCGACGGCGGCGGGGCGCGGCTGAACGACGACCCGGTGACCGATCCCGGCCGCATGGTGACCGCCCAGGAAGTCGCCCGGGCGGTGAAGCTTTCAGCTGGCAGGAAACGGCACGCCCTGGTCCGCCTCGACGCGGACAAGGCGGCCCTTTCATAGGCCAAACGCCAGCGTCCCCACGGGGACGCATGGTCAAAATACTGATTTTAAACGATAAAAGTGTTAACGCGGGTGCGGACACCCGCGGACACCGAGCCCCGACGCATCAAACGGGTGCGCCATCGCGCGCGCCCGAACCTGCGCATCCGGCCGCGTGGGCGGGTGGGCGGGGACGCGGCCTGGATGCAGATCGGGGGGGCCCACGTGTCGGGGATCGAGGCGGGCAACCGGCGGAGCGCCGCGGATGCGCGCAGGCCCCGCCGCTCGCAAGGGACCCGCGCGCGCCAGCGCGCGGGCCGGGACCGTCCGACGGAGCACGCCTGGCCGCAGGCCAGGCGGCGACAACGGGCGGAGGCCCATCGCCCCGGGTACCCGGCGCGGCGGTTATTCCGGAGCCAGGTCGGCCTTGACCGCAACCTTGATCATGAAGTCCGGGTCCGGCACCGCGCCGGACTGGCCTTCGCCGCGGGCGATCTGGTCGACCACCTCCATGCCCGAGACGACCTTGCCGACCACGGTGTACTGGCCGTTCAGGAAATAGCCTTCCTGGAACATGATGAAGAACTGGCTGTTGGCCGAGTTCGGGTCCTGGGCCCGGGCCATGCCGACGACGCCGCGGTCGAAAGGCACGTCGGAAAACTCCGCCGGCAGGTCCGGCAGGCTGGAGCCGCCGATTCCCGCCCGCCCCTCGCCGAGGCGCGAGCGCTTGCCGAACTCCACGTCGCCGGTCTGGGCCATGAAGCCCTCGATCACCCGGTGGAAGGCGACATCGTTATAGGCGCCGGCACGGGCCAGCTCCTTCAGCCTCGCCACGTGCTGGGGCGCCACCTCGGGCATCAGCGCGATCTCCACGGTGCCGTTGGCCGCACCCGCAACCTCGATCACCAAGGTGTTCTCGGGATCGTCCTGGGCGGCGGCGGGCAGCGCCAGCGCAAGCGCCGCCACCAGCCCCAGAAAGCCGCGCCGGATCATGCCGCGTCTCCCAGCACCGAAACCCGGACCATGCGGTCGGGATCGGTGGGCGGCTCGCCGCGGGCGATCTTGTCCACATGCTCCATGCCCGAGATCACCCGGCCCCAGACCGTGTACTGGCCGTTGAGGAAATGGCCGTCCTTGAACATGATGAAGAACTGCGAGTTGCCCGAGTTCGGGTTCTGGGAGCGGGCCATGCCGAGGACGCCGCGATCGAAGGGCAGGCGCGAGAATTCCGCCGGCAGGTTGGGCAGCTCCGAGCCGCCGGTGCCGGCGCGGCGCGGGTTGTAGTCCTTTTCCATGTTGGCGTGCTCCACATCGCCGGTCTGGGCCATGAAGCCGTCGATCACCCGATGGAAGGCGACGTTGTCGTAGTGTCCCTCGCGGGCAAGGTGCTTGATGCGCTCGACGTGCTTTGGCGCCACATCCGGCAGCATGGCCACATGCACCGGGCCGTCCTTGAGCTCGATCACCAGGGTGTTGACGGGATCGCTGGCCTGGGAAGCCTTGGTTTCGGAATCTCTGGTCTCGGGCATCTGCCTCTCCTGACTGGAATCGGGCGGACCCTATGCCCTCGCACCGGCGAAATGAAGGGCCAGCCGCGGTCCGGTTTCGTCAGGCAAGTTTCTGCCGCAGCGCCTCGGCCACGTGCCCGGGCACAAAGGTGGTCACGTCGCCGCCCAGCCGGGCGATCTCCTTGACCAGTTTCGAGGCGATCGGCTGGTAGCGCACATCGGCCATCAGAAAGGCGGTCTCGATCTTCTGGTTCAGCACCCGGTTCATGCCGACCATCTGGTATTCGTATTCGAAATCCGCCACCGCCCGCAGTCCGCGAATGATGACCCCGGCCCCGACCTCGGCGGCGCAGTCGATCAACAGGTTCTCGAACGGATGCACCACGATCTCGGTGCGGGTCTCGGCGGCGATGGGTTCGATCTCGGCGCTGACCATGGCGACCCGCTCCTCGAGGTCGAAGAGCGGCCCCTTGTCACGGTTGATGGCGATGCCGATGACCAGCTTGTCGACCAGCGAACAGGCGCGCCGGATGATGTCGATATGCCCGAACGTGACGGGATCGAAGGTTCCGGGATAGAGCCCTGTCCGCATCGTCCCCTCCGCGACCCACCACAGGCTGGCGTCGCGGCACGCAACATTATTTCGCCGAGAGCGTCAACCCCAGGCGCCGCCCCTTTGACCAAGGTCGGTCGGATCGAGATCGGGCTCAGACGTTGCCGGTGATCAGATCGGTCAGCGCGGCGTTCTCGAACTGGATTTCCTCGAGCCGGTACTTGACCACGTCGCCAATGGAGATGACGCCCACCATGACGCTGCCCTCGACCACCGGCAGGTGGCGGAAGCGACCCTGGGTCATGATGTCGAGCGCCCGGAGCGCCGCAGTGTCCGGCTTCACGGTCTGGACCTCGCTGGTCATGACCTGGGCCACCGTCTCGGTCAGGCACTCGGTGCCGCGCCTGCCAAGTTCGCGCACGATGTCGCGCTCGGAGATCACGCCGGCGATGGTCTTGCCGTCGGTGGAGACGACCAGCGCGCCGATCCGCATCTCGGCCAGCTTGCCGGCCGCGTCGGCGACGGTGACCTCGGGGCGTATGGTAACGACCTCGTGGAGCGGCTTGGCGTTGAGAATCCGGCGAACGGTCATGGCGGCAATCTCCTGCAATGCGTCGGCCCTAAGCATGCTGCGCCGCGACCGCGCCGGCTGTCAAGAAACTGCGCAACCGGGGGGCGTTTCAGGCCGGGATTGCGGCAAGCCGCGCCCGCAGGCCCTCGGCCAGCAGTTCGGCGGTTCGGTCGATCCGCGCCACGCGGGCGTCGTCCTGGTGGCGCACCAGCCAGTAGTCGCGCTCGAGCGTGAAGTGCCGCGGCAGGACCCGGACCAGTTCGGGGTGCCCGGCGGCGGCGAAATCGTGCAGGATGCCGAGGCCGGCGCCGGCCCGGACCCAGTTCACCTGCACGATCATGCTGTTGGAGGTCAGCCCCGGGTCGCGGGCACGGCCCAGAAGCTTGTCGTAGTCGAGCGCCTTGTCGAAGATCATGTCGCCGATATAGCCGATGCCCGGCAGGTCGCGGACGTCCTCGGGCCGGCTGACCGGATGGGCGGTGAGAAAGTCCCGCGAGGCGTAGAGGCCGAGCCCGTAACGGGCGATCTTGCGAACCTTCAGCCGGCCGGCGGCGGGCGGCGAGACGGTGATGGCGAGATCGGCCTCGCGCCGCGAGAGATTGAAGATGCGCGGCAGGGCAACGACCTGAAGGGACAGATCCGGGTGCAGGCGCCGGATCCCCGCGCAGACACCGGGCAGCAGGTAGGTGGCGACCCCGTCCGGCGCGCCGATGCGGACGGTGCCCGAGAGGCTGCGGCGCTCACCCGCCACCGCCTCGGCGGCCACCGCGACCCCGCCCTCGATCTCGGCGGCGTGGTCGAGCAGCCGCGATCCCGCCTCGGTCAGCGCGTAGCCGCGCGGCGAGCGGTCGAAGAGCCGGGCACCCAGCGCCTCTTCCAGCGCGGCGACGCGGCGGCCGACGGTGGCGGTATCGAGGCCGAGCCCCTGCCCCGCCAACGATATGCGCTCGGCCCGGGCCACGGCCAGGAAGACCCGCAAATCGTCCCACCGGAGCTTGCTGTTTTGCACAATCCACCTCTTTTTCAACGCCACGATACAGGCATCCATGCAAAATGCCTTTGGGAAATTCGCTCTCCCCCGTCACCCGCCTCTGGGATAGGTTGCAGCCAACTCAGACCGCCATCCCCGGGAGGACCAGCAAGATGGAAGAGCTTTCCCACTTCATCGACGGCAAGCGTGTGAAGGGCACGTCGGGCCGTTTCTCCGACGTCTACAACCCCGCCACCGGTGAAGTTCAGGCCAAGGTGCCGCTGGCCAGCCAGGCCGAGATCGCCGCCGCCGTCGCCAGCGCCAAGAAGGCGCAGCCGCAGTGGGGCGCCACCAACCCCCAGCGCCGCGCCCGGGTGATGATGGAATTCGTGCGGCTTCTGAACCGCGACATGGACAAGCTGGCCGAGGCGCTGAGCCGCGAGCACGGCAAGACCGTCCCCGACGCGAGGGGCGACGTGCAGCGCGGCCTCGAGGTGGCGGAATTTTGCATCGGTGCGCCGCACCTTCTGAAGGGCGATTTCACCGACAGCGCCGGACCCGGCATCGACATGTACTCGATGCGCCAGCCGCTGGGCATCGCCGCCGGCATCACGCCATTCAACTTCCCGGCGATGATCCCGATGTGGAAGATGTGCCCGGCCATTGCCTGCGGCAACGCCTTCATCCTCAAGCCATCGGAGCGCGACCCCTCGGTGCCGCTGATGCTGGCCGAACTGATGCAGGAGGCGGGCCTGCCGGACGGCATCCTGCAGGTCATCAACGGCGACAAGGAAGCGGTGGACGCGATTCTCGACCATCCCGACATCGCCGCCGTCGGCTTCGTCGGCTCGACCCCGATCGCGCATTACGTCTATTCCCGCGGCACCGCTGCGGGAAAGCGGGTGCAGTGCTTCGGCGGCGCCAAGAACCACATGATCGTCATGCCGGACGCCGACATGGACCAGGCGGCGGACGCGCTGATCGGTGCCGGCTATGGCGCTGCCGGCGAGCGCTGCATGGCCATCTCTGTGGCGGTGCCGGTGGGCGACGCGGCGGCCGATGCGCTGATCGAGCGGCTGGTGCCGAGGATCGAGAAGCTGAAGGTCGGCCCCTACACCGCCGGCGAAGACGTGGACTATGGCCCCCTGGTCACCGCCGACGCCAAGCGGCGGGTGCTGGGACTGGTCGAGTCGGGCGTCGCGCAGGGCGCCGAGCTGGTGGTTGACGGCCGCGATTTCAGCCTTCAGGGCTACGAGAACGGGTTTTTCGTCGGCCCGCACCTGTTCGACAAGGCCACCAAGGACATGGACATCTACCGCCAGGAGATCTTCGGCCCGGTCCTGACCACGGTGCGCGCCAAGACCTATGACGAGGCGCTGGGGCTGGCCATGGACCACGAATACGGCAACGGCACCGCAATCTTCACCCGCGACGGCGACACGGCGCGCGACTTCGCCTCGAAGATCAATATCGGCATGGTCGGCATCAACGTGCCGATTCCGGTGCCGCTGGCCTACCACACCTTCGGCGGCTGGAAGAAGTCGGGCTTTGGCGACCTGAACCAGCACGGACCGGACGCCTTCCGCTTCTACACCCGCACCAAGACGGTGACCGCCCGCTGGCCGAGCGGGATCAAGGAAGGCGCGGCGCTGAACTTCAAGGCGATGGACTGAGGCCGGCCTTCGCGCGCGCGGACGTCCGGGTTTGCCCCCGGGCGTCCTTTCGGCCGCCACCGGCGGCCAGGCGCCGCACCGGGCAGGTGTGAACCGGGCAGGTGTGAACCGGTCGCGGCTCTGCTATCATGGCGGTGCCTGACGGAGGACCGCCATGTTTCGTTTCCTCGCCCCGATGCTGGTCGCCGCGCCGATAGCGCTGGCTGCGGACGTCACCCCCGGTTCGGGGCGGTTTCCGGTCTTCGGCCCCTCGGCGGAGCGGGAGGCATTCTTTGCCGCCCAGCGCGACGCAGAAGCGGCACGGGTGGCCGAGCTGGAACGCCAGCGCCATGAGGAGGAATTGGCTCGCATCGAGGCTGAGACCGCGCAAAAGGCGGCGCGACCGGCGGAGCGGCCGGTGATCGCCGGCACCCGCTGTTTCTGGGTCAGCGAGACGCCGCCCGAGGGCAGCTTCGCCCGCCGCGGCGAGGGCGCGCTGCCGGCCAAGCGCCGTCTGGTCTGCCCCGGCGGCGTCACCGGCTGGCCGCAAGCGCCGGTGCCGGCAAGCAATTTCAGCCTCAGCTACGACGATGGCGACCTGTCGGTGAAGGGCGGCTATCACGCGCCGGGCCTGTCGCTGAATTTCGATATCGACTAGCCCGCCCTGCCCTTGCAAACTGCTGCCGAGGCGGGCAGTGCCGCAGCGGGGAGGACGGTGAATGGATTTCGCGCTCAGCGACGAGCAGCGGGCAATCTTCGACATGGCACGGGAATTCGGCGCGGGTCGCATCGCGCCCCATGCCCGCGCCTGGGAGAAGGCGGGGACGATCCCGCGCGAGGTGCTGGCCGAGGCCGGGGCGCTGGGTCTGGCCGCGATCACGGTGCCGGAGGCGCATGGCGGCAGCGGGCTCGGGCGGCTCGACTCGGCGCTGATCTTCGAGGCGCTCGGCATGGCCTGCCCGGCGGTGGCGGCGTTCCTTTCGATCCACAACATGTGCGGCTGGATGATATCGACCTGGGGCTCGGAGGCGCTGCGGGAGAAATACCTGCCGGGGCTGGTCTCGGCCCGCACCATCGCCGCCTATTGCCTGACCGAGCCGGGCTCGGGCTCGGACGCGGCGGCGCTGAGGACCCGGGCCGAGCGCACCAACGAGGGCTGGCGGCTGACCGGCACCAAGGCGTTCATCTCGGGCGGGTCCTATGCCGACCTCTACGTGGTGATGTGCCGCTCGGGCGGGGATGGCGCCGACGGGGTCTCGACGATCGTGCTCGATGCCGGCGCCGAGGGGCTGAGCTTTGGCGCGCTGGAGGAAAAGATGGGCTGGCGGGCGCAGCCGACGGCGCAGGTGCAGATGGACGCGGCGCTGGCGCCGGCCGAGAATCTGCTTGGCGAGGAAGGCATGGGTTTCCGTTATGCCATGGCCGGGCTCGACGGCGGGCGGCTGAACATCGCCGCCTGTGCCCTGGGCGCCGCCCAGGATGCCTTCGACCGGACGCTGGCCTACATGCGCGAGCGCCGCGCCTTCGGGCGGCCGATCGCCGAGTTCCAGGCGCTGCAGTTCCGGCTGGCGGACATGGAGACCGAGCTGCAGGCGGCGCGGGTCTTCCTGCGCCAGGCGGCATGGAAGCTGGACCGGGGCGATGCGGACGCCACCAAGCATTGCGCCATGGCCAAGCGCTTTGTCACCGATGCCGCCTTCCGGGTGGCCAACGAGGCGCTGCAGCTGCATGGCGGCTATGGCTATCTGGCGGATTATGGCATCGAGAAGATCGTGCGCGACCTGCGCGTGCACCAGATCCTTGAAGGCACCAACGAGATCATGCGGCTGATCGTGGCGCGCGCCCTGCTGAAGGACGCGGCATGACCGAGATCACGCTTCTGCAGCGCGGCCGCGTCGGCCACATCACGCTGAAGCGCCCGCAGGCGCTGAACGCGGTCACCTATGACATGATCACCGGCATCGAGGCGGCGCTGGAGACATGGGCGCGCAATGAACATGTCGCCATGGTGCTGATCGACGCCGAGGGAGAGCGGGCGTTCTCGGCCGGGGGCGACCTGCAACTGATGTACCGCACCGCCGGCAATGGCGACTTCGAGACCGGGCGGCGGTTCTGGCAGGACGAGTACCGGCTGAACGCGCGCATCGCCAACTTCCCCAAGCCCTATGTCGCTCTGATGCAGGGCTTCATCATGGGCGGCGGGGTCGGCATCTCGTGCCACGGCTCGCACCGGGTGGTGGGCGAGACCAGCCGCATCGCCATGCCGGAATGCGCGGTGGGGCTGGTTCCCGACGTGGGCGGATCGCTGCTGCTGGCCCGCGCCCCGGGCAGGCTGGGCGAGTATCTCGGCATGACCGGCACGCGGATGGGTCCCGGGGATGCGATCCATGCCGGCTTTGCCGACAGCTTCGTGCCCGAGGAACGATGGCCGGCGCTGAAGGCTCGGCTGATCGAGACCGCCAACCCCAACGAGATCGAGGACTTCGCCGCGCCACCGCCCCCCGAGGCGCCGCTGGCCGCGCTGCAGGAAACCATCGACACCCATTTCGACCGGGCGGACGCGGCGGCGATCCTGGCTGGACTGCCCGAAGACGAATTCGGGCGCGAGGCAGCGGCGCTGATCCGCAAGGGCTCGCCGCTGTCGGTGGCCTGTACGGTGGAGCTGGTGCGGGCAGCGCGGGCGAGCCGCGACATCCGCAAGGCGTTGGCGGCCGAATACCGCTTCACCAGCCGCAGTGCCTCGGACGGCGATTTCCTCGAAGGCATCCGCGCCGCGATCATCGACAAGGACGGCGCCCCGCGCTGGCAACACAAAAGCGTCGAGGCGGTTCCGGCGGAGGCGGTGGCGGCGATGCTGGCGCCGCTCGGCGAAGGTGAGTTGACGTTCTGAGAGAGGAGGACGCCATGAAGATCGGCTTCATCGGTCTCGGCAACATGGGCGGCCCCATGGCCGCCAATCTGGTCAAGGCCGGGCATCAGGTGACGGGTTTCGACACGGTTGCGCCGATGCCCGAGGGCGTGGGCAAGGCCGGGTCGGCGGCAGAAGCGGCGACGGGTGCCGAGGTGGTCATCACCATGCTGCCCAATGGCGAGATCCTGCGCCGGGTCGCCGCCGAGATCATCCCTGCGATGACCAAGGGGGCGGTGTTCCTCGATTGCTCCACGGTCGACGTCGAAAGCGCCCGTGCCGTGGCCGCGGATGCCGAGGTGTCGGGGCTGCTGGCCGCCGATGCGCCGGTCTCGGGTGGCGTGGGCGGCGCCACCGCCGGCACGCTGACCTTCATGGTCGGCGGGTCCGAGGCGGCCTTTGCCCGGGTGAAGCCACTGTTCGAGGTGATGGGTCGGAAGGCGGTGCATTGCGGACCAGCCGGCAACGGTCAGGCGGCGAAGATCTGCAACAACATGATCCTCGGCGCCTCGATGATCGCGGTCTGCGAGGCGTTTGCACTGGCCGACCGGCTGGGGCTGGACCGGCAGGCGATGTTCGACGTGGTCTCGACCTCGTCAGGATCGTGCTGGGCGATGAATACCTATTGCCCTGCCCCCGGGGTCGGACCCGAGAGCCCGTCCGACAACGGCTATCAGCCCGGCTTCGCGGCGGACCTGATGCTGAAGGACCTGCGGCTGTCGCAGATGGCGGCGACGGATGTCGATGCAGACACCCCGATGGGAGCGCTGGCCGCGGCCCTTTACGAGCGGTTCGTCGAGGCGGAAGACGGCAGCGGTCGGGACTTTTCCGCCATGCTGCCGCGGTTCGAAAAGCGCCGGCGCGATCAGCGATAGGCGGCTGGAACGCCCCGGCCGGAGATGATGCCGAGCGTCGAGGCGCGGGCCAGGACCCGCCAGTAGGCGCGCGGCCCTTCGGCGTCGCCGAGGATCATCCAAGCGTCAGCCTCGCCGCGGGCGGCCTGAGCGGCGTCGCCGGCCAGCAGGCGAATCTCACCATGCATGCGATCGAGCGAAGGCACCCGCGCAAGGCGGCCGGCAACCGCGTGATGCAGGGCCGGCGGCAGGATCACCGCGAGGACCGGACCGGGACGGCGGCCGGTGAAGCTGTAGGCGATGCTGTTGTCATCCGCAGCCTGGGCCCGGATCGGGCGGTAGGCATCGGCGGACGCGTGAAAGAGCGGAGCAACCTGGGTCATGGCGTCGATATAGAAGCTCTCAATGGTTAAGATTATGGGAAAAACTCACTCAAATTGTCACAATTGCGAGTTGTGGGGTCGGTTTTTCCGACTCCACCCGGGCGATCGGCCGGGCCTGTTGCGCCTGACTGGGCGATTTTCGCCCTGGCCCGCGCGGGGCTGACGCAACACACAGGTCTATTCCGACCAGTAGGCCTCGACCGGCTCGGGAACCCTGCCCTGGGAAATGTCGTCCTTGTGCATTCCGACAAAGATGGCGATTCCCGTGCAGCACACAAAAGCCAACGCAACCATCACGTCCATGGAGAACTGTCCTCGCTAAGCAACCATCCACGTCAACGGTTCTAGGCGGGATCGCGGGCGGGATTGTGACGGCGTTGGGGTGATTTCGCGGGCGGTGGAGCCGATTCGGGCGGGGTTGCCTCGATCGGTTCATTCGCCGTCTATTGTGCGTTCACGTGCCGTATATCCGGCGCTTATTCGGCGGCGTGCCGGCGTTGGGTAAGGATCGGCAGCAGGTAGCGGCCGGTATGGCTCGCCTCGACCGCAGCGACTTCCTCGGGGGTTCCGGTGGCGACGATCCGGCCGCCGCCGTCGCCGCCCTCGGGGCCGATGTCGATGATCCAGTCGGCGGTCTTGATGACGTCGAGGTTGTGCTCGATCACCAGCACCGTGTTGCCCTGGTCGACCAACTCGTGCAGCACGTCCAGAAGCTGGCGCACATCGTCGAAATGCAGGCCGGTGGTGGGCTCGTCGAGGATGTAGAGCGTGCGGCCGGTGGCCCGGCGGCTGAGCTCCTTGGACAGCTTCACCCGCTGTGCCTCGCCACCCGAAAGCGTGGTGGCCGGCTGGCCGACCTTGATATAGCCAAGCCCCACCCGCATCAGCGTCGTCATCTTGTCGCGGATCGACGGCACGGCGCGGAAGAACTCCTCGGCATCCTCGACCGTCATGTCAAGAATGTCGGCTATGGATTTGCCCTTGAACAGGATTTCCAGCGTCTCGCGGTTATAGCGCTTGCCCTTGCACGACTCGCAGGTGACGTAGACATCGGGCAGGAAGTGCATCTCGATCTTGATCAGCCCGTCACCCTGGCAGGCTTCGCAGCGGCCGCCCTTGACGTTGAAGCTGAAGCGGCCGGGGCCATAGCCGCGGGCCTTTGCCTCGGGCAGGCCGGCGAACCAGTCGCGGATCGGGGTGAAGGCACCGGTATAGGTGGCCGGGTTCGAACGCGGCGTGCGGCCTATGGGCGACTGGTCGATGTCGATGACCTTGTCGAGATGCTCCAGCCCCTTGATGGCACGGCTGGGGGCCGGCGTCTCGCGGGCGCCGTTCAGTCGCGTGGCGGCGGTCTTGTACAGCGTCTCAATGGTCAGCGTCGACTTGCCGCCGCCCGAGACGCCGGTGATGCAGACGAACTTGCCCAGCGGGAAGCTGGCGGTCATGTCCTTGAGGTTGTTGCCGCTGGCCCCCTCGACCACCAGCTTGCGGCCGCTGCCCTTGCGGCGTTCGGCCGGGACCGGGATGCTGCGGGAGCCGACGAGATACTGGCCGGTGATCGACGCCGGCTCGGCCTCGATCTCGGCCGGGGTGCCGGTGGCGATGACGCGGCCGCCATGCACGCCGGCGCGCGGGCCGATGTCTATGACGTGGTCGGCCTCCCGGATCGCCTCCTCGTCGTGCTCGACGACGATCACAGTGTTGCCCTGGTCGCGCAGGTTCTTGAGCGTGGTCAAAAGCCGGCCGTTGTCGCGCTGGTGCAGGCCGATGGACGGCTCGTCGAGCACGTAGAGGACTCCGGTCAGCCCCGAGCCGATCTGGCTGGCCAGCCGGATGCGCTGGCTCTCGCCGCCCGAGAGCGTGCCGGAATTGCGGCTGAGGGTGAGATAGTCGAGCCCGACATTGACCAGGAACCCGAGCCGCTCGCGGATCTCCTTGAAGATCGCGCGGGAGATCTCCTGTTTCTGGGCCGAGAGGGTCGCCGGCGCGGCCTCGACCCAGTCGAGAGCCTCGCGGATCGAAAGCCGCACCACCTGGCCCACATGGTTGCCGGCGATCTTCACCGCCAGCGCCTCGGGCCGGAGGCGATAGCCCTCGCAGGTGCCGCAGGGGCGGTTGTTCTGGTAGCGCTCCAGCTCCTCGCGCGACCAGGCGCTGTCGGTCTCGCGATAGCGCCGCTCCATGTTGGGGATGATGCCCTCGAAGGGGCGCTTCACCTCATAGACCCGGCCGCCCTCGTCATAGCGGAACTTGATCGCCTCGCCCTTGGAGCCCTGAAGGAGCACGTCCTGCTGTTCCGGCGTCAGGTCGCGCCAGCGGGCGTTGCGTTCAAAGCCGTAATGCTTGGCCAGCGCCTCGATGGTCTGACGGATATACGGGCTTGTCGACTTGGCCCAGGGGGCGATGGCGCCCTTGGCCAACGACACCGATTCGTCCGGTACGATCAGCCGGGCATCGAAATAAAGCTCCACCCCCAGTCCGTCGCAGGCCGGACAGGCACCGAATGGCGCATTGAACGAGAACATCCGCGGCTCGATCTCGGGGATGGTGAAACCCGAGACCGGGCAGGCGAAGTTCTCGGAGAAGGTGATGCGCTCGGGCTCGCCCTCCTGGGGCGCGGTCTCGAGGATGGCGATGCCGTCTGCGAGGTCGAGCGCGGTGCGGAAGCTGTCGGCGAGCCGGGTCTCCAGCCCCTCCCTGACCACCAGCCGGTCGACCACCACGTCGATGTCGTGGCGGTATTTCTTGTCCAGCGTCGGCGCCTCGTCGATTTCGTAAAAGGCGCCGTCCACCTTGACCCGCTGGAAGCCCTGCTTGGCGAGCTCCTGGAACTCCTTGCGGTATTCGCCCTTGCGGTCGCGGACGATGGGCGCCAGCAGATAGGCGCGGGTGCCCTCCTCCATCGCCATGACCCGGTCGACCATGTCGGAGACCTGCTGCGCCTCGATGGGCAGGCCGGTGGCGGGGCTGTAGGGGGTGCCGGCGCGGGCGAACAAAAGTCGCAGGTAGTCGTAGATCTCGGTCACCGTGCCGACGGTGGAGCGCGGATTGCGGCTGGTGGTCTTCTGTTCGATGGAGATGGCCGGGGAAAGACCGGTGATGTGGTCCACGTCCGGCTTCTGCATCATGTCGAGGAACTGGCGGGCATAGGCCGACAGCGATTCGACGTAGCGGCGCTGCCCCTCGGCATAGATGGTATCGAATGCGAGCGATGACTTGCCCGAGCCCGACAGCCCGGTGATCACCACCAGCCGGTCGCGGGGAATGTCGACATCGATGTTCTTCAGGTTGTGCTCGCGGGCACCCCTGACCTCGATTGCTTTATGCTCTGGCATCTCACCCCCTGGGACCGCGAGGCACAGATAGCATTCCGGCCCGGAAATACCAGCGGCCCGGGGCCGCGGACCGACGCCCGACAATGGACCAAAGCAAGAACGTCCACAAGGGCTATCCGCCGGCTGACGGGGTGCCGCAGCGGTCCTGCTGACGGGCTGCTGCCGCGTTCAGTCGCCGAGAATGGTGCGGACGTAGGCCTGGGTCTCGCGATAGGGCGGCACGCCGCCGAAGCGTTCCACTGCCTCGGGCCCGGCGTTGTAGGCAGCCAGCGCCAGGCGCCAGTCGCGGAACTTGGCGTATTGCTGGGCCAGATAGCGGGCACCGCCGTTGAGGTTCTGTTCCGGGTCGCGCGGATCCACCCCAAGCCGGCGCGCCGTCTGCGGCATCAGCTGGGCCAGCCCGATGGCACCCTTGGACGATACCGCCGCGTGGTGCCAGTTCGATTCGGTCTTGACCAGCTTGGCGAAGATCGAGACCGGCACGCCGTGGCGCTCGGCCGCGCGGCGGGCCATGCGGCCGTATTCGCTGGGCGGCAGTTCCACGAAGGAAACCAGGGTATCGGGGCTGTAGGCATCGAGGGTGACGCCGAGCTTCGCCTCGCTGGCGGGGGGCGTGGCAGCCGGGCGCGGGCGGCCGGCGAGGCGGCCGGGGATCGGCCGGCGAATCAACTCACGGTCACGGCCCGACAGCACCGAGCGCGCGCCCAGCGACTCGCTGCGCAGCGGCTCTCCATGCAACGGCAGCAGCATCGCGGCCACCGCGGCAATCGACAGCAATCTGGACACCATCCCCCGTACCCGCGTCCCAAGTACCCGCGTAATGCAAGCTCAATTGATTGCGCCTGTTCTAGCCAAACCAAGGCCTCGTGTCATCTGCGGCTTTAAGGCTTCGTTCACCATACCGGCCAAGGCTGGGCCCAAGGCTGGGCCCAGGGCTGGACGGCGCGCGGGCGCGGTGGCACCCGGCGCCGGATGTGCTAAATCAACCCCGCACGGGATTCGCATGTCCCGACAGTTTTGGAGGACAGCAGCATGGCGGGCAGCGTCAACAAGGTGATCCTGATCGGCAACCTCGGCGCCGACCCGGAGGTGCGCAGCTTCCAGAACGGCGGCAAGGTCGCCAATCTGCGCCTCGCCACCTCGGAACGGTGGCGCGACCGCAACAGCGGCGAGAACCGCGAGAAGACCGAGTGGCACAGCGTCGCGATCTTCTCCGAGCCGTTGGTGCGGATCGCCGAGCAGTACCTGCGCAAGGGCTCCAAGGTCTATGTCGAGGGCCAGCTGGAGACCCGGAAGTGGCAGGACCAGTCCGGCAACGACCGCTATTCCACCGAGGTGGTGCTGCGCCCCTATCGCGGCGAGTTGACCATGCTGGATGGCCGCAGCGGCGAGGGTGCCGGTGCCATGGGCGGTGGCGGCGGCCGCAGCGAGGACAGCTTCCAGAGCGGCCCGTCGCGCAGCAACGCCGATCTGGACGACGAGATCCCGTTCTAGGGTCCGCTTCAGCGGGTGCGGACCGGCCGGCGGGTGCTGAGCAGAAGGCTGGTCTCGCTGCTGGCAATGCCGTCGAGACGGCGGATGTCGAAGAGCACCCGGTCGAACGCCTCCAGCGTTTCGGTGCCGATCTCGGCGATCAGGTCCCACTTGCCGTTGGTGCTGTGCACCGCGCGGACCGCCGGCAGGCCCAGAAGCCGCGCCATCACCCGTTCGGCGCCGCGGCCCTCGATCCCAAGCATCATCAGACCGCGCACCGGCGAGGTGGCGAGATCCTCACCGGTCAGCGCCGTGAAGCCGGCGATGGTGCCGTTGTCGATCAGCCGCTGAAGCCGCGCCCGCACCGTCGCGCGGGTATGGCCGAGGGCCAGGGCCAGATCCGAGATCGCGGCGCGCCCGTCCTGTCGCAGATGGGCGATGAGCCGACGGTCGGTTTCGTCCATTTCGGCCATTACGGCAGTCCACTTCGGTCAGTTCTCGGCGTTATCGGTCAACATGGCCGGTTCTGTCCAGCTCGATCCGCGCAGTATCAGCGGTGCAACGCATGGAGACGACCCACATGACCGAAACCACCGTCCTTCTGCTCGGTGCCGCCGTGGACAGCGGCAAGCGCCAGCCCGGCTGCCTGATGGGGCCAGCCGCCTATCGCACCGCGGGGATCGCAGGCGAGCTGACGGCGCTCGGCCACGAGGTGCGCGATCTCGGCGATCTGCCGCAGCCGGCGCCGGCGGCGGTGACGGTGCCGCGTGACAACCTGCACGCCTTTGCCGAGACCGTGGCCTGGACCGAGGCCCTCACCCGCGCGGCGCGGGAAGCGGCGGCCGAGGGGCTGCCGGTGTTTCTGGGCGGCGATCATTCGCTGTCGCTGGGCACCGTCACCGGGGTCGCCGAGCACGCCGCGGCCGTCGGTCGGCCGCTTTTTGTGCTGTGGCTCGACGCGCATGCCGACTATCACACCGCGATGACCACCCAGTCGGGCAACCTGCACGGCACCCCGGTGGCGTACCTCACCGGCCGCGACGGGTTCCCGGGCTTTCCGCAGCCGGCGGCGCCGGTGCCCCATGACCGGGTGGCAATGATCGGCCTGCGCTCGGTCGATCCCGAAGAGCGGCAGGGGCTGGCCGAAGCGGGTGTGCACCTGACCGACATGCGGGCCATCGACGAGGGCGGCATCGCCCGGCCGCTGGCGGAGTTCCTGGCCCGGGTCTCGGCGGAAGGCGGCATGCTGCACGTCTCGCTCGACGTCGATTTCCTCGACCCCGAGATCGCACCGGCGGTGGGCACCACGGTGCCGGGCGGCGCCACCTTCCGCGAAGCGCATCTGGCGATGGAGATGCTGTGCGATTCCGGCCTGGTCACCTCGCTGGATCTGGTGGAGCTCAACCCCTTCCTCGACGAGCGCGGCCGCACTGCGCGGCTGATGGTGGAGCTGACCGGCTCGCTCTTCGGCCGGCGCATCTTCGATCGCCCGACCCGGAGCTACTGAGATGCACGACACCAACCTGGTTTCCTTCGTCAATGTCGAGAACATGATGAAGCTGGTGCACTCGGTCGGGATCGAGCGCTTCATGACCGAGCTGGCCGAGGCGATCGAGGCCGACTTCCGCCGCTGGCCGCTGTTCGACAAGACGCCGCGGGTGGCCAGCCATTCGCCGGTCGGGGTGATCGAGCTGATGCCGACCTCGGACGGGCGGCACTATGGCTTCAAGTATGTCAACGGCCATCCCAGCAACACCCGCGAAGGGCTGCAGACGGTCACCGCCTTCGGCCTCCTGGCGGATGTCGCCACCGGCTATCCGCTGCTGCTGACCGAGATGACGATCCTGACGGCGCTCAGGACTGCCGCCACCTCGGCCATGGCGGCGCGGCATCTGGCGCCCAGGGGTGCCCGCTCGATGGCGATCATCGGCAACGGCGCCCAGGCGGAATTCCAGGCGCTGGCCTTCAAGGCGATCTGCGGCATCGACCGGCTGCGGCTTTACGACATCGACGCGCAGGCGACGGCGAAGTGCATGAAGAACCTCGACGGCTTCGGGCTGACGGTAGCCGCCTGCGGCTCGGCCCAGGAGGCGGTGGAGGGCGCCGACATCATCACCACGACAACCGCCGACAAGAACTATGCCACCATCCTGACCGACAACATGGTGGGCGCCGGCCAGCACATCAATGCGGTCGGCGGCGACTGCCCGGGCAAGACCGAACTGCACCGGGACATCCTGATGCGCTCGTCGATCTTCGTGGAGTATCCGCCGCAGACCCGCGTCGAAGGCGAGATACAGCAGCTCGACGCCGAACACCCGGTGACCGAGCTTTGGCAGGTGATCGCCGGCGAGGCGGAAGGGCGCACGTCCGACGGCCAGATCACGCTCTTCGACAGCGTCGGCTTTGCCATCGAGGATTTTTCCTCACTGGGTTATGTGTTGCGTCGCATCGAGGGCACACCATATTTTGAGACACTGGACATGCTGGCGGACCCGGACGACCCGCGGGACCTGTTCGGAATGCTGCTAAGAGCAAAGGCACGAGCACAAGGCGCATGAGCGACGTACCAACCCTGAGCGAGCTGGACGAAGAAGAGCAGGACGAGTTCTACGATCTGGCCGATCAGTTCGTCGACCTGGCCAACTCGCTGTCGGAATCCGAGCGCGTCAGCCGGGTGTCGTCGGCGTTCCTCTATGCCTGCTCGCGCTTCAACGCCTATGTCATGCAGGTGCAGGGCGGAATGGTCGCCGAGGCCGACGAGGAGGCGATCCGCTACCTGCTGGACCAGTACGAGGCGATGCTGCGCGAGCATATGTCGGAGCGGCTTTTCGAGACCCACGACTAGCCGCCGGCTGGCCTCCATCGCGGTTGCCAAAACGTAAATTGGTTAAGGAATCCTGACCTCTAGCTTGACGCAAGGGGTGGCCGACAGCTATCCTGCAGCACGTGTAGACGGTTGTGTTCGTGTGTTGGTGGAAAAACCCAATGACAATATGGGAACGAGTTCCCGCAGCCCGTATCGGCGCTGCGGTCGGTCGCTTTGGCAGCGACGAGGGTGGTGCGGCGCTCGCCTACTTCATCATGATGATGGCGCTCATGATCATCTCCACCGGGATGGCCGTGGACTACATGCGTCACGAGATGTACCGCGCCGCACTCCAGGACGCGCTCGACCGTGGCGTCCTGTCGGCAGCCAGCATGTCGCAGACGCTCGATCCCGAACTGGTGGTCGAGGACTACATGCGCACCGCCGGCGTGCTGGAGATGGACACCGAGCGCTTTTCGCTGAACGTAACGCCGGCCCGCGCCGAAGAGTTTACCGGCAACCGGCGCCGGGTGACGGCATCCGGCACACAAGAGTTCGACACCTACTTCCTGAAGATGATCGGCTACCCGACCCTGCAGGTGGCCGCGACGGCGACCGCCGAGATGTCGCGCCCCGAAATCGAGATTTCGCTGGTCCTCGATATCTCCGGATCCATGCGCTACTACGACGGCGGCGACAAGCGGCGGATCGAGTATCTTCGCCCGGCCGCCGAGAACTTCGTTGCCGCGATGCTGGAAGATGGCCGCGACGCCTACACGGCGCTCAACCTGGTGCCCTATGCCGGCCATGTGAATCCCGGCCCCGAGCTGTTCGCACTGCTGAACGGGCGCCGCGACCACGACTACTCCTCTTGCCTCGAGCTTCTGCACTCGGACTTCGTGCTCGAGGGGATGCCCCATGCCGGCAGCTATCTGCAGGTGCCGGATTTCCACGAATGGCCGATCGACCGCGCCTTCATGGACTGGGGCTGGTGCCCCTCGGACGACCAGGCCATTCGCCCGCTGTCGAACGACCTCGACGCCCTGGTCGCCGCGATTGAAGGGCTGCGGCTGCATGACGGCACCGGCACCAACAACGCGATGAAGTGGGGCATGGCGCTGATCGACCCGCTCAGCCGGCCCGAGGTCACCGCCCTGGTGGACAGCGGCACCATCGACGAGCGCTTTCGCGGACTGCCGGCCGAATGGGACGACGAGGACACCCGAAAGTACCTGGTGCTGATGACCGACGGCCAGATCACCGAACAGTTCCGGCCGACCCAGATGTTCGCCGAAATCAACCATACCGTCGAGCTGCAAAACCAGTCTGGCCACCCCACCGTCACCCACGTGCAACGCGACATGGCGTTGAGCGAGTTCTACGACATGTGCGATGCGGCCAAGGAGCATGGCGTGACCATCTTCACCATCGCCTTCGAGGCGCCGGCGGGTGCCTCGGACGAGATGCGGGCATGCGCCAGCAGTGAGAGCCACTTCTACGAGGTCTCCGGGCTGGAGATCGAGGATGCCTTCGCATCCATTGCCAGCGCCGTGTCCGCCCTGAAGCTGACCAACTGACGGCACCGCCGGTGCGGGCGCCTGCACCGGCGTAAGCCCTTGAAGGATCGGAAGATCGGATTGGCGCGCGCGTCGCGTTCACGTGCCACAGCCTTGACGTTAACGCCCAGTTAGGATTACCGTCCCCGACGTATGATGCGTCGGTGGGGGCCGATAGTGAACATAAGGGGGCTATCCTCCGCGATCCGTTCGGGTTGTGGTGTGCGTCGTTTTTGCAACGACGAAGGCGGTGCGGCCATCGCCTTTTTCATCATGATGCTGGCGCTGATGCTGGTCTCGACCGGCATGGCGGTGGATTACATGCGCCACGAGATGTACCGCGCGGCGCTGCAGGATGCGCTCGACCGGGGCGTGCTGGCGGCGGCGAGCCTGTCGCAGACCATCGACCCCGAGGTCGTGGTTGCCGACTATTTGAACACGGCAGGCGTCTTGCAGCCCGGCACCGAGCGCTTCGCGCTGTCGGTCACGCCGGCCACGGTCTCTGCGTTCGCGAGCGGCTCGCGCCTGGTGACGGCGACCGGGACCCAGCAGCTCGATACCTATTTTCTGAAGCTGATCGGCTATCCGAGGCTGGCGGTCACCGCCACCGCCACGGCCCAGATCGGACAAAGCGACGTGGAGATCTCGCTGGCGCTCGACATCTCGGGGTCCATGCGCTTCGTCGACTCCACCGGGACCCCGCGCATCTCCAGACTCAAGCCGGCAGCCGTCAATTTCGTCCAGTCCATGCTGTCGGGCAGTCGCGCGAATTACACGTCCATCAGCGTCATTCCCTATGCCGGGCAGGTGAATATCGGCCAGTATCTGTTCACCGAACTGGGCGGCACGGTCGACCACGCCGGGTCCTATTGCATGGAGTTGGGAGCGGGCGATTTCACCGATACCGGGCTCCCCACGGGCATCGGGCGCCTGCAGGTGCCGCATTTTCATTCCTACTTCTATGATCCGGCCATGGCCTGGGGCTGGTGCCCAAGCCCGGCCGACGAGATCGTGGTGCACTCCAACGACGCGGTGGCGCTGACCACGAAGATCCAGGGCCTGGCGCTGAACGACGGCACCGGCACCAACAACGCCATCAAGTACGCCGCCGCGCTGCTCGACCCCAGTTCGCAGCCGACGGTCGCTGATCTGGCCGACAACGGTGCCGTGCCCCTTGCCTTCAGCGATCGCCCGGCGGCATGGAGTGATACCGGCACCCTGAAAATCATCGTGCTGATGACCGATGGCATCATCACCCATCAGAACCGGCCGACGGACCCGACCAATCCGGTCAACGCGACGGTCGAGCTTGACCGCCAGCCAAGCGGTGCCTCTCAGATGGTGCTGACGCGAGACGAGGCGCTGGACCAGTTCTATGCCATGTGCGACGCCGCCAAGGCCAGCGGGGTGACCATCTTCACCATCGCCTTCGAGGCGCCTGCCGATGCCGCGCTCGAGATGCGCAACTGCGCGTCGAGCGCCAGCCACTCTTATGACGTGCGGGGCGACGGGATCGAGGACGCCTTCCAGTCCATCGACAGCTCGATAACGAACCTCAAGCTGATCAACTGACGCCTGCGACCGGCGTTTACGGCCGCGCGGCGCCCCGTGGCGCGCCGCAGCGGGCCAAGCGCATTGCACCGCCATGTCGCGTGCGCGTATAAGGCGGGCAACGATATCTTGTCGCTCACCATCAGCAGGCGCCTCCTTGACAGACGATAGCCAAACCCCCGGCGACGGCGGGCCCCCCGAAGACTCGGGCGACGATCACAGCACCCCCGAGGGCCCCAGTGTATCGATCGAGAAGGAGATGGAGACCTCCTTTCTCGACTACGCCATGTCGGTCATCATCAGCCGCGCGATCCCGGATCTGCGTGACGGGCTGAAGCCGGTGCATCGGCGCATCCTCTACGCGATGCACGAGACGGGAAACACCCACGACAAGGTCTACCGCAAGTCGGCGCGACCGGTGGGCGACGTGATGGGAAAGTATCACCCGCACGGGGACAGCGCGATCTACGACGCGCTGGTCAGGATGGCGCAGCCGTTTTCCATGAGCCTCGTGCTGCTGGACGGGCAAGGCAACTTCGGCTCGATGGACGGCGACAGTCCGGCGGCCATGCGATACACCGAGGTGCGAATGGCGCGTCCGGCCGACGCGCTGCTGGCGGATATCGAGAAGGACACCGTCGACTATCAGGACAACTACGACGGCAAAGACCGGGAGCCCACCGTGCTGCCGGCGCGGTTCCCCAACATGCTGGTCAACGGCGCCGGTGGCATCGCCGTCGGCATGGCCACCAACATCCCGCCGCACAATCTCGGCGAGGTGGTGGACGCGACGCTGGCACTGATCGAGAACCCGGATCTGACCTCCGAGGGGCTGATGGAGTACATCCCTGCCCCGGACTTTCCGACCGGTGGGCTGATCCTCGGCCGCTCGGGCGCCCGCAAGGCCTACCTCGAAGGCCGGGGCAGCGTCATCATTCGCGCCAAGACCCGGATCGAGGAGCTGCGCAAGGACCGCTTCGGCATCATTCTCGACGAGATCCCGTATCAGGTGAACAAGGCGACGATGATCGAGAAGATCGCCGAGCTGGCCCGGGACAAGAAGATCGAGGGCATCGCCCACGTTCAGGACGAGAGCGACCGCACCGGCGTCCGGGTGGTGATCGAACTGAAGCGCGACGCGACGCCGGAGGTGGTGCTGAACCAGCTATTCCGGTTCACGCCGATGCAGACCTCGTTCGGCTGCAACATGCTGGCGCTGAACGGCGGCCGGCCCGAGCAGCTTACCCTGCGCGGCTTCCTGGCCGCGTTTATCGCCTTCCGCGAAGAGGTCGTGGCCCGGCGCACCGCCTTTGAGCTGATGAAGGCACGCGAGCGCAGCCACATCCTGTGCGGCCTTGCGGTGGCGGTGGAGAATGTCGACGAGGTGGTGGCGACGATCCGCGGCTCGGCCGACGCGCCGGAAGCCCGCGAGCAGCTGATGACCCGCCGCTGGCCGGCCGAAGCCATCGCCGACTACATCCGCCTGATCGACGACCCGACCCACAAGATCAACGAGGATGGCAGCTACAACCTGTCCGAGGCGCAGGCCCGGGCCATCCTGGAGCTGCGGCTGCAGCGGCTGACCGCGCTCGGCGTCAAGGAAGTGACCGACGAGTTGCAGGAGCTGGCCGGCAAGATCACCGACTATCTCGACATCCTGCGTTCGCGCGATCGCATCATGGCGATCATCGCCGCCGAGCTGACCGAGGTGAAGGACGCCTTCGCGGTGCCGCGGCGCACCGAGATCGCCGAATACGAGGGCGATCTCGAGGACGAGGACCTGATCGAGCGCGAGGACATGGTCGTCACCGTCACCGCCGGCGGCTATATCAAGCGCACGCCCCTGGCCGAATTCAGGGCCCAGCGGCGCGGCGGCAAGGGCCTGTCGTCGATGCAGACCAAGGAGGACGACCTCGTCACCACGCTCTTCGTGGCGAACACCCATACCCAGCTCCTGTTCTTCACCACCGACGGGATCGTCTACAAGCTCAAGTGCTGGCGCCTGCCGGCGTCGGGCCGCCAGGCGCGCGGCAAGGCCATCGTGAACATCCTGCCGATCGACGCTGGCGTCTCGGTCGCCGCGATCATGCCGGTCGACAAGCCCGACGACGAGTGGGAGAACCTGCAGATCTTCTTCGCCACCTCCGATGGCGACGTGCGCCGCAACGCGCTCAGCGACTTCACCAACGTCATGCGGAACGGCAAGATCGCGATGAAGCTGCCCGAGGGCGTGCGGCTGGTGAATGCCCGCATCTGCGACGAGGGCGACGACATCATGCTCGCAACCGCACTCGGCCGCGCGATCCGCTTCCCGACCACCGAGGTCCGCGTCTTCAAGGGCCGCGATTCCACCGGCGTGCGCGGGGTGAAGCTGGCCGATGGCGACGAGGTCGTCTCGATGTCGGTAATCCGCCATTTCGACGCCGAGGCCTGGGAACGGCAGGCCTTCCTCAAGCGCCACCGCGCCGAGATGGGCGCCGAGCCCACCGAGGACGAGGCGGCCGATGCAGGCGAGGGCGAGGAGGAGGCCGTCGTCGACGGCACACTGCCGGACGAGCGCTATGCCGAGATGCGGGCCGCGCAGGAACTGATCCTGACCATCACCGCCGGCGGCTCGGGCAAGATCTCGTCCAGCCACGACTATCCGGTGCGCGGACGCGGCGGCATGGGCGTGCGCGCCACCACCGGGCGGGGCGGGCGGCTGGTCGCCTGCTTCCCGGTGGCGCTCGACGACCAGATCATGCTGGCCAGCTCCACCGGCCAGTCGATCCGCTGCCCGGTGCAAGGGATCTCGTTCCGTTCGCGCTCGGCCGGCGGGGTCAAGGTCTTTGACACCGCCCAGGGCGAGCACGTCGTCTCGGTGGCGCTCGTGGCCGAGCAGGCGGACGACGCCGCGGACGACACGGCGGACAGCGCCGACGCCTAGGCGAGGGCCGTCGCCCTCGCCGCTTCGCGCCGTATCTGGCTGGAATCGTTCCGGTAAATCGTCCGCACCGCAGTGCTGCGCCGACCCGGCGGGGCGGCCCGATTAACCCTTTGCTAACGGGACGCTTCCCTAAATTTATCTGAAAATGTATCTCTAATGCATCGCCAGAACGGCGTGGTGTTCAAGGCCAGAACGGCCCTCTTCGGAAAGCCAAGGCTTGGGGGCCGGCCATGAAAGTGTTTCGTAGTCGCGGGTGCGCTGTTTTGTGTTGAGTACCCTGCCCGCATTGTCAAATGACGGCCTTGGCTTTTCCTGCATTCATATTGTCTTCGATTGGACGGCTACCAGTGGGGGCACTGGTGGGGGTACCGCCAGGGTTGGTGGGGGCATCGCGATGGATCGGTCCGGTCTGCTGGGGCTGGCAGGCCGGACCGACTTCGCGCTTTCGGCGCATCGTGGTCTCCAGATGGATTTTCGCCGCCGATTTCTTTGATCCTGGCTGGACCGGATAGATTGGCGGCCATCCTTACAGGCAGCCGCGCGAAACCCTCAAACACGGCTTCTTCCCGGGCCTGACGACCATGCCCGGGGCGAAACCGTTGCCGTGCGGAACCTGCGATCCCGAACCAGGCGAGTCCACCGCCGACCCCCGTTGCGCCGCGACCTTTTCTGGGAACGGGTTCCGGAAGCCTGTGATTGTTCTCGAATCGGGCACAATCTTTTGACTGCTCAAGATATTGTTCTGGTGCAGCCCCGTCGCTAGGTCGGTACCCGTGAACGGCGCGATTCGCGCTGCCCTGTGCAAGGAAATCGAAAATGACCTATCCGCTTCAGACAGTGGCTGCGCCCGTCGGCCGCGTACTTCTCTCCGTCATGTTCATCCTGGCCGGATTCGGCAAGGTCACCGCCTACGCCGGCACCGCCGGCTACATGGCCGCGATGGGCGTGCCCGGCGCGCTTCTGCCGCTGGTGATCCTGCTGGAGGTCGGCGGCGGCATCGCCATCCTGCTCGGCTGGCAGACCCGCATTGCGGCCTTCCTCCTCGGCGGCTTCACCGTGCTGGCCGGCCTGATCTTCCACCTGCTCCCGTCCACGGGCATGGAAGGCATGGAGGCGATGACCCAGCAGCTGATGTTCCAGAAGAACCTGGCCATCGCCGGCGGCTTTGCGCTGCTTTATGCCTTCGGTCCTGGCGCCTGGTCGCTGGACAACCGCAGCGGCCGCGCCGCGCAGGCCGCCTGATACCATCGCGAAACCCCAATCCGAGGCGGCGCCATCGCGGCGCCGCCCTTGTTATTTGCCGATCGCGCGGGCCCTGTCGGCGGCCGCCTGCAACCCGGCCGCGATCGCCGTCTTGAGCGGACCCGCCTTCATCGCCTCCAGCCCCGCCGCGGTGGTGCCGGCATAGGCGATCATTGCCTCGACATGATCCGCCGGCGTTTCATCCGACTGCGCCAGAAGGATACCGCCAGCATGGAAGAGCTGACGGATGGCGCGCTCGGCGATGGCCTGCGGCACGCCCGTCTCCACCGCGTGCTCCACCATGCACTGGGCGTAGTAGGCGACAAATCCCGGCACCGGACCGGTCAGTGCGGTGAATTCGTCGATCAGCGCCTCGTCAGGCACCTCGTCATGGGTGCCGAGGGCCGAGAAGAGCGCATCAACGGTGGCGCGGTCGTCCCCGTCGAGGCCCGGCGTCACCCAGGGCGAATAGGCCAGCCCGATCTCGGCTGCGGGATTGCTCATCGCCCTGACCAGCCGGGCCGAGCCGGTCAGCGCGCCGAGCTGCGCCAGCGTGACGCCGGCCATGACCGAGATCACCAGATGGCCAGCGGCGGCAAGGGACAGCCCGGTCACGGCTGCCGGCGGCAGGGCGAGCACCAGGGTACCGCAGTTCTCGGCCACCTCCTCGGGTCGAACGGTCACGTGCACGCCGGGCCAGTCCTCGAACCCACGCCGCGATTCGCTGCGACTGCAGAGCCAGAGCCGCGCCTCGGGCAGCGTCCGCGAACGCAGCAGCCGCCGCGCCATCGCACCGCCCAGCGCACCCGAGCCGATGAACCCGACCGCCGTTTCAAGTTTCGCCATGCCGCCCTCCCTGTGCCGCGGCAACCTAGCAAGCCGCTGGCACCCTTCCCACCCTCGGCGCGCTCGGCTACATGTCGGGCCCATGACCATCGATCCAATCCATATCGTCGGCGGCGGGCTTGCCGGCTCGGAAGCCGCCTGGCAGGTCGCAGAGGCGGGTGTGCCGGCGGTGCTGCACGAAATGCGGCCCCAGGTGGCGACCTTCGCCCACCAAACCGGCGGCCTGGCCGAGCTGGTCTGCTCGAACTCGTTCCGCTCGGACGATGACGAGAACAACGCCGTCGGCCTGCTGCACTGGGAGATGCGGGCCGCCGGTGGCCTTGTCATCGCCATGGCCGATGCCCACGCCCTGCCCGCCGGCACCGCGCTGGCGGTGGACCGCGAACCGTTCTCGGCCGCCATTACCGAACGGCTTGAGGCGCACCCGCTGATCACCATCGACCGCGCCGAGGTGACCGGCCTGCCGCCGCGCGAGTGGGGCTCGACCATCGTCGCCACCGGCCCCCTGACCTCGCCGGCGCTGGCTGCCGCGATCGCCGCCGAGACCGGTCAGGACGCGCTTGCCTTCTTCGATGCCATTGCCCCCATCGTGCACGCCGACACCATCGACATGGACAAGGCGTGGTTCCAGTCGCGCTATGACAAGGGCGAGACCGAGGCCGAGCGCACCGCCTACCTCAACTGCCCGATGGACCGCGACCAGTACGAGGCCTTCATCGACGCGCTGCTGGCCGCCGAGACCGCCGAGTTCCGCGACTGGGAAAAGGACACGCCCTATTTCGACGGCTGCCTGCCGATCGAGGTGATGGCTGCGCGCGGGCGCGAGACCCTGCGCCACGGACCGATGAAGCCGGTGGGGCTGACCAACCCGCATGACCCGTGGCGCAAGCCCCATGCGGTGGTGCAACTTCGGCGCGACAACGCGCTGGGCACGCTGATGAACATCGTCGGCTTTCAGACGAAAATGAAATACGGCTCGCAATTATCTGTTTTCAGGATGATTCCAGGCTTGGAGGAAGCAGATTTCGCGCGCCTCGGCGGTATTCACCGCAACACTTTCCTGAACTCTCCGCGTCTGCTCGACGACGCCATGCGGCTGAAATCACGAGCCGACATCCGCTTTGCCGGCCAGATCACCGGCGTGGAGGGCTATGTGGAGTCCGCAGCCATGGGGCTGCTGGCGGGTCGCATGTCCGCTGCCGAGCGGCTGGGCAGGACGGTGACGCCGCCACCCGGCACCACGGCCTGCGGCGCGCTTCTCCACCACATTTCCGGCGGCGCGGATGCGCGCAGCTTCCAGCCGATGAACGTGAATTTTGGCCTGTTCCCGCCGCTGGCGGACGCGCGCGGTGGGCGCCGGGGCCGGCGCGAGCGCTATCGGGCCTATACCGATCGTGCCAAGGCGGATTTTGTCGGCTGGCTCGCCGGCCAGACCGCGATGGAACCGGCATGAACGGCAACCCGGCGCCAAGCGGGGACAACCATCTCGACGAACTCGGTTCGCCCGACAAGGCGCGGGCATTTTATGGCGACCGGGCAAAATCTTACGATACGGACCTCGAGCGAGACGGATACCTGGCGCCGGCCCGGCTGGCCTTGACCCTGACCAGCTTCGCGACAGTCGACGGCATCGACCTTTCGTCCGGGATGCAGGCCGAGGTGATCGTGCTCTGCAAGCCGTGACCCGGACCCGGTTCGCGCCCTCGCCTACCGGGCCCCTGCATCTCGGCCACGCCTTCGCCGCGCTGGTCGCCGGTGACATGGCCATGGCCGACGGGGGCGAATTCCTTTTGCGGATCGAGGATATCGACCGCGCCCGGTCGAAGCCGGAATGGGAGGCACGGATCTTCGCCGACCTGCGCTGGCTGGGGCTGGACTGGCCGGAGCCGGTCATGCGTCAGTCCGGGCGTCTGCCCGCCTACCGCGCAGCGCTGCAAACACTCTGGGACCGCGAGCTGCTTTACGTCTGCACCTGCACCCGCCGCGACATCGAAGCGGCCGCGTCAGCGCCGCAGGAGGGGGCGTCCCGCCATGGTCCCGACGGGCTCATCTATCCGGGCACCTGCCGCGACGGGCCGCGGCCCGAAACCATGCCGGACGATGCCGCCCTGCGCCTGAACATGCAAAGGGCTAGCGCCGAGGCTGGACCGCTCGGGTTCGACGAGACGGGGCCGGGCCGGGCCGGCACTCACCGTCCCGGCGATCTGGCGCGACAGGTGGGCGACGTCGTGCTGGCGCGCCGCGATTTCGGCACCTCGTACCATCTTGCGGTGGTGGTGGACGATGCCGCGCAGGGCATCACCCATGTCACCCGGGGCGAGGACCTGTTCGAGGCGACGGCGATCCACGTCCTGTTGCAGCGCCTGCTGGACCTGCCGACGCCGGTCTACCATCACCACCGGCTGATCCGCGACGAGGCCGGCAAGCGGCTGGCCAAGCGCGACGATGCCCGCGCCCTGGCGAAGTTCCGCGCCGAGGGTGCAAGCCCCGAGGACATCCGCCGCATGGTCGGCCTGCCGGCGCCGCTCAGCCTTCGGGCGCCATGACCACCCGCTCCTGCCCCTCGGCGATCACCGTGTAAAAGCAGCTTCGCCGGTTGGTGTGGCAGGCGGGGCCGGTCTGCTCGACCTTCACCAGCAGCACGTCGCGGTCGCAGTCGACCCGCAGTTCGACCAGGCGCTGCACGTGCCCCGACGTCGCGCCCTTGCGCCACAATTCTCGCCGCGAACGCGACCAGTAGGTCACAGCGCCGGTGGCCATGGTTTCGGCCAGGCTGGCACGGTTCATCCAGGCCATCATCAGCACCTCGCCCGAGGCCGCGTCCTGGGCGATGGCCGGCATCAGCCCGTCGGCTGTCCACTTCAGCGTTTCCGGATCGAAAACCATCGCACCTTTCCACACCATCGGCTGCCTTTTCATGGCGGCCCCGCCGGCCTATCTATTGGGTCCGGCGGCAACTGCAAAGGCGACGACCCCGTGACGACCGATAACGAGCTTCTCAAGCTGTACTCGCAGCGCATCCTGGCGCTGGCCGCCGACATTCCGCATTTGGGCCGCCTCAAGGACCCGCAGGTGAGCGCCATGAAACGCTCGCCGCTGTGCGGTTCAACCGTCACCGTCGACCTGACGCTGAAGGACGGGCGCATCGCCGACTATGCCCAGGACGTCAAGGCCTGCGCCCTGGGTCAGGCCTCGGCCGCCGTTTCCGGTGCCGTCATCATCGGCCGCAGACGGGAAGAGATCGAGAAGGCCCGCGATCAGCTCAAGGCGATGTTGAAAGAAGGCGGCCCGGTGCCCGACGCCCCTTTCGACGGGTACGAGGTGCTGCTGCCCGCGCGCGACTACAAGAACCGCCACGCCTCGATCATGCTGGCGCTGGAAGCGACGCTGGCGGCCTTTGACGAGGCGATGGCCGCGGCCTGACCACGCCGCGACAGAAAAAAGCCGCGCTCTCCCCCACGGAGAAGCGCGGCTTGAAGTAGCGTACCGCCATCATTGGGCCGGACAGGCAGAGGCCGGCAGAAAGGCCAGGCACCAAGGGACAGCGCCGGGCGGTGGTGTGACAGTCGGTCCGCAGGCAGGACAGAAAGGGTCAGGCGAAGGCAGGCAATGCCAGGCCCGCGACGATCAGCACGGCCAGCGCCGCAAGGCCCAGCGTGTCGGCCAGAAGGGTCCTGGGCGCGCGGGCGAGAATCTGATCGACTTGGGCGAACATCGGTATGCCTCCGCTTGATGTTCTCCTTTAGTTCCATAAAATTTACCGGACGTCAAGAACAATTAACGAACTGTTAGCGAACATCGGTCAGCCGACGCCAAGCAGGGCCACCGCCCGGTCGCGGTCCATCAGATATAGAAGCACCCGCGCGGCCTCACCCCGGGGCGACTCCAGCGTCGGGTCGGTTTCGATCAGCAGCCGTGCGTCGCGCTGCGCCAGTGCCATCAAGTCCGCCTGCTCCTCGAGATCGGCGACCCTAAAGCGCGGCAGCCCGGATTGCTGCACGCCGAGCAGGTCGCCGGCGCCGCGCAGCTTGAGGTCCGCCTCGGCGATCCGGAAGCCGTCCTCGGTCTCGCGCAGGGTCTGCAGGCGGGTCCGCGCCGCCTCGCCCAAGGGCGGCTCGTAGAGCAGGATGCAGGTCGAGGCATCGGCCCCTCGCCCTACCCGGCCGCGCAGCTGGTGCAGCTGCGACAGGCCAAAGCTTTCCGCCCGCTCGACCACCATGATGGTCGCCTCGGGCACGTTCACGCCCACCTCGATCACCGTCGTCGCCACCAGAAGCCGGGTGCGGCCGGCGACGAAATCAGCCATGGCGGCGTCCTTTTCCGCCGGCGGCAGCTGGCCGTGGACAAGCCCCACCGCATCCTCGCCCAGCGCCCGGCGCAGCGCCGCCGCGCGGTCGTTGACGGCCGTCAGGTCGGTGGTCTCGCTCTCCTCCACCAGCGGGCAGACCCAATAGACGCGCCGCCCCTCGTCCAGCGCATGGCGCAGCCGCGCCACCACCTCGTCCAGCCGCGACGCCGAGACCATCACCGTCTCGACCGGGCGCCTGCCTGGTGGCTTCTCGTCCAGGACCGAAACGTCCATGTCGCCGAAATGCGCCAGCGCCAGCGAGCGTGGGATCGGCGTCGCCGTCATCACCAGCGTGTCGGTCGCCTGCCCCTTGGCGCCCAGGTCCATGCGCTGGCGAACGCCGAAACGGTGCTGCTCGTCCACCACCGCCAGCCTGAGGTCGGCAAAGCTCACCTCGCGCTGGAAAAGCGCGTGCGTACCCACGAGGATGCCAACCTCGCCGGCAGCGAGCGCCGCCAGCTTGGCGGACCGCGCCTCGCCCTTGTCGCGGCCGGTCAGCAGCTCCAGCCGCACGCCCGCCGCCTCGGCCATGGGCCGCAGGGTCTCCAGGTGCTGGCGGGCGAGGATTTCGGTCGGCGCCATCAGCGCCGCCTGTCCCCCGGCCTCGACCGCCGCCAGCATGGCCAGCATCGCCACCAGCGTCTTGCCCGAACCGACGTCGCCCTGCAGCAGCCGGTTCATGCGCAAAGGTCCGGCCATGTCGGCCTGGATCTCGGCCACGGCACGGGTCTGGGCCCCGGTAGGCTGGTAGGGCAGCGCCGCCAGCACCCGCGCCTGCAAGCTGCCGTCGCCCTTCGTCGTGCGACCCTTCTTGCGCCGCACGCGGGCACGTGCCAGCGCCAGGGTCAACTGGTGGGCGAGGAGCTCGTCATAGGCCAACCGCTCGCGGGCCGGGGTCTGCGGCGACAGCTCGGCAATCGCCTCGGGCGCGTGGGCCGCGCGCACCGCTTCCAGTTGCGCCGGCCAGCCGCGCTTGGCCAGAAGCGACGGCTCGATCCATTCCGGCAGCGCCGGCAGTCGCTCCACGGCCCCTTGAACGGCGCGCTGCATCACCTTGGCGGTGACCCCGGCGGTCAGCGGATACTGCGGCTCGAAGGCCGGCAGCGCCTCGGCCGCCGCACGGCTGAGGATGTGGTCGGGATGGACCATCTGGGCGATGCCGTCGAAGAACTCGACCTTGCCCGACAGCACCCGGCGCTGTCCCGACGGCAGGTTGCGCCGCACCCAGTCGGCATTGGCGTGGAAGAACACCACAAGGTATTCGGTTCGGGCATCGCGGGCCGACACCCGGTAGGGCTGACCCTTGCGGTGGGGCGGCCGGTGCATGCCGATCTCGGCCTCGACGGTCAGCGTCGCCGGCAGGGTCGCGCCCTGCACCGTCTCGCGCAGCCGCCGGTCCACCAGCCCGGTGGGCAGGGTAAGGACCAGATCGACCGGCCGGCTCACCCCCATGCGGCCGAAATTCTGCGCCACCTTCGGACCCACCCCGGCAAGCGCGGTGAGGTCGGCAAAGAGCGGAAACAGGATTTCAGGGCGGCCGCGGGACTGCATGGCCGGATCAAAGGCGAAAGGGCCGCCGCGTTCAAGCCGCCGGCGTCATCCGATCAGCTTCAGCCACTGATCTTCGTCGATCACCTCGACGCCGTGTTTCTCGGCCTCCTTCAGCTTCGACCCGGCGCCCGGACCGGCCACCACCAGGTCGGTCCGGGCCGAGACCGAGCCGGACACCTTGGCGCCCAACGCCTCGGCGCGGGCCTTGGCCTCGGCCCGGCCCATCTTCTCCAGCGTGCCGGTGAAGACCACCGTCTTGCCGGCGACGGGCGAGCCTTCGCTGGCCGGCGCGGCCGCGTCCTCGATGGTCAGATGCGCGACAAGCCGGTCCACCGCGGCCCGGGTGCCGGCCTCGTGGAAATACTCCACGATCGCCGCGGCCACGGTCTCGCCGATGCCCTCGATGGCGTTCAGCGCTTCCCATTCCGGGCCCGCGAGGTCATGCGCCGCCTGGATCTGGCCACGGAAACTCGCCCAGCTGCCGTAGTTTCGCGCCAGCAGCGCCGCGGTCGATTCGCCCACATGGCGGATACCCAGGCCGAGGATCAGCCGCTGCAGCGGGATCGTCCTGCGGACCCGGATCGCCTCGAACAGCTTCGTCGCCGAAGTCTCGCCCCAGCCCTCGCGGTCCTGCAGCGGCTTCTCCGAGCCCGGCCCGTGGCGGTCCTCGAGCGTGAAGATGTCGGCGAAGTCGGCGATCCAGCCATCGGCGAAGAAGCTCTCCACCTGCTTGGCGCCCAGCCCGTCGATGTCGAAGGCCGACCGGCCGACGAAGTGCTTCAGCTTCTCCACCGCCTGCGCGGCGCAGACGATGCCGCCGGTGCAATAGGTGACGGCCTCGCCCTCCTCACGCACGGCATCCGAGCCGCAGACCGGGCAAACCTTCGGGAATTCATAGGGTTGCGCGGTCGGATCGCGGCGGCCGACATCGACGTCCTTGACCTTGGGGATGACGTCGCCGGCGCGATAGATCCAGACCCAGTCGCCTTCGCGGATGTCGCGCCCCTCGCGGATCGGCGCCCCCCGGCTGTCGCGCCCGGCGATATAGTCGGCGTTGTGCAGGGTGGCGTTCGAGACCACGACGCCGCCCACGGTCACCGGCGCCAACCGCGCCACCGGCGACAGCGCCCCGGTGCGGCCCACCTGGATCTCGATCCGCTCCAGCCGGGTCACCGCGATCTCGGCCGGGAACTTGTGCGCGATCGCCCAACGCGGCGTCGTTGAGCGAAAGCCGAGCCGCCCCTGCAGGCCGAGATCGTCGACCTTGTAGACCACGCCGTCGATATCGTAGCCGAGACTGGCCCGGTCCCTCTCGATGGCGCGGTACTGATCCATCAGCGCGGCGGCCCCGTCACAGAGGCGGGTCAGCGGATTGATGGTGAAGCCGAGGGCGCTGAGCCGCTCCAGCGCCTGCATCTGGGTTCCCGCCAGAGGCTCGCTGAGCGCCCCCCAGCCATAAGCGAAGAACCGCAGCGGCCTGGCGGCGGTAATGGTCGCGTCGAGCTGGCGCAGGCTGCCGGCGGCGGCATTGCGCGGATTGGCAAAGGTCTTGCCGCCCGCCTCGGCCTGGCGGGCGTTGAGCGCGGCGAAATCCTCGTGGCGCATGTAGACCTCGCCGCGCACCTCCAGCAGCGCCGGTGCGCCGTCGAGCCGGGACGGCAGGTCATCGATGGTCAATGCGTTTGCAGTGACGTCCTCGCCGGTTTCGCCGTCGCCGCGGGTCGCGGCGACCGTCAGCCGCCCCTCCTCGTAGCGCACCGACAGCGACAGCCCGTCGATCTTCGGCTCGGCGGTATAGGTCAGCGGCACCTCGGGCGGCAGGTTCAGAAAGCGCCGGATACGGCTGTCGAATTCGCTGATCTCGTCCTCGGCGAAGGCATTCTCCAGCGACAGCATCCGCACCCTGTGGGTGACCTTGGCAAAGCCGGCGGCCGGGGCGGCGCCGACCCGGCCGGTCAGGCTGTCGGGTGACTTCAGCGTCGGGAACTGGGCCTCGATCGCGGCCAGGCGGCGCTTCAGCGCGTCGAACTCGGCGTCCGTGATGATCGGCGCATCGTCGCGGTGATAGGCGGTGTTGGCGGCTTCCAGTGTCCGCGACAGCGCGATGACTTCGGCCGCAGCCTCGGCCTCGCTCAACCCCTCAACCGGCGGGCGGGCGGGCGCGCTGTCACGGCTCTGGCGCGGCATGGGCGTTGTCTCGAGGCATTTCACTGGGCGCGGGATGGCCGCCGCAGTTTTCTAGCGCCGGGCCGCCGCGTGGTAAAGCGGCCTGATCGACAAAGCGGCCCCGAACTGGGCCGCCCGTTCGCCCGGCATAAGAAAAGCCATGCGCCCGGACCTGCCGGGCGCACAGCTGACGATGGGAACGCGTTTATCCTGTCTGTGGGTGCCGGTCAGGCACCGACGGCAATCTGCCTTTCGGCCTTGGCTTCGGGCGGGTCGCGCAACACATAGCCGCGACCCCAGACTGTCTCGATGTAGTTCTCGCCTCCGGTGGCTTCCGCGAGCTTCTTCCTGAGTTTGCAGATGAAGACGTCGATGATCTTCAGCTCCGGCTCGTCCATGCCACCGTAGAGATGGTTGAGGAACATTTCCTTCGTCAGGGTTGTCCCCTTCCTGAGCGAAAGCAGTTCCAGCATCTGGTAGTCCTTGCCGGTCAGGTGCACCGGCGAGCCATCCACATCGACGGTCTTGGCGTCGAGATTGACCGAAAACTTGCCGGTGCGGATCACCGACTGGGCATGACCCTTGGACCGGCGCACGATCGCGTGGATGCGGGCGATCAGCTCCTCGCGGTTGAAGGGCTTGGTCATGTAGTCGTCGGCGCCGAAGCCGAAGCCCTTAACCTTCTTCTCGGTGTCGTCGATGCCCGAGAGGATCAGAATCGGGGTCTCGACCTTGGCGATTCGCAACTGACGCAAGACCTCAAGCCCGCTGACGTCCGGCAGGTTGAGATCGAGCAGGATAAGATCGTAATCATAGAGCTTTGCTAGATCGATCCCCTCCTCACCCAAATCGGTCGCGTAGACGTTCAGGTTCGCGTTCGTAAGCATCATTTCAATGCTTTTCGACGTGGCGGGATCGTCTTCAACCAACAGGATTCGCATCGGCGACCTTCCAATACTCGCTGCGTGGGGCACGTCCGGAAGCCAGAAGTAGACGGCAATGGTTAATCAGACGTTACGGTTATTGACAGCTTATCAACTCTCCTTAAAGTTGTCTATATTTTGAAATCGCCGTCGCCTTGAGCGCCTTGGCTCCGTGGCGGCGCATGTTCGCCCGCCAGCTGTCCAGCTCCTCGCAGGACAGGCCGTAAAGCGAACAGGCTTCCTCCTGCTCGATCAGCCCGGCCTCGACCGCCTGCACCACCTGCGCCTTCCGCCGTGCCACCCATCGTTCGGTGTCCTTCGGTGGCAGGTCGCCGCGGCTCATCCGCGTCCCGTCAGGGAGCGTCACAAAGATCGGGCCTTTCTCTCGCCTTATGTACATCCTACATTCCCTTCACCATAACTCACCCGGGAAGCATGGTTAGGGCGTCGTGCTTAATTGCCCCTAAAACGGCCAACTTGAGAGTGGTTCGGATTTTTCGATATTTGCCTGCGAAATAGGGAGATTCCTGCGATGCCCGGCGTGGCCAGCGCGGCGACGGCAGCGCCGCCCAACAGCCTTGGCCTGACCAAGTCGCCCGCCGACACGCGGGTGCTGGTGGCCATGTCCGGCGGCGTCGACAGTTCAGTCACCGCGGCGATGCTGGCGCGCGAGGGCTACGATGTCGTGGGCGTCACGCTGCAGCTCTACGATCACGGCGCGGCGCTGGCGAAGAAGGGCGCCTGCTGTGCCGGGCGCGACATCCACGATGCCCGCCGGGTGGCCGAGGCCATGGGCTTTCCCCACTACGTGCTCGACTACGAGAACCGGTTCCGCGAGGCGGTGATCGACGAATTCGCCGACGCCTACCTGGCCGGGGCGACTCCGGTGCCCTGCATCCGCTGCAACGAGCGGGTGAAGTTCCGCGACCTTCTGGCGACCGCCCGCGAACTCGATGCCGACTGCATGGCGACGGGGCATTATATCCGCCGCGTCGACGGGCCGGCCGGGCCGGAGCTGCACCAGGCCGCCGACCCGGCCCGGGACCAGAGCTACTTCCTGTTCTCGACCACCCGCGAGCAGCTCGATTTCCTGCGCTTTCCATTGGGCGGGCTGGCCTCCAAGGCCGAGACCCGGGCGCTGGCGGCCGAGTTCGGCCTCGCCATCGCCGACAAGCCCGACAGCCAGGACATCTGCTTCGTGCCCCAGGGCAACTATGCGGCAGTGATCGAGAAGTTGCGCCCCGGTGCCGCCGAGCCCGGCGAGATCGTGCATCTCGACGGCCGCGTGCTTGGTCGCCATGACGGGGTGATCCGCTACACCGTCGGGCAGCGAAAGGGCCTCGGGCTCGGCGGCGGCGAGACCGGCGGCGAGCCACTTTTCGTGATCCGCCTCGATGCCGAGGCGCGCCGTGTCCTTGTCGGCCCCCGATCGGCGCTGGCCACCGCCCGCATTCCGGTCACCGAAATCAACTGGCTGGGCGACGGAAGCTTTGCCGACGCGCCCAAGGACGGCCACGAGGTCCGGGTGCGGGTCCGCTCGACGCGGCCGCCGGTGCCCGCACGCGTCCGGCCGACCGGACCGGACCGGGCCGAAGTGGAGCTTGCCGCGCCCGAGGCCGGCGTCGCGCCGGGCCAGGCCTGCGTCTTCTACGCCGCCGAGGGCAGCCGAGTGCTGGGCGGCGGCTGGATAGGGCACGCTTCAGCCTAAGGTTGACAGCAGGCGGGTGGAACGCGACCCTGCCAGGAAAGGCCGGAGGGGGACGCAGGATGCCGGGCAACCGCCACAGTTGCGGCACGCCATCTTCGAAGGATCAGTTCAGGGCACCGAGGCCGGACGTTTCTCGGACCGCTGCAACACCTGCAGCCACGGCGGCAGGTCATCACCCCGCCGGACTTCGCGGCGGCCCGCATGCAGCGGTCCGTCATCGGCAATATCATCCGCGAAGCGGGCAAGTTCGCGCCGATCGGCTGGATCCTGAGGCGGCATGCCGACGCTCGGTTGCCGTCACTGAGCGGTCACAAAATATGTGATGCAGATCAAGGCAATGGTCCGGACACAGCCGCTAGCATTGCCGTGAAGGACAGAGGAGGCCAGTCATGTTCAAGTCGATCCTAATCCCCGTCGACCTCGCTCACGGGACGACGACCGGGCGTATCGCAGCCATTGCCCGCCGGCTGAGTGACGATGATACCAAGGTAACGCTGCTGCACGTGGTCGAGACCTTGCCGATGTACGTCACCTCGCAGGTGCCGCCCGAGTTGATCCGGGATCGCCTGGCCGAGACCGAGAAGCAGCTTGAGGCGATGGCCAAGGAAACCGGCCTCGACCCGGCGGTAGAGGTGACCAGCGGCCACGCCGCCAATGCGATCACCGAGTATGCGCAGACGCACGATGTCGACTGCATCGTCATCGCCTCGCACCGGCCCGGGATGCAGGACTACTTCCTCGGCTCCACCGCCGCCCGCGTGGTGCGCCACGCCCGCTGCCCGGTCTTCGTGGATCGCTGAAGCCAGGCACGGTCCCTGCGCCCGCGGGGGTCCTTGCCTTCCCCTTCCGACCCGGCCAAGTCTGGCGCCGTCAACCAGCCGCCGGAAGGAAGTCCCATGTCCCGTGCCGATGCCGTGCTCGCCCGCGTCGATGCCGATCTCGACGCCGCACTCGAGCGTCTGTTTGCCCTGATCCGCATCGAAAGCATCTCCACCGATCCCGCCTACAAGGCCGAATGCCGAAAAGCGGCGGAATGGCTGGTCTCGGATCTCGGCTCGTTCGGCATCGAGGCATCGGTGCGCGATACCCCCGGCCACCCCATGGTGGTCGGCCATGGCGGCAACGCCGGCCCCGACATCCTGTTCTACGGCCATTACGACGTGCAGCCCGTCGATCCGCTCGACCTGTGGCACCGCCCGCCCTTCGAGCCGGCGATCGAGGAGACGCCCGCCGGCAAGGTGATCCGCGCCCGTGGCGCCTCGGACGACAAGGGCCAGTTGATGACCTTCGTCGAGGCGGCGCGGGCCTGGGTGGCGGTGCATGGGTCACTGCCCGCACGGATCACCTTCCTTTTCGAGGGCGAGGAGGAATCCGGCTCCCCCTCGCTGATCCCCTTCCTCGAAGCCAACCGCGACGAGCTTTCCCGCGACATCGCCATCGTCTGTGACACCGGCATGTGGGATGCCGACACGCCGGCCATCTCGACCATGCTGCGCGGGCTGGTGGCCGAGGACTTCACCATCACCGGTCCCGACAAGGACCTGCACTCGGGCATGTTCGGCGGCGCAGCGATCAACCCCATCCGGGTGCTGACGAAGATCCTCGCCTCGCTCCATGACGAGAACGGCCGCGTCACCCTGCCCGGCTTCTATGACGGGGTCGAGGAACTCAGCCCCGAACTGCGCCGGCAATGGCAGGGGCTGGGCTTCGACCCTGACCAGTTCCTCGGCGCCGTGGGGCTGACCACACCCGCCGGCGAGGTCGGCTATTCGGCGCTGGAGATGCTGTGGTCGCGTCCCACTGCCGAGATCAACGGCATCTGGGGCGGCTATACCGGCGACGGCTTCAAGACCGTGCTGCCCTCGAAGGCCAGTGCCAAGGTCAGCTTCCGCCTTGTCGGCAAGCAGGACCCGGCGGCCATTCAGGCCGCCTTCCGCTCTCGCATCCGCGAGATGCTGCCGCCCGACTGCACGGTGCAGTTCCGCGGCGAGGAGGGCGCGCCGGCGACGCAGCTTTCCACCGACAGGCCGGAATACACGAAGGCGCGCCAGGCGCTGTCCGCCGAATGGCCCAACGAGGCCGCCTTCATCGGCTGCGGCGGCTCGATCCCCATCGTCGGCCATTTCCGCGACATCCTCGGCATGGAAAGCCTGATGATCGGCTACGGGCTCGAGGACGACCAGATCCACAGCCCGAACGAGAAATACAGCCTCACGAGCTTCCACAAGGGCATCCGAAGCTGGGTGAGGGTGCTGGACGCGCTCGCAGCCTAGATCGCGGCCGCAAGACCCCTGCCCACACGCCCGACACCCTGCCCGGCCGCCGACGCGGCCTGGCTTCTGGCGTTGTGAACCGTTGCGTTGCTAAAGATATTAGTTAATATATTTTGTGCCGCGAAGGAAAGCTGAGCGGTGATAGCGACCAACGCAGACCCGCTTCGATGCGGGCAAGGGAGGATACCGATGAAACTGACAAGCCGTACCGTGGCCATCTCGGCAGCGCTCGCCATACTGGCGGCACCCGCGCTGGCCCAGGAAAAGAAACAGCTGGCCTTCGTGGTGAATGCCGCATCAGACTTCTGGAAGCTGGCCGAGGCCGGCGTGAAGGCCGCTCAGGAAGAGCTGCCTGGCTACGAGTTGCAGTTCCGCTATCCCGCGCAAGGGACCGCCGCGCTGCAGAACGCGCTGATGGACGACCTGGTGGCCGCCGGCACCGACGCGATCATGATCTCCTCGGTCGACCCCAAGACCTCGATCGACGCCTTCAACAAGATCGCCGGACAGGTGCCGCTCTTCACCACTGATTCGGACGCGCCCGACAGCGACCGCATCGCCTATCTCGGCTCGTCCAACACCGCCGCCGGCGTCCAGGCCGGCGAGATTGCGGTCAAGGCCCTGCCCAATGGCGGCAAGTGCATGGGCTTCGTGGGCTTCCTCGGCGCCGACAACGCGGTCGAGCGCATCGCCGGCTTCCGGCAGGCGGTCGAAGGCTCGGGCATCGAGCTGGTGGACGTCCGCGGCGACGATGTCGACTTTGCCCGGGCGCGGTCCAACGTCGATGACGTGCTTGCCGCCGACCCGTCGATCGACTGCATGGTGGGCTTCTACAGCTACAACCCGCCGAAGATCTACGAGGCGCTGCAGGCGGCCGGCAAGCTCGGCGAGATCACCGTCATCGCCTTTGATGAAGACCCGATCACGCTGGGCGCGGTGCGCGAGGGGAGCTTTGCCGGCACGGTGGTGCAGGACCCGTACCAGTGGGGTTATCAGGGCATGCACCTGATGGCCAAGTTCCTGGAAGGCGACAAGTCCGAGATCCCGGCCGACGGGCTGATGATCGTGCCGACCAAGATCATTGACCAGTCCAATGTCGATGCCTTCGAAGCCGAGCTGAAGGCACGTATCAGCGGCTGAGAACGGTGGCCTCCCCACCGAAGGAGCCATGCGGGCGGCAGGGTTGTTCGCCGCTCGCATGGTTCCACCAGGTGGGGTAGGCTTTTTGGCAAGGGTTTCGGGTTCCGGGTGCGTCGCATGGATAACCAGTCTCCGCTCAAGCTGCACCTGGACGATGTCACCAAGGTTTATCCCGGCGTCGTGGCGCTGGATTCGGTCTCGCTGTCCATCGCCTCGGGCGAGGTGCTGGGCCTGATCGGCGAGAACGGCGCCGGCAAGTCGACACTGCTGAAGATCCTCGCCGGCGGCATCGCACCCAGCCGCGGCCGAGTGGTGATCGACGGCGAGGTGCACAGCGAGCTGACGCCGCGCCAGTCGGCTGCCGCCGGCATCGCCTTCGTCCACCAGGAACTCAACCCGTTCGACAATCTCGACGTCGCGGCGAACGTATTGCTCGGCCGCGAGATTCGTCGCGGGCCGCTGGGGCTGATCGACCGCCGCGCCATGAATGCCGCCGTGCAGCCGATCCTCGACCGGCTCGGCGCCCGGTTCCGCCCCACCGATCCGGTGGCAGGGCTGTCATTGGCGGAACGCCAGCTTCTGGAGATCGCCCGGGCACTCTCGGTGGACGCCCGACTGGTGATCCTCGACGAACCCACATCCAGCCTGACCCTGACCGAGACCGAGCGGCTCCTGGAGGTGATCGCCGACCTCAAGGCACACGGCGTGGCGGTGCTTTTCGTCAGCCACCGGCTGGCCGAGGTCGAGGCCTGCGCCGACCGCGTCGTGGTGCTGCGCGACGGCCATATGGTGGGCGAGCTCGACCGTACCGCCATCGACCGCGACACCATGATCGGGTTGATGATCGGGCGCGAGCTGGAAAAGCTGCTGCACAGCCGCGACTTCAACCCCGGTGCACCGGTGCTGGAGATCGCCGGGCTGAGGACCGAAGCGCACCCGCTGAAGCGGGCTGATCTGACCGTCCGGGCGGGCGAGATCCTCGGCCTCGCCGGGCTGGTGGGTGCCGGCCGCACCGAACTGGCGCGGGCCGCCTTCGGCGTCGACCGGGCGCTTGCCGGCGAGGTCAGTGTCGGCGGCCGGCGGCTGTCGGGCCACGGCGTGCCCGACGCCATCGCCGCGGGTCTGTTCCTGGTGCCCGAGGACCGCAAGGAAGCCGGCCTGATCCTCGACTTCGCCATCGCCGAGAACATCGCCCTGCCCGATCTTGCGCGCCTGTCGCGGCGCGGCTTCGTCGACCGGGCCGCCGAACGCCGGCTCGCCGCCACCGCCGCCGGGCGGCTGTCCATCAAGGCTCCCGACCTCGGCCGTGCCGCGGCCGAGCTCTCGGGCGGCAACCAGCAGAAGGTGGTGCTGGCCAAGTGGCTTTCCATGGGGCCCAAGGTGATGATCTTTGACGAGCCGACCCGCGGCATCGACGTCGGCGCCAAGGCCGAAATCTACAAGATGATGCGCGGCCTCGCCGACGAAGGGGTGGCCATCCTGATGATCTCCAGCGACATGGAGGAGGTCATCGGCGTCTCGGACCGCATCGCGGTGATGTGCGACGGAGAAGTCACCGGCGTTCTGGAACAGGGCGCCTTCACGGAACAGAACATCCTGTCGCTTGCAGTGGCTTGAAGGGAGATCGGGCGTGCACAAGAAGGACATCGGACTGGGCATCCTGATCCTGGTGGTCGGTGCCATCGTGGCGCTGATCAACCCGCGCTTCCTGTCGCCGATCAACCTGGCCAATACCACCAACCTGATCGGGCTCTTCGGGCTCTTCTCGATCGCCGAGGCGTTCGTGATCGTCACCGCCGGCATCGACCTTTCGGTCGGCTCGCTGATCGCGCTTCTTGGCGTCCTTTTCGTCGACATGGTCGTCAATCTCGGCGTGCCATGGCCGCTGGCCATGGTCATCGTGCTGGTGCTCGGCGCGGTTCTCGGCGCGCTGCACGGCTTTCTGGTCACCCGCATGCGGCTGCAGCCCTTCGTGGTGACGCTCTGCGGGCTTCTGGTCTATCGCGGCGTGGCGCGCTTCTACACCGCCGACGCCACCGCCGGCTTTACCTTCGGGTTGAGCTTCCCCAGCCTCGAATGGGTCTTTTCCGGGCGGACCTGGGGCATACCCCATTCGGTGGTCGCCTTCGCGGTGGTCGCCGTCATCGCCTGGTTCGTGCTCCACCGCTCGGTCTTCGGCCGGCACCTTTTCGCGGTCGGCAAGAACCCCGAGGCGGCGCGCTATTCCGGCATCCGCACCGGCCGTGTGATTGTCCTCGCCTACATCATCTGCGCCACGCTGACCGCCTTCTCGGCGGTCTTCTTCGCCATGTACACCCGGTCGATCTCGCCCGCGTCGCACGGCACCTTCTACGAGCTCTACGGCATCGCCGCGGCGGTCCTCGGCGGGTTCTCGCTGCGCGGCGGCGAAGGCTCGATCATCGGCGTCGTGCTTGGCACCATCCTGTTGCAGGTGCTGCAGAACCTGGTGAACCTGCTGGGCATTCCATCGTCGCTGAATTTCGCCGTCATGGGCACGGTGATCCTGATCGGCGTTCTGGTCGACCAGCAGGTGGCCGACTATCGCGAGCGGCGGCGCCGGCTGCGGTCGCTCCACGATCTCGACAGCCAGGGAAGCGCTAACTGATCGTCGCCACCGAGGCGCGCTCCACCAGTTCGCATTCCAGCTTGACCAGCGGGAACTCCGTGCGCCCGGCGGCCGCCCGGCCGCCTTCCAGCGCCGTGGCCAGCGCCCAGCGGCCCATCTCGCGGTGCGGCAGCACCACCGTGGTCAGGGGCGGCGACAGTTGGCGGGCGATCTCCTGATCGTCATAGCCGACGACCGAGATGTCGTCGGGGATGCGCAGCCCCATCTCCTTGACCGCCTCGTAGGCGCCCACGGCCATGCGGTCGTTGGCGCAGAAGATCGCCGTCGGCCGCTCCGCCAGCCCGATCAGCGCCATGGTGCGGTCATAGCCGGCGCTGGTGCTCCAGTCGCCGCGCATGACCAGCTCGCGCCGATACGGCAGCCCGGCCGAGGCCAGCGCCTGCCGATAACCCTTGAGCCGGCTCTTGGCGGCATCCATCCAGATCTCGCCGGTGATATGCGCAACCCGGGTATGCCCGGCCGCCAACAGCGCCCGCGTGGCCACATGGCCACCGGCAACCTCGCCCGGCAGCACGCTGGGGAACCGCCGGTCAGCCGAGTAGCAGTTGAGCAGGACCACCGGCTTGCCGCAGTCGTAAAGCGCCGCCGGCACCTCGACCTCGCGGGTCATGATCGTGGCATAGATGATCGCCTCGATGCCCGGCTGCATCGCCGTGGCGATGGTCAGTGCCTCCATCTTGGCATCGTTCAGGGTCTGGAACGCGCTGACCACATGCGACGAGGACCAGGCGGCCTCGCGCACGCCGTCAATGGATTCGACCGCCTCGGGGCTGGTGGCGATGTGGTCGAAGATCACCGCCACCTGATGCGGCGAGCGGACAGCGCCAAGACCGGAGCGCGGAAAGACGTAGCCGAGCTTCTCGGCCGCCGCGTAGACCCGCTCGCGGGTCTGCTTGCCGATGGTGATCCCCGGCGTCTCGTTCAGTACGATCGAGACCGTGGATTGCGAGCATCCGGCCGCCTGGGCCACATCGGTCATCGTCACGCGCTTGTGCGCCGGGATGCGCACCTGGCGTTGCCGGCCAGGCGCTCTTTCCCGCGTTCTGGGCGCGTGCTCCGACATGCCTAGTCCGGCGACCGCAGCCGACGGATGCGGTCGAAGGTGACCGCGATGACGATGAAGCTGCCAATGAAGGTGCCCTGCCAGAAGGTCGATATGCCAAGCAGGATCAGCGAGTTGCGGATCACCTCGATGAGCAGCGCACCGATCACCGCACCAAAGGCGGTACCCTCGCCGCCGGCGAGGTTGGCGCCGCCGATCACCGCCGCCGCGATCACCGTCAGTTCCAGCGACTGGCCGAGATTGGTGGTCACGCCGCCAAGCCAGCCCACCATCAGGATGCCGGCGATCCCGGCGGTCAGCGCCGAGAACATGTAGACGCTGACCTTCAGCAGCTTCACCGGCACGCCGGTCAGGGTCGCGGCATGCTCGTTGCCGCCGATGGCAAAGATGTGCTGTCCCCATGACGACCAGCGGAAGGCCAGCGCCACCACCACGGACATCAGCGCCATGGCGATCAGCGGATGCGGCAGGCCAAAGGTCGAGCCGCCGCCGAGCCGCAGCAGGAAGTCGTGGTCGGGCCCGAACTGATACACCATCTTGTTGTCCGACAGCACCATGGCAAGGCTGCGCGCCACCGACAGCATGCCCAGCGTCACCACGAAGGGCGGAATGCCCACATAGGCGATCAGCACGCCATTGATGGCGCCGATCACCAGCACCGAGCAGATCGCCAGGGTCGCGCCAAGCCAGAAGCCGTGGCCGGCGGCCATTGTGACGCCGATCACCATCGCCGACATCACCACCGACGAGCCCACCGACAGGTCGATCCCGCCCGAGGCGATCACCGCCGTCATTCCCAGCGCGATGATGGCCACGAAGGCGAAATTGCGGGTGACATTGAACAGGTTGCGCTCGGTTGCGAACGTGTCGGTGACCAGCGTCAGGGCCAGGCAGGCCAGCACCGCCGCCATGAAGACCCAGAATACCTGCCGGCTGACCAGCCAGCTCAGGAAACCCCGATGCTGTCGTTGCCCAATGGCTTGCTCAAGCGTCGTCATCGCACTCATTCCTTCTCGTCACGCTGCCTCGATGGCACCGGTGATCAGCCCGGTCACCTCCTCGGGCGAGGTCGCCGTCGTGGGCTTGCTGGCGACCAGGCTGCCGCGCCGCAGCACGGCGATCCGGTCGGCCACTGCAAAGACGTCCGGCATGCGGTGGCTGATCAGCACCACCGAGACGCCATGATCGCGCAGGTTGCGAATCAGGTTCAGAACCTCGGCCACCTGCCGGACCGAGATCGCCGCCGTCGGCTCGTCCATCAGCACCACCCGGGCATCGGTCAACAGCGTCCGCGCGATCGCCACCGCCTGTCGCTGGCCGCCCGACATCCGCCGCACCAGGTCGCGCGGCCGGGTCTCGGATTTCAGCCGCTGGAACAATTCGCCCGCCTCGCGGTGCATGCTGGGATAGTCCAGCCAGCTGAGCGGGCCCAGCCGCCGCTTCAGCTCGCGCCCCAGAAACACGTTCGAGGCAGCCGTCAGGTTGTCGCACAGCGCCAGGTCCTGATAGACGATCTCGATTCCCGCCAGCTGCGCGTCCCGCGGCCGCTGGAACGACACCGTCTTACCATCCAGCTTGATGGTTCCATGTGACGGCGGAAAGTTCCCGGCGATGATCTTGACCAGCGTCGACTTGCCGGCGCCGTTGTCGCCCATCAGCCCCAGCACCTCGCCGGGCTCGATGGACAGCGAAACGTTGTCGAGCGCCCGAATGGCGCCGAAATTCTTGGAAATGCCGCTCAGCTCAAGCCTTGCCATACCACACTACACCCCTCCCCCGCGCGCGCCGTCACCCTACAGGCGGGAACGCACTCCAATTGCACGACGGGTTGTGCCACCCGCTCCGCCCTGCTTACTTGACTAATACGTATTAGTAAATATGATCCGTCGCCTGTTGGGGGGAGGATGAATGAAGCTGCTCGTGACCGGCGCCACCGGAAAGGTCGGCAGCAATTTCCTGCCCGAGTTCCTGTCGCTCGACAGGTTCGCCGACTGGACCGTGACCGCGCTCTGCCACAACCGCACCATCCCCTCCACCGGCCGGCTCTCGGTGGTCCGCGGCTCGCTGTCGGACGCGGCGGCGGTGGCCGAGGCGATGGCCGGGGCCACCCATGTGCTGCACCTCGCGGCGGTCAAGGAATCCCCCGACCTGGTGATGGACGTGCCGGTCAAGGGCATGTTCCACCTGCTGGAGGCGTTTCGCGCCTCGCCGGATGCCAGACAGTTCATCCTGATCGGCGGCGACTGCTCGGTCGGCCACATCTTCCACGCCTACGGCGCACCGATCACCGAGGCCAGCCCGCGCCGCGCCTATCCCGGCACCTATGCGCTGACCAAGGTCATCGAGGAGGTGATGCTGGAGCAGTATCACATCCAGTACGGGCTGAACGGCTGCTGCCTGCGCGCGCCCTGGATCATGGAGAAAGACGACTTCCGATTCGCGCTCACCTTCGGCGCCGACCAGTTCGGCGGCCCGGCCTGGACCGACCTTCTGCCCGCCGCCGAGGTCGAGCGCTATTCGCGCGAAAGCGTCGTGCCGCTCCTGCTCGACCGCAACCGGGAACCGCTCAGACGCAACTTCGTGCATGTCAGCGATCTGGTCGCCGCCATCCTCGCGGCGCTCGACAACCCGGCGGCGGCGGGCCAGCTCTTCAACATCGCCATGGACGAACCCGTCGACTACGGCCGCGTCGCCGACTACCTGCAGGCCTCGCGCGGCTTCTCGACGGTCGAGATCCCCACGCCCTTTCACAGCAACTGGCTCGACAACGCCAAGGCACGGCTGCTGCTGGACTGGCATCCCGAAATCGGACTTGAGGCCCTGATCGACAGTGCATGGAACTACAAGCGGCCGCAAAACGAGCCGCGCAAGATCTGGTATCCGGGCTGAGACAAGGCCCGGGCACGTAGCAACACCCAAAGGGAGGAAACCCATGAAGCGCTTGCACTATTTCGTAGCGACCACAGCCATTGTGGCATTGTCTGCCGGCATCGGCGCCGCGCAGGACAAGAAGACCCTCGCCATCGTGGTCAAGGGGCTCGACAACCCGTTCTTCGAGCAGATCAACCTTGGCTGCCAGAAGTGGATGGAGGAGAACGCCGACAGCGAATACGAGTGCCTCTATACCGGCCCGGCATCGTCGGCCGACGAGTCCGGCGAGGTACAGATCGTCGACGATCTGCTGACCAAGGGCGTCGCTGCCATCGCCATCTCGCCGTCGAACGCGCCGGCCATGGCCAACCGCGTTCGCCAGATCGCACCGTCGGTTCCGGTGATGACCATCGACGCCGACTTCCTCGAAGAGGATCGTGACCTGCGCGCCACCTATCTGGGCACCGACAACTACCTGATGGGCGTCAAGATGGCCGAGGAAGCGGCCAAGCTGAAGCCCGAGGGCGGCACCGTCTGCCTGCAGCTCGGCAACGTCGCGGCCGACAACATCAACGCCCGCGCCCAGGGCTTCCGCGACACCGCCGGCGGCGAAGCCGGCATCGAGCGGCTGACCGGCCAGAACGGCTGGTCCGAGATCGAGGGCTGCCCGGTCTTCACCAACGACCAGGCCGACCTCGCCAACCAGCAGATGGCCGATACCTTCATCGCCAATCCCGATCTCGACGCGTTCGTTCTGGTAGGCGGCTGGGCGCAGTTCGCGCCGCAGGCCTATGCCCAGGTCACCGACCAGGTGATGGACAAGTTGAACTCGGGTGATCTGATCATCATCGCCGGCGACACGCTGCCGCCGCAGACGCAGGCCTTCCGCGACGGGCGCAGCCAGGCCCAGGTTGGCCAGCGGCCCTTCGAGATGGGCTATCGCGCGCCTGACGTGATGATCCAGCTCATCAACGGCGAGACCGTCGAGGATCCGCTCTACACCGGGCTCGACGTCTGCGATGCCGGTGATGCGGGCTTCTGCGCCAACAACTGATCCACAACAGGCGGGCGGCTGGCCTCACGGCCGCCCGCCACTACACGTCTCAAACAGGTTGCCTCAGGCTCGTCCGGGCACGCGACGCCAGTGGCCCGGAACAACGAATTCACAGGGAGGAAATCATGACTAGGCATGGCAGATTGCTGCTCGGTGCCGCCGCCGCGGTGCTTGCCGCCTCGGCAGCCGCCGCCGACACGGCCGACAAGAAGATCGCGCTCAGCAACAACTACGCCGGAAATTCCTGGCGTCAGGCGATGCTGACCAGTTGGGACACCGTCACCAGCCAGGCCGTGGCCGATGGCGTGGTCGCCGCCGCCGACGCCTTCACCACCGCCGAGAACCAGGCCACCGAGCAGGCGGCGCAGATTCAGAACATGATCCTGCAGGGCTACGACGCGATCGTGTTGAACGCCGCCTCGCCGACGGCGCTGAACGGTGCAGTCAAGGAAGCCTGCGACGCCGGCATCACCGTCGTCTCGTTCGACGGTATCGTGACCGAGCCCTGCGCCTGGCGCATCGCCGTCGACTTCAAGCAGATGGGCAAGGACGAGGTGCTGTATCTTTCCGAGCGGCTGCCCGAGGGCGGCAAGCTTCTGGAGATTCGCGGCCTCGCCGGCGTCTTCGTCGATGACGAGATTTCCGCCGGCATCCACGAGGGCGTGGCCGAGACCGGCAAGTTCGAGGTCGTCGGCTCGGTGCATGGCGACTGGGCCCAGGACGTGGCGCAGAAGGCGGTGGCCGGCATCCTGCCGTCGCTGCCCGACGATATCGTCGGGGTGGTGACCCAGGGCGGCGACGGCTACGGCGCGGCCCAGGCCTTCGACGCGGCCGGCCGCGACATGCCGCTCATCATCATGGGCAACCGTCAGGACGAGCTTGCCTGGTGGAAAGAGCAGAAGGACGCCGGCGGTTACGAGACCATGTCGGTCTCGATCGCGCCCGGGGTCTCGACGCTGGCCTTCTGGGTCGCCCAGCAGATCCTCGACGGCAAGGAGGTGCCCAAGGACCTGACGGTGCCGTTCCTTCGCATCGACCAGGACAACCTCGAGGACAATCTGGCCAACACCCCGGCCGGCGGCGTCGCCAATGTCGAGTACAGCCAGGAAGACGCCATCGCCGTGATCGAGGGCGCGAGCTGATCCCATGACCGCGGCCCCAGTCATTTCGGTGGCCGGGGCCGCCAAGGCCTTCGGCGCGGTCCGGGCGCTCGACGGCGTCGAGTTCAGCCTCGGCGCCGGCGAGTGCGTCGGGCTCGTCGGCCACAATGGCGCCGGCAAGTCGACGCTGGTCAACGTGCTGAACGGCGGCGTCGCCCTCGACGCCGGCACCGTGACCGCCGCCGGGGCGGCGCAGTCGGGCGGCGTGCCCGGCCTGCGCTGCGTCTTTCAGGAACTCTCGCTCTGCCCCAACCTCACCGTGGCCGAGAACGTCCGCATCCTGCGCGGCGCGCCCACCGGGCTGACCTGGCGCCGTGACGCGGCCGCCGCCGTCACCGCCCGCCTCGACCAGATCTTCCCCGGCCACGGCATCGACGGCCGCGCCAGCCTGGGCGATCTGTCACTGACCGAACGGCAGATGGTCGAGGTCGCCATCGCCTTTCTCGACCTCGGCGGCCCGGCCCGGATCGTGGTGCTGGACGAGCCCACCTCGTCGCTCGATTCCAGCCGCGCCGAACAGCTGCTGGCCCATATCCGCCGCTTCGTCGCCTCCGGCGGCGCGGTGATCTTCATCAGCCACATCCTCGGCGAGGTGCTCGCCGTCAGCGACCGCATCGTGGTGATGAAGGACGGCAAGGTGGTCGCCGACCGCGCCGCCGCCGAATTCGACGCCCACGGGCTGGTCGCCGCCATGGGTTCGGTCGCGCGCGAGGCTGGCCCCGCCGCCCGCGCCACCCGGCAGCAGGCCACACCGGTGCTCGACGAGGCCGGCATCACCGCCTACCCCGGCGAGATCGTCGGCTTCGCCGGGCTTGCCGGCCATGGCCAGAGCGCGCTCCTCAGGCGCCTCTACCTCAAGCATTCCGGCAACTGGCGGGGCGGCGATCCGCGGGTCGCCTTCGTTGCCGGCGACCGGGTGGTGGACGGGGTCTTCCCGCTCTGGTCGATCCTGCGCAACATGACCGCCGCGGTGCTGCCCGGCATGACCCGCCTCGGCGCCGTCGACAACGCCGCCGAGGCCGAGTTCGGCGCCACCTGGCAGAAGCGCCTCGCCATCCGCACCGGCGACATCGGCCAGCCGATCCTGTCGCTCTCGGGCGGCAACCAGCAAAAGGCACTGTTTGCCCGGGCGCTCGGCACCGCCGCCCCCATCGTGCTGATGGACGATCCCATGCGCGGCGTCGACATCGGCACCAAGCAGGAGGTCTATGCCCGCCTTCGCGCCGAAACCGGCGACGGCAACGGCCGCACCTTCCTGCTCTACTCCACCGAGATGGCCGAGATCTGCCTCTGCGACCGGGTCTACGTGTTCCGCAACAACCGCGTGGTGGCCGAACTGGCCGGCGACACCCTCAGCGAGGAAGCCGTCCTGTCCGCCTCGTTCCAGGGGGCCGCCGCGTGAGACCCGACCTGCTGCGGGTGCTGGTCCCCGCCTTTTCCTTTGCCGCACTGCTGATTGCCGTCTTCTGGCTGCAGCCGCGGACCATGAGCTATCTGGGGCTGAACCTGATGTTCAACCTCGCGGTGCCGATCGCGCTGGCCACCATCGCCCAGATGCTGGTGATCGCGGTCAACGACCTCGACCTCTCGGTCGGCACCTTCGTCAGCTTCGTCGCCTGCGTCACCGCCACCTACCTGAACGACACGCCGCTGATCGGCATACTGATCCTTCTCGGCGCCATCGCCACCTATGCGGTGGTGGGCGTGGTGATCCATCTGCGCGCCCTGCCCTCGATCGTCGTCTCGCTCGGCATGAGCTTTGTCTGGGGCGGGCTCGCGGTCCTCATCCTGCCCTCGCCCGGCGGCGCCGCGCCCGGCTGGCTGCGCACGATCATGACCGTCAAGCCGCCGCTGGTGCCCATGGCGATCCTCGCCAGTCTGCTGGTCGCCGCGATCGCCCACTGGATCGTCATGCGCTCCAGCCTCGGGGTGGCGGTGCGCGGCGTCGGCGGCAATGCCCGCTCGGTCGAGCGCGCCGGCTGGTCGGTGCTGAAACTGCGCGCCGCCGCCTATGCGCTCGCCGGCACCTTCGGAGTGCTGGCCGGCGTCTCGCTGGTGGGGCTGACCACCTCGGCCGACGCCAATATCGCGCTGCGCTACACGCTTCTCTCGATCGCCGGGGTTATCCTCGGCGGCGGCGAGTTCACCGGCGGCCGGGTCTCGGCCATCGGCGCGGTGATCGGCGCCCTGACCCTGACGCTGGCGGTCTCGTTCCTCACCTTCCTGCGCATCTCTCCCGACTGGCAGATCGGCGCCCAGGGCGCGATCCTGATCATCGTCTTGACGCTGAGGCTGCTTCTGCGCCGCCGCGAGGCGCGGACATGAGCGCGCTTCTCCGCCGCCCCTGGATCTGGGCCTATGTCGCCATGGCGCTGGTCTGGATCGCCACCGTCATGGTCACCCGCGGCGCCTCGGCCGGCGGCCTGACCGAGGCGGCGCTGACCTTCGCCGCCTTCTCGGTGATCGTCGGGCTTGGGCAGATGTTCGTCATCACCCTCGGGCCCGGCAATGTCGACCTGTCGATCCCCGCCACCATGACCCTATCGGGCACGCTGGCACTGAAGGCGATGGATGCCGCCGGCGGCTCGATCCCGGTGGGGCTGCTGGTGACCCTCGGCGTCGGCCTCGGCGCCGGCTGCGCGAATTTCGGCCTGATCCGGCTTCTGGCCATCCCGCCGATCATCGCCACGCTGTCGACCAGCTTTCTCTACCAGTCCACGGCGATCTGGGCCAATCGCGGGCTGCGCATCAAGCCGCCCCAGGGCCTGGGCGACTTCGCCACCGGCAGCACCCTCGGGATTCCCAACCTGGCGCTGGTGGCGCTGGCCCTGTCCCTGGTGGCGTGGTTCCTGCTCGAGCGCAGCCTCTACGGTCGCCGGGTCATCGCCATCGGCCAGAATCCCCGCGCGGCACGCCTCGCCGGCGTCCCGGTCGACGGGGTCCGCTTCGCCACCTATACCGGCTGCTCGCTGATGGCGGCGCTTTGCGGCTTCCTTCTCGCCTGCTTTTCCGGCGGGGCGGCGCTCAACATGGGTGCCGAGTACCTGCTGACCTCCATCGCCGTGGTGGTGATCGGTGGCACCTCGGTGGCCGGCGGCTATTCCAACGTGCCGGGCATCTGGGGGGCGTCGCTGTTCATGTTCCTGGTGGTGACGATGCTCAACACCTACGGGCTCGGCGCCGGCATAAGGCTGATCATGACCGGGCTGATCATCCTGGCGGTGATCCTCGCGGCTGGCGGCCGACGCGGCGCCGCCGGCGGACGACCCGGCTGACGACCCCCGCCCGGCAATCCCGCCGGGCCCTCTGCCGGGCCCCGAAATGGTCGTCCGAATCGCGTCCCCACTCAATATCTAACAATATCAACACCTTAACCATGCGTCCCCATGGGGACGCATGGGCCGGGCCCCAAAGGCGGGCACGCCACCGCCGGCACCGAAAGACTGTCCCCACACGCGTCCCCACGGATTTTCGTGGGAAAACAGGCTGTTGACACCCCGTCCCCATGGGGACGCTGTCGGCTGCCGCCGAAGCGCGCCGGGACGCTCCCCGCCCACCCACCCTCGCGCCCCGGCGCGCAAGGGCCCCTAACTCTGCCGTCCTTTTGCCGTCCCCAGGGCGTCCCCACGGGAATTGGCGTGATTCCAGGCGTTTGCCCCCCCGTCCCCATGGGGACATCGTTCCGGCGGGCCGATTCCGGTCGGGATCGACGCGGCTTTGCGCGGCCACCGTGGCGCCAGGGTGCCGGTTGCCGGGTGATGCGCCCTGCCCTCTTCGCAGCCGCTTCGAAGCATGCTACCGAATCGCCAGCATCGGACCGGGGTCCCTCAGCCCCGACAAGAATAAGGGAACCCCGCCATGACCCGTCTCGCACTGCCCCGCAGCCTGCGCCTTCTCGTAGTCGCGCCCCTTGCTCTGGTTTCGGCCTGCGACGTGCCCGCAGGCGGCGGTGTCGCGCCGACGCGGGCCGTCGCGCCGACCCCGTTCACCTGGAAGGCCAACACGCCCCGGGCCGTGCGCGGCTACGACGTCAACGAATGCGAGCTTGCCGGCCGCGGCCTGCCGCCGAACGCCGACCAGGCCTCCGTGGCCGCCGCCAGCAGCGCGCTGCCGCTCGAGCAGATCGAGCAGGGCGTCCGCAACTGCCTCATCGGTAAGGGCTACACTCTGACCGAAATGCCGGTCTGCACCGACGAGGACTACCTGACCGGCCAGGTCGTCCAGTCGCCCGAGGTCCTGCCCCCGCTCCAGTCCATCCAGTGCCTCAACCCGGTGGCCAAGCACATGGTGGTCCGCGCCGGCACGCTTGTGCCCGCCGTATGAAGAACGCCGCGCTGGTCCTGGGCATCATCGGCGGTGTCCTGGGGCTGATCATGGGCGTCTCGGTGGCCGGCTGGATCGCATTCACCGGCTGGTTCAATACCGAAGTCAGCGACCTGATTGACCCGCTTGAGCACGCCGCCCGTCTGAAGGCGATCGGCGTCGTCGCGCCGGTGCTGGGTATCGCCGGCGGCGCGATGTCGGTGCTGCGCCCGCTGATCGGTGCCGCGCTTCTCCTCGCCGCCGCCGCCGGCATGGCCTGGGCCTTCGGCCTCGGCTTCTTCGCGATGTTTCCGGTCAGCCTCTGCGGGCTTGCAGGCCTGTTTGGCCTCCTTGGCGCGCTGACCCGCGAGCCCGGCGGCATGCCGCCCCGCGGCGGCTGAAAGGCACCCACAGACCTGTCCACAGTCAAGTCCACAGGAATCTGCGCCGAGCCGGGCGTTTTCCTCTTGCCGTGGCCGGCAGGCTCACTTACATAGGCTTCCTCGCCGGGCCGTGGTCCGGTGCAAGACAATCTGAGGCACGGGCGACTGATGCGCCAAGACCGGCGCGGCGGTTGGCTTTTGTCTGCAGGGTTTATCTCTGCGCGCTGTTTGACATGATGTAGATGCGAAGGGATATGCGGGGGTTTGGCGCGATACGGCGTTTGGCCTTTGGCATATCGGCCCGTTAGTCTGGCCTTAGGGTTGGGCGATGATACGGGTGTCAGC
>JBNKWA010000023.1:0-38930 GCA_050299555.1 Paracoccaceae bacterium | reverse complement strand
GCGCGAGGGTGGGTGGGCGGGGAGCGCCCGGGCGCGATCCGGTCGCCGCCACGCGTGGCGTCCCCATGGGGACGGGGGGTCAAACCGTTGAAATCGCACGAAATCCCGTGGGGACGGTTCCGGAGCGGTCACTTTTGTGGGTTCGGCCCATCGGGGTGTCCCCACGGGGACGCCACATTAAGCTTATGATTTATAACGATAAAAGTGTTAACGACGCTGGGGACGGGTGATGGCCGGGCGCCGCCCTCGGTGAGGCGCCGGCGGTCGGGTCGGTCCGACGCCCCCGTGCGGCAGGTTTCACAACCAAGGCCAACACCGGCGCCCCGCGTCAGCGCCGCTTTTTGTGGCCCTTGCGCACCGGCTGCCTGCCGGAAAGCCCGGGCGACAGACCCGCGGGCCCTGGTTCCGGGCAAGGGGCGACGCCTTCCGACGCCGCAGCCATCTTCAAGGGACCATCCCCGGGCCATTCACACCTGCGCCGGCAACAAAGGGCGCCGGTTCGCGCCCGGGGGCGCGAAGAGAGCGGCCCCGGGCGCGAGCCCCTATCCGATCAGGAGCGCCCGGCACTCGGCCATCAGCCGCGCTGCCATGTCGCGGGCTTGCCGGGCCCGCCCGGGATCGGTGCCGAAGCGCCCGACCGACAGCAGCCTTGCCTGCGCCGCCTTGGCCGACACCCGCCAGTGCATCGGCATCGCCGCCGGCACGCCCTCGGCATCGGGCAGCGTCGCCACGATCACCGCATCGAAGTCATCGCGCAGGGCAGCGATGGCATCGGCACTTCCCGGCTCCACCAGCCATCGGTGCTCGATCTCGGCCGACAGCCGGCCGGCGCAGGTCTGAAACAGGGCCAGCCGCTGGGGCGCCGACTGAGGAAAGGCCGGCAGCCCTGCCGGCGCAGCCTGACCGGCGGCAAGAAGTGCCGCAAGCGCGGGACCTATGACGGCGAGCCTTCGCATGGCGCGGCAAGGATGCCCCGCAAGCGGTTAAGGAATCGGGCGGCGGCGAGGTCTTGTTGTGGCGGTCCGCCAAAGCGGCGGCGCCTCAGGCCGGCTCGGCCCGGCACTGCTCCAAGAGCCGTTCCACGTCCTCGCGCCGGCATAGCCGCGTCGCTTCGGTGATGACGGCGGCGGCCGCCGCGGCGGTTCCGTGGCGGAGCGCCTCGTCCAGCCCCCCGCCCTCGGACAGCACCCGGGTCATGGCGCCAACGAAGCTGTCGCCGGCGCCGACCTTGCTGGCCACTTTCACCTTCGGCGGCGCGCAGAAGACCTGCGTATCGGCCGAGACCAGCAGGTTTCCCGCCTCGCCCATGGCCACCACCACGACCTCGGCCGACCGGGCGGCCACCAGACTGGCGGCGAAGGCGAGCGTCTCGGCCCGGCTCTCGAGCCGTTGGCCCGACAGCGCCTCGGCCTCCTCATGGTCCATGCGCAACAGATAGATCCCGTCCGGGGTTGCCGCGCAGGCGGCAAGCGGCGCCCCGGAGGTGTCGACGATCAGCCGCGCCCGGCCGCCCAGCGCCGCGGCGAGGCGCAGCGGGAAATCCGCCGGCACGCCGGGCGGCTGGCTGCCGCTCAGCACCACCAGCCCGCCCTCGGGCGCGTTGGCGACGATGGCCTCGGTGGCGCGCGCGGTCTCGGCATCGCCCCAGGTCGGCCCGGGCATGACGAACCGGTACTGCCCGCCGCCGGCCCGGTCGGTCACCGACACGCTCTGCCGCGTCTCGCCGGCGACGGTCAGGGTCACGTGGCGGATGCCCTCGGCGCCCAGCAGCTCGGTCAGCATCCGGCCGGACCCGCCGCCGACCGCCACCAGGGCCGTGCTGTCACCGCCGATGATGGCGATGGCGCGGCTGACATTGATGCCGCCGCCGCCGGGATCGATCTGCGGCGCCTCGCAGCGCAGCTTCGGCCCCGGCACCACCCGCTCGACGGTGCTGGAGATGTCGATGGTCGGGTTCAGCGTGACGGTCAGGATGCCGGGCATCACCGATCATCCACCACGCGGGCGCTCAGCCCAGGCTCATGCTGGCGGCGCTCTCCGGCAGTTCCTCGTCGAAGCAGCGCTGGTAGAATTCGGCGATGGTCTGCCGCTCCAGCTCGTCGCACTTGTTGAGGAAGGTCAGCCGGAAGGCAAAGCCGACGGAGCCGAAGATCTCGGCGTTCTGGGCCCAGGAGATCACCGTCCGCGGGCTCATGACCGTCGAGATGTCGCCGTTCATGAAGGCCGAGCGGCTGAGGTCGGCGACCGTCACCATGCGGCTTGCGGTCTTGCGTCCCTTCTCGGTGTTGAGCTGGGGGTTCTTGGCGATGACGATGCCCACCTCTGCATCGTGCTCGAGATAGTTGAGCGTCGCCACCAGCGACCAGCGGTCCATCTGGCCCTGGTTGATCTGCTGGGTGCCGTGGTAACGCCCGGTGGTGTCGCCGAGACCGACGGTGTTGGCGGTGGAGAACAGCCGGAAGGACGGATGCGGCCGGATCACCTTGTTCTGGTCGAGAAGCGTCAGCTTGCCCTCGGCCTCGAGCACCCGCTGGATCACGAACATCACGTCCGGGCGGCCGGCGTCGTATTCGTCGAAGACGATGGCGACGGGGTTCGACAGCGCCCAGGGCAGGATGCCCTCCTGGAACTCGGTCACCTGCTTGCCGTCGCGCAGCCGGATCGCGTCCTTGCCGATCAGGTCGATGCGGCTGATGTGGCTGTCGAGGTTGACGCGCACGCAGGGCCAGTTCAGCCGCGCCGCCACCTGCTCGATATGGGTCGACTTGCCGGTGCCGTGATAGCCCTGGATCATGACCCGCCGGTTGTGGGCAAAGCCCGCCAGAATGGCCATCGTGGTGTCGCGGTCGAAACGGTAGACCGGGTCGATCTCGGGCACGTTGTCGGCGCGCTCGGCAAAGCCCCTGACCCCGGGCATGTCGAGGTCGATGCCGAACAGCGTGCGGACGTCGATGTCCACTGTCGGTACCTGCGCTGGGTCCATTGCGCCATCCGCCATGTCGTCCGCCTGTGCTGATTTGAGCGCCACCGTGTTTGGAGGAAATGGCCCCGGTGTGCAAGCGTGTTCCGTCCCGGTTCCGGGGCGGCATGGCGACGCCCCCGGGCTAGCTTTTTCTAAAGCTTTGTAGCCCAGCTTCGATGGCAGAGGCTTTGGAGGGGAAGCAATGAGATTCGAATCGGGGGATGGCCGTCCGGCCAGCGCGGCGGAAATACCGGGGGTAGCGGCGGACGACGTCACCAGCGCCACCGAGGGTAACCCGGAGCGGCTGAGCGATGCACAGCTCGACGCCTGGCTTGCCACCGAGGACGAAGGCGGCAACTTTCCCTTCCGGCTGCTGGGCGGTGTCTCGGCTGTGGCGGTGACGGCGGCGATCGTCGCCTGGCTCAGCTTCGACAGCGCCCTGGCGGGCTTCATCGCCATGGTGCTGACCAGTCCGCTTGCGCTTGGCGTGATCCTGATCGGATCCAGCATCGCCGAGGCGACGCGCCGCACGGCGACGCCGACCGGCGCCATCATCGACGTCGACATCGAAACCCGCCGCGAGCTGGAGCTGAAGCGCTGGCTCAAGGATGCGGCCGTGGACAGCGAAATCAGCCGCTGGCAGGCCGATGCCGAGGCCGACGAGGCTGACGCATCCGCTGTGGAAGAAAGCCAGCGCAAGACCGGCTGACGCACGGGGTGCGGCCGCTTCCGGCCGCATCGCCTCATCCTCGACGCTCAAGAGCGGCACCAAGCCGGTTCCCAGGGCACGCCGCGCGGAGCATTCCGGCGCGGCGGACCGGGTCCAACCAGCAGTGGCGCGGTGCCTGCGCAACCGCAGCGCCGGCACCGGCATGCGCAGAACCCGGACCGGCAACCGCCAACGCAGGCTGTGTGCCTTGAAATCGGCGAGTGCCAGCGCGGTGGCGCCCCCTCAGGGGTGCCGCATGGCCCAATGCCGCCAGCCTCCGCGCCCCTGATCTTCCATCCCCCCGGGACCCGTAACGGGCGGCCACGCCATTCCCCCCCGTGGGCCCCGCCCGCCGGGCGGTGCAGGGCACGGCGGCCTGACCCCTTGATCCCGGCCCGGCCCTTGGGGCACCAAAGCGGGCATGACGCAGCCCGCCAGTCCGACCGCGCCTGCCGACCGCGCCCAAGGCGGGCGCGGTGCCGTCGCGCAACTGCGGGCCTGGCTGGCCAGGCCGGTCAGCCCGCTTTCACTGGCGGTGATGCGCATCCTCTTCGGCCTGGTCATGACCTGGGAGTGCTGGCGCTACATCCACCACGACCGCATCGCGCGCTACTTTGTCGAGCCGCAGATGCTGTTCCCGTATTTCGGCTGGGACTGGCTGCAGCCGCTTCCCGAACCCTGGATCCACATGCTGTGGTCGATGACGGGGCTCTTCGGCATCATGATCGCGCTCGGTGCCTTCTACCGCGTCGCCATCTGGGGCTTCGTGCTGGTCTTCGGCTATTTCTTCCTGCTCGACCGGGTGCAGTACCTGAACCACTTCTACATGGTGCTGCTCTATGGCCTGCTGCTGGCAATCATGCCCGCCCACCGCGCCTGGTCGCTGGACGCGGTGCTGGCACCCGGGGTCCGCGCCGCGACCATCCCCTACTGGCCGGTGGCGGCGCTGAGGCTGCAGACCGAGATCATCCTGATCTTCGCCGGGCTGGTGAAGCTGACGCCGGACTGGCTGGCCGGGCAGCCGCTGGCGATGTGGCTGCGCGGCGGCGCCGAAACCCGCGTCTTCTACGGCGCGCTGTTCCATCATGACTGGGCGATCCTGGCCGGCGCCTGGGGTACGGTGGCCCTGCACCTGCTGGGCGCGCCGCTGCTGCTCTGGCGGCGCACGCGGCTGCCGGTGTTCCTGGTCTATTGCGCCTTCCACATCTCCAACGCCAACCTCTTCAACATCGGCATCTTTCCGTGGCTGACAATCGCGGTGACGCTGATCTTCTTCCCGCCCGACTGGCCGGCGCAGCTCTGGCGCGCCCTGGGGGGCCGGATGGCCGTGGCCGAGGCACCGCCGGCCCATGGCCGCCCGATCGGAACCGTCCTGCTGGCGGCGCTGGCCGGCTGGTTCGCGGTGCAGGTGGCGCTGCCGCTGCGCGCCTTCGCCTTTCCCACCGAGGTACGCTGGACCGGCGACGGCCACCGCTTCAGCTGGCGCATGCGCATCTATGACCGCGAGGCGCGGGGCCGCTTTGAGGTGGTCGACCGGAACGGCGCGGTGATCGCCATCGACCCGAGGGTCTATCTGACGCCGCGCCAGGCGCATGCGGTGACGACCCGGCCCGACCTGATCCACGCCTTCGCCGGCAAGCTGGCCGCCCTGTGGTCGGCCGAGACCGGCGGTCCGGTGGAAGTGCACGCGATGCTGGAGAAATCGCTGAACGGCCGGCCGTTTCAGCCCTACACCGATCCGACCGTCGACCTTGCCGGTGTCGGCTTGAACTGGTTCGGGCCGGATCACTGGATTCAGCCACTGACCACGCCCCTGCCGCCCCTCGGCGCTGGCCCGGCGGGACCGGTGGAGGATGACGAGGCGCGCGACGGTTGAGGTCGCGCGCTATTCGCGGAAACTGCGGCTGGCCTTGATCTGTTCCCAGGCCCAGACAACCTCGGCCAGCCGGTCCTCGTCGTCGCGCTTGCCGCCGTTCATGTCGGGGTGCAGTGCCTTGACCAGCGCCTTGTAGAGCGTCCGGATCTCGGTCTTGGTCTGATCGTCGCGCGCCTCGAGGATGTCGAGCGCCTTGCGTTCGGTGGGCGGCAGGCGGCGGGTGGCGGTGCTTCTTCCCGGCGGTGCCTTGTCCCCTCCCGGATTCAGCGTGGCGTTGTTGCCCAGCACGTCCATCGGGTCGTCAAAGCCGAACCGCGCCCAGGCCCGCCCCTCGGGGTGGCCGGTGTCGCGCTCGGCAAAGGGCCGGGTGTTGCGGTTCCAGACCCGGTCCGAGGCCACCTGCTGGTCCAGCTCGTCCGCCGAGTGGTTCTGGAAGAAGTTCCAGCTCAGGTTGTACTCGCGCACATGGTCGAGGCAGAACCAGTGAAAGTCGTTCAGCCGGTCGGGGCTTTTCGGCGCACGGTATTTCGCCGGCTTGCCGCAGCCCGGCTTCTCGCAGGTCTTGCCGGGCGCATCGACACCCGCACCGGATCCGCGCGAGCGGGACTTGCGCTTTTTAGCGCTGGAAACCGATATGTCGAATTCGAACGGGGAACGCTTGTTCATCGATCCCTTTCCGCCGTCAATCAGGGCCGGCGCCACACATGGGGGCGCGACCTTTTCGAGTCGAGGCCGACAGTCTAGTGTTTTGCACGCCAAGGTGAAGTCCAAGTTTTCACCGCGCGGCAGAAACCGCCGATGCAGGAGTCCCTTCAGATGACCGTTGCCGCCGAGATCGAGCGCAAGCTGCGCGATGCCTTCACGCCGGAACGGCTTGTCGTCACCGACGAAAGCGAAGGCCATCGCGGCCATTCCGGCTGGCGCGAGGGCGGCGAGACGCATTTTAGGGTCGAGATCGTCGCGGGCGCCTTCGACGGCATGGGCCGGGTCGACCGCCAGCGCGCCGTCTATCGGGTGCTGGACGAAGAGCTGAAGGGCCGGGTGCACGCGCTTGCCCTCGACGTGCGTGGCCGGGAGTAGCCCGCCCGGCCTGAGCATCGTCCGCCTGACCGCGGACAATGCCCGGCTGCTCGACCGCATCGCGCCCGAGGTCTTCGATGCGCCCATCGAGCCCGGGCGGCTTGCCGCCTATCTCGCCTGGCCCGGCACCGTTCTGCTGCTTGGGCTGATCGACGGCGAGGTGATCGGCCATGTCTCGGGCGTGGTGCGCCTGCGCCCCGAAAAGCCGCCCGAGATGTTCGTCGACGAACTTGGCGTCACCCCGGCGCGGCGGCGGCAGGGAATCGCCACGGCGCTGATGCAGGCGATGCTGAAGGTCGCGCATGACGAGGGCTGCGACCAGGCATGGCTCGGCACCGAGGGCGACAACCATGCGGCGCAGGCGGTCTATGACCGCCTGGGCGGCCGCAGGGAGGCGATGGTCCTTTATACCTACGACACCGGCGACTGAGCCGGCGGGCTATTTCAGCCGCGCCAGCTTGCGCTCGGTGGCCTTGACCACCCGGTCCAGCACCTTGCGCTTCTTCATGGTGCCCACCGAGCTTTGCAGAACCTTCTTGGCACCCTTGTCGTCGCCGGCCTTGGCCAGCCGGTCGGCCAGCTCGTCCAGAGCGTTGAAATAGTCGATATGGCCCATGGTCTCGGCGGCCTGATCGGGCTTGTCGATCAGCGCCTCGTTCATGCATTTGGCGGCGGTGTCGATGTCGGCCCTGGCGCAGCGGATGGCCAGCCCGTCGCGGCCGGCCCTGGCGTCGAGCTGCTTGAAGTCGCGCATCTTCGGCGTCGATACCGCTACCGCGGCATGGGTCGCGGCGGGGTTCTGGGGCATCTTGTCGGCCACCGTCTGCAGCACGTCCATCGCCTTGTCGAGCGACGGCGAGCCGCCGAAGGTCAGCGCCCGGCCCACATCCTCGGTGAAATAGTCCGGCGCGATCCTGGCTTCGTCCACCCCGGCGGGCGGCGAGACGAAAAGCCTCAGCACGTTCGACACCGCCATGCCGCTGCCGGTGTCGACCGCGGCCTGCAGGTTGTAGAACCCCGGCTCGTCGATCAGCCAGCCGGCGGTCGAGGCGCTGACCAGATGGGCGCCATAGATCGAATCGCCCGCCTTCAGCGCCGCGCTGTGCAACTCGTGGCAGCGGGTCGCCATGGGCTGCCATCGGCGCGTCGGCCCGCCCTCGCGCTGGACCAGGATCGAGACGTGATGCCCCTCGCGCAGCATGTCGGGGTCGAGCGTCGCTGGGCCGGGCCCGTTGTTGGTCAGCTTCAACTCCAGTGATACCGGCTCGAGGAACGAATAGGCGTTCTCCTCCCGGTTCGGCCGGATCTTCAGCGTCCAGCGGCTGCGCGGCGACGGCTGCGGCGCCTCGAAGGCGTGGTTCTCGAACCAGTTGGAATTGCCCATCTGCACGAAGCGGCGCGGCGCGTGGCGCATGAAGGTCAGTTCCTCGTCGTCGAACCGGAAGGCGAAATCCGAGAAGAACGTGCTTTCGCCGCCGTTCACGCGGAACGGATAGTTCATGAAGCTGCGCGACTCCGGCGCGTTGGCCAGCGGGGTCCACGGATCGCCCGAGGCTCCCTGCGCGGTGCCGAGCGCCTTCTGCCAGGCATGGGCGAGGTTGAAGGCGTGACCCATCTCGTGCACGGCTGTCCAGAACTGCATCCGCGCCCGCCAGGCGTCGGGGTTCAGGTCGCCATCCGGCACCTCGGTGATGAAGGTCTTGGTAAAGATCGCCGTGCCCTGGCGATGGTTGGGGCCGATATCGTCGAACATGATGCCGCCAAGGCTGTTGCCCTGATCGTGACGCGCCGCGTAGAGCACCCAGAGCGCCCATTGCGGGCGATCGGCAAAGCGTGACCAGAAGCTGACCATCGCGTCGTGCATCTCGGAATCCGACCAGGTGCCGTTGGCGCCGGCATCGGCGGTGGGAATGATCGTGGTGTTCGGCGACAGGCTGACGTCGAAGCCGGCGCGCTGGTAGATCGAGGCCAGCGACAGCGTCTCGGCCGGCAGGCTGGCCGGCCGGTTCGGGTGCGAGGCGGTGTCATAGGCGGTGTGGATCGGGCCGGCGTTGTCCACCTGGTCGATCTCGAATTCCACCGGGTCGAAGAACTCCGATTCGAACGCCATGTCGTGGGTGATCGCCGCGGTGCCGCCGCCGCTCAGCGTCAGGCTGAACCGGCCATAGTTCAGGCCGTTGCCGCGGAAGGCATCGAAGGTGATCTCCTCGCCGGGGATCAGCCCGTCGAACCCGTCGCGGAAGGTGATGGTGGCGCGCACCCGGCGCCGGTTGAAGCCCAGGCATTCGTCCGAGGTCACCTCGGCGATGGCGTGGGCGCGAAGCAGCGGGAACTGGCGCGACGCCTCGATCGAGATGCGCTGCTGCGGGAAGAAGCGATCGACATCAACCCTGACGATGATCGTGGTCTCGTTGGCCGATGGGGCCGCGGGCACGGGCTGGGCGGGCGGCACGATCCGGTAGCGACCGCTGAGCGGCGCGCAGAAGCTGACCATGTTGAGACCGGGCATGCCGGCCGGCATCGGCCCGCCCTGGGGCCCCGCCATCGGCGCCGGGGCCGGTTCGGCGGGCGACGGGGCCTCGGCGCGCGCCCCCGCCCCCGCAATGGTCTCGCCCACGCTGCCTGCGACGTAGTCGGGATGCTCGGCATTGGGGATCAGCGCCGATTGCGGCAGCGCCTCCTGGCGAGCCTTGGTGGCGGATGCGCGTCGCGACGTACGTCTTGCCATGATTGGTTCCCCCCAAATGTGCTCCGGCCGGCTTTCCCGTGTCACGCTGGCGCGTGCGAGCCACCCGCTCGCGGGTCTAGAGGTAGCCGGGGCCTCTGTCGGCCGGCCGGACCACCACCCGGCCGTCGACGATGTTCACGGTAAGCCACCGTTCGTTGCCCGAAACGTGGTATTTCTCACCCGGAGGCAGATTCTCCGCCTGCACCACCAGCTCGTCGCCGGCGGCAAGCGACAGGTGCACGATCTCGGCCAGGCCGGTCATCAGCCGGGTCGTAAGATCGTATTCAGCCGCAACCGCCCCGTTCACGCTCAGCGTGCAGGGCGTTTTCGCGAAGCCTTCCTGGAAATGCACCTCGACTTCGTTCGGCATGGTCGAGCCCCCCGCGCCAGCCCTGAGCCGCCCCCGGCGCAACCCCGGGCCTGACCGGGGCCACCCTCTTCGCAGCATGGCTGACTGACGGCAGGATAGGCCCGCACACTGGTGCCGGGCAAGGGCCCAGTCAACGCCGCCATCAAGGCCGGTCGCCATCGGCGCCGGACACCGCCGGCCCTGGTCGCCGGTTAGTCGTCGCGGTCGGCGGGACCGAGCTGCAGCGGACGTGTCGGCTCGTCGTCACCGTTGCCGCTGAGGGTCGGCTCGCGCCGTGTTTCCGGCTGCGGCCGCAACGGCGGCTCTTCGGGCGGCGGGGTCGCCACCAGGACCGGGCGCTGCACCGGGCGTTCGCGCTGCATGTCGGGACGGGTCTCGATCACGCGGCGAAAGACCAGCACGGTGGTGTACACCTCCACCGGCTTCGACAGCATGCCGGCGCGCTCGTCCACCGGCAGTGTCTCGGCGCGGAGGTATTCCCAACCGTCGCGGGCATGCTCGTTCATCAGTTCGGCGATGGTGGCCGCCAGCCGGTCGGCGGTGGTCTTGGCGCCCTTGACGCGGCCAACGCGGCGGGGCGTCGGCACGACCTTGTATTCGTGTTTCATCATCCTCGCACGCTGCCCCTCTACCCACCCGCGGGGGTATCGCAAATCGGACGCCCGCCTGCAAGCGGCGGGCGCGCGGGCAGCGTGGCGGCAGTGCCGGCTCAGGCGGCCTTTCGCTCCTCGTCGGCCCGGGCGGCCATGGTGGCACGCACCCACCAGTCGAGATCGGCGAGCATCGCCTCGGCGGGCTGCTTGAGGTGATCGGCGATCTCCGTCATCTCGCCGTTGTCGCCAATCGGATGGACCTTGAGGAAGTCGGCGCCGAGCACGTGCAGCCCGGACCGGACCGGCACCATCTGCAGCTCGATGGCGATGGTCCTGAGATGCTCTACCGCCCGCGCCGCGCCGGTCATGCCATAGCCGACCGCCGCCATGGGCTTGCGGATCCACTCCTTGTAGGCCTGGTCCAGCGCGTTCTTCAGCGCCCCGGTGATCGAGCGGTTGTATTCGGGCGTCACGATGATGAAGCCATCGAAGGTGGCCAGCTTCTGCTGCCAGGCGACCGCCCTGGGATCCTCGCTCGGCATCCACATGTTCGATGCCTTCTCGTTGAACAGCGGCAGGTCGAAATCCTTCAGGTCGAGCAATTCGACCTCCCAGTCGCTGCGGGCCTTCGCCTGGGCGAGGACCCAGTCTGCGGGCTTGCGGCCAAAGCGGCTGTCGCGGGTCGAGCCGACGATGACGGCGATGCGCGGATTTCGGGTGGTCATGGGGGCAGTCTCCGTTGTATTGCTGGTTTCAAAACGTTACCTGCACTAGACTAGTAAGCGCCGCAGCGGTGACAAGAAGGCACCTCGATGAAACCTTGTGAGGCGAAGGACCCCGCGACCTGCATGCGGATCAGCGAGCTCTTGGGGCTGATCGGCGACAAATGGTCCTTGCTGGTGGTGCGCACGCTTGGCGGCGGGCCGCTGCGGTTCAACGCGTTGCGCCGCGAAGTGGGTGACATCTCGCAGAAGATGTTGGCCGTAACCTTGCGGAATCTCGAAAGAAATGGCTTTGTGTCAAGAACGGTGACACCGACCGCTCCGCCGCAGGTCGACTATGCCCTGACCGGGCTCGGCCACGATCTGCTGACTCCGGTCTGCGGCCTCGCGAGCTGGGTCAGGGACAATGGCCAGCGGATCGAGGCCGCCCGCCAGGGCTATGATGCGCGGCGCGAGGCGCAGAACGGAAACGGTGTGTCGACGGATAGGGACCCGATGCGCGACAGCGCCTGAGGCTATTCGGCCTCGGCCGCCAGCCAGGCCTCCCAGGCGCGCTGGGCGCCGACCAACCCCATCTCGAAGGCGATGAGATAGGCGCCAGCCTCGCTGACGGGCCGCGCCACCTGATGGCCGACCACCCCCCGCGCCTGCAGGTCGCGACCGCCGCGGGTGGCCGAGAAGCGCTCGAGGAAGATGTCGCGCAGCGTCGCGCGGTAGCGTTCCAGCCGCGCCAGGTGTGTCTCGGCGCGGAACCGGCGCAGGCTGCCGGATGGCGCCTCGGCAGCGATGCGGCGGGCGTCGTCACAGCTTCGCGCCAGCGCCGCGCGAAAGGTCTTGCGCCCCATGAACAGGTCCTTGAAGGCGGCATTGCCGAAAAAGACGCAGGTGCCCGAATAGTCGTCCGCCGCGGCAGACGCCGGTCCCGACTGCGGCAGCGCCAGGACCAGGGACAGGAACAGAACGGCAAGACCACGCACGACCATGACGGCATCCTCCTTGCGGGCAGGATACCCATAAGAGTGTCATAAAAGTGTTGCCGTCCGCCCCGCTGGAGCGTCGGTCCCGGGGCAGCCGCGGGTCAGCGCGTCGCGGCCCGCCAACGCCCTGGCCGAGGGACCGGGCACGTCACCCCGCGCCGCCAGTGCGCCGGCCGTCCGCCGGCCCGTCCGGTCGCACCGGCTCACGGTCGTCCGGGTCCTTCTCGGCCTCACCACGCGGTGCAATCCCGATCGGGCCATAGCCCGCCAGGCGAACCAGTGCCTGCTGCGCCGAGTCCGGCACGCCGGGCGCCATCAGGTTGACGGCAAGCAGCCTCATGAATGCGTTCATCGCGGAACTCCCCCCGGGGGGCCCGGCGACCGTCCGGCCGTCACGCGACTCCCCCTTGGCAAGTCTGCGGGCTGCGGCCTGCCCGCGCCATCCTGCCGATGCAGTATTCTGGCTGGTGCACCTGCAGCATTTTGCTGGCCGCTCCACCCGGCGGATCATTGCGGGTCCGGCGGGCGCGGCGACGCACGTTGGCCCCTTTCACTCCGCCCTGACGCGGTGCATAAGGCCGCAATGAGCAAGCCGGACAATCCTGCAGAGCCGTTCAAGAAGGCGCTCGCCGAGGCGACGCGCGCGATCGCGGCCGACCAGGATCTTCAGGTCAACTACTCGGTCGACCCGCCCGGGCTGACCAACGAGGGCGTGCGGCTGCCGCAGGTGACGCGGCGGATGACCCGCGACGAGGTGTTGCTGGCCCGCGGCACGGCGGATGCCCTGGCGCTGCGCCGGCGTTTCCACGACCAGGGGACCCATCGCCGTTATGCGCCTCAGGGCGAGATCGCCTCGGGCCTCTACGAGGCGTTGGAGACGGCGCGCTGCGAGGCGCTGGGTGCCCGCGCCATGCCCGGCACGGCGAAGAACATCGACGCCCGCATTGCCGAGGATTGCCGGCGCGCCGGCTATGCCCAGATCACCGAGGCGGCGCAGGCACCACTGCCGGCGGCGGCGGGCTATTATCTGCGCCAGCTTGCCACCGGCCGGGCCCTGCCCCATGGCGCCGACACCATCACCGACCTGTGGCGCGGGTTTCTCGAAGGCCAGGCTGGCGAGGCGCTGTCGGACGCCGCCCATGTCATCGACGACCAGCGCGCCTTTGCCCGCGCCGTGCGCCAGGCGATCGCCGATCTCGGCTATGCCGACCAGCTCGGCGACGATCCCGACAACGCCGAGGACGACGCCGGCGAGGACAGCGCCGAGGAAACCGGCCAGGAGAACCCCGAGGACGCCCAGGAGAACGAAAGCGACGAGGCCGACAGCGAGGCCGAGCGCGATCAGGCCGAGGACAGCGACCAGCAGGAAGCGCAGCTCGCGATCGATGACAGCGACGATGCCGACGACATGGCCGACGAAGCCGAGGCCGAGGAAGGCGAGCGTCCGCCCGAGCGGCCGCCGCCCGCACCGGTTTCCGAGGCCGATCCCGCCTACAAGGTGTTCACCACCAAGCATGACGAGGTGATCCCGGCCGAGGAACTGGCCGAACCGGCCGAACTGGAGCGGCTGCGGCACTATCTCGACCAGCAGCTCGAACCGGTCAAGGGTGCCGTCAGCCGGCTCGCCAACCGTCTGCAGCGACGGCTGCAGGCGCAGCAGAACCGCGCCTGGCTGTTCGATCTGGACGAAGGGATGCTGGATGCCGGGCGGCTGGCGCGGGTGGTCGCCAACCCCACCACGCCGCTCAGCTTCAAGCAGGAAAAGGACACCGAGTTCCGCGACACCGTGGTGACGCTGCTCCTCGACAACTCCGGCTCCATGCGCGGCCGGCCGATCTCGATCGCCGCGATCTGCGCCGACATCCTTGCCCGCACCCTGGAACGCTGCCAGGTCAAGTGCGAGATCCTCGGCTTCACCACCCGGGCCTGGAAGGGCGGGCAGGCACGCGAGCTGTGGCTGGCCGAGGGGCGGCCGCCCAATCCCGGCCGGCTGAACGACCTGCGCCACATCATCTACAAGGCCGCCGATGCGCCATGGCGGCGGACCCGGCCCAATCTGGGGCTGATGATGAAGGAGGGGCTGCTGAAGGAGAACATCGACGGCGAGGCGCTGGAATGGGCCTGGCGGCGGATGACCCAGCGGCCCGAGCACCGGCGCATCCTGATGGTGATCTCCGACGGCGCACCGGTGGACGATTCGACCCTGTCGGTGAACCCGGCCAGCACCCTGGAGAAGCACCTGCGCGACGTGATCGCGATGATCGAGCGGCGCAGCAGTGTCGAGCTGATCGCCATCGGCATCGGCCATGACGTCACCCGCTATTACCAGCGGGCGGTGACGATCACCGATGTGGAGCAGCTTGCCGGCGCCATGACCGAGCAGCTTGCGGCGCTGTTCGAGACCGGCGGCCCCAGGGCACGGCAGCTTCGCAAGGCCGGCTAGGACCGTTTCGAACCGGATCTCTGCGATCCGGTTTCGGCTTGGCGATGCCGCGGGCGGAAATGTCGGATCGCGCCCGGCGCTCCCCCCCCCCCCGCCCTCGCGCCGGGCGCGATCCGCGCGCAGCGGGGCCTGCAGCGCATGCGGCAGCAATGCCCGGCCGCCCGTGGTCGACGGCGGCACCGGCAGGCCGGGCCAATACGGCGGCCAATATCGGGAGGCAGGGGAGGCGGAAGGCCGGCCTCAGCGGAAGATGCCGCGCACCTTGCGGCGCCGGCGCCGGGACATCCAGAGCACCGCACCGATGAAGATCAGCAGCCCCGCCGACGGCAGGACCAGCAGCGTCTTCAGGACCGGGTCCCAGAGATAGGGCACCGTCAGTTCCTGCAGCATCGGCAGCCAGGCCTCGTGGGTGGAGGGCGAAAACGCTTCCCAGGTCGCCTCGACCGAACTCAGCCGAAAGGCATTGCCCTGGCCGATGGTGGATTGCCAGTCGCGCCAGCCCAGCCAGCCGCCGGCCACGACGAGGATCAGCGCGATAAGACGCAGCATGTCCCGCTCCTGCCTGCTTCCTCGCGCCCGGGCCTCTCGGGGCCGTTCCGGGGCGCGCTTGTTTCTTGCCGGGGGAAAAGCTACCGATTCGCCCCGGGTGCGGCAACAACCGCTCCCGCCGCGCAGCGGATTGCCCAAGGACTGGTGCATTCATGTTTCAGAGCTTCGCCGCCACATCGTCCCCCGATACCGTCGCCCCGCGGCTGGCGGCGCTACGCGCCGGGATGGCGGCGGCGGGGCTCGACGCCTTCCTGGTGCCGCGGGCGGACGCGCATATGGGCGAGAATGTCGCCCCCGGCGACGAGCGCCTGTCCTGGGTGACAAGCTTCACCGGCTCGGCCGGGATGGCGCTGATCCTCAAGGACCGCGCCGCGCTGCTTGTCGACGGTCGCTACACCCTGCAGGCGCGGGCCCAGACCGATACCGCGCTGGTCGAGATCCTGCCGATCCCGGCCACCCGGCCGGGCGACTGGCTGGCCGCGGCACTCCCCGCCGGTGCGACGGTGGGGATCGACCCCTGGCTGCACGGCCGCAAGGAGGCCGAGGCGCTGGACAAACCGCTCGCGGCCAAGGGCATCCGGCTGGCCGAGGTGGACAACCCGGTGGACGCGGCCTGGACCGACCGGCCGCCGCCGCCCGCCGGCGCCATCGAGCCGCACCCGCTGGCGTTGGCCGGCGAGGCTCACGCCGACAAGCGCGATCGCATCGGCAAGGCGGTGGCCGCGGCCGGCGCGGACGCCGCGGTGCTGACCCTGCCCGATTCGATCTGCTGGCTGCTCAATATCCGCGGCCGCGACATCGTCCGCACGCCGGTGGTGCTCGCCTTCGCCATCCTTCACGCCGACGGCCGCGTCAGCCTGTTCACCGACCCGGCCAAGGCCGACGAGGCGGCCCGCGCGCATCTCGGGGCCGAGGTGGAGCTACTGCCCCCCCACGCCTTCGCGGCGGCGCTGCAGGCGCTGAGCGGCAAGGTGCTGGTGGACGAGGCGACCGCACCCCTGTGGGTGGCGCGGCGGCTTGGCGAGGGCGCGGCGGACATCGTCTGGGGCCGCGATCCCTGCATCCTGCCCAAGGCCTGCAAGAACGAGGTCGAACTCGACGGCAGCCGCGCCGCCCACCGCCGCGACGGCGCCGCCATGGCCGAATTCCTGTGCTGGCTCGACGAGGCGGCGCCGGAGGGCGGGCTGACCGAGATCGCCGTGGTACGGGCGCTGGAGGCGCGACGGCGGGCCACCAACAGCCTGCGCGACATTTCCTTCGACACCATCTCGGGCGCCGGGCCGGATGGCGCGATCATCCACTACCGGGTAACCGAGGCCACCGACCGGCCGGTGCGGCTGGGCGAGCTCTTGCTGATCGATTCCGGCGGTCAGTATCCCGACGGCACCACCGACATCACGCGCACGGTGGCGGTGGGCGCGGCCGAACCGTCGGCCATCCGCGCCTTCACGCTGGTGCTCAAGGGCATGATCGGGCTCAGCCGGGCGCGCTTTCCCGAGGGCACCGACGGCCGCGCGCTCGATACCCTGGCGCGGGTGGCGCTGTGGCAGGCCGGCCTCGACTATGCCCATGGCACCGGCCACGGCGTCGGCGCCTTTCTCGGCGTGCACGAGGGGCCGCAGTCGATCTCCAAGCGCGGCGCCGAGGCGCTGCAGCCGGGGATGATCGTCTCCAACGAGCCCGGCTACTATCGCGAGGGCCATTTCGGCATCCGCATCGAGAACCTGATTGCGGTGACCCCGCCCGCAGCCGTGCCCGGCGGCGACACCGAGATGCTGGGCTTCGAGACCCTGACCCTGGCACCCATCGACCGGCGGCTGATCGACCCGGCCCTGCTGACGGTTGAAGAACGCCGCTGGCTCGACCAGTATCACGCACGGGTGCTGGACGAGATCGGCCCGCTGGTTTCTGCCGTCACCCGGGAATGGCTGGCCCACGCCTGCGCCAGACTGTAGCCACCCAACATCAGGAAGGAACCCGACCATGGCCGAACGGCAGATCACGGTGACGCAATCCGAAGGCCAGTGGGTGGTTCGCGCGCGCGGCGCGATCATCGCCGAAACGGGTCGCGCCCTGATCCTCGACGAAGATGGCTATCCGCCGGTCACCTACTTCCCCCGCGAGGATGTGGAGATGGCCTTCCTCGATGCCTCGGACCACACCAGCGTCTGCCCCTACAAGGGGACGGCGAGCTATTTCGACCTGGTCGCCAAGAGCGGCACGGTGGCGAACGCGGCATGGTCCTACGAGGACCCAAAGCCGGAACTGGCCGCGATCCGCGGCCACATCGCCTTCTATCCGGAGTACGCCGAGGTGGAGGAGATCTGAGGCGAACGGCCACCAGCCCTGTTGCCGGGCAATGCGGCGCCCGATGACGCACGCCGGTTGACCGCGCCCGGCCGCGCCCCCCCCCGCCCACCCGCGCGGCCGGGCGCGGTCCGGCGCTCCACCGGCAGGGCGGCGCATGGGCACGCTTCCATCCATCCGGTGGTTCGGCGCCCGGCAACGCCCGGCCCCTGGCCAACGGCGTCGTTCGCGGCCGGACGGGCCGCGATCTGACTACGCGCGCGGCACAAGTCGTCGCCGCCGGCATTCGGGCGCACCCGTGCTGGTAACCCCTCCCACCCCGTGCTCTAGTGATCGCGGGGCCGGAGCAACGGTCGCCGGACAACAACAGACGAGGGACTGACATGGGTTGGCTCGAACAGATCTTCGGAGTCATCAACGATCTTACCTGGGGGTGGTCGCTGATCCCGTTCCTTGTGGTGCTCGGGATCTTCTTCACCCTGATCTCGGGGCTGGTGCAGTTCCAGTTCTTCGGCCGCATGTTCCGGGTGCTGTTTCCCCGCCCCGAGGATGCCGGCCCCGGGCGCATCTCCTCGCGCGAGGCGCTGCTGGTTTCGGTCGGCGGCCGCGTCGGCGGCGGCAACATCGCCGGCGTCGCGGTGGCGATCACCCTCGGCGGCCCCGGCGCGGTGTTCTGGATGTGGGCCATCGCGCTTGTCGGCATGGCCACCAGCCTCTTCGAATGCTCGCTGGCGCAGCTCTACAAGGAATCGGCCGAGGACGGCACCTATCGCGGCGGCCCGGCCCGCTACATCATCCACGGGCTGGGATCCAACTTCCGCTGGCTGGCGATCCTCTACGCCATCTGCCTGATCGCCGCCTTCGCGCTCGGCTTCAACGCCTTCCAGGGCAACACGGTGGCGGGCGCGGCCAAGGACAGCCTCGGCATCGACCGGCTGTGGACCGGGATCGCCCTGGCTGCGCTGACCGGCGTCATCGTCTATGGCGGCATCCACCGCATCGCCAAGGCCGCCGACATCATCGTGCCGGTCATGGCCATCGGCTACATCGCCATGGCGCTTCTGGTCATCCTGATCAACATCACCAGCCTGCCCGGCGTCATCTGGCAGATCATCAGCGGCGCCTTCGGCTATAACGAGGCCATCGCCGGCGGCATGGGCGCGGCCATCGCCAACGGCCTGCGGCGCGGCCTGTTCTCCAACGAGGCCGGGCTCGGCTCGGCCCCCAACGTGGCCGCCGTCGCCTGGGTGCGGCACCCGATCAGCCAGGGTATCGTGCAGTCGCTGTCGGTGTTCATCGACACCATCGTGATCTGCTCCTGCACCGCCTTCATGATCCTCTTGAGCGATGTCTACCAGCCGGGCGCCGAGGGCATCGACGGCGTGGCGCTGACCCAGCAGTCGCTGGTCAGCCATCTGGGGGACTGGACCCAGTACTTCCTCACCTTCGCGATCCTCTTGTTCTCGTTCTCGTCGATCATCTACAACTACTACCTCGGCGAGAACGCGCTCAGCGTGCTGACCAAGCATCCGGCCTCGCAGCACATCCTGCGCATCCTGATCATGGCGCTGGTGCTGCTCGGCGCCGCGGCGCCCGGTGCGACCTCGGTGTTCTTCTTCTCCGACCCGATGATGGGCATCCTCGCGGTGGTGAACCTGCTGGCGCTGACCATGCTCTTCCCGACCGCGCTGCGGCTTCTGAACGACTATCGGGCCCAGCTCAAGGCGGGGGTCGAGCACCCGGTCTTCGATGTCGACAAGTTCGCCGATCTCGAAATCGACCGGACGGCCTGGGCCGACGTCAAGTGAAGGGGCGGGGGCGGCTTCGGCCGCCCTCAAGCCCGCCCGGGCTCAGCGCTTGTTCCTGAAATACGCCCCGGTGCCTCGGTGCAGCACCCGGTCGCCGGCCAGTACCTCGCCCGGCCGATAGGGCGTGCGTCCCGGAAAGGCGCGATAGATCGGCGTGAAATCCGCCTCGGTCGCCGCCAGCAGGCTGTCGAAGCTGTCGATGACGAAATAGCTCTCCTGAAAATCGTCGATCCGGTAGTCGGTGTTCATCACCCGCTCCAGATCAAAGCCGATCCGGTTGGGGCTTTCATCCTCCAGCGCGAACACCGTCTCGGTGGGCGAGGACATGATCCCGGCGCCGAACAGCCGCAGCGCCCCGTCCTCGACGGTCAGGCCGAACTCGATGGTGTACCAGTAAAGCCGCGCCAGCGCCGGCAGGGCCTGCATCTGCATGGCCCGGGCGCCGCCACGGCCATAGGCCTCCATGAACCGGGCGTAGACCGGATCGGCCAGCAGCGGCACATGGCCGAACACGTCGTGGAAGATGTCCGGCTCCTCGATATAGTCGAACTCCTCGGCCGAGCGGATGAAGGTGCCGGCAGGAAAGCGGCGGTTGGCCAGGTGGTCGAAAAACACCTCCGCCGGCACCAGTCCCGGAACCGCCACGACGCGCCAGCCGGTCAGCCGCTCCAGCCGATCGCCGAGACGGCCGAAATCCGGGATGCCGCCCTCGGACAGGGTCAGGCGGTCCAGCGCCTCGAGATAGGCTCGGCAGGCGCGGCCGGGCAGAAGCTGCATCTGGCGCGCGGCCAGTGCATCCCAGCGGGCATGCTCCTCGGCCGTGTATGCGGCCCAGTTCTGGTCGATGGTGTGATCTGCGTTGATCGGCCCGGTCTCGCGCCGGGCAGCGGATGCGGACATGGCGAAACTCCTCGGCTTTGCCTCATTGGAGCACAACTTGCGTGGATTCTCTGCTCAAAGTGCAGCACAGAACCGAAAGTAAAGCACAATCATTGCACAAGAATGCAATCTGGCGCACAGTATGACCATGGATGATCATGACCTTGCACTGCTGCGCGCGCTGCAATCGGATGCCAGCCAGTCGGGCCAGGCGCTGGGCGAGCGGGTGGGACTGTCGCATTCCAGCGTCTGGCGGCGGCTCGACGCACTCGAGGCCGCCGGCGTCATCCGCGCCCGGGTGGCACTGCTCGACCCGGCAAGGGTGGGCCTCGGCACCCATGCGCTGACCGAGATCACGCTGCGCGACCACGGCAGCGAGGCGCGCGCCGATTTCGAGGCGCTGGTGCGCGCCGCCCCCGAGATCATGGCCTGCTACTCGATCACCGGCCGCCACGACTACCGGCTGGAGATCCGCACCCGCGACACCGCGGCCTACGAGCATTTCCTGATGAACCGGCTCTTGGCGACGCCGGCGGTGGCCTCGGCGGAAACCGCCATCGTGTTGCGCGAAGTTAAGCACACAACAGCGGTTCCGGTGTAACCTGTTACGGTGACTCACGGACAGTTCGGTGGGCGATGGTTCGGGGTTTGTTAGGGTAGCGCGCATGAACCGGCGTCCGCAGCGTACACATGTCTTCATCATCGACGGGACGCTCAGCCGTCTCACCGAGGGGCATGAGACCAACGCCGGCCTGCTCTACAAGCTCCTCGACGAGATGGGGCCGCGGCTCGACCAGACCGTCGGCTACGACCCCGGCGTGCAGGGCGAAGGCTGGAGCAAGTGGGTCAACGTCGCCGCCGGCGAGGGGGTTAACCTCTCCATCGAGCACGGTTATGCGACGCTCGCCTCGCGCTATCATCCCGGCGACCGGATCATGCTCTTCGGCTTTTCCCGCGGCGCCTATGCGGTACGCTCGCTGGCCGGCTTCATCGGCCGCATCGGCCTGCTCAAGGCCCATCACGCGACCGAGCGGCGGGTGCTGCGGGCCTTCCGCTACTACGAGGCCGACATGCTGACCGACCACGCGGTCACCTTTTCCGAGCGTTTCTGCCACCGCCATGTCGAGATCCAGATGATCGGCGTCTGGGATACGGTGCGGGCGCTCGGCATCCCCTACCCGGTGATCTCGCGGCTGGCGCCCATGGCCACCGAATTCCATGACCATGGCCTCGGCAAGTACGTCAAGAACGCCTTCCAGGCCCTGGCGCTGGACGAGACCCGCACCGCCTACGAGCCGATCCTGTGGCGCGCCGGCCGCAACTGGTCCGGGCGGCTGGAACAGGTCTGGTTCGCCGGCGCCCATGCCGATATCGGCGGCCAGACCGGCGACCGGCCCGAGGCGCGGCTTCTAGCCAACATCCCGCTGTGCTGGATGCTGTCGCGGGCGCAGTCGCTGGGGTTGAAGCTGCCCGGGGACTGGCGCTCGCGCTTTCCGGTCGACCCGGCCGCGCCCATGGTCGGGCGCTGGCGGGGCGCGGCCAAGTATTTCCTGCACCGGGCCCGGCGGTCGGCCGGCCGCGACCGCTCGGAAAGCCTGCATCCCAGCGTCGAGTTGCGGCGCCGGGCGGTCCCGGCCTATCAGCCCAAGGCCGCCTGCACCGGCTACGTCGCCGAGGCGATGGGCGAGGGTCCGGCCGAGGATCCCGCCGCCGAAGGCCACCTGCAGACCTGAGCCGGGACCGGATCCTCCGGCCAAGCCGGCGTCCCCATGGGGACGGGGGGTCAAGGCACTGATTTCAAGGCGCTTTTCGTGGGGACACCCGGCGGGGACAGGCGCAAGCATCGCCGCTTGGGCTGCCGGTTCGGCTGCTGCCAGCCGGGCCCGCGCCTGCTGTCCCCATGGGGACGCCGGGCAAGCCATTGATTCAAAACAATTTATCGCTTGGACATTGGCAGGGCGAAGCCGATCGTGCCAGCGTCGCAAGGGTGGCGCGCGAGGGTGGGCGGTCGGGGGCGCCCCGGGTTCCGGTCGGCCCCGCCCCTCCGGTCAGTCGTCGTCCACGCCGGGGTTGAGGGCGCGGGCAATCTCCTGGCGCACCAGCCGGCGCAGGTTGCGGGTCATCACCGCGCCGAGCTCGCCCTGCAGCTCGTCCCGGATGATCTGGCCCACCATGATCCTGAGCGCCGCCTCGTCATCGGCGTGCAGCCCGTAGGGCGGCCCCGCCTCCCCATCATCATAGCCCCCGTCATCATAGGCCCCGTCATCTTGGGCCCCGTCATCGTGGGTCCGGTCCTGGTAGCCATCGTCGCCATCCTCGGCCTCGCCCGGCGCGCCGGCATCGTCGGCGGCGGCGTCTTCCATCGGCTCGGGCGCCGGCACCGCGTGCAGCATCAGCGCCGGCCCGGCGGCATCCTCGTCTTCCTCCGGCGCGGCGTCGGCCACCGCATCGGCCTCGTCGGCCGACATCTCCGGCGCCGGAGCCGGGACCACGTCCGCGCTGGCATCCGGGTTGGCATCCGGCGCGCCCGGATCGCCCGAGACATATTCGAAATAGGTCTCGTCCGGCGCACCGAGGTCGGTCTTCTCGTCCTCGCTGGCGGGGATCACGTCTGCCGGCTCCGCCTCGCCTTCGGCCTGCGTCCCGGCCTCGCCCTCTGCCGCGATGTCTTCGGTACCATCCTCTGCGGCCGTGTCCTGCCAGGGCCCCCGGATCGGCTCCGACTCCGCCGCATCCTGCCGCACCACGGTCTGCGCCGGCGTCAGCCGCAGCGGCGCGGCGGCAGGCACCACCGGCACCGGCGCGACCGCCGGCTCGCGCACCGACTGCGCCTCTTCCGCGACCAGGCGCCGGATCGACTCCAGCACGTCGTTGATGTCCTGAGCGCCCTGCCCGGGCGGGCCGTCGCCGGCATCCGCAGTCGGCTCGGCGTCCCCAGGCACGCTCTCGTCGCCGCCGGGCGGTTCCTGCCGATCGCCGGATCCATGCGCGCCGGGCGGTTCCTGCCGATCGCCGGATGCATGCGCACCGGCCGGCTCACCGGTCAGACCCGCAGTCGAACCCACCGGTGCATCTTCCGGGGCCGGAGTCACCGCCTCGGGCGCCACTGCTGGCGCCGCCGGTGGCGTGGGGTCGTCTTCGTCAGCCATGCGGGCAACTCCTTCCGGGTTGTCCACCCCGCGTCAATTCTTCCCCCACCGGTCGCTTATCCGGTCCACCACACTGCCGTCAAAACCATTGACGCCGGCTGCGGTCGGCGGGTTCTTGCCGCTCTCGCTGACCACCATGCCGGGATCGTAAGGCGCGATCCCCAGGTTGAGATGGGTCACCGACAGCAGCCCCATCGCCGAGAGAAGCGAAAAGGCGGCCACGTATTCGTCGCGCTGGGCCGAGACCAGGCTGAACTGGGCATCGCGCAGCTCCTGCTCGCGGTCGAGCACGTCGAGCGTGGTCCGCGCCCCCAGCGACGCCTCCTCGCGCACGCCGCTGACGGCGATCTCGGCCGCCTCGACCTGCTGCCTCGAGGCGGTGATCGAGGCCTTGGCGACGGCGATGTTGCTCCAGGCGGCGGCGACGCCCTGACGCACGCTGCGTGCGGTCGACTGCAGCTGCGCCTTGCGCTGGGCCAGCACCGCCTCGGCCTGGCGGGTGGCGCTTTCCAGCTGGCCGCCGGAATAGATCGGAATCGTCGCCTGCAGCCCCACCTGCGCCGACAGCACGTCCTGGTCGAGCTGGCCCTGGCCTATGCCGTACTGGACCGAGCCGTTGACCCCGGCGCTGGGGCCGAAGTCGCGGCGGGCCCGCTCCAGGTCATGGCTGGCCGCCAACTCGCGCAGGCGCGCGGCGGCAAGGGCGGGGTGTTCGCGCATGGAAATGGCCTCGGCATCGGCCAGGGTTCCGGGCATCAGCGGCGCCGGCGGCGGCGGCGCCAGCGCGCCCGGCGGAACGCCCACCACCGCCTGATAGCGGTCCCGAGACAACCGGAGCTGGCCCTCGCTCGCCGCCAGCGTGCTGCGTGCCGCGGCCTGGCGTGCCTGGGCGAGGCTGACATCGGTCAATGTCACCTCGCCGACCTCGAAGCGGTCCTGGGTCGCCCGCACCTGCTGGCCGAGCACGTCGACATTGCTCTGCGACAGGCTGACAAGCTGGGCATCGCGGCGGATGTCGAGAAAGGCGGTGGCGGCATCCAGAAGCACGTTCTGTTCGACCGCGCGCAGATCGGCAAGGCTGGCGCCGACCTGGGCCTCGGCGGCGTTCAGCGCCGCCGCGGTGCGGCCGTGGTCGTAAAGCAGGAGCGAGGCATCGATGCCGACGGAATAGCTGTCGCGGGAATCGCCGACCGAGCTGTCCGAGAGGGCGGCCGTGGCCGAGCCCTCGACCTGCGGCCGGCGCCGTGCCCGAACCTGGGCGATACCCTCGTTGGTGGCCGCCAGCACGGCGCGCTGGGCTTCCAGGACCGGGCTGGTCCGGTACGCCTGCACCAGGGTGTCGCGCAAGGTCTGCGCCTGCCCCGGCGCCGCAGCGGCCGCAAGGGCGACGACGACAGCCGCACGGGCTGCGAATCTGGTCATGGCAAGCATCGGTATCCCCTCCTGCTCGCCGGGTCCGTCGCTGCGGCCCCGGGCATGGATGCTAGGCTAAGCATCCGGCGCCGGACATCAAGTCGCCGCGGCCGCTCAGAAACGGAATTCGGCCGGCTGTGCGAATCCGGGCAACAGCGGCGCGGCGCAGTCGAACATGCGGCGCCAGGAAATCCTGCCATCCGACTTGATGCCCAGCCGCATGGCGCCGGCACCGCCGGTGGTGAAGATGGCCCCGATCCGGCCGCCATCCTTCAGTTGCGCCGTCAGCGCCTCGGGCAGGCTTTCCACCGCCCCCTCCAGGACGATGACGTCATAGGGCCCGTGCTCGGGGGCGCCCGCGGCCAGCGGCCCCTCGTGGATCACCGAATTGTCGACGCCCTTGTCGCCCAGCGTGCGCAGGGCCTGGGCGGCGAACTCGGGATTCTCCTCGACGCCCACCACCACCTCGCAGAGCCGGGCGATCACCGCCGTCGAATAGCCGAGCCCGGCGCCGATATCGAGCACCAGGTCGGACGGCCCGATGGCCAGCGCGTCCAGCATCTTGCCGGCGACCCGCGGGTCCAGCAGCACCCGGCCCTCGCCCAGCGGCAGATGCTCGCCGAGATAGGCGACGTCGCGCAGCGTGCCGGGCACGAAATCCTCGCGCGCCACCGAAAGCATGGCGTCGATGACCGGATAGGCGGTGACATCGGAGGGGCGGATCTGGTTGTCGACCATGGCCAGTCGCGCGGCGTTGAAATCGGTCATCGGCCCTCGTCGGTCCTCGTGAGCAAACCCTTGCCGCGGCGGAGGATAAGCCCGCCGGTGGCCGGTTATTGCCACACTCGCCGCGCCGGGGCAACGCGCAAGCTGCCTTGCCACCGCCCGGGGCCGTTGCTATAGGCTCCACCGGTCCGGGCAGCCCCTGCCCGGCGCCGATGGTGACGTGGCGGAATGGTTACGCAGCGGATTGCAAATCCGTGTATGCCGGTTCGATTCCGGCCGTCACCTCCAACCTCTCCCCGCCCTGCCCCGGCCCGCCCCGCATCCAGCCGCCGCAAACGAAAAAGGCGCCCGCGAAGGGCGCCCTGTCGTCCGGTTCCGGCGGCCGCCCGGTCAGGCGGCGATGCGGCTTTCCAGCACCTCGCCCACCATCGTGTGGGCCTGGCGCTCGTCGATGCCGTCCACGGCCGCGACCTCGCGGGTCAGCCGCTCCAGCGCCGCCTCGTAAAGCTGACGCTCGGAATAGGACTGCTCGCGCTGCTCGTCGGTGCGGTGCAGGTCGCGCACCACCTCGGCGATGGAGATCAGATCGCCCGAGTTGATCTTCTGCTCGTACTCCTGGGCACGGCGCGACCACATGGCGCGCTTGACCCGGGCCCGGCCCTTCAGCGTGTCCATGGCCTTGGACACGATGTCCGGCGTCGACAGCGAGCGCATGCCCACCGCCGCAGCCTTGCTGGTGGGCACCCGCAGCGTCATCTTGTCCTTCTCGAACGAGATCACGAACATCTCCAAGTGGATGCCGGCGACTTCCTGCTCCTCGATCGACACGATCCGCCCTACCCCGTGCGCGGGATAGACAACGTGATCGTTCGGCCGGAAGTCGGATGCTTTCTTGGCTTTGCTCATAGGTTCTCGATCCTCTCCCGAATCCGGGGCGTTAGCTTGCTACGGTACGGCGCCGGGCTTGCCGGCACCTTCGACTGGGTCGGTTCGACTGCGGTCAGGGGCGCATGCGAACCCTCGTTGAAAACGAGTCCGATCAGCCCCCTCCATCTCGGAATGATGTGGCGCCCTGCCTTTTGGTGGCAGACTGCTCCCTTTCCGCCTTCGAATTCTCTGAGAGGAATATAGCAAAAGAATTGACACATTTGAACCCCCGCACGCGTCGGGAGGCGGCGTCAGCATGGCCGCACCGCAACAAATGTGTTCATTTTTTCGGCAAAGCAGCATAGCGGCCACAGATCGGCGCGACTGTGACAGAACGCACAGTTGGCCCGATTCGCCGCAACTGCCCCCGGATCCGTCGCCCCGAAGGCCGCCCCGAAGGCCCCCCGGAACGCCCTTGCGCCCCTAGCTGCCCTCGCCCGGGGCCTCGGAAAAGTACTTCTCCAGCTTGCCGGTCTCGCCGTCGTATTTCTCCGCATCCGGCGGCGGATCGCGCTTCACCGTCAGCACCGGCCATTGCTCGGAGTACTTCCGGTTGAAGTCCACCCAGTCCTCCATGCCCGACTCGGTGTCGGGGCGGATCGCGTCGGCCGGGCATTCCGGCTCGCACACGCCGCAGTCGATGCACTCGTCGGGATGGATGACGAGCATGTTCTCGCCTTCGTAGAAGCAGTCGACCGGGCACACCTCGACGCAATCGGTGTACTTGCACCTGATGCAATTGTCGGTGACGACATAGGTCATGGCGTATTCCCTACGAAATCGGTCTGCTTTCGGGCCGAGCCACTAGATGGCACGGGCAGCGGCGGCCATCAAGGGGCGAAGCGATCAACCCTGTGCGCCGCTGCCAGCCTCGGGGGCGATCTCCGAATAGAGCAGCCGCGCCTCGGTCGCCGGCCCGCGCCTCTGCGCCAGCGCCTCGACCCGCAGCACATCCACGCGCCCGGCCCGCGCCAGCGTCAGCACGTCGCCGGGGCGCACCGGCGCGGCGGGGCGCGAGGCGCGGACGCCATTGATCCTCAGCCGGCCGTTCATGACCTCGCGCGCCGCCAGGCTGCGCGACTTGTAAAGCCGCGCCTGCCACAACCATTTGTCGGCACGTTGGGTATCAGGAGGCGTCTTGCTTTCAGGGTCCGAGCGGCCGCTCACAGCTTGTCTTTGAGCGCCAGAAGTGCCGCGAAGGGGCTGTCCGGGTCGGCCTTGCCCTGGCTTCGGGCGGGCCCGGCGGTGAAGCTGCGCGGCGACGTGTCGCGTGGCTTGTCGTGCTTGCCGCCACGGTTCTGCTGGCCGCCCTGTCCGGGACGCCGTCCACCCTTTTGCGCCTCTCGCCGGCCCTTGCCGCCGCGTTTCTGGCCATCACGGTCGCGCCCGCCTTCGCGTCCGCCCTCTGCCTCGCCCTCGCGCCGCTGGGCGGGCGCATCGGGCGCCGCCGCAGAGCCCTGGCCGCGCCGTTGCCGGCTGCGTTGCGGCCGCGGCGCCAGCGTGAAGGTGTAGAAGACCTCGATGGCCGCGTCATCGGCGGTGGCATCGCCAGCCGATTCCCCGGTGGTCGCAGCCTCCGCATCCTCCGGGGCGGCATCGCTGGCCGCCTGCTCGGGAGCGCTGGCCGTTTCCTGCGGCGTGGCATCGCCGACCGTCTCTTCGGCGGTGGCTTCCACGGCGGCCTCGGCGGGAATTTCGGGCGCGTCAGCGGCGGGCTCGGCAACCGCCGGCTGCCCGGCAACGGCTTCGGCCGGCGCTGTCTCTGCCGGATCGCCGCTCGCCGCGGCCTCTGCCGGCTCGGCCGGTGCGGCCGGCATTTCGGCGGCGTCCACCGGCCCGGCGGGCGATCCCGCCGCCTCATCGACCCCGCCTTGCGGCAGGGCATCGGTCGCTGCCGCCTCCCCAACCGCAGCCGCATGTTCGTCGGATGCGGCACCGCCTTCCGGCGCATCGCCCCCGTCCGGCGAGGCGTCGCCCGCTTCCTCCGCAGGGGCGGCTTCGGCACCGCCATCCGCGACCGGAGCCGACGCGCCTGTCGCCGCGGCGGTGGCGTCCGCAGCGGCCGCTGCCTCCGCCGGCTTCTGCTTCGGCCGCTCGCCGCGCTCGGCGCGATAGCCCATGGCCTTCATCAGCGACGCGAACTGATCGAGGCTCAGCCCGGTGATCGACAGCATGTCGGGGGTCGCCTCGAAGCCGGAGCGCACATCGTTCACGCGAATCAGATCGGCCAGCCGCTCCAGCATGTCGATGCGGATCGCCCGCTCGCCCGACAGCCGATAACCGGCGCGCTGGTAATAGCCCCTGGGCGCATCGGCCTGGGCGGGAATGGTCACCAACCCCGGCGGCGGCGCCTCGGGAAACTGATCCAGCCCCTCGTGGAGCGCCCACAGGATCAGCCGCAACCGGGTCGGGGCCGGTTTCAGCATCAACGGCTGGAACAGCGTGAACTGGCCGAACCGCACGCCCTGCTTGCGCAACAGGCTGCGGGCCTCCTGCTCCAGCGCCTTCACGTCTCCGGCGATCTCGCTGCGCGGAATCACCCCCAGCGATTCGACCAGGCGATAGGCGACGCCGCGGGCCAGACCGGTGATGCTCTCGTCGTTCTTGAGCGCCATAAGCGGCTCGAAATGCTGGGCGATGCGCCGCTCCAGCCAGTGCGACAGGCGCCGGCGGACCTTTTCCGCGACATCGGCACCGGCTTCCTCGTCGACGAAGACATCGATCACCGGCGACAGGATGTCGGCGCCCTTGACCAGCTTGCCCACCGCCTCGGTGCCCCACATCAGGCCGCCCTGCTCGGTGACGTCGAACTCGCTGTCGGGGGCGTTGTAGAGCTTGTCGGCGCGGCGCTGCAGGGCCGGTGCCAGCGCCGCCGCCGCGGCGGCCCGCAGGGTGCGGGTCTCCTCGGGGCCGGCATCCTGGTCGAGCCGGAACCTGAAGCCCTCGATGCGGCCGATGAACTGGCCCTCGACCTCCACTGCGCCCTTGTCATTCACCTCGGCCACGAGGCTCTCCTTCTGCTTCAGCCGCCGCATCAGAACCGAGGTGCGGCGATCGACGAATCTCTGGGTCAGCGCGCCATGCAGCGCGTCGGACAGGCGGTCTTCTACAGCACGGGTCTCGCCCCGCCAATGGTCAGCGCTTTCGACCCAGTCCCGGCGCTGGGCGAGATAGGTCCAGGTGCGGATGAAGGCCAGCCGCTTGGAGAGCGCGTCGATGTCGCCCTCGGTGCGGTCGATCAGCTGCACCCGGCGGGCCAGCCAGTCCTCGGGGATGCGTCCCGGCCCGTGCAGGAACTCGAAGATCTGGCGGGCCAGCGCCACGTGCTCGCCCGGCCCCACCTTGCGGAAGTCGGGGAACTGGCAGACCTCCCACAAGAGCCGCACGTCGCGGCCCCCCGCCAGCCGGTCGACGATCTCGGGTACCGCCGCCAGGGTGCGCAGCGTCGCCAGGTCGTCGGCCTCGCGCGCCCGGGCCAGGTCCGCCCGCCCCGACGGCGCCTCCAGCGAGGCGATCAGCGCCGCCGCGGTGCCGAATTCCAGCCGGCTGTTGCGCCATGACAGCCGCTCCACCGCCGGGAAGGCGTGACTCTCCACCGCCTCGATCACCTCCTGCGGCGGCACCCCCGCCTCGCCGGTGACGCCGAAGGTGCCGTCCTTCATGTGCCGCCCCGCCCGGCCGGCGATCTGGCCGATCTCGGGCGCCGCCAGCTCGCGGTGGCGGTGACCGTCGAACTTGGTCAGCGAGGCAAAGGCGACATGGCCGATATCGAGGTTCAGCCCCATGCCGATGGCGTCGGTGGCGACGATGTGATCGACGTCGCCGTTCTGGAACAACTCCACCTGGGCGTTGCGGGTGCGCGGGCTGAGCGCCCCCATCACCACCGCCGCCCCGCCCTTCTGGCGGCGCAGCAATTCGGCGATGGCATAGATCTGGTCGATTGAGAAACCCACCACCGCCGCCCGCGCCGGCATCCGGCTGATCTTCTTGGTTCCCGCCCAGCTCAGCGTCGAGAACCGCTCGCGCGCCTCGAACCGCACGTTGGGCACTAGCGCCGCGATCCGTGCCCGCATGGTGGCCGAGCCCAGAAGCAGCGTCTCCTGGGTGCCGCGCGCGTACAGCAGCCGGTCGGTGAAGATGTGCCCGCGCTCGGGATCGGCGCATAGCTGGATTTCGTCGACGGCGACGAAATCCGGCGACAGATCCAGGGGCATCGCCTCGACGGTGCAGACCCAGTACTGCGCCCGCGGCGGCTCGATCCGCTCCTCGCCGGTGACCAGCGCCACCACCGACGGCCCGCGCACCGCGACGATGCGGTCATAGACCTCGCGCGCCAGCAGCCGCAGCGGCAGGCCGATCACCCCCGTCCGCCGGCCCAGCATGCGCTCGATGGCATAGTGGGTCTTGCCGGTATTGGTGGGTCCCAGCACCGCGGTGACGGGGGGCGCGTCGCGATGGGGGTCGCGCATCCGGGCCATCGATGGCGCCTTCTTGCTAGAGCGTGGATTCGCCGAGCTGGCCTTGCAGCCGCCCGATGGCCTGTTGCAGCGATTCGCGATGCGGGTTCAACGCCGCCGCCATGCGATAGGCGGCCAGCGCGTTCTTGGTGTCGCCCATCTCCTCGAGCATGGTGCCAAGCCCCGCAAGGGCGCCGAAATGGCGCGGGTTCAGCGCCAGCACATGAGCCACGTCGTCGATCGCCAGCCCGTATTCGTCGACCATGTAGAACGCCGTCGCCCGCCCGTTCCAGGCCTCGGCGAATTCCGGCGCATGGTCGATCAGCGCCGAGAAATGCTCGATCGCCGCCTCGAACTCGCCGGCCTCCAGCGCCTCCTGCCCGCGTTGCAGCAACAGGTCCGCCGAAGCCGACCCCGAATGCGTCCAGTGCCGGATGATGCGCTGCTCGACGCTTTCCCAGTCGCGGGTGTCGGGGCTCTTCAGCTCGACGAACAGCGCGTCGAGCTCCTCGGCCTCGCCCGCCATGGCGCTCAGCGATTGCGCCGGGGCCGGCGCCGGAACGGCCCAGCCGAGCACCACCACCGACGCGGCGGCGACAGGCAGGAAACGCTTTCTTGGTCTGTCCATGCCCATTAGGTTAGCACCGGATCGGCGAAAATCGAGGGGCGAGGCGGCCCCAATATGCGGAGAACGCGAAAAAGATGAGCGCAATGGTGGAAGCGGCGGTGGCCGCGCTGAAGGAAAAGATCGGCGATGACGGCTTCGACGGCTCGGCCAAGTTCGTCATCGACGGCGAAGGCGCGATCGTGATCGACGCCGATGGCGTGCGCGCCGGCGACGACGACACCGAGGTGACCATGACCGCCGACGCCGAGACCTTCAAGGGCCTGCTCGATGGCGACCTCGACCCCACCGCCGCCTTCATGGGCGGGCGGCTGGTGGTCGACGGCGACATGGGGCTGGCGATGAAGCTCGGCGCGCTGCTGTCCTGACCCGGGTGGGCGAGGGGCTGGAGCCGGCGCCGTTTCACGACGCCATTGCCGAGGCGCCGCCGGGCGGGACCGCGTTCTGGTTCCGCGCCGGCGACGGCACCCGGCTGCGCGGCGGCATCTGGCCGGTGGCGGATGCCCGCGCCACGGTGCTGCTCCTGTCCGGGCGCACCGAATACCTGGAGAAATACGGACCCACCATCGCCGGGCTGGTAGAGCGACGGCTCGCCGTGGCGACGCTCGACTGGCGCGGCCAGGGCCTGTCCGACCGGCCGCCATGGCAGCCGAAGATGGGCCATGTGGAGGATTTTGCCGAATACCAGGACGACCTGGCGGCGTTGCTTGGCCTCCCGGCGGTGGCGGCGCTGCCGGGGCCGCGGGTCATGCTGGCCCATTCCATGGGCGGCTGCATCGGCCTCAGGGCGCTGCTCGGCGGGCTGGCGCCGGCCGGGGCGATCCTTACCGCGCCCATGTGGGGCATCGCCATGCCGCCGGTGCGCCAGTTCTTCGCCCGGCTGCTGTTCACGGTCGGGCCGCAGATCGGATTCGGCCACAGTTTCGCCCCCGGGACCGGGCCCACCAGCTACATCGCCTCCGAGGCCTTCGCCCCCAACATGCTGACCAGCGACCGTGCAACCTATGACCGGATGAACGCCCAGCTTGCCGAGGTGCCGGCATTGGGGCTGGGCGGGCCCAGTCTCGCCTGGCTCAGGGCCGCGCATGCCGAGACGGCGGCGCTGGCCGCCGCGCCGATGCCCGATGTGCCGGCGCTGGCCTTCCTCGGCTCGGACGAGACCGTCGTCGACCCCGGGGCGGTGCGCCGCGGCATCGCCCGCATGCCCCGGGGCCGGCTGGTGGAGCTCGACGGCGCCCGCCACGAGGTGCTGATGGAGGCGGCGCATTACCGCGCCCGGTTCTGGGCCGAGGCCGAAGCCTTTCTGACCGAAATCGGCCTCTGAGGCGCGTACTCCCGCCCGCCGCCTCGGGTCGCCTCCGGCGACCCTCGCCGCCGGTTTGGGCCGGGGCAGATGGAGGAGGGCGGCCCGTCCTCCCCCTTGCGGGTCGGCCGGGCCGTTGCGTCGGCGCACCAGCGTCGGGGCAGGTGACAGATGGCATCCAGGCGGCCGTCGCCCGGTGGAAATGACCCGCGACTTGATGTGCGTCCGCACCTGTCCGCACTGGCGTTAACACTTTTATCTTTTGATATCAGATAGATAGACATGCGTCCCCGTGGGGACGCGCGCCTGTCCGCGATTTCGCTGGTGATTGTCGCGCCCGGGCGCGATCTGGCGTCCCCACACGTGTCCCCACGAAAACATGCGTGATAACAGCAGCTTACAGGGCGTCCCCATGGGGACGCGTCGCGGACGGCCCGGAGTCGCGGGGTCAGTCGGCGCCCAGGTGGGCGCGGACGGCGCGGGCGAAATCCTCGCCCCGCTCCTCGAAGCTCCGGTACTGGTCGAAGCTGGCGCAGGCCGGCGCCAGCAGCACGGTGTCGCCCGGTTCCGCCTCGGCCGTGGCGGCGGCCACAGCGGCCGCCATGGTGCCGAGGTCCGCATGCGGCGTATCGCCCAGCTCGGCCGCGAAGGCCGGTGCCGCCTCGCCGATCAGGTAGGCCTTGGCCACCCGCCCGAAGAGCGGCCTCAGGGCCGCGATGCCGCCCTCCTTCATCCGCCCGCCGGCGATCCAGCGGATCCGGTCGAAGGCCATGAGCGCCTTCTCGGCGGCGTCGGCATTGGTCGCCTTGCTGTCGTTGACGAAGCGTACCCCCGCCTTCTCGCCGAGGAACTGGCTGCGATGCGGCAGGCCCGGGTAGCTGGCCATGGCAGCCTCGATCTGCCGCGGGCCGAGGCCGAGCGCCCGCGCCGCGGCATAGGCCGCGCAGGCGTTCTGGTGGTTGTGGGCCCCGGGCAGGCTGGCCATGCCGCGCAGGTCGACCGAGGCCAGTTGCCGGCCGTGGCGCCACTCGGCGAGGAACCCCTTGCGCGCCACCACCGACCAGCCGTGGGCCGGGGCCTTGCGGGTGACCGAGATCGGGATCACCGGATCGCCGCTCTCCGCCTGCTCGCGCATCTGGTTGGCCAGGAACCGGCCCTCGTCCTCGTCGATGCCGATGATCGCCCGCTCCGGCGCGCCCTGGGTGAAGAGCCGCGCCTTGGCGGCGAAGTAACCGCCGAGCCCGCCATGGCGGTCGAGATGGTCGGGCTTGAGGTTCAGGAACACCGCGATGTCGGGGGTCAGGGTGCGGGCGAGATCGGTCTGGTACGACGACAGCTCCAGCACCGCCACCTCGCCCTCCCGCGCCGGCTCCAGCCCGAGCACCCCGACGCCGATATTGCCGCCGGTCTGCACCGGCCGGCCGGCATCCTTGAGGACATGCGACAGCAGCGCCGTGGTGGTCGACTTGCCGTTCGAGCCGGTGATGGCGACCACCCGCGGCACCGGATCGAACCCGTCCCAGTCCGGCGTCGCCCAGGAGCGGAAGAACAGCCCGATATCGTTGTCGACCGCCACGCCCCGGTCCCAGGCCATGGCCACCGCGGGGTGCGGCGCCGGATAGAGATGCGGGATCCCCGGCGACAGGATCAGCGCCACCACGCCGTGCCAGGCACTGTCCCGGCCAAGATCGGCCAGCGGCAACCCCTCGGCCGCGGCGGCTTCGCGGGCCGCCGGGTCGTCGTCCCAGCAGACCGGCTCGGCCCCACCGGCGACAAGCGCCCGCGCCACCGCCAGACCCGAGCGACCGAGCCCCAGCACCGCCACCTTGTGTCCCTCGTATCCCCTGACCGGGATCATGCCGCTTTCCCCTGGCTTCCAGCGCCGGCAATAGCGCGGTGGCAGCCCGGGCGCCAGCACCGGCTTGCCATGGCGCCGAGCAGGGCGTCCCCATGGGGACGGGGGGTCAAGGTACTGGAATCGCGGGACTTCCCGTGGGGACGCTTGTGGGGACGCGACCGGCGATGACAAGCCGGCCGGATCGGACGGTCAGGCGTCCCCATGGGGACGCATGCCCAAGTATCTGAAATAACTATATAAAAATGTTAACGCCGGTGCGGGCGCGTGAAAACCGCCGCGGATCGCGCCCGCCTTGCCGCCGGGGCGCGAGGGTGGGCGGGCGGGGAGCGCCCCGGGCGCGGCCGAACGGCAACTCCCCCCGGCACGGCGCTGCGGCCGGGTGCGCCGATGCAACGGGCCGGCCGACCCGCAAGGGGGAGGCCGGGCCGCCTTCAGCCCAAACCGGCGGCGACGGTTGCGAAGCAACCGGAAGCCGGCGGGCGGGAGCATGGCCCCGCGGGCACCGCGGCAGAGACCCGCGGCAGGCCTCAGCCGAGCCGGCTGGCGATGTACTCGCGCACCTGGGCAAGGTCGAGTTCGCGGACGGGGATCGCCCGTTTCGCCTCCAGCATCCGCACCACGAACAGCTCCCCCGCCTCGGGATATTCCTCGAACAGCTCGGCCGCGATGCGCCTGCCGTCCGCGCCCGCCACCCGCAGCCCGTCGAGATGCGCCTCCAGCCGCTCGATCAGCCGGTCGAGCCGCTCCTCGTCCATGTCCGGGTTCTCGTCCGGGTCCAGCAGGTGGCGGTCGTAGACGGTCCACAGGAACGCCGCCATCTCGGCATGCTGGCGCACGATCTCGGGAAGGACAGGCGCCGATGTCGGGGTGCGGGCCACGGCCGCCACGGGGTCACCCGCTCAGTTCAGGTTCACCGAGCCGCCCCGGATGCGATTCGCCGCCGAGGCGTGGCTGACCAGATAGGTGCCGCGAATGGTGATGTGACCGTCCTTCTTCATCACGATCGAGGCCTTGCCGCAGCGGATCACCACCTGTTCGCGGCCCTCGATGACGTGTTTCGCGTCGCCATCCACCTCGGCCACCGCCACCGGCGGGTTGACCAGCCCCAGGATCAGCGGCGCGGTGCGGTCGTCGTCGAGCCAGGCGATGGCCACCTCGTCGCCTTCGGTGGCGGCGGCGAGGCCGACCAGCGAGCGCGCCGGCAGCGGCTCCACCGACAGCGAGCTCAGCACCAGCGGCTGCCCCTCGCCGTCGAAGCCCGCAAAACGCGCCAGGCTGACGCCTCCGGCCAGCGATGCCAGCCCCTCGCCCAGGTCCCGCATGATCGGCATCCTCCGTTTCCGTCCGTGAAACGATACGCGCCGCCGGCGCCTGCGTAAAGCACCGCGCGGCGGCGCGGGAAAGACTGCGCCCTCAGGGGCCCCGGCGCCTGTGCGTGAAGTCACACCACCGGGCACAAAGCCTGTGCTAGGGTGGCGTCAACGGGCGCCGCGGGGGGGCGACGGCGCCTTCGCATGGAGTCGCCGGGCATGATCCGCCTCGCCTTGCTGCTGGCCGCGATGGCCGTTCTCGTCGCCGCGCATGCGGCGTCGGCAGCCGGCCGCGTGGCGCTGCTGATCGGCAACGACCGCTACGCCAATCCCGAGATGGCGCTGAGAAACCCCGGCCACGACGTAGCCGCGCTGGCAACCGCGCTCGAAGGCCTGGGCTTCGAGGTGACGACGGCGGTGAACGCCGACCGGGTGGCGGTCGGCCGCGCCATGGAGCGTTTCGAGGGCGCCATGGCCGGGGCCGGGATCGCACTTCTGTTCTTCGCCGGCCACGGGGTGCAGATCGAGGGCGAGAACCATCTTCTGACCGCCGGGTTCGGGACGCTGTCGCTGGACGAGGTGCGCCGCGAGTCGGTGACCCTGAGCGAGATCCGGGCCCGGTTCCTGCGCGCCCGGCCCGGGCTCGGGGTGATCGTGCTCGATGCCTGCCGCAACAACCCCTTCGTCGAGGCCGGGGCGGCGGCCCGGGGGCTGGCGCGTTCCCAGGGCGGTGTCGGGCTCCTGATCGCCTATGCCACCGATCCTGGCAACGTCGCCTATGACGGCGGCGGCGAGAACAGCCTTTTCACCCGGGCGCTGGTGGCCAATGTCGCCGCGCCCGGCGTCGATGTGCGGCTGATGTTCGGCAGGGTCCGCCAGCAGGTGCTGCTGGACAGTGCCGGGCGGCAGGTGCCCTGGGTCGAGGAATCGGTGATCGGCGAGCACGTGCTGAACCCGTCGGCGGGCGGCGAGGCCGCACCGGCGGTGGACGAGGAGATCGCCGCCTGGCGGCTGGCCAGCGTGACCGGCGGCGAGGCGGCCTATCGCGGCTATCTCGACGCCTATCCCGGCGGGCTCTTCGCCGGCTTCGCCCGCGACCGCATCGCCGGGCTGGAGGCGCGTGGGGCCGCGGCCCCGGACGCCGGCGACGTGGCGGCGCTGGTGGCCTATGCCCGGCCCCGCCAGCTGACCGCGGCGCTGGTGATCCTGGGCTATCTGCCGCCGGGCAGCGATGCCGGCCTGCCCGACCCGACGCTCCGCGACGCGCTGGTGCGCTATGCGGCGCAACTGCCTAAGGGCGAGCCGCCGTCGCTCGACCGGCTCTATGCCGATGCGGCGCGGATGACCGTGGCGCTGGCGGCCCACAACGCCCAGCGCCTGCGTTCGGATCTCGCCGCGCTGGCCGGTGTCGACCGCACGCTGGGCATGGCCGAGGAGGCCGGCGCGCAGCTTGCGGCGCTGGCCGAAGGCAACGCTCAGGCGGCGGCGCTGCTGGTCGAGGCCCGGGGCGATCTCGCCGCCATCCGCAGCAACCGCGAGACGGTGCTGGCGCGGCTCGATGCCAGCCGCAGCCAGTACGAGGCGCTGATCGCCAGCGCCGCCGACCAGTTCGGCCCCTGGCTGGGCCTCGCCCGGGCCGGGCTGTCCGAGGACAGCGCGATTTCCGGGCGCATGGCCGCCGATGCCGAGCTTTTCCTCCGCCACGCAGCGCTGTACGGCGGCAACGATCACGATGGGAGCTACGCATGGCTATCGGATTTCCTTCCGCGCAACTAGGCCGCAAGAAACTGGGCCGCCGGCTGGTGGCGCTGACCCTTGTCGCGGCGCTTGCCGCCTGCGGTGCCGGCGGGCCGAAGCCCCCGGCGCCCACCCCTGCCGGGGCCAGCCCGGCCGAGCGGGATCTCGGCCGCCGGGCGACGGCGCTGCAGCGAACCCTGGTGGAGGGGGCACTGGCCGGTGCGGTGGCGGGGGCGGCCGGGGTCAAGGTCTTCGGCGGCAAGTCGGCGCGGCCCGGGATCTATATCGGCATCCCGGTGGGCATCGCCGCCGGCGGCTATGTCGCCTGGGTGCAGGATCACTATGCCAGCAAGGAGGCGCAGCTTCAGAAGGTGAAGGCCGATATCGACGCCACCAATGCCGAAGTGGCGGCAGCGATCGCCACCATGCGGGCGGTGCTGGCGCTGCAGGAAACGGAACTGGCCGAGGTGCGCGCCTCGTCCCGCGGCTCGGCGGCACTGAGCGCCGAGCTGCGCGACGCCGAGACCAACCTCGGCAACATGCGCCGGGCCATCGACGGGGCCGAGAAGCGGCAGGAGGAGTTCCAGTCGACCCGCTCGCTGGGGCTGGTCGAGGGCGAACTGACCGGGATCGACCCGCAGATCGCCGAGCTCAGCCGCCGCATCGCGGCCATGCGCGAGATCGCCGACACGCTGGCCGGGGAGGTCTGACGATGCGCCAGGGATGGCAGGGGTGGATCATCGCCGGGGTGGCGGTGCTGGTGGCGGGCTGCGACAGCCCCGACCCGGCCGAGGGCGGTTTCTTCAACGGCGTCGCCGGGATCGCCGGCGGCGGCTATGACGCCAGGGTGGCCGAGCGCGAGCAAGGGGTGGCCGAGGCGCGTGCCACCAACGCGGCGCTGACGGCGGAACTCGCCGCGTTGCAGGGCGAACACGCCCGGCTGAAGCGGCAGATCGTCGCCCAGAGGGCGGCGATCCGGGCCGAGGGCGGGCGGCTGACGCCGGCCTCGGAGGCGCGCATCCAGACGGCGCTGACCTCGAAACCCGGCGATGCCGCGGGGCTGAGGAAGGCCATCGCCGATGCCCGCGCCCTGTCGGCGGAACTGGCGCGGCTGTCAGGCTGACAAGGGCAAGTTCCGCCCGCCGCCATCCCGGGCGCAACGTCGATAGCGCCCGGGACGCGAGGGTGGGTGGGCGGGGAGCGGCCCGGGCGCGATCAAGGCATCGCAACCGGTGCGGCAAGGCGGAAAGAGCGCCCGGGCGCCAAGGGCCGGACCCGCGCGCCACCAGGCGCGTGGGCCGGGACCGTCAATCGGAGCGCGTCTGCCGAAGGCAGACCGCGAACGTTTGGCGGGATCCAGCCACTCGGGGCCCGGGCCTGGGGCCTGGAGCGGGGGGGGGGGGGGGGGGGGGGGGGGGGGGG
>JBNKWA010000022.1:0-35385 GCA_050299555.1 Paracoccaceae bacterium | reverse complement strand
ATCTTGGGGTTGCCGATAAAGCCAGCGACGAAAAGGCTGGCCGGCCGGTGATACAGTTCCAGCGGAGAGCCCACCTGGGCGATCCTGCCCGCATTCAGCACCACGATCCGGTCGGCCATGGTCATCGCCTCGACCTGGTCGTGGGTGACGTAGATCATGGTGGCGGCAAGCTGCCGATGCAGGTTGCCAAGCTCGATCCGCATGTCCGCGCGCAATGCGGCGTCGAGGTTCGACAGGGGCTCGTCGAAAAGGAAGATCTTGGGCTCGCGCACGATGGCGCGGCCGATGGCGACGCGCTGGCGCTGGCCGCCCGAGAGCGTGCCGGGCTTGTGGTAGAGCCGCTCCTCGAGCTGCAGGATGCGGGCCGCGCCCTTGACCCGTGTGTCCACCTCGTCCTTGCCCGCCCGCTCGACCCGCAGCGGGAAGGCGATGTTCTCGTAGACGGTCATGTGCGGGTAAAGCGCATAGGACTGGAAAACCATGGCGATGCCGCGCTTGACCGGCGGCAGGTCGTTGACCCTTGTACCATCGATCAGGATGTCGCCGGCGGTCGTGTCCTCGAGCCCGGCGATGGTCCTGAGCAGGGTCGATTTTCCGCAGCCCGAAGGGCCGACGAAAACCACGAATTCGCCGTCGGTCACGTCGAGGTCGATGTCCTTTAGTACATCGGCGTTGCCGAAGGACTTGCGGACGGAGGAAAGAACAAGCTGGCCCAATGTGTCAGACTCCGGGTCGTGTTGGCCCCCGCCCCGGCGGGGCAGGGGCCGGTTGGTCTACTTGGCGGATTCGATCTCTTCGGCGGCCTTGGCGAGGGCCGCAGCCGGTTCCGCGTCGCCGGTCACCACCGACTGCACCATCGAGATGATCGCGTCCTGGAAGGGCTTGTACTCGGTGAACAGCGGCTCGGGCCCGCCATTGGCGATGCCGTCGAGGAAGGGCTTCCAGGTGGCATCCTCGGCCACCAGTTCGTCGACGCCGGCCACCGGGCGAAGCGGGGTCAGGCCCTGGGTCTTTTCATAGTAGAACTGGTTGTCGGGGTTGGTGAGGAACTTGGCCAGCGAGATGGCCGCCTCCTCGACGCCCGAGCCGTTGAAGACCGCCAGGCTGTCGGTGATCAGAAGCGTGCCGGGGCCTTCTGCCGACGGGCCGAGGGGCAGCGGAGCCACGCCCCAGTCGATCCCCTCGTTGATGCGGTTGCGCATCCACGGACCCTGTTCGAGCATGGCGATCTGGCCGTCGTTGAAGAGGTCGATCAGCTCGTTCTGCTCATATGCCGTGGGTCCTTCCTCGGAGACCGGCACCATGTTCTTCACCGCCTCCAGCGCCTGCAGCACCTCGGGGCTGTCGAGGGTGATGTTGCCGGCATCGTCGATCACCGAGCCGTTGTTGGTGTAAACCCAGTGCAGGAACTGGTGCATGGTGTTGTCGAAGGCCTTGGCCACCAGACCGAAGCCGCGGGCATCGGTCGAGTCGGTCACCGCCTGAGCCATGCTGTGCAATTCGTCCCAGGTCTTGGGCGGCGTTTCGGGGTCGAGCCCGGCGGCCTCGAACAGGCCCTTGTTCCAGTAGAGCGCCTTGGTGGAGAAGGCGACCGGGATGCCCCATTGCTGATCGTCGAAGGTGACCGTGCTGACGATGTGGGGATAATAGCCGGCCTTCTCCTCGTCGGTCATCGGGATCGGCACGATGAGGTCGTTCTGGGCCAGCTGCTTGAGCACCCGCGAGCCCATGTAGGCCAGCGCCACCGGATCGCCGGCGATGGCGAGCGTCGTGGCCTTGTCCTGGCACTGGCCCCAGCCGACGAGCTCGACCTCGACCTTGTAGTCGGGGTTGGCGGCCTCCCACTCCGAGATGAACTCGGGATAACCGTCGGCGATGGCGTCGCCACACTGGATCATGTGCACGGTTTCCTGCGCGGCAGCGGAGCCCGCCGCCGCGATCAGGGCCAGTGCCGTACTGGCAAAGAGCGATTTCAGTGTCATGTCTTGTCCTTCCTGCTGGTTGGTCAGTGTTTTACGGCGCCTGCCGTCATGCCTCCGACAAGGTATCGCTGGAGGAAGATGAAGACGACGAGCACCGGGAGAATGCCCACGAAGCTGGCCGCCATGAGCTGGTTCCACGCCACCTCCTGCCGGCCGAAGAACGCGAACAGGCCGACGGCGAGGGGCATGAATTCGGTCTTGGAATTGAAGGTCAGCGCAAACACGAACTGCTGCGCATAGGCGGTTAGGAACGTGTTGATGGCGACGACGAGGATGCCGGGCGCGGCGAGCGGCAGCACCACCCGCCGGAAGGCGTAGAACCGGCTGGCGCCGTCGGCCCATGCCGCCTCGTCCAGCTCGACCGGGATGCGGCGCATGTAGACGTAAAGCAGCCAGATGCCCGCCGGGATGGTGAACGCGATGCCGGGGATGATCATCGCCGCATAGCTGTTCAGCAGCCCCGCCGCCCGCAGCAGCCGGTAGAGCGGGATCAGCAGCACCGCGCCCGAGAACATGCTGACCGCCAGGAAGGCGCCAAGCATGGCGTCCGAGCCGGCAAAGCGGAACCGCGCGAAGGCATAGGCCGCCGGCACCACCAGGATCAGGGTGCACACGGTGATAACGCATGAGATGAAGATCGAGTTCACGATGTAGCGGCCAAGCAGCGGCACCTCGGTCCACATGGTGAAATAGGCCTCGATCGTGGCGTGCTCGGGCAGGAACCGGTAGGGCGACGAGAAAAGGTGCGACAGCGGCCGCAGCGACACCATGAAGCCCTCGACGAAGGGTGCGAGCAGGAAGGACAGGAACAGCGCCAGCCCGGCATAGATGGCGACGATCTCGTACCAGCGATAGCGCTGGATCATGGGACGGCTCATTTCATGCCTCCCGTCATGCGCGCGAGGACCCGGAAATAGGTGAAGCTGAAGATCGACAGGAAGATGCAGATCAGCACCGCCCGCGCCGATCCCTCGCCATACTTGTAGTTGCCGATCGCCACCTTGTAGGTGTCGATGATCATCGTGGTGGTGGCGTCGTTGGGCCCGCCCCGGGTCAGGATCCAGATGATGTCGAACGAGTTGAAGGTGGCGATCAGCGACAGGATAGACATCGTCACCAGCGCCGGCGTGATCATCGGCAGGGTGATGCGGCGGAACCGGTACCAGCGGCCGGCGCCATCGGTCCATGCCGCCTCGTAGAGGTCCTGCGGCACCGCCTGGATCGCGGCCAGAAGGTAGAGCGTTACCAGCGGCACCCCGATCCAGACATCGGTGAAGATCGTCGCCCAGAAGGCGGTCGTGCCGGCGGCCAGGAACGGCACCGGTCCGTCCACCAGCCCGAAGCGCTGCAGAAGGCCCGAGATCATCCCGAACTGGCCGTTGTACATCCAGCCCCACATGAAGATGCCGATGGCCATCGGCACGATCCATGGCGGCATGGTCAGGACACGGAACAGGCCGCGGCCCGGCACGGCGGCGTTCAACAGAACGGCGCCGAAGGTGCCGAAGACCATCTTGATCAACACCGAGAAGAAGGTCCAGACGAAGGTCCGCAGCACCACCTGCCCGAATTCGTCCCGATAGATCTTCTGGTAGTTCTCGAAACCAACCCAGTCATAGGTGGGGCGCAACGCCGCGTTGGTGAACGACAGGCTGATCGTGTCCGCCAGCGGGTAGGCGACGATGGCCAGCACGTAAAGTGCCGCCGGCGCCAGCAGGATCAGCGCAAAGATTGTCGTGTCGCGGCGCGAGATCATGCAACGTCCCTCCGTCCAGGCCGGTAGCTGTCGAAGCGCTGCCAGGTCTCGTCCATCTCGATCACCCGCCTGGAGGCGCGCGCCTCGTCCATCTTGATCGCCGTCAGCCCGGCGGCGAGGCCATCGAGGATCGAGACCGGCAGCGGCTCGCCGTCGCGCAGATGGGCGAAGATGTCGCGGATCATCTGCTCGTCGGCGCCGTAATGGACCGAGATGGCCGAGCTCTCATAGCGCTTGTCCACCAGTTTCCGCCCGCTGTGGGCGTCATGCACGCGGAAATAGTTGCGCACGAAATCGCCCTCGGCCATGCCCCTGGCGCCGATCACGCAGAAACGGCGGAATTCGTCGGGAACGTTGAGGTTGGTGTGAAAGCACATCGCCTCACCGGTCTCGAATTCCGCGATTGCGGTCTGGAAGTCGATGATGTCGCCGTCGCTGTCGAAGACCCGGTCCGCGCCCATCCAGCCCGAGGGCTTGCGGTGATAGACCTCGAGGTCGTTGGTGCCCGCCGCCTCGGGGGCGTTTTCGGGGATGAAGCTGCGCCGCCCGCCAAAGCTGGCGATGCGGCTCGGGCGGCTGCCGACAAGCCCCAGGTAAAGGTCGATGTCATGGCAGCATTTTTCCAGCATGAACCCGCCCGACCAGCCGCTCTGCCGCCGCCAGTCACGCATGAAAAAAGCGCCATGATAGGGGGCGATGTGCTCGGACGCCTCGATCGAGACGATGGTGCCGAGATCGCCCCGGTCGCGCGCCGCCACCAGATCGCGATAGAGCGGCGCGTAACGCAGCACGAGGCCGATCATCACCCGGTCCGGATCGCCGTGCCGGCTGAGCAACTCGAGCAGTTCGAAGGTCTCGGCTTCGGTGGTGACCACGGGCTTTTCGGTGAAGATCTTCAGCCCCGCCTCCAGCCCCTCGCGGATGTGCTGCAGGTGCAGGTGGTTGGGCGAGCCGATCATCAGAAGGTCGGGCCCGGCGGCGGCAAGGGCAGCTATGTCGGGTAGCGCCGGACCGGGATCGATGCCGTTCTCCCGGCACTCGGGCAGGCCGGCCGGCGAGGGGTCGACATAGCCGACAAAGCACGTGCCCGGCACCTCGGCGGCGATGACGCGGGCGAGATAGGCCAGCCGATAGCCCAATCCGACGAACCCGACCTTCATGCCCACCGAGCGCGCATCGACGCCCCCTTTCTGAAAACCGTTTTCACAGCTTGCCGAGTTAGACCACGAATGGTCAACGGGATTTTGGTCGGCTGCGGATGGATGAAACAGATTTTCATACAGCGGCCTCCCGCGCCTGTTCCATCTCGTCGACTGCGGCGACAAGGGCGAGGGTCCGGCGCATCTCGGCGACCAGATCGGCATCGGTGGCGCGGCGCCCGCCCGCCGGCGCGAAGCCGAAGCGCTCTTCGTCGGGGTGGCCGCCCGGCACCACGCGGCTGCACGAGGCATGGATCTCGCGGGTTCCGATGGCGCGGACCACGTCGCCGACATTGTCCCGGGTGATGCCGCCGCCGGGCAGGATCGACAGGCGCCCGCGCGCGTGTCCGGCAATCCGCCTGAGGGTCTCCAGCCCTTCCGGGACCGAGGGTGCCAGCCCCGAGGTCAGGATGCGCGAAAAGCCCAGCCCGACGGCCGAGTCCACCGCCTCGAACGGGTCCGGGGTCAGGTCGAAGACCCGGTGCAGGCACAGCTCCATCCCCTCGGCGGCCTCGCCGAGCCGGGCCAGCAATTCGGTGTCCAGGCGCCCGTCAGGGCCAGCGGCACCCAGCACCACGCCGGCGAGGCCCGCGGCCCGGGCCTGGGCGATGTCGCCGAACATGGTGGCCACGTCGTCGTCCGAGAAGACGAAACCGCCCGCCCGGGGCCGGATCATGGCGACGGCGGGAATGCCGGCCCCGCCGGCCATGGCCATGAGGCCGGCCGAGGGCGTCAGTCCGCCGACCGACAGCGCCGAACACAGCTCCACCCGATCCGCGCCGCCGGCCACGGCGGCATTCAGCCCCGCGGCATCGTCCACGCAGACCTCCAGCAGGACGCGGCTCATCGGCTCGCCTCCCGCGCCAGCAGGCCGGCGCCGACCAGCCCGCCGTCATGTCGCCGGTCTCCGGGAACCACCAGCGGCGTGTCCCGCCGCGCCAGGATCATCGCGCGGGTTCGGGTGTCGATGGCGGCGATCAGGCCGGCATCGTTGGCCAGCCCGCCGCCCACCGGAACGATGGCGGGCCCGAGTACGTTGACGATCGTCGCCAGCGCCCGGGCGATCTGCTCCACGAAGACTGTGGCCACCCGGGCCGCGCCGGGCTCGCCGGCATGCCAGGCGGCAAGGATCTCGGGTGCGCGGCGGTGACCGCCGGTCAGCGCGGCGTCGATCCGTTCCAGCCCGCGGGCGCTTCCCACCGGGTCGAGGCAGCCGGTCAGGCCGCAGCCGCAAGCCACTGGCTCGAGCTCGGGCGCAAGGCCGCCGGCGCCGGGATCGACGACCGGCCCGTGCCCCCATTCCCCGGTGATCCCGCCAAGACCGCGCACCAGCTTCCCGTTCAGCACGATGCCGCCGCCGACCCCGCTGCCGAGGATGATACCGAAGACATTGTCGAACCCCGCGCCCCGCCCCAGCCGCGCCTCGGCCAGTGCAAAGCAATCGGCGTCGTTGGCGATCAGGACGGCGCGGCCGAGCGCCTCGCGCAGGTCGCTGGCCAGCGGTCGGCCGTGGCAACAGGGCACGTTGGCGATGGTCGAGACACCGGTCCCGGGGTCGAACACGCCGGCCAGCGACAGGGAAAGGACAGCGTCCGGACCTGCATCCATCTGGTCCAGCGCGGCGGACATCGCGGCCGTGAAGTCGCTGAAGCTGCCGGTCGGTGTGGCCACGCGCCCCGCTTCGGCGACAAGTCCATCTTCGCCGGCAAGCCCGTAGCGGATGAAAGAGCCGCCGATGTCGAAGCAGGCGATCATGCGGGCTCTCCGCCGATCCAGGTCCGGATGGTGGTCAGCGTCGTTGGGTCCAGGGCCACAAGATCGGCCTCATAGCCCGGCGCGATCCGTCCGATCCGGTCGTCGAGGCCGAGAAAGCTTGCCGGGTTCAGCGATGCCATGCGCAGGGCCTCGCCCAGGTCGATCCCGAGTGCGCAGCAGTTGCGAACGGCGGTGGCCATGTCGAGATCGGAGCCGGCCAGAGTTCCGTCAGCCCTGGCGCAGCGGCCGTCCCGAGCCTCGATGCGCTCGCCGTAGAGCAGAAAGCTCTTGTCTGCAGCGCCAACCGTGCCCATGGCGTCGGTCACCAGCATCATTCGCCCCGGCGCCTTGGCCCGGATCGAGGCCAGCGCCACCGCATCGTGCAGGTGCCAGCCGTCGAGGATGATCCCGGTCCAGACGCCATCCTGCGCCAGTGCGGCGCCCACAAGTCCAGGTGCACGGCCGGTCATCGGCGACATGGCGTTGTGCAGGTGGGTGACGCCGCTCAGCCCCGCCGCAACCGCCTCGCCCATGTCCTCCCAGGTGGCAGCGCTGTGTCCGGCCGAGACCCGTACCCCGGCCGCCGCCAGCCGGCCGATCCGCGCCCCACCCACGCGCTCGGGGGCGAGCGTGACTAGGACCCGGCCCAGACCCTGCCCGGTGTAGATGGCAAGGATGTCGTCGTTCAGCGGCTGGAACAGGTCCTGCCGGTGCACGCCCGGGCGCTCGGGCGACAGGCACGGCCCTTCGAAATGGATGCCTCTCACCCCGGGAGCGCCCCCGGCGATCGCCTCCGCCATCGCGGCGGCCGCGTGGCGCATGACCGGCAGGGTATCGGTGATCAGCGTCGGCAGCAGCGAGGTGGTGCCGAACCGCCGGTGCGCGGCGGCAATGGCGGCCAGTCCAGAGACCGTCGGTTCGGAATTGAACATCACGCCGCCGCCGCCATTGACCTGGGTGTCGACGAAGCCGGGGGCGAGGATGGCGCCGCCCATGTCCCTGGCCCCCTCCGGCCGCTCGCCCGGTGCGAGCAGCGCGGTGATCCGGCCATCGCCGAATGCGACACCCGCACCCTCGTGCCAGGTTGCACCGTCGAAGACCTTCGCATTGACAAGGGCGCGGGTCATTGGGTTTCCGTCACCTTCTGCAGGTGCTTCGGCCGGTCCGGATCACGGCCGCGCCTGACGGCGAGCGCAGCCGCGAAGCCGTAGAAGGTCTGCACCGCCGCGATCGGCGCTGCGGCCGGGTGCAGTCCCGGCAGAACCGGAAGCGCCAGCGGACCCTTGGCGCCTTCGTAGGCCGCGCATACGGGAACGCCCTTTTCTTCGAGATAGGCGTGAAGGCGGCGGGCGCCTGCCAGGGCCTTGTCGTTCTGGGCTGTCAGCAGCACCGGCAGCGAATCGTGCAGGACACCCAGCGGGCCGTGCATGATTTCGGCCGAGCTGAAGGCTTCCGCGTGGAGCACGGATGTCTCCTTGAGCTTCAGTGCCATTTCGCTGGCCGGTCCGAAGCCGGGACCTCGGCCCACGACATAGGCGTTGTGCGCCCCCGCAAAGGCGGGCAGGGCAGCGGACCAATCCAAGACCATTGCTCGGCTCAGCATCTCCGGCAGCGACGCCGAGGCCCGGGCCAATTGCGGGTCGCCGGAAATGCCCGCGACCAGTTCCAGACCCATGGCCAGCGAGGCGAGGTATGACTTCGTGGCCGCCACGCTGAGCTCCGGGCCGGCGGCGAGGGGCAGGACCTGCTGCGCTGCCGCGGCAAGCGGTGAGTTCGCGTCGTTGACCAGGGCCAGGACCTCGGCGCCATGCCGCGCCGCCCAGGTCGCGCCGGCGACCAGATCGGGGCTTCGGCCGGATTGCGAGATGGCGACGAAAAGCACGCCCGAAAGATCCATCGGCGCATCGTAGACCGAGGCCACCGAAGGCGGCAGCGACAGAGCGGGGATGCCCAGATAAAGATGCGACAGCGCCTGCAGGTACGTCGCCGCATGATCCGAACTGCCGCGCGCGCAGGTCATCAGAAGTCGTGGCGGCGCCGCGCGCAGGCGCTCGGCCAAGCCGCGCAGGGCTCTTTGGTTCTCCTGCCGCATGGCGGCGATCCGCTGCGGCGCCTCAGCCGCTTCCTGAGCCATCAATGTCGAGTGAGCGACCATCAGGCCCCCTGCATCTTCAACTCGATTACAAAGTCGTAGGCGTCGCCGCGATAGTGGGAACGGACGTATTCCACCGGCGTGCCGCCGGTCACAAACGACTGTTGTTCCACGAAAAGTCCGGCTGAACCCGGTCCGACCGACAGCAGCCGCGCCTGTTCCGCCTCAAGCAGCTCGGCGCGCATGCGCTGCACTGCGCGGGTGGGCCTCTTGCCCATTTCGGTCAGATAGGACCACAGCGAGCCCCGCGGATCGGCACCCGCGGGCAGGATTTCCGCCGGAAGACAGGCCAGTTCCAGGCAGACCGGCTTTCCGGATGCCAGGCGCAGGCGATAAAGCCGGCTGACCTCGGTGCCGGGCGGCAGTTCCAGCATGTCGCTCTCCACCGGCGTGACCGGGCCGGTGTGCAGGTCCAGAAGCTTGTATTCCGGCAGGATGCCGCGCGCGATCATGTCTTCGGTAAAGCTTGTCGGCGCCTTCAGCGACATCTCGATCCGCCGGGCCACGAAAGTGCCGGCGCCGCGGCGCTGCACCAGCAGGCCTTCCTCGGCAAGGTCGCGTATCGCGTTGCGCACGGTGACGCGGGATATGCCAAGGGCCTGGCACAGGTCGCGCTCGGATGGCAGCGCGTCGTCGGCACCGAGATGGCCGTCGTCGATCAGCCGGCGGATGGCGCGCTGCACCCGGTGATAGAGTGGCGTGAAGCCGCGGGCTTCTGCCTCCATCTCGGTTTGCATCACCTCAAGAATCTCCGCGAACAGGTCCATGGCCTCTCCACATGTAATGCCAATGTAATGCCAATCTGGACGATTCGGCAAGCGGCCCCTTGCTTTCCCGGGTTCGTTTCTCGATTTGGTCCTGTTGTGGTATTTTCCGAAGTTGCCGAGATCCCTGGCCGCCCTGAAACGGACGGTGAATTGGTCCTCGCCACGTATTGGGTGTGCCGAACCTCATCGGCCCTGGCGGACCCGGGGCAATGCAGATGGCCGGTTGGGCAAGCGGTTCGGGGTGCGTGTCTGCAGGGGCAGTTTCGCCGATGCGCCGGCGACGGCCGCCGCACTTTGGCACGGTCTATGCAATTGCTCCCACTTCGCCGGCGCCGCCACCTTTCACTTAACGGAAAGGCAAGCGGATTGGGGGATGCAGGGGGCCACTTCACTCAGCAGGAGGTCGCATGAAAGCCCTATTTTCATTCCTGGCTGCGGCGTGCGTCTGCATCGCCTCCCAGGCACTGGCAGGCGCCGCCAAGGTTGACTCGCCGGCGCCGATGGAATTTGCCGACGCTCACCTGACGGTGGTCGGTCCGAACGGCGAGACGACCTACACGCCGGAAAGCCTCGAGGGGTTGGGCGTCTACGGTTTTGTCACCCGGACGCCTTGGGACGATGTGCCGGTGCATTTCGAGGGCGTCTTGCTCACCGATGTGCTGGCTGCCGCCGGTCTTTCCGATGCGGAGGCGATCTACGTGTTGGCGGAGAACGACTATCAGGTGGTGATTCCGCACAGCGCCTGGACGGATCATGAGATCCTCATCGCCACGCGCAGGGACGGCAAGCCGCATACCAGACGGATGCGTGGGCCGCTGCAGTTCGTTCTGCACATGGACGAAGATCCCGCGGCCGCCGAGAAGGCGTTCGAGGACGTCTGGGTCTGGATGGCGGCGCGGATCGAAGCTGCCAACTAAAGGGATTGGTGGTGAAGGCCGCCTTCGTTGTGAACGTGTTGGACATCCGAGGGCGGTTCGGCATGGCCGTGGCCGTGGGATTGATCGCATTGCTCACGGCTGGCAGTGCGGTCTTTCTCTGGGTCAGCTTTCACAGCATCCGCGCCGATCCCGCGCAGATCGAGACCGCCAAGCTGCGCGAGGCCCTGGTCGTCATCAACGACATTGTGCGGCTGAGCGAGGCAATCGGCGCAGCGGCGGGCGATGACGTGGCGGGCCCCGACGAAGTCAAGGACATCGAGGATGCGCTCGACTTCCTTTATGCCCGAAGCTACGCGTTCAACCGGCTCAACGACAATGAGACCCTGACATCGGTGCGCGAGGTGGACCTTGCGCTCGAGGCCATGCTGGCGGTCGGCGACCAGGTTCTGGCGAGCGGCAATCCACCTCAAAGGACGGCGCTGGAAAAGGCACGAAGCCAGTCGCGCGAAATCCTTCTCAATGCCAGTCGGGCGCTGTCACAAACCGTGACATCGCAGCATCACGCGCAGAAGAAGGCGATCGCGGCACAGACCCAGCGGCTGCTTCTGATGACCCAGGCGCTGGCCATCTTGCTGGCGGTGTTTGCGGCGATTTCGGTGACGGCGGTGGCGCTTCTGCGCTCCGAGCTGGTGTCGCGCATGAGGCGTGAGGAGGCTGAGCGGGCGGCGCGGTTCCTTGCCTATTACGACCAGATGACCGGGCTGCCCAATCGTTCACGCTTTGCCGAATGCTCGCGCGAACTGATCGACGCGGGCAGGCGGCCGACGCTGATTCTGCTCGACCTCGACGATTTCAAGCGGGTCAATGACACGATGGGGCATGCGACCGGCGACGCATTGCTGAGGGCCGTGGGTCAGCGGATCGAGCCCCTGGCCGTGGAGCGCGGCGGCACCGCGTCGCGGCTGGGCGGCGACGAGTTTGCCATTCTTCTCCCGGGCGATGTGCCCATGGCGTCGGTGGTGGACCTGTGCCAGACGATCGTCGACAGTTTCGCCGAGCCGGTCAGGATCGAGGGGCAGGCGGTGCGTACCGGTGCCAGCCTCGGCGCAGTCACCAGCGAGCAGATCGAGCGCGAGGTCAGTCTCAGCACCGAGGCGCTCATGCGCGCTGCCGACTACGCGCTGTACAAGTCGAAATACGAAGGCCGGGCGCGGTTTCATTTCTACGACCGGGAACTGGCGGCCCGGGTGTCGTCCGAGCGCGAGACGCTGGCGGCGATGCCGAAGGCGCTGGAAGATGGCGAGTTCTTCCTCGACTTCCAGCCGCAGCTTTACCTGGCCACCGGTCGCATCCACGGCTTCGAGGCGCTGATCCGCTGGCAACGGCAGAACCGGACCGTACCACCGGGCGAGTTCCTCACCGCCGCCGAGCAGAGCGGCTTCATCACCGAGCTCGACCTCTGGGTGCTGCGCAACGCCTGCGCCGAGGCCGCCTCCTGGCCGGTCATCGACGACGCGCCGGCTTCGGTCAGCGTCAACCTGTCGGCGCTGCATTTCGTCGACTTCGCCATCGTCGAGCATGTGGGCAGGTGCCTGTCCGAGACCGGCCTCGACGCGCGCCGGCTGACCCTGGAAGTCACCGAGACGGTGCTGATCGAGGACTGGCAGCAGGTCACGCGGGTGCTTGAAGCGCTGCACGGCCTTGGCGTCGAGATCGCGCTCGACGACTTCGGAACCGGGTATTCCAGCCTGTCGTACCTGCGCAAGCTGTCGGTCGACGAGGTCAAGATCGACCGGTCCTTCGTCACCGAGCTGGAGACCTCGGACGAAACCCGCTTCCTGCTCGATGCCATCGCCGACATCGCCAAGGGTCTGGGTATGCGCCTGGTGGTCGAGGGCGTCGAGACCGAAGGCCAGCGACAGCTCCTGGCCGATTCGGGCTGTCAGATCGGGCAGGGCTTCCTTTTCGGCCGGCCCATGTCGGCGCAGCGGATCCAGGCCATGCTTGCCGCCGCCGGTGAGCCCGCATCCGCCGCCTGACGGCGCGCCGCCGGCTCAAAAGTCCGTCTCGGCCCCACCCTCGGCCTTTCGCCGGGCCACGAATTCCGCCAGTTCCTCGCGCGTGCCCGCCTCCATCGGCGGCTCGCTGTAATCGGCCAGCACCGCCTTCCAGACCTTGTTGGCCCGGTCCGAGGTCCAGCGCGCGCCGTCGAGCGACCATGCCTCGTAGTTTCGCCAGTCGCTGAGGAACGGCCCGTAAAAGGCTTCCTGATAACGGCTTTGCGTATGCGCCGCGCCGAAGAAATGGCCGTTGGGCCCAACCTCGACAATGGCATCGAAGGCCAGCGAGTCGGCGTCGGTGGCGGTCAGGGCCGGCTCGAAATATCGCTGGATCTGCTGCAGCACCTCGCAATCCATGACGAATTTCTCGTACGAGGCAATCAGTCCGCCCTCCAGCCAGCCGGCGGCGTGATAGACCAGGTTCACCCCGGCCTGCACCGCTGACCACAGCGAATTCATGCTCTCCCAGGTCGCCTGCGCGTCGGGTACGTTGGCGGCGCAGGCATTCGATGCCCGCAGAGGCAGCTTGTAGAAGCGCGCCATCTGCCCCGCCATCTGGGTGGCACGCATGTATTCCGGCGTTCCGAAGGCGGGCGCGCCCGAGCGCATGTCCACGTTCGAGGTGAAGCTGCCGAACCCGCAGGGGGTGCCGGGATTGATCCATTGCAGAAGGGCGATGGCCGCCAGTGCCTCGGCAACCGCCTGGGCCACGGCGCCGGCCATGGTGATCGGCGCCATGGCGCCGGCAAGCGTGAACGGCGTGACCACCACCGGCTGGCCGCGCCGCGCGAACCGCATGGCGCCGTCCAGCATCGGCCAGTCGTGCTTCAGCGGCGAGGACGAGTTGATGTTGGTGAAGATCCGCGGCGCCGAAAAGAACTCCTCCGCCGGAAGCCCACTTGCGATCCGCGCCATTTCAAGCGCGTCCTCGACCCGCTCCGTGCCCAGCGAATAGGCGTGGCAGACCTTGTCGGTCAGCGTCAGCTTGGCAAACAGGCAATCGAGGTGGCGAACCGAGGGATGGATGTCCACCGGCTCTACCGGATAGCCGCCGGCGAAGTGGATGCAGTTGAAGTACTGGGTAAGCTTGGTGAAATCGCTGAAGGCGGCGAAATCGCCCGGCCGCCGCCCGCGGTCGTTGTCCATGGCGTTGGGTGGCGACGAGACGTTGCCGAAGACCATGTTGCGGCCGCCGACGGTTATTCGGCGGTCGGGATTGCGCGGGATCATGTCGAACTGTGCCGGCGCCTTTGCGATCATCTCCATGACGAAGTCGCGGCCCATGCGGACGTTGTCGCCGTCGGTGCTGACCGTGCAGCCGGCGGCGCGCAGATGGGCCTTCGCCTCCTCGTTCAGGAATTCGATGCCGATTTGCTCGAGCACCCGCATGGCGGCATCGTGAATCGCAGCCACCCCCTCCTCGGCCAGGGGTTCGGTCGGCCGGTCGGTGTTCAGGGGGATGCGCCAGGCAGACTGCCGGATCGCCGGCCCCCCGCTGCGCCTCTTGTTGCCGGCCCGCCCGCCGCTGCGTCCGGAGCGCAGGCTGCGCGAGCCATCTTCCATGATTGCCTTCCCGCCTGCTGCCATTGCCGAAGCATGCCTGATCAAGAGGTGGCGGCGCGACCGTTTACGACCCTGCGGCGGGTCTTTTTGACCATTCGACAGCCAACGGCCGCAATTCGGCGATCGAGCCCAGTACCAGATCAGCCAGTGGCGCCAGCGTCTCTGCCGGTGCGGGACCGGTCAGGACGGCAATCCGGGCCAGCCCGGCCGCGCGCGCGCACTCAAGATCGTGGGCGCTGTCTCCGACCATGGCGACCGCGGCCGGCGGAATGCCGACCGCATCGCAAAAGGCAAGCGCCATGCCCGGCCCCGGCTTGGCGCCATGGCCGCTATCATAGCCGGCAACGAAATCGAAGAGCTCCAGCGTGCCGTTCGCCTCAAGATGCGCCACGGCGACCCGTTCGGTGTCATTGGTGGCAACGCCGAGGCGCAGCCCCAGGTTCCGCAGCTCGGTCAGGAGGGGTAGCAAGGGCGCCGCTTCAACCTGAGGCGTCACAGCCGTGGTCTCGGCGATCAAGTCCCACAGCCGGGCCCGGTTGCCGCCCGGCATCTCGGGCATCAGCGCGTCGAGGATGTCTTCGGCGGTGCCGGCAATGACCGGGCTGTGCGGCAGAAACCGCCCGCCGCCCAGATCGTAGCCGAGCGCCGATGCCAACCGCTCGGCCCGCGTCCCGTCCCCTTCCGCGAGATGGGCGACGAGACCGGCGCACCACCGCGCCCAGGTAGCCTCGAAATGAAACAGCGTGCCGTCCTTGTCGAACAGGATCGCGCTGATACGCTGCAGTCGTTCCGAATCCGCCGTTGCCATGCCCAACCCCACAGATCCAGCCGATCACCAAAGACCAGCGCGCCAGCGTTCGACGCGGGTGGATTATCCGAGTTTTCGCCGCTTCGCCACACGCTGGCACGACAACGATGTCTACGGACACATGAACAACGCGGTGCACATGGCCTATGTGGACACCGCGGTGAACGCCTGGCTGGTCGAGGCCGCCGCGTTCGACCCGGCGACAAGCCCATGGATCGGCGTCGTCGTCGCCTCGTCCTGCACCTACCATGCTGCCCTCGGCTTTCCGCAGCCACTCGACGCGGGGCTGGCGGCGACGCGGATCGGCCGCAGTTCGGTCACCTACGCCGTCGGTCTCTTTGCTCCCGGGGGCGAAGAAGCCGCGGCGGATGCGTCACTCACCCATGTGTATGTCGACCGGACCAGCCGGTGGCCACAGCCGCTTGGCGCGTCCTTGCGAACGGCGCTGGCAACGCTGACGCGGCCCGACACGGTGTTTGGCTAGGTCCAGTGCGGAAGGTCGCCACCAGGCAGCAATGCCCGGGCGCGCATCGGCTGGTCGGGTTCGAGGTTGGCGTCGGCGGCAAAGGCCCGCACCATCCCCTCGTCGGACAGAAGGAAGTCCAGAACGAAGCCAAGGAAGGCAGGATCGCGGCTCTGCCGGCGCAGATCGTCGGGGCTGGCGCCGGTGTTGCCGAGAAAGGCCACAAGCCGGTTCTCGTCGGCCGCCAGCCAGACCAGCGCCTGTGCGCCGATTTCCGCAGCCCTGTCCGGTGACACTTGCACCCTCAACCATTCATTAACGCGTTTACGCCAGCTTAACCGTCGCGTCACAGTCGGCGCCATCAGAATGTTTGCAGCCATGTCGGGACGCATCGTTATCGCTGTCGAAGCTCTTGCCAGCCGGTTGGCGATTCGCACCCGGCTCGCCGCGGCCTTTTACGATGTCGTGGTCGTCGACTCCCCACGTGACGTGGCCCAACAGGCGCGCGGCGGCACAACGGACCTCATCGTGCTCGGCATCGGATTTGGCGAGGCCGGCGGATTGGCGCTGTGCCAGCGGCTCAAGTCTGACCCCGAGACCCGGTCGGTTGCGATCATCGTCGTTGGCGCCCTCGAGGCCGCCGACCGGCTCGCGGCCATCGATGCGGGGGCGGACGATTTCCTGGTGTCGCCGTTTTCGGATGCATCGCTGCTGGCCAGGACCGGCGCCCTGATCAGGGCCAAGCTGATGCAGGACGAACTGGCCATGACGGGCGAAGGCATCGACGATATCGGTTTTGCCGAAATGGCGGCGGAATTTGCCTGTCACGACAGCGCCCACGCGCCTGCCGGCGACGTCGTGCTGTTCGCGGGCAACCCGGTTCTGGCCAGAAAGTGGTCCCGCGCTCTGGTGGAAGGGTTGCAGGTCCGCGTTGCGGTCGCCGCCGACGAGAGGGAGTTTCTCGACCTGGTTCGCGAGCAGCGCCCTGACGTGGCAGTCATTTGCGCCCGGAATGCCGGCGGCGACAGCCGGCGGCTGATCGCCAGGCTCAAGACGCTCCGGCCGGCGAACGGCGTCGCCAGCCTGCTGATCGCCCGCAGCGAGCAAGAAGGGGCATCGGCGGTCGGTGTCGAGATTGGTGCCGGCGACTATCTGACGGAGCCGTTTCAGACCGAGGACCTGATCGCCCGCGTCGGGGCGCAGCTTCGCCGCAAGCATCGGACCGACCGGCTGCGCAACTCGGTCAGGGCCGGTCTCAGGATGGCCGTGACCGACCCGCTCACCGGGCTGTTCAACCGGCGCTACGCCACCACCTATCTCGATCATCATGTGAACCGTGCCCGAACCCGTGCCGGCACGCTTGCCGTCCTTCTGATCGACATCGACCGCTTCAAGAGCATCAACGATCATCACGGGCACGCCGGTGGCGACACCGTCCTCAGGGCCGTCGCGCAACGGCTCAGCGCCAGTGTCCGCGCCTCGGACCTGGTGGCGCGGTTCGGCGGCGAGGAGTTCCTCGTGGCGATGCCCGATACCGATATCGCGCTGGCGGGGCAGATTGCCGAACGCATCCGCACAGCGCTTGCCAGCACGCCGTTTTCGCTGCCGGGCACCGCCCTGCCGGTGCACGTGACGGCCAGCATCGGGGTCGCGGCGCAGGACACCGGCTCCGGAGAGAGCGCCGAGGCGCTGATCCGCCGCGCCGATATTGCGCTTTACGCTGGCAAGGATGGTGGCCGGAATCAGGTCCGCTACAGCGACCGAACGGCTGCCTGACCGATTGCTCAGTCGTCCCGGCGGCTTCGCGGACCGTGCCGATCCGGATGCGGCGGCGCCTGGATCGCCTTGGCGAAGGCGGCGCGCTCTTCCGACGTCATGGCCTCGATCCGCGCCGTCATCATTGCCCGGCCCTCGGCACCGATCTCGCGCCAGAAGGCGTCAATGCTCTTGAGCTGGGCGGCGACCGCCTCCGGATCGTAGGGATCGGCGGCCAGTGCCTCGGCCAACTCGTGGCGATGCGCCTCCAGTTCGTCCCGGCGCTGGTGGAAATCGTCCCGCCGCCGCCGGATCTCGGCCGCCAGCGCCGCCCGCTGCCGCGGCGGCAGGGCACGGGCCATGTCGCGCAACTCGTCCGACGGGCCGCGAATGGCCCCGTCATCGGGGCGCCGCAGGGCAGCACCGACGATCAGCCCCACCAGCAGCAGGTTGACCGCCAGCGACGCCACCAGCGTCAGCTTCAGCCAGCGGGGCGTGCGTCCGCCCGCGGCGGGCGGCCCCGGTTGGGTCGGCGGCACCTCGGTCATGCGTCCAGGCCTCCGATCAGGGTGTCGAGCACCGTCTGTCCGTCTGCCACATCCGCCGCCGTGGTGCTGCTGCTGGAGCCGGACAGCCCATCGGCAAGGCCGATACCCGCCGGATCGGCGTAGCCGATCCAGAGGCCCGCCGCCGCCGAGGCGGCAAGCGCGAAGCCGCCTTGCCATCCGCCGAGCGCCGCTGCCAGCGTCCGCAGGATCCCGCCGCCCGGGTCGCTCCGCCGCGCGGCTTGCGCTTTCGCCGCGTGGTCGGCGCCGATTTCCGCCGCGTCCGCCAGAATTCGCGCCGCCAGTTCCCGCGGCAACGGCGCCTGGCGGGTGGCGATGCGCGCCTCGTCCAGCAGCCGGTCGATCTCGACCATCATGTCGTCATCACGTTCGGACATCGCTACCTCCTTCGACCGTCGGCAACGGCCGTACCGCCGGCCGTGCCATCGCCGAGCTCCCGCAGGGCTGCGGCCAATGCGCGCTTGGCTCGCGCCGTAAGGCTCTCCACCGCTTCCACGGAGACCCCGATCACGGCCGCGATCTCCGGATTGGCCAGTCCCTCGATATGCCGCAACGTCACCGCCTGCCGCTGGCGCTCCGGCAGTTTCGCCAGCGCCGTGTCGAGTGCCGCCATCCTGTCAGAGGCGATCAGCCGCGCCTCCACGCCGGGGGTCTCGTCGGCGATCTCGGGCGGCTCGTCGCCGCTGATGCGCCGGCGCCGGCGCAGCCGGTCGGTGCACAGATTGGCGGTGACCCGATAAAGCCAGGTCGAGAGTTTCGCCTCGCCGGGCCGCCACTCCGGTGCCATCTGCCACATCCGCATCATCGCTTCCTGTGTCACGTCCTCGGCCTCCATTGCGTCGCCCAGCATGCGCCGCGCCAGCGACAGGACCCGCGTCGCATGTCGCTCGGTCAGGCTGCGCGCCGCCGCCTGGTCGCCTTCGGCGAAGCGGGCCAGCAGCGCGTCGTCTGCATCCGGGGGACCATCGCTCATGGCGCCATCATGGTCCCTTGTCACCGCTGGCGCCATGCGCGGGTGGCCGCGCGCAATTGCCCCGCGCGACGCCATGCCCCGGTTCGCCTGTTGCCAGCTCGTCACGCACTGCCAATCCCAGCCTCGTTGGGTCTGATACGGATCACGAACCGGTTTCCGTCGCAACTTCCGGTCAGCGACATCTCGCCGCAAGCGTAGGACAAGCAATATTCAACCCGGCCTGCTATCGATAGCGCATGACCGAGTTCAGTCCGCACCCTCTCGAGACCATATCCGAATCGCCCCGCGACCTGCGTCGCGCGCTGCTGCGCGGCTGGCGGCTGCGCTGTCCGGCCTGCGGCGCCGGCCCACTGCTCCGTGGCTATCTGACCGTGCGCGATGGCTGCGCCGTCTGCAGCGAGGAACTGCACCATCACCGCGCTGATGACGGCCCGGCCTGGGCGACGATCATCATTGCCGGTCACGTGGTCGCGCCGCTGATACTGATCGTCTATTCCGCCTTCAGGCCCCAGCCCTGGATGATGGCCGTCGGGTTCGGCGGCGTCTTCACGCTCGCCGCGCTCTACCTGCTGCCGCGGCTCAAGGGCATGTTCGTCGGCTTCCAGTGGGCCAAGCGCATGCATGGCTTCGGCAACGACTGAGGCGTCTTTCGCCCGGGCTGCGCCTGCTGCATTCTTCATCGATGGCCGACGGCATGAATCCACCCATCCGAGATGCCGCGACGATCGTCCTGGTGCGCGCCGACGGCCCGCAGCCGCGGGTGCTGATGGGACAGCGCGGCAGCGGCGCCATCTTCATGCCCGACAAGTTCGTCTTTCCCGGTGGCGCGGTGGATGCCGGCGACAGGGACCTGGGCGCGGCGCTGACACTCGGCCCCGACACCGCGCGGCGCCTGCAGGCGATGGCGCCGGCCGGCCTCGGCCCGGCCCTTGCCGCCGCCGCGATCCGCGAGCTGTGGGAGGAAACCGGGCTCGCGCTCGCCGCGCCCGGACCGGCCCCCGAGCCCTGGCGGGACTTCGCCAGCCGCGGCATCACGCCTGACGCCGCTGCCTTGCGATTCATCTTCCGTGCCGTCACTCCGGCCGGAAGGCCGCGCCGCTTCGATGCCCGCTTCTTCCTTGCCGACGCGGCCGCGCTTGCCGGCGACCCCGACGACTTCTCTCTGGCCGGCGACGAGCTGCGCCACCTCTCCTGGCTGACGCTCGCTGAGGCACGGCGGCTGGAACTCGCCTTCATCACCGGCATCGTGCTGGGCGAGGTCGAGGCGATCCTGGCCGATCCCGCCGCCAGCCGCCCGGTGCCGTTCTTCCACCACAACGACGGTCGGTCGCGCGTGCTGGCGCTGTGATCCGGCCGCTGAAAGCTTGACTCGGGCAGGCGAGGGTGTAGAAGGCGGCTCTGGTTTTTCGGGCGCCGTGCTTCGGTCGCCTGGGCCGTGGCGGCGCCGCGGCGGAACACGCGGCCCGGCCGCAGGCGGATGACGCGGCCGAGCGCCGCAGGGAGACACGGATATGGCCAAACCGACCACGATCAAGATCAGGCTGAACTCCTCGGCCGGCACCGGGCACTTCTACGTGACCAAGAAGAACGCCCGCACCATGACCGACAAGATGAGCGTGCGGAAATACGACCCCGTCGCGCGCAAGCACGTTGAATACAAGGAAGGCAAGATCAAATAGTCTTCCATTCCCCTACGGGGACCCTTTGCGGGCCGCTCCTTCGGGACGCGGCCCGTTTTCGTTTCGGGGCACACCGCCATGCAGGCCAATGCGATCACCGTCCGCCGCAGCCTGCCGCAGGATCTGGCCGCGCTCGACACGATGATGGCGCGGTCCTATCCGCGCCTGCTCAAGCACGACTACCCGCCCTCGGTCCTGGTGCTGGCGGTGCCGCTGATCGCGCGGGCCCAGCCGGCCCTGCTTGGCTCGGGCCGCTACTTCGTGGCCGAGGATGCGGTCGGGCGCATCGTCGGCGCCGGCGGCTGGTCCCCGGGCCGGCCCAGGGATGCGGCGCATGGCGGGGCGTTGGGCCATGTCCGCCACTTCGCGACCGATTACGGGGCCGTGCGCCGGGGCATCGGCCGGGCGCTCATGAACGCGGTTCTTCAGGATGCCGCGGCCGAGGGCCTGTCGCGGCTGGCCTGCATGTCGACCCGCACCGCGGTGCCGTTCTACCAGGCGATGGGGTTCGATGCGCTCGGCCCGGTCACAGTCACCCTCGGGCCGGGGGTGGATTTCCCCGCCGTGTCGATGTCGCGCCAGCTGTAGGCCGGCAACGAAAAGGGCCGGCGCAAGCGCCGGCCCCATGGTCTTGGATCACGCCTGACCGCTACTCGCGGTTGCCGAGGAACTGCAGCAGGAACATGAACATGTTGATGAAGTCGAGGTAGAGGTTCAGCGCCCCGAAGACGGCCATCTTCTCGGCAATCGCCTCGCCACCCGGCTGCACCCGCACCTGCAGGTACTGGGTCTTGATCTTCTGGGTGTCATAGGCCGTGAGCCCGGCAAAGATCAGCACGCCGAGCGCAGACACGGCGAAATAGATGGCCGGCGACTGCAGCCACAGGTTGACCAGCATCGCCACGACCAGGCCGATGACGCCCATGATCAGGAAGCTGCCCCAGCCCGAGATATCCTTCTTGGTGGTGTATCCCCAGAGGCTGAGCCCCGCGAAGGCGATTGCGGTGACAAAGAAGGTCTGGGCGATCGAGATGCCGGTGAAGGCGGCGAATATCCACGCGATGGACAGGCCCATCACCGCCGCGAAGGCATAGAAGAACAGCTGCGCCCCGGCGGCGGACATGCGGTTGATCATGCCGCCGAACATGAACACCATGACCAGCGGCGCGAACATCACGATCCAGCCGAGGATATTCGGCTGCAGCGTCACCGGGTTGCGAAAGATCGACAGCAGCGCATCGTTCGACCCGACGGCCCAGGCAACTGCGCCGGTCAGAACGGTCCCGACGGACATCAGCCCGTAGACCTTGTTCATATGCGCGCGCAGGCCTTCGTCGACCGCAGCCGTCCGGACCCCTGCGCCCACGCGGCGTACTGATTCAAACTCGGCCATTGCATCCCTCCGTAGCCGTGATTTTTCGGGAGGCTGCAAGCGCCACCCGTCGGCCATTGATATTGGACGGGATCGTCGGCAATTCAAGCGTTTCCGGTCCTCGCTGACGGAAACCTGACCGAAATCGCCGGAAATTCCCGGTTGCGGCCCGATCAGGCTGCCGCGGGACCTCCGACGGCCTGTCTTGCCCAGTCCGCCACGGTTGCGATACGGGCCAGCCGGCGGCTCTCCGGGCGGATCAGCATCCAGACATCCCGGCGCAGGTCGCAGGGTGCGCCGCTGTCCTCCAGCTCGGGGCATTGGCGCCCGATCACCCGTGGCAGCACGATCTTGCCGAGGCCCCGGGCGCAGCAGGCGATCAACCCCTCGGCATCGTTCACCCGTACCCGAGCAACTTCCTCGCCGGGCGCCATGTTGGCGCGGATCCACCCGTTCTGCGGCAGATGATCCATGCCGGTGTCGTAGATCAGCCAGGGCAGGCGCACCATGCGCTTGCCGCGGCCGACGAAGATGCCGTGCTCCAGCTCCGTCACCTTTCGGGCCAGCGCCTCGAGGTCGCCCGACGGGCGCGCCAGCCGGATGGCGATCTCCGCGTCGCCCTGCCCGAGGCTCAGCTCGCGGGGTTCGGCGATCAGGTCCACCTCCAGCCCGGGATGGGCGTTGACCAGCGCCGGCAGTGCCCGGGCCAGCACCCGGTTCACGATCAGCGGCACCGCGGTCAGCCGGACCTCGCCGGCGACGCCCGCATCCTGCCCGCCGACCGCCAGCACCGCCGCGCTCAGCGCCGCCTCGGCGCGCGCCGCATGTTCCGCCACAAGCTGACCGGCCGCGGTCAGCCCAGCGGCGCGGCGGCCCTTCTCGACCAGCACGGTGCCAAGCCGCCGCTCCAGCGCGGCGATACGCCGCGACACCGTGGTTTCGTTCACGTGCAGCAGTCGCGCCGCCGCCGAAAAGCCGCCGGTGCGATGGACAGCCAGTGCAAAGCGCAGGTCGTTCCAGTCGATATCCTGCATGAATGCAGGTTAGTGCTGCACAGATGCAGAAACAACCGGCAAAAATGCCGGTTAAGGCCGCCTTGCGTGTTGTTGGCCGTTTCGCCCGGCCTCGCCGGTATCGTCGAGGTCAAGGGCATGGCCGCGTCCGTCTCGGGCAGCAATCGCGTCCCGCACCTCGCCACCCTGATCCGAAACGGTGGCGTCATCATGGCGGCCGGTCGGGCAGCCGTGGCCCGAGCGGCCCCCGATGTCGCCGTCGCCGGGCGGCGTTTTTCGCCTGTCCCCAGGGCGTCCCCACCGGCGTTAAAACTTTTATCGTTCAAAATCAGATACTTAATATGGCGTCCCCGTGGGGACGCCTGGACCGGGTGCCCATCGCGCCCGGGTCGCTCCCCGCCGTCCCACCCTCGCGCCCAGGCGCGATGGGCGGGCGTCTCCAGACCGTCCCCACGGGAAATTGCGTGATTCCAGTGTCTTGACCCCCCGTCCCCATGGGGACGCTCCGGATTGCCCCTGGCGACCGGTCGGCTCAGGGCCGCCAGCGCAGGAAATTGGCGATCAGGCGCAGCCCGGTGGTCTGGCTCTTTTCAGGGTGGAACTGGGTGCCGATCATGTTGTCGCGGCCGACCACGGCGGTAACGGTGCAGCCATGCTCGGCATGGGCCAGCCGGTGGCCCGGGTCCTCGGGCACCAGATGGAACGAATGCACGAAATAGGCGTAGGCGCCGGTCTCGATCCCGTCGAGAACCGGATGGCCCCGGTCCACGATCAGGTTGTTCCAGCCCATGTGCGGCACCTTGCAGGCGGGGTCCTTCGGCTCGATCGCCACCACCTCGCCCGGGATCCAGCCGAAACCGGGGGCGTCATGGCCGAACTCGCGGCCCACGGTCGCCATCAACTGCTGGCCGACGCAGATGCCCAGGAACGGCACGCCGCGGCCGATCACCGCTTCCTGCAGCACCTCGATCATGCCTGGCCGCCGTTCCAGACCGGCCCGGCAATCGGCGAAGGCGCCGACCCCGGGCAGCACGATCCTCTCGGCGCGCCGCACGACCTCGGCGTCGCCGCTGACCGTCACCTCCCCGGTCCCGGTCTCGGCCGCCATGCGCTGAAAGCTCTTCTCGGCCGAGCGCAGGTTGCCCGATTCATAGTCGATGATGACGGTCGTCACGGCCCTACAGCTGTCCCTTGGTCGAGGGGATGGCGTCGCCGCGCCGCGGATCGGACTCCACCGCCTCGCGCAGCGCCCGCGCCACAGCCTTGAACGCCGCCTCGGCAATGTGATGGCTGTTGATGCCGTCCAGCCGCGCAACGTTCAGCGTGATCCCGCCATGGGTCGTCAGCGCCTGAAAGAACTCGCGCACCAACTCGGTATCGAAGCTGCCGATCTTCGGCGCCGTGAAGTCGACGTTCCACACCAGATACGGCCGCCCCGAAAGGTCCAGCGCCGCCCGCACCAGGCTGTCGTCCATCGCCAGGAGGCACGCGCCATAGCGGCGGATGCCGCGCTTGTCGCCCAGCGCCTTCGCCAGTGCCTGTCCCAGGGCAATGCCGGTGTCCTCGACCGTGTGGTGGTCGTCGATGTGCAGGTCGCCCGTGGCCTCGACTTCCAGGTCGATCAGAGCGTGCCGGGAAAGCTGCTCCAGCATGTGATCGAAAAAGCCGACACCGGTCGCCACCGAAAACCGGCCGGCACCGTCCAGATCCACCGCCACCCTGACGGTCGTCTCGGTGGTCTTGCGGGTTATCTCTGCCTTGCGCATCTCGCCTCGCACCTTCGCCGGCGCGGGTTATAGGGCGGCGCCGGCAAGGGGGAAAGGCCGAATGCAGGGCCGCCGCTGCGTCCGCCCGCTGCAAGTCTCGCATTTCGCTTGCCCCTCCGCGCCGTGCAGGCAATCCTCCACGCGGGGAGGAGACGCAGATGTTCACGGCGTCGATGAACTTCGCCCTCGGCGACGAGATCGAGGCGATCCGCGAGACGGTTCACAACTGGGCGCAGGCCCGCGTCGCGCCACTGGCCGCCGAGATCGACCGCAGCAACGTCTTTCCCGCCACCCTTTGGCGCGAAATGGGCGAGATGGGGCTTCTGGGTGTCACCGTGCCCGAGGAATTCGGCGGCCTCGGCCTCGGCTACCTTGCCCATGTTGTGGTAGTCGAGGAGATCGCCCGCGCCAGTGCCTCGGTCAGTCTAAGCTACGGCGCCCACTCCAACCTCTGCGTCAACCAGATCCGCTTGAACGGCACCCCCGGGCAGAGGGCGAAGTACCTGCCCGGGCTGGTCTCGGGCACACATGTGGGGGCGCTGGCCATGTCCGAGGCCGGGGCCGGCTCGGACGTGGTGTCGATGAATCTGAAGGCAGAGAAGACGAACGATCGTTACATATTGAACGGAACAAAGTACTGGATCACCAACGGACCTGATGCCGACACCCTGGTCGTTTATGCCAAAACCGACCCATCAGCTGGTCCGCGCGGAATCACCGCCTTTATCGTTGAGCGTTCAATGAAAGGCTTCTCTGCCAGCCCGCATTTCGACAAACTGGGTATGCGCGGCTCCAACACCGCCGAGCTGATCTTCGACGATGTCGAGGTTCCGTTCGAAAACGTGCTGGGCGAAGAGGGCAGGGGCGTCAACGTCCTGATGTCTGGCCTCGACTATGAGCGTGTGGTGCTGTCGGGCATCGGACTTGGCATCATGGCCGCCTGCATGGACGAGTTCATGCCCTATCTCGCCACCCGCAAGCAGTTCGGTCAGGCGATCGGGAACTTCCAACTCATGCAGGGCAAGATCGCCGACATCTACACCGCGATGAATTCGTCCCGCGCCTATGTCTACGCGGTGGCCGCCGCCTGCGACCGCGGCGAGGTCACCCGCCAGGATGCTGCCGCCTGCGTGCTCTATTCGTCGGAAGAGGGGATGAAGGTGGCGCACCAAGCGGTGCAGGCGATGGGCGGTGCCGGCTTCATGAACGAAAGCGCCGTCTCGCGCATCTTCCGCGATGCCAAGCTGATGGAGATCGGCGCCGGCACCTCCGAGATCCGCCGCATGCTGATTGGCCGCGAGTTGATGGGGAAGATGGGGTGAGGGCTGTGCTCGTGCTGGCTTTCCTGACGTTTGCGACCGCGACGGCCATCGCCCAGCCCCTTGGCCTTGCGCCGTCCGGGGCGGTTGCCGCGCTTCGCGACAGCGTTGCCAAAGCCCGGCCGGACGGCGCCGACATTGGGCGCTGCAAGGGGCTGGCAGGTACGGAATACCTCGGGCGGATGCAGGGTCGCGCGGGCTTTTCAAAGCCGGAATACCTTGCAGCGCTCGGAGCCAACAATGCCGAAGCACGGAAACGCTGCTTTGCCTTCGCCGTCGGGCGCGAAGATGATGTCGCCGACTGCTTGTTGGATGCCGCCATTGACGGGTTCCGCTGGCACCATGGACTTCTGGCCGGGGCCGAATGAGATGCGACTGACCTCCCGTGCGCTTCCGGGCTCCGAAACCTTCCGCGCCAACCGCGCCGCGCATCTGGCGGCGCTGGCCGAAGTGGACGAGGCGGCCGCGCAGGCGGCGGCCGGGGGCGGCAGGGCGGCGCAGGACCGTCATGCCCAGCGCGGCAAGATGCCGCCGCGGGCCCGGGTCGCGAACCTCCTCGATCCCGGCAGTGCTTTTCTCGAGATCGGTGCCACCGCCGCCCATGGCCTCTATCAAGGCGATGCCCCCTGCGCCGGGCTGATCGCCGGCATCGGCACGGTCGCTGGCCGGCAGGTCATGGTGGTTGCCAACGACGCCACAGTGAAGGGCGGCACGTACTACCCGATGACGGTGAAAAAGCACCTGCGCGCGCAGGAGATCGCGGCCGAGAACCGCTTGCCTTGCGTCTATCTGGTGGATTCGGGCGGCGCCAACCTGCCGAACCAGGACGAGGTATTTCCCGACCGCGAGCATTTCGGCCGCATCTTCTACAACCAGGCCCGCATGTCGGCTGCCGGTATCGCCCAGATCGCCGCGGTGATGGGCTCCTGCACCGCCGGGGGCGCCTATGTTCCGGCCATGTCCGACGTCTCGATCATCGTCCGGAACCGGGGCACGATCTTTCTTGCCGGTCCGCCCTTGGTGAAGGCGGCCACCGGCGAGACGGTCACGGCCGAGGATCTCGGGGGTGGCGATGTTCACACCCGGCTCTCGGGCGTTGCCGACTACCTTGCCGAGGACGACGACCACGCGCTGGCGCTGGCGCGGCAGGCGGTAGACTCGCTTGGAGCCGCGCCCCCACCCTCGCTCGCCCGGCAGGCGCCTGAGCTGCCCGCCCACGACCCCGACGAGATCCTCGGCATTGTCCCTCTCGACCCACGCACCCCCTACGACATCCGTGAGGTGATCGCGCGCCTGGTTGATGGTTCAAGGTTTGACGAATTCAAGCCGCGCTTTGGGTCGACGCTGGTCTGCGGCTTCGCCCATCTGGACGGCTGGCTGACCGGCATGGTCGCCAACAACGGTGTCCTGTTCTCGGAATCGGCGCAGAAGGGGGCGCATTTCATCGAACTCTGCAGTCAGCGGCGTATCCCTTTGATCTTTCTTCAGAACATCACCGGCTTCATGGTCGGCCGCAAGGCCGAGAACGAGGGGATCGCGCGGCACGGCGCCAAGATGGTCACCGCGGTCGCCACCACGGCGGTGCCCAAGTTCACGGTGCTGGTTGGCGGCAGTTTCGGCGCCGGCAATTACGGCATGGCCGGCCGCGCCTATCAGCCCCGCTTCCTGTGGACCTGGCCGAACTCGCGCATCAGCGTCATGGGCGGCGAGCAGGCGGCGGGGGTGCTCGCCACCGTCCGCCGCGAGAACATCGAGCGCAAGGGCGGCAGCTGGTCGGTCGAGGAGGAGGCCGAGTTCAAGCGCCCGACGCTGGAGATGTTCGCCCGCCAGTCGCACCCGCTCTACGCCTCGGCCCGGCTTTGGGACGACGGCATCGTCGATCCGCGCAAGACCCGGTCGGTATTGTCGCTCAGCCTGGCGGCCACCGCCGGCGCGCAAGTTTCCGAAACCCGCTTTGGCGTGTTCAGGATGTAACGGCCATGCCCGGGCCTGCGCCATCCTCCAAACCCGCCCCTCGGCCGCCGTTCCTTGCGGGTGCCTGGCCGTGATCCGCTCGCTCCTCATCGCCAATCGCGGCGAGATCGCTTGCCGGGTGATCCGAACCGCCCGCGCCATGGGCCTCGCCACCGTCGCGGTCCATTCCGACGCCGACGCCGGCGCGCTGCATGTGGCCATGGCCGATCAGGCGGTGCGGCTCGGGCCGGCGCCGGCCGCCGAAAGCTACCTCAGGGCCGACGCCATCATCGCCGCCGCTCGCGCCACCGGCGCCGAGGCGATCCACCCGGGCTACGGCTTTCTCTCCGAGAACCCCGATTTCGCCGAAGCTGTCGCCGCGGCCGGGCTGATCTTCGTCGGCCCGCCGGCCTCCGCGATCCGCGCAATGGGCCTTAAGGATGCGGCCAAGCGGGCGATGGAGGCGGCCGGCGTGCCTGTCGTGCCCGGCTATCACGGCGACGACCAGTCGGACGCCCGGCTGGCCGAGGCGGCGGCGGGGATCGGCTACCCCGTCCTCATCAAGGCCGTCGCTGGCGGCGGCGGCAAGGGCATGCGCAGGGTCGACGCGCCCGGCGACTTCGCCGCCGCGCTTGCCTCCGCCCGGGGCGAGGCGCGGTCCGCCTTCGGCAGCGACGCGGTGCTGATCGAAAAGTACATCCTCCGCCCGCGCCATAGCGAGGTGCAGGTCTTCGGCGATGGCGCCCGCGCGGTGCATCTCTTCGAACGCGACTGCTCGCTGCAGCGGCGGCATCAGAAGGTGATCGAGGAAGCGCCCGCCCCGGGCATGACCGAGGAGATGCGCGCGGCAATGGGCGAGGCCGCCGTCCGCGCCGCCGAGGCGATCGACTATTCCGGCGCCGGCACGGTGGAGTTTATCGCCGACGCCTCTGAGGGGCTGCGGCCCGACGGGTTCTGGTTCATGGAGATGAACACCCGGCTGCAGGTCGAGCACCCGGTCACCGAAATGGTCACCGGCATCGACCTCGTCGAATGGCAGCTCCGCGTCGCCTCGGGCGAGCCGCTGCCCATGGGTCAGGCCGAACTCGCGCTCAACGGTCACGCCGTTGAGGCGCGGCTCTACGCCGAGGATCCGGCCCGCGGCTTCCTGCCCGCCACCGGCCGGCTCGGCCATGTTGTCTTTCCGCCGGGCGCCCGAGCCGATACCGGCATCCGTGCCGGCGATGCCATTACGCCGCATTACGACCCGATGCTGGCCAAGCTGATCGTCCATGGCACCAGCCGGGCCGAGGCACTGGCGGCGCTGCGCCGGGCGCTGGCGTCGACGCGGGTATCGGGCGTCACCACCAATCTCAGCTTCCTCGACCGGCTTGCGGCGCATCCGGGCTTTGCTGCCGGCAGCTTCGATACCGGGCTGATCGACCGCGACCTCGCCACGCTGACCGAACCCGTGCGGCCGGCGCCGGAGATTGTCGCCGTCGCGGCGCTGACCGCCCAAGGCCGTCATCCGGGCCAGTCCGACTTCACCCTCTGGGCGCCGCTGGAAACCCTCGTCCAGTTGCGTCACGGCGACACCCGGCTGTCCGCCATCGTGGCCCGCCACGGCGCCGGCTACCGCGTGACCACTGGTGACGACACCGTCACCTTCGACGCCGTTGCCATCGACGGGCCCGGGATCGTCGCCACAATCGATGGCCGCCGGCGCAGCTTCTGGGCGGCGCGCGAGGGCGAACGGCTCACCCTTTTCGACGGCGCCGAGGCCATCGTCCTTGAACTACCCGATCCGCTCGTCGGCGCCGAGGATGCCCAACACGCTGGGGACGAGGTAACCGCGCCGATGCCCGGCCTGGTCAAGGCGATCCACGTGGCCCCTGGCGAGACGGTTGCCAGGGGTGCCACCGTCGCGGTGATGGAGGCGATGAAGATGGAACTGCCGCTCCTCGCTCCGCGCGACGGGGTGGTGGCCGAGGTCGCGGTCGGCGCCGGCAGCCAAGTGGCCGAGGGGGCGCTTCTGATCGCTCTCGCTCCCGATGACTGACCGCGGCGTGACCATCGTCGAGGTCGGCCCTCGTGACGGGCTGCAGAACGAGGTGCGGCCGGTCCCGACCGACGACAAGGTGCGTCTGGTCGACATGCTGACCGAGGCGGGGATCTCCCGCATCGAGGTGTCGAGCTTCGTCTCGGCCCGCTGGATACCGCAGCTTGCAGACGGGGCCGAGGTCTTCGCCCGCATCCGCCGTCGCGCCGGCGTGATCTATTCGGCGCTGGTGCCGAACCTCAAGGGGCTGGCGTCGGCGCGAATTGCCGGTGCTGATGAGATAGCCGTCTTTACGGCGGCGTCGGACGGTTTCTGCCGCAAGAACATCAATTGCTCCATCGACGAAAGCTTCGAGCGCTTCGCGCCGGTCCTCGAGGCGGCCCGCGCCGCCGGGCTGCCGGTCCGGGGCTATGTCTCGTGTGTCATCGATTGCCCCTATGAAGGCCCTGTCGCGCCCGAAGCGGTGGCAAAGGTGGCCGGCCGGTTGATCGGGCTCGGATGTTTCGAGGTCTCGCTTGGCGACACCATCGGCCAGGGAACGCCGGATCGGGTGACGACGATGCTCGAGGTGGTGCTGGCCGAGGTGCCGGCGGAAAGGCTGGCAGGGCATTTCCACGACACCGCGGGTCGGGCGGTCGAGAATGTCGACGCGGCGCTGGCGCTGGGACTGCGGGCCTTCGATGCCGCGGCGGGCGGCCTCGGCGGCTGCCCCTATGCGCCGGGCGCGGCGGGCAACGTGGCGACCGAGCTCGTGGCCGCGCATCTGGCGCGCCGGGGGTTCGAGACCGGTATCGAGCCCGGGCCGCTGGCAAAGGCGGCTGCCTTTGCTCGCAGTCTGAGGAGCTGAGTTCATGGGCTGGAAGACGATCCTTCTCGATACCGATCCGCGGGGCGTGGCGACGCTGACGCTGAACCGGCCCGACAAGCACAACGCGCTGTCGTCCGAGATGGCCGACGAGTTGACCCTCGCTGCCGCGACCATCAATGGCGACGCGGCGATCCGGGTGGTGGTGCTGGCCGGCGCCGGCAAGAGCTTCTGTGCCGGCGGCGATCTCGACTGGATGCGGGCCCAGTTCGCCGCCGACCGGGCCGGGCGGGTTGCCGAGGCGACCAGGCTGGCGCGTATGCTGCAGGCGATGAACACCCTGGAAAAGCCGCTGATCGGGCGGGTGCATGGCACGGCGATGGGCGGCGGGCTGGGCATGATGTCGGTTTGCGACGTGGCCATCATCGTCGAGGGAGCCCGCTGCGGCTTCACCGAGACCCGGCTGGGGCTGATCCCGGCCACCATCGGTCCCTATGTGGTCACCCGCATGGGCGAGGGCGCGGCGCGGCGTGTCTTCATGTCGTCGCGGCTTTTCGACGGGGTCGAGGCGGCGGCGCTGGGCCTCGCCGCGCGGGCGGTAACGCCGGAGGGCCTGGACGCGGCGGTGGAGGCCGAAGTGGCATCCTATCTTGCCTGCTCGCCGGTGGCGGTGGCGGCGGCCAAGCGCCTGGCCCGCAGCCTCGGTCCGGCGGTCGACGAGGCCACCATCGCGGCCACCATCGAGGCGCTGGCCGATACCTGGGAGACGGCGGATGCCCGGGCCGGGATCGCCGCATTCTTCGAGAAGCGCCCGGCACCCTGGTCCGGCGGCTGAGGGCTGGGCGTCCGAATGGGGACGCCGGCCCCGGCGTGCCCCAACCCAACCCGGCCCGAGCCCGAACCCGGCCCGCTGGGGCGGAACTGGCCGGTTTTCGGGGCCCGGACCAAGCGTCCCCATGGGGACGGGGGGCAAGGTGCTGTTTTCAGGGCATTTCCCGTGGGGACGGTGTGGGGACGCGTTGATCGCGCCCCGGATCATGCCCCGGTCACGCCGGGGCGCGCTCGGCCACCCGGCCTCGCGTTTTTTGGCGCCTTCGCCGGGCGTCCCCATGGGGACGGGGGGTCAAGACATTGATTTCAGTGAGATTCCCGTGGCGACACCTTTGGGGACGCGCTCGAGGGCTTGCCCCGATGCAGCGTTCCGCCGAGCGGGCATTGAGGCCCCTTCTTGCGGCGTCCCCATGGGGACGCCTGGCCAAGTATATGATTTTAAACGATAAAAGTGTTAACGCCGGTGGGGACACCTTTGTGGGGCGGCAAATCTCCGGCCTTGCGGCTGGATGCCGGGCCGCAAGAGTGCCCGCGCCTCCCAGGAGTTGGGCGTCGCCGGGCGAGCGATCCCCGGCGGGCCTTCGGCCCCTGTTCCGCGCGGGGGGGCTGCGTTCGACATGCGGTCCGTGCCGGTGCCATGCGATGGATCTGGCGGCGATCCTGCCCAGGAGGCGGGCGGTTTGCGTGGCAAGGCGGCACCCGCGCCGCGTCGGTAGGCATATGGACCAATGGACAAGCCTTCATGCTGCGCTGCGATCTCGCCAAGCGCGGCCGATGCCGGTAAAGACCCTTGCGAGCGGGCCGGGGCGGGCGGATGCCGGCGCCGGCCACCAACCGAGCAGGGGACCGACCGCAGCCATGAGCTTTCATACCGTCGAGCAGGCGCCGGGGCGCCTCAACCGCAGCGAGCTGGCCGTGCCGGGCAGCCAGCCGAAGCTGTTCGAGAAGGCCGCCCGCTCGGCCGCCGACATGATCTTCCTCGACCTCGAGGATGCGGTGGCGCCCGACGACAAGCCGCAGGCGCGAAAGAACATCATCCAGGCGCTGGGCGATATCGACTGGGGCAACAAGACCATGTCGGTCAGGATCAACGGCCTCGACACCCACTACATGTACCGCGACGTGGTCGAGGTGCTGGAGCAGGCGCCAGAGCGGCTGGACCTGATCATGATCCCCAAGGTGGGGACGGCCGCGGATGTCTATGCCGTCGACATGCTGGTGACCCAGATCGAGGCCGCGGTGGGGCGCAGGAAGCGGGTCGGTTTCGAGCTGATCATCGAGACGGCGCTGGGGATGCAGAACATAGACGCCATCGCCGGGGCCTCGCCGCGCAACGAGTCGCTGCATTTCGGGGTGGCGGACTATGCTGCGTCGACCCGGGCGCGGACCACCGGCATCGGCGGTGCCAATGCCGATTATGCGGTGCTGACCGAGCCCCTGGAGGACGGGTCTCGCGCGGTGCATTGGGGCGACATGTGGCACTATGCGATCTCGCGCATGGTGGTGGCGGCGCGGGCGCACGGGCTGAGGCCGGTGGACGGGCCGTTCGGCAACTTCTCGGACGCCGATGCCTATCGCGCGGCGGCGCTGAGGGCGGCGGTGCTGGGCTGCGAGGGCAAGTGGGCGATCCACCCGAGCCAGATCACGCTTGCCAACGAGGTGATGAGCCCGTCGGAAAAGGATGTGGCCCAGGCGAAGCGGATCCTCGAGGCAATGGCGGTGGCCGAGAAGGAAGGCAAGGGCGCGGTGTCGCTGGACGGCCGGCTGATCGACTATGCCTCGATCCGGCAGGCCGAGGTGCTGGTCTCGAAGGCGGCGCAGATCGCCGCCGGGTGAGGTGCGCGGCGTCTTGACGGGTCGCTGCGGCACCCGTAGAAGGCCGCGCCAGTGGCGGAGTAGCTCAGCTGGTTAGAGCAGCGGAATCATAATCCGCGTGTCGGGGGTTCAAGTCCCTCCTCCGCTACCACCGATCCCCCCGACGCGGCGATGCGCTTGCCGGTGTCCGGGTCCTTGAGCATCCGGTGTCAATCGGTATTGGATCGTGATCCCCTATCGGCGCCCAACTTTGACCCCCTTGAGCTGAGCTGGCCCGGTGCTGCGTAGTCTCCATGTAACGCAGCGGCGGCGGGCCAGCGGGGGTGCTGTTTGTGCTATGCCCGGTTCTTGAAGCGCCAGCTTTCGTTGCCGGTCTCGACGATCTCGCAATGGTGGGTGAGGCGGTCGAGGAGCGCGGTGGTCATCTTCGCATCGCCGACGACGGTGGGCCACTCGCCCATTGCTCCCTCGGCGCAACTGCGCCAAATTCATCCTCGGACTCCGGCGGCGGCTGGATGATGCTCGGGGGTCACAGCACCCCGATCAAGGCCAGCCGTAGAGCCGCGCCGGGTTGTCCACCAGAAGCGCTTGGCGCCGACCGGCGTCCGATGTCCACTCGGCGAACAGGTCCAACAGGTCCCCGGCCTCAGGTGTGCGCGATCCCATCCGGACGAATGGCCAGTCCGACCCCCAAACCGCCCGATCCGGCGCCGCATCCAGAAACGCGTCGAAATAGGGGCGCACGTCGCTGAACACCTTGGGCTTGTGCGTGACACGATTGGGCAGGAGCTTGATCCAAAGACGGTCATGTTTGCGCAACAATGCGAGAAGCCCTTGTATTTCGGGGCTGGTCACACCGACGTTGGTGTCAATTCGGGCCATATGATCGATCACGACCGGAAGCCCGAGATCGAGAAAACCTGGCAGGCGCTGCAAAAGAAGTGACGGTGCCGCCCAGACCTGGGCATGTAACCCCAAGTCGCGCAGCGCTGGGGCCATCGCCGCGATTTCGTCGATGCTGACACCGCCGAGATTATCAGCGCCCTTTGGAAAGACAGCAAAGCGCAACCCTTTCATGCCGGATGCTGCGTAGTCTTCCAGCACCGACCGCGGCACGGAGGCATCGGCCAGCCCGACTCCTCGCAACCGTTCCGGGGCGCTTTGAAGCGCATCCAGCAGCGCGCCGTTGTCGAACCCGTAGATTGCTGGCTGTACGAGCACGCCGCGCGCCATCCCCAGCCGGTCAAGCGCGTTCAGATATGTTTCCACCGGCGCATTTGGGCCCTCATAGGCCGCGTCGGGTTGGGCTGGGAATCGGTCCGGCGGCCCGAAGACATGTGCGTGGCTGTCACAAGCCCCTTCCGGTGGGATGAAGTCCGGTCGACGCACGGGCGCTGGATCTTGGCAGAAATCGTCTGACATCTCTGTGGCTTCCTTCTTGGTGCATTTGGGGCGCGGTGTGTCCCGCTATCGCGCCCTTCGAAGGTCAGGAATCCGATGGCTGGATCCGACGCCACCTCAGCGAGGACCAGAGGGCAAGCCCGATCAGAAGGGTGCCACCGGTTCCCGCCAGGACCTCGGGCACATGCACCAAGGATTGGGCAAACATGACCAGAGATAGCGCGATAATCGCGTAGAAAGCTCCATGTTCGAGATAACGATACTCGGCCAGCGTTCCCTTCTCGACCAGCATGATGGTCATTGAGCGGACATACATTGCGCCGATTCCCAGACCGATCGCGATGACGAAGAGATTTTGGCTAATCGCAAACGCCCCGATGACGCCATCGAACGAAAACGATGCGTCGAGCACTTCCAGATACAGGAACGCACCGAGACCGCCTCCGGCAGCGGATTTCTTGGCCTGTTCGGCATGATCTAGCAACGAGCCCAGAACGTCGACCAGCAGAAATGCCAGCAATCCCCAGATCGCCGCATGGAAGAAGACGATTGACTCGGCGGGGTCCAGAAGTCTCGAGAAGCCGAAAATGGTCAGCAGAACAATGACGACCTCGACGCTCTTTACCGCTGCGAGCCGCGATGCCCGGGTTTCGATGATGTCCAGCCAGTGAATGTCTTTCTCGCGGTCCAGAAAGAACCCAAGACCCACGAGCATC
>JBNKWA010000021.1:0-29283 GCA_050299555.1 Paracoccaceae bacterium | reverse complement strand
AGAAGATCGGTTGTCAGTTCCCAGATCTGGTCGAGATCGAGTTCGGCCCCGGTATGCGGGTCCAGCATCGCGGCGTGGTAGATGTGCTCGGGGTTCTCGGTCAGAAGCGCCTGCACAGTCAGGTCCTGCACGTTGATGTTGGTCCGCATCAACGCGATCAGCTGCGGCGGGATGTCATGGACGGTCGTCGGTTGCAGGCCGTTCGCGTCGACAAGTGTCGGAACCTCGACGGCACACCCATCGGGCAGTTGCGGGATATAGCCGCGATTGCCGAAGTTGCCGTAGATGACCGAAGGTTCGCCAGTCACGACAGAATTGACGATGTCCGAGGCGTACTCGTGGCTGTCGCGCAACTCGACCGTGTCGCTGTCCTTCAGGCGCGCGGCTTCGGCCTTCCAGCGGGCGACCTGCTCGACGCAGCGCTTGGGATATTCGTCGAGCGGGATGCCGAACCGGTCGATCAGGTCGGGCCGGTCGCGCTTGATGAACCACGGCGTATACTCGGCGAAATGCTCGGACGACTCGGTGACGAAATACCCCAGCCGCGTCATCATCTCGTAGCGCACCTTGTTGGGGCAGCGCGGATTCCATGACGACGGCTTGGGATAGCGTCCCTCGGCATAGCCGCGGCGCAGGTCGGGGTAGAGATCGCGATAGCTGCCGTCCGGCATCACCTCCTCGAACTTGAGGTAGAACGCCATGTGGTTGATGCCGGCGGCCTTGTAGCGGATGCGCTCCACCGGGATCTCCAGATCGCGCGCCAGTTCCTTGGCCGTGCCCTGCACCGAATGGCAAAGCCCCACCTGACGGATCGCCGGATACCGCGCCCCGATCGCCCAGGTATTTATCGCCATCGGGTTGACGTATTGCAGCATGATCGCGTCGGGGCAGACGGCGGCCATGTCCTCGCAGATCTTCCACAGGTGCGGCACCGTGCGGATGCCGCGCATGATGCCGCCGATCCCAAGCGTGTCGGCGATGGTCTGGCGCAGCCCGTACTTCTTCGGCACCTCGAAATCGGTCACCGTGCAGGGCTCGTAGCCGCCGATCTGGAAGGCAACGACGACGAAATCGGCGCCCTCCAGCGCCTCGCGCTGGTCGGTATGGGTGGTGACCTTGGCGCCGCCGCCGAGGGACGAGGCGATCTTCGTCGCCACCACGGCCGATTCCTCCAGCCGCGTCTCGTTGATGTCCATCAGCGCGATCCGGGTCTCGCCCAGCGCCTCGCGCTGCAAGACATCGCCCACGATGTTCTTCATGAACACCGTGGAACCGGCACCGATGAATGTGATTTTCGGATGAGCCATGGTCGTGACCTTCAAGCTGCAATTTCGAACGCGGCACGCACTAGCCGCTGGGTGTATTCGGTCTTCGGATTGGTGAGCACCTCGGCCACCGGCCCCTCCTCGACCACGCGCCCGTGCTGCATCACCATGACCCGGTGGCAGAGCGCCCGCACGACCTTCAGGTCGTGGCTGATGAAGAGGTAGGAAAGCTGCCGCTCGCGCTGAAGCTTGCGCAGAAGCTCGATGATCTGCGCCTGCACGGAAAGGTCCAGCGCCGAGGTTGGTTCGTCGAGCAGGATGAACTCCGGCTCCAGCGCGATGGCGCGAGCGATCGCCAGCCGCTGCCGCTGCCCGCCCGAGAACTCGTGCGGGAAGCGGTTGAGGATATTGTCGGGCATCCCGGCATCGGCCAGCGCCGCCTTGACCCGCTGGGCGCGGTCCTTGGCCGAAACGCCGATCGCGTTGACCACCAGCCCTTCCTCGATCAGGGCGCGTACGCTCATGCGCGGATTGAGGCTGGCGAACGGGTCCTGGAACACCACCTGCATGCGGCTGCGGAACGGGCGCATCGCCTTGCGCGTCAGCCCGTCCACGTGTTCGCCATCGAAGGTGATGCCGTCCGCCGTGCACGATTGCAGCCGCAGCAGCGACATGCCGAACGTGGTCTTGCCGGAACCGGATTCGCCAACCAGCCCCAGCGTCTCGGACCGCTTCAGATCGAGGCTGAGGCTGTCCACGGCAATCAGGTCGCTATACTCGGGCCTGAAGAAGGTGCCCTTCTTCAGCCGGAACACCACCCGCACCTTGTCGCCCTTCAGGATCGTGCCGGTGTCAGCTTCCAGCGGCAGCGCCACGCCCTTGGGGTCCGACGACATCAGCCGCTTGGTATAGGGATGCTGCGGGTTGGTGAACAGCGCCTCGGTCTCGCCCTCCTCGCGCACCATGCCGTGCTGCATGACATAGACGTAATCGGCGAACTGCCGGACCACGGTCAGGTCGTGGGTGATCAGGATCACCGCCATGTCATAGCGGGACTTCAGCTCCTTGATCAGGTTCAGGATCTGCGCCTGCACCGTCACGTCCAGCGCCGTCGTGGGCTCGTCGGCAATCAGGATGTCGGGCCGGTTGGCCAGCGCCATGGCGATCATCACCCGCTGCCGCTGACCGCCCGAAAGCTGGTGCGGATACTGCCTCAGCCGCGCCGCCGGTTCGGGGATCTGCACTTCCTCCAACAGCTCCCGGGCCCGCTCCATCGCCTCGGCCTTGCCGATCCTGTTGTGCAGGTGAAGCACTTCGCAGATCTGCTTGCCGATGGTGTAGACCGGGTTCAGCGAACTCATCGGCTCCTGGAAAATCATCGAGATGCTGTCGCCGCGCATCTTCCGCATCTCGCCTTCGGTAAGACGCGCCAGGTCCTTGCCGTCGAAGGCGATCTTGGTCTCGTGGCCTACCGTGGCCCGCTTGCCGAGCAACCGCATCACCGCCCGCGCGGTCACCGACTTGCCCGAGCCGGATTCGCCGACGATGGCAATGGTCTCGCCCCGGTGCAGCGTGAACGAGACGTCCTGCACCGCTTCCACGGTTCCGCCGGTCACGCGGAACGTCACCGCCACCTTGTCGGCGGTCAGGATCGGCTCGGTCGTGGGTCTAGCCATGGCGGGGCCTCAATAGGGGTCGATGGCGTCGCGCAGCCCGTCGCCCAGGGCGTTGAACGCAAAGACGGTCAGCAGCACGAAGCCGACGGGGCTCAGGATCCACGGATAGCTGCCGATGACGCTGAAGGTACCGGCATCCTGCAGCATCAGGCCCCACGAGATCATCGGCGGCTTCACCGCAAAGCCAAGGAAGCCGAGGAAGGATTCCAAAAGCACGATGGTGGGAATGCCCAGCGTCACCGCGACGATCACGTGGCTCATCACGTTGGGCAGGATGTGGCGGGTGATGATGCGGGCGTCCGAGGCGCCCACCGCCATCGCCGCGCGCACATAGTCGACGCGCGCCAGGGCCATGGTCTTGCCACGCACCTCGCGGGAAAGCTGCGCCCAGCCCAGTCCGACGATCACCAGCACCACGAAGCTCAGGAACAACATCGACGGCGCCGTCACCGGGATCAGCGAGGCCAGCGCCAGGTAGAGCGGCAGCTGCGGGAAGGCGAGGATGATCTCGACGAAGCGCTGGAACCACATGTCGAAGCGGCCGCCGATATAGCCCGAGGTGATCCCGACAAGGGTGCCCACGATGGTTATCAGCGTGACCGAGATCAGCGCGATGGACAGTGAGATGCGGCTGCCGACGATGCCGCGCGAGAAGATGTCGCGGCCCAGCTTGTCGGTGCCCAGGATGTGCAGCGGCGAGCCGTCGGCGGTGCCGATGAAATGCCGGTCCATGGGGATCAGGCCGAACAGGCGATAGGACCAGCCCTTCACGAACAGGCTGATCGGTCGCGGGTTGTCATAGTCTGGCCCGATGAGCGGCTGGTAGGTTATCGGGTCAAGCTCCTCGCCCTCGACCAGCGGATAGGCCACCGGCAGCAAGCGCCAGCCCTCGCCCTCGACGTGCCAGCTGATCTCGTCCGGCGGCGAGAAGGCGATCGCCGGCCGCTTGGGATCGAGCGGTGCGAAGAAGTCGGCAAACAGCGCCACGGTCAAGAGGCTCGCCACCAGGATCAGGCCCACCATGCCGGGGATCGAGCGACGGAAGCGCCGCCAGACCAGCGCATAGTATCCCTGTCCGGCCCCGGCGATCGACGAGACGCGCAGATCCTCGCCCTCGACCTCGGGCATCGGCTCCACCACCTTGTCAGTGGTCGGGGCCTCATCGGGGATGATGCTCATGCCTCACCTCCGATCCTGACACGCGGATCGAGCAGCGCCAGCAGCAGGTCGGCGATGATGTTGCCGACGATCAGCGTGGCGCCGAGGACCAGCAGGAAGGTCGCGGTGACGAACGTGTCACCGATGGTCATCGATCCGACGATGGCCGGGCCGACGGTGGCCAGAGAGAAGACGATGGCCGTCTCGATCTCGCCGGTCAGCATGTAGGGCAGCACCACCCCCTGATAGGCGACCAGCGGATGCAGCGCGTTCGGCACGGCGTGGCGCATGATGACTGCGGCCTCGCTCAGGCCCTTGGCGCGCGCGGTCTCGATGTACTGGGCGTTCAGCGTATCCAGCAGGTTCGCCCGCATCACCCGCATGTTGTAGGCCAGCCCGCCGATGGTGGCGACCGCGATCACCGGCCAGATGTGCTGCAGCAGGTTGCCGAACTTGGCCCAGTTGAAATCAAGAAAGCCGAACCACCACGGCTGGCCGCCATAGCGGGTGGAGAAGAACGACCCGATCTCCTGCACGTTCAGCTTGTAGGCGAGGATGTAGAGGATGATCAGCGCCAGCAGGAACCGAGGAATGGTCATGCCGAGGAAGGAGATGAAGCTCAGAAGCGTGTCGATCCAGGTATATTGGCGTGTCGCGGCGATGATACCGAAGCTGATGCCGAACAGCGACGCCAGGAAATGGCAGGTCAACGCAATGGCGATGGTCGCCGGCAGGCGCTGCGCCACCACCTCCGAAACCGGCTTGTTGTAGAAGAAGGAATGGCCGAAATCGCCGCGGCTGACGATGCCCCAGATCCAGCGCAGATACTGCACCGGCATCGGATCGTTCAGACCATGGGTTTCGCGATAGGCCTCGGCCGCCGCATCCGCAGCCGCCGTCGTGGCGTTGCCCTGGGTGATCATGTTCGACCGGATGAAGTCGGCATAGTCGCCCGGCGGCGCCTGGATGATGACGAACGTGATCACGCTCATCGCGAACAGCACCGGAATTGACTGCAGCACGCGTATGAGGAGGAAGCGAAGCATGAGCAGGGTCCCGTGCGGCCTCGGTGGGGCCCGGGCGGCAGCGCGCCGCCCGGGCATTCATGCGACGTTCGGCCTACTCCATGACCCCGGCGCCGCCCGGCACGTCGGGCAGCGTCTGCGGATGGAGCTCATAGTCCTGCTGGGCATCGGCCGCGACATAGACCCGCTCGCGGATGATGTTGTCCTCAGCCCAGTTGTACATGAAGATCGGCGCTCCCAGCGGGATGTTCGAGAAGCGCTTGTTGATGATCAACGCGCCCGGATAGGCGGTCAGACCGACGCTGTACAGGTTCTCGGTGTGCAGCTTCTGGTACTGCTTCATCAGCTCGATGCGTTCCGCCGGATCGCGGCTGGAGATGAACGCATTCACCTTGTCGGCCATCTCCTGCTCCCAGGGCAGCAGATCCATCTGCCCGTCGGGATTGGCCCGGTGCTGCAGCGCCGTGGTCGGACCGACCGGAGCAAGCTGCGTGGTCTGCTGGACGACGGTGATCATCTCCGCGCTGTTGCGATACACATACCAGTCGTAACGGCCCGAATAACGCGCGTCGTCATAGTCCTTGCCGGTCAGCAGGTTCAGCGACACCTGCAGCCCGATCTCCTCCATCATCGCGACGAAGCCCTCGGCGAGGTTCTTGTCGGTCTGATAGTCGGTCTGGGCGAGCAGCGTCATCTGCACGTTGGCTCCGCCCAGCACGTCGGCCGGGTGGTTGACATAGCCGTCGCCGTCGGTGTCGACGAGGCCGGCCTTCTCCAGATAGGCCTTCGCGGTCTCGATCGAGAACGGATAGTAGACCGTGGAGTCCTTGTCGTAGAACGACGTGCCGGCATAGATGCCGCCCGGATAGATCGCCGTGAAGGGCCCCTTCACCAGCGATTCACCCAGCCGCTGCCGGTCCAGCCCGGTCGAGACTGCCTTGCGGAAATCCGCGTTGCGGTTCAACTCGCGGATCGCCTGGCCACGCTCGTCGGGCTCACCCCAGCCATTGGCCGACAGGTTCGGCAGCACCGAATAGCCGATGGTCCGCGGACCGAAGGCCAGCCGTGCCGGCGCGTTCGGATCGGCCGCACGCTTCAGGCTCTCGACATAGTTCTCGGCCTGCTCGAGGTTCGAGAAGTCGCCGGTGCCCGCCACCGCCTGCACGTCGCGGTCGGCCCAGGTCGACAGCCGATAGTGCATCTCGTCCAGGTACGGCAGCTGCTGGCCGGTCTCGTCCACCTTCCAGTAGTAGGGGTTGCGACGCAGCACCACGATGTCCTCGGAGCGGTATTCCACCGGCACCCAGGCACCCATCACCGGAAAGTCGAGGTATTCCGGCGGGAAGGCATTGCGAAACGCCTCATAGCTTTCGCCGCCGTATCTCGGATGGTGCGGCTTCAGCACATGCGACGGTCCGGGGCAGAAATTGCCGTAGGCCAGCGCGTAAAGCACCTGCTCGGGGAACGGCGAGGTGAAGCTCATGGTAAAGGTGTAGGGATCGACGACTTCCAGCTCGGCATCCACGTAGGTAGCCTGGCTGGCGCCCATCAGCGGCGTCACCTCCGGGTCGAGGACGATGTCGTTCCAGTAGAAGTCGATATCCTCGGTGTCGAAGGGATCGCCGTCGGACCACCTGGCGCCCTCGATCAGGTGCACGGTCAGGGTCAGGCCGTCCTCGGACCATTCCCAGGACTTGGCCAGGTTCGGCATCGGCTCGAGATCTTCCGAGTTCACCTCGAAAAGCGGCCCGGTCCGGGTCAGGCACTCGGTCATGCCGATGTCGATGCCACCCCAGCCCTGGCTCAGCCCGCCCCAGAAGTTCCAGCCCTCGGGACGCCCGCCGATCACATGGCGCATCACGTCGCCATAGACGCCGGGGCCGTCGGGCATGTTGGCGACCTTGAAGACCAGCGGCTCCTTGGGCAGACGCTCGGCCACCGGCGGCAGCTTGCCGGTGTCGACGTACTTCTCGGTCACCCAGGCCGGCTCGGAATATTCCGGCAGCGCCATGTATTCGTAGATGTCGGCGCGGTTGACGAAGACCGGCTCGCCCTGCGCGTCGAAGTTCGGCGGGTCGGGTGGCGTGGTCGGCTCGACCATCTGGGCAGCCGCCATTCCCGCGGACAGCCCGGTTAGCAGCGCCGCCGTGGCGGCACAGGACATATAGCGTTTCATTTTTCCTCCCGGTTCAGACATCGCGATGCCTTGTTGCCCCTGCCGGCACCGGCGAATGCCATCGTCCGGAATCGTCAGGGTTGAAGACGATGCTACGAGGAAATGGGCGATTGCGATATTCAGAAATCCGTCTATTTTTTCCGGGAATTTCAGGTTGAGCCATGGCCAAACGAGAACCTGCCAGCAGTACCGCGTCCACGCCGCCCTCCCCGGCGACACGGGCCGCGCCGACGGCCCTGACCGCTCGGCAGGTTCTTGACACCACGCCCCGCTTCGAGCGCAGGTTTCACACGAACACCCGCGCCTTCGGCCGTTTCGGCATGCGCATCTTTGCGCCAGCGGCCATGGACAGCCCCCACTGGCACGGCCATATCGAGGCCAACTTCCTGTCCGGCGGCAGCATGATCTACATCTTCGACGGCCAGGAGGTTGTGGTCGAGGATGGCTGCCTGGTGCTGTTCTGGGCCGGCGTCCCGCATCAGCTCACCGAGATCCGCCGGCTCGCCGGCGAGCCGAGGCTCTGCAACATCTACCTGCCGCTCGACACGTTCCTGTTCATGCCGCACATCGCACCGCTGCAGGTGGCGGCGCTGCAGGGGGCGATGATCGCGGCGCCGGGCCTGGTCACCATGCAGCGGCTCGAGGAGTGGTACGCGGACTACCGCTCGCGCGAGGTCGAGCGGCACGAGCTTGTTAAGATGGAACTGAACGCGCTCCTGCGTCGGGTCTGCCTGCGCGAGTTCGACTATCTCCGCCAGCCGCTCGGCACCGAGAGCGCCAGACACGACCGGCAGAACCCGACACGACACGTCATCGTCATGCTGCGCCACGTGCTCGAGAACCTCGACGACGACCTGACCAGCAGCCGGGTGGCCGCCGTGACCGGCTTGAACGTCAACTATGCGCTCGGTCTGTTCTCGCGCACCCTCGGCATCTCGCTCAAGCGCTTCATCATCCGCATGCGGCTGCTCAGGGCCCGCGCCCTGCTACTGGACACCGACACCGCCATCGGCAGCATCGTCCACAGCGCCGGCTTCAATTCGGTCAGCCAGTTCTACCACCACTTCGTGCGCGCCTACGGGATCACCCCGCATCAGTTGCGCGGCGGGCGCGGCGCGCCCCGGCTCAGCGCATGAGGTGCACGGCGAACAGGGTGATGGGCGGGAACAGGACCAGGATCACCACCCGGATCAGATCCGACAGGACGAACGGCACCACGCCGCGATAGGTCTCGGCCATGGTGATGTCCCGGGACATGGCGTTGATGACGAACAGGTTCATTCCCACCGGCGGCGTGATCAGCCCGACCTCGACCACGATCAGCACCAGGATGCCGAACCACAGGGCGAAATCCTCGGCGCCCATGCCGAAATCGAGCACCACCATCACCGGAAAGAACACCGGCACCGTCAGCAGGATCATCGACAGCGAATCCATCACGCAGCCGAAGATCAGGTAGATCACCAGCACCGCGGACAGCACCAGCCAGGGGCTCAATTCCAGTCCGACGACGAACTCGGCGCTGTGTTGCGGCAACTGCGTCAGCGCCAGAAAGCCGTTGTAGACCGCGGCGCCGAACACGATCAGATAGATCATCCCCGTGGCCGAGGCGGTGCGCAGGATCGAATCGGCCAGCGTCTTGCGATTGATCCCGCCATAGGCGAGCGCGATCAGCCCGGTGCCGGCGGCGCCGATCGCCGCCGCCTCGGTCGGGGTGAAAAAGCCGGTATAGATGCCGCCGATCACCGCAATGAACACCAGCAGCACCGGCCAGACGCTGGCAAGCGAGCGCAGCCGCTCGACATAGGCTACCCGCGGCTGGACGGTGCCTGAGCCGGGAAAGACGCGCACATAGACCGCGATCGCCAGCATGTAGCCCAGCGCCGCCAACGCCCCCGGCACAAACGCCGCGGTGAACAGCTTGGCGATGTTCTGCTCGGTCAGGATCGCATAGATCACCAGGATCACCGAAGGCGGGATCAGGATGCCGAGCGTACCTCCGGCGGCCAGCGCGCCCGAGGCCAGCGCCCCCGAGAACCCCGCCCGCCTCAGTTCCGGCAGTGCCACCTGCCCCATGGTCGCCGCCGTGGCCAGAGACGAGCCACAGATGGCGCCGAAACCGGCGCATGCGCCCACTGCGGCCATCGCCATGCCGCCCTTGCGATGGCCCAGAAACGCCTCGGCGGCCTGGAACAGCCGCTGCGACATGCCGCCCAGGCTGGCGAACTGCCCCATCAGCAGAAACACCGGAATGATCGACAGCGAGTGCGTGGCAAAGGTGGAATAGGTCAGGTTCTTCAACTGCCCGACCATCATCGCGGTCGAGCCGGTCACCAGGTAGTTGCCGCCGATTCCCACCAGCAGCATGGCCAACCCGATGGGAATGCGCATGAAGATCAGCGCGAGCACAACCGGAAACGACCACAGGCCGATCTCGAAATTGCTCAATGGATTGCCTCCGGGCCCGCCTGAGCCTTGCCGGTCACCAGTGCCCGCAGGCTCCGGGAAAGGCAGAAGACCGACAACAGCAGCACCAAGACGCCGCCGGCGAAACAGGCGGCATAGGCCCACCAGATCGGGAACTGCAGCACGAACGTGGTCTCGCCGAAATTGAACTTGTCGATCAGCCCGGCCCAAAGCCGCTGCACCAGAAATCCGAAGGCGGCGAGGTAAAGCGCATCCGCCACCACGTCGATCACCGCGTTCAGCCGGCGCCCGAAGCGCGGGGCAAGGATCTCGACCGTGGCGTGGGCGCGCACGTACTGGCACCACGGCATGAACAGGAACACCGCAAAGCCGACACCGGCCTCGACGATCTCGAAATCGCCGCGGATCGGCCCGAAGCCGAGGTTGCGCCCGATGATGCTGATCACCGTCATCACCACCAGCGCAATCAGGACGGCCCCGCCCAGCAGGGCCGCCATGCGGGCAACGAAGCGTCCCGCCCGGTCCAGGGTGGCAAAGCTCACGGCAGCACCGACGGGACGCAGTGCTGCATCAGTGGGTGTTGGCGGCGATCGCCGTCTTGGCCCGCTCCAGCAGGTCGGCGCCGTCGATGCCTGCAGCTTCCATCTCGCCCAGCCACTTGTCCACCACCGGAGCGGCGGCAGCCTTCCATTCCTCGGCCGCGGCCGCGTCGAGCGTGATGATCTCGTTGCCGGCATCGACGGCGATCTGCCGCGCGGGCGCATCGTATTCCTGCATCGTCCGCCCGGCGAAGGCCGAGAACTCCAGCCCGGTCTGCGCGTCGAGGATCGCCCTGAGGTCGTCAGGCATCGACTCGTATTTGGCCTTGTTCATGGCCAGCACGAAGGTCGACGTGTAAAGCGCAGTACCGCCGACGAATTCCGTGTGGTGCTTCACAAGCTCGGCAAGCTTCAGCGCCGGCGTCACCTCCCACGGGATCACCGTGCCGTCGATCACCCCCTTGGACAGTGCCTCGGGCACTGCGGGCACCGGCATGCCCACCGGGTTGGCGCCCACCTGGGTCAGCAGATCGTTGATCACCCGGGTCGGGCCGCGCAGATTCAGCCCCGCGGCATCGGCCACATGGGTGATCGCCTTGTCCTTGGTATGGATCACGCCGGGTCCATGCACCCAGGCGCCGAGGATGTGCAGGTCCTTGAAGTCGGCGTCCTTCATGTCGCTTTCGAACAGTTGCCAGTAGGCCCGGCTTGCGGCCTCGGCATTGGTCATCATGAACGGCAGTTCGAACACCTCGGTGCGCGGGAAGCGGCCGGGAGTGTAGCCCGGCAAGGTCCAGACGATATCGACAACGCCGTCGCGGGCCTGGTCGATCAACTGCGGCGGCGTGCCGCCCAGCGCCATGGCCGAGAACATCTCGATCTTGATGCGGCCGTCGGACGCGGCCTCGACCTGCTCGATCCAGGGCTTGAAGATGTGCGCCGGGACATTGGCCTGCTCCGGCAGGAACTGGTGCAGCCGAAGCGTCACCTCCTGAGCTTCCGCCACGCCGGCCGACAGCGCCAGTGCGGCGGCGGCCAAGCTCCCCAAGACATTCCTACGATGCAGCATTCCTGTTGCTCCCTGTTGTTATGGCACCGCATGCCGACACGGCGCCGCGCCGTTATCGGTCTGGCCCGGCGTCAATTCAAGCAAAGTAAACTTATGCGCTGCGCGGCAGGCGGCGACTCACCACCCTGGCCAGTCGGCTGACGGCGCTTTCGCGCTCATCCGCATCAGCGGCCACCGCCGCCCCTTGCAAGGGCGGCACCGGCAGCTTCCGCCCCTTGGCGCTGGCCTGATAGACCAGGTCCTCGATCTCGAGGTTGCGCAGGAAGTCCCCGGCCAGGGTCTCGGGCTGCGGCCCGCCGCGCAGCCAGTTGCGGACATGTTCCTGAAAGGCCCGGACGCCGCCGCCGCCGAAGGCCCGCGGATCGGCAAGGAACTTCTGCCGCCTCAGAACCTGGCTGCCACGCCGCCGCAGCCACAAGTGGCCGGCACCGTCGAGGCGCAGCGTCGCCTCGCTGCCCTCGATCTCGAACTCGCCCATGGTCCGGCGCGGATCCTCGGCGGCATGATCCAGAAGCCGGTTGCCGTCGAACATCGCGCGGCCGCCACCGGCGAAATCGAAGACGAAGTAACCGCCATCCTCGCCGCGGATGGCCCGGTTCTGCTGCCTCAGGTCGGCATAGACCGCCACCGGCTCGCCCAGAAGCATCCGGAACAGGTCGATGAAGTGGATCCCGGCCTGGCGAATCAGGAATCGGTCCATCTCGCGCAGATAGGGCTGCGCGTCGCGATAGGCGCCGGGACCGACGCCATCGCCCGGCCGCATGGCAAAGCGCGCCTGCAGAGGCGTGCCCACGGCCCCGGCCCGGATCAGCCGCAGCGCCTCGCGATACCAGGGCTGAAAGCGGAAGTTCTCGTGCACCAGAAGCGGCGTCGCCAGATCGTCGGCCAGATCGACCATGGCGCGCGCCGATTCCAGCGACGGCGTGAACGGCTGCTGGCAGATGACCGCCTTCGGACCGTCCAGTACCTTCTGCAGCACGCCGATCTGGTCCTCGGGCCGCACGGCGATATCGATCACCTCGGGCTCCATGACCCTGATCAGCGATTCGGTATCGGGAAACACGGCAACGCCGCGCAAGTCGCGGGCCAGTGCCACACGCCGTTCCGGATCGGCTTCGGCGACCCCGGCGACCGCAACATCAGGCATGGCGCTCCAGGCTTCGATCTGAAGACGCCCGAAGAATCCGCCACCAATTACACCAACCGTCAGCATCGCCTGACGTCTCCAGCCTGAAAAAGGCCCACAAACCTAGCGCGGGCACCCCCGCCCCGGCAAGTGCCCCGACTCGGGCGAAGGCGCAAGGCCTGGCGGGGTCACGCCGATTTGCGCAGGCGCCCGGCGCACAGCGCCGCGCCAAAGGCCCGGTAAAGCGGCGCCGAAACCGGATCCTCGCCGGCGCGCCATTCCGGATGCCACTGCACCGCCATGGCAAAACCCTCGGCGCCGTCGACATGGATCGCCTCGGGCGTGCCGTCGGGCGCATGGCCCTCGATCACAACCCGCGGAGCGGCATCCTTGATGCCCTGCCCGTGCAGCGAATTCACCAGCACCTCGGTGGCGCCGAAGATGCGCGCAAAACGGCCACCCGGGGTCAGCGTGACCGTGTGGCGGTGGGCGAACTTCTCCTCCAGTGTGCCGTCCGGCGGCATGCGGTGGTTCATCCGCCCCGGCAGTTCGCGAATCTCGGGATGCAGCGTCCCGCCTAAGGCGACGTTGAACTCCTGAAAGCCCCGGCAGATACCGAGGATCGGCCTGCCCGCCTCGACGCAGGCACGGATCAGCGGCAGCGCCAGCGCGTCACGGTTCGGGTCGAAGTTGCCGTGCGCCGGCGTCTCGTCCTCGCCGTAGTGGCTGGGGTGGACGTTTGGCCGCCCGCCGGGCAGCACGAAGCCGTCGAAATGCGCCAGAAGATCGCCGATCGTCGCGCAGGACAGCGACGGGATCACCACCGGCAGCGCGCCCGCAACCTCAAAAACCGCGGTGAGGTTCGAGTGCCCGACCGCCTGGACCGGGTACTCGTCATTGATCAGGTGGTGGTTACCGATGATGCCGACGACCGGGCGTGCCATGTACCTGCCTCGCGTAAAGCCTCGATATTGAGGCCATGAAATCGTTAGAACTCTATGCGCAAACGGCCCGGAATTGAAGATCGCCGATGCGCATTGCCGCCCGGCGGCGTTGCGACAGCCTGTTTCCACCGGCGACCTGCCCGTCCGGGCAGCAGGGCCGGCCCGCGCTGCCTGCCAGTGCAGCATCCGGGAATCTTCGGACAAATTGACTGCGCGCCGCAGCCGTGGTGATGCTGGCCCGACGCCTGGAGGAGTGCCACCATGGAATTTTCCCCTGCCCCGTTCATTGCCGAGGCCAAGCGGCGCCTGCGGGCACGCCACGACGTCGCCGCCTCCTTCGCGCGCCTCTCCGCCACGGTCGAGGCCGAGATCGACGCGCTCCAGGACGAGATCGCCAAGGGCGGGTCCGGCATCCCCGAGCTCGCCTACGATGCGATCGAGGCCGGCACCGTGCCCTCCGAAACCGTCGCCGCCATTCGCCGCAAGGGCTGCGCGATCGTTCGCGGCGTCTTTGCCCGCGCCCGGGCCGAGGCCTGGAACAGCGAGCTTGGCGAATACATCGAGGCCAACGACTACTACGCCAGGGCCAGGGGAAAGGCCGGCCTCGACCGGTATTTCAGCCAGCTCGAGGATTCGGTGCCGCAGATCTTCGGCCTCTACTGGTCCAAGCCACAGGTCATGGCCCGGCAGGACCCGGCAATGGCGGCCACCAAGCGCTTCCTCAACCGGCTCTGGGATGTCGCCGGCCCCATGGGCGACGAGTTCGACCCCGACAACGACTTCGCCTATGCCGACCGCACCCGGCGCCGGCAGCCCGGCGACACCACGCTGGGCCTGTCGCCACACATGGATGCCGGCAGCTACGAGCGCTGGGTCGACCCGGCCTCCCAGGCGGTCTACCGCGCCGTCTTCGATGGGCGGTGGGAGGATTACGACCCCTGGAAGGCGGCGCACCGCACCCAGACACGCGAATTCGCCTCGCCCGCCGTTGCCTCCATGTTCCGCACCTTCCAGGGCTGGACCGGGCTGACCGAGCAGGGGCCGGACGGTGGCACCCTGCGGCTGGTCCCGAGCGTGCTCTCAATGCCCTACATGCTGCTGCGCGCACTGCAGGACGACGTGGCCGAGGACGACCTCTGCGGTGCCGCGCCGGGCCGTGCGCTCGGCGCCTCGCCGGAATGGCACGCAGCCCTCCTGCGCGGGCTGGTGACGATCCCGACAGTCTTCCCCGGTGACACCGTCTGGTGGCACACCGACATCATCCACGCCGTCGAGCAGGCCAACCGGTCCGAGAACTGGGCCAACGTCATCTATATCGGCGCCTCGCCCGTCTGTACCAAGAACGCGGCCTACGCGACCCGGCAGGCCCAGGCCTTCCTCGCCGGCCGCAGCGCGCCCGACTTCGCGCCCGAGGACTACGAGGTGGACTTTGTCGGCCGGGCGACCCTCGACGATCTGACCGCACTCGGCCGCAGGCAGATGGGCCTCGGCTGAGGGGCTATCCGGCCGCCTTGGCTGCAGGCCGTGCCCGCGCGGGCGCGGAGCTCACCACCACGACCACACGCGCCGCCACCTCGCCGACGGCACGATAGACGTGCTCGAAGCCTGAATCGAAGTACATCGCGTCGCCCGGCCCCAGCCCGTGGCAGCGGCCGTGCAGCTCCACCTCCAGTTGCCCCTCGATCACGTAGATGAGTTCGACGCCCGGGTGCAGATGCGCCTCGCTCCCCGGCGCTCCGGGCGGAAACTCGGCCAGATAGCTCTCCAGCGGCCGGTCGGGGACCGGAAAGTCGAGGCTCTCGAAATAGAAGCTCGCCCGCCCCTGCGCCTTGTCGGGCAGCCGCAGCCGGTCACCCCGGCGCACTACCTCCAGCACCGGCCCGTCGCCATCGGCGAAGAAGTGCTCCAGCCCGACGCCGAAGACCAGCGCCACGCGCAGAAGCGTCGGCAGGGTGGGAAAGATCAGGCCCCGCTCGATCTTCGACAGCATCCCCGCCGACAGGCCCGAGTGCTCCCCAAGCTGGGACAGCCCCAGGCCCTTCGCCGTCCTCAGCGCCCGGATCTTGGGACCGATTCGATAGGCCGCCAGGCCCTCCGACAGCGTGTCCGACACCATGTTCCGCGCTCCGCCTTTCTTCCGCTGCAAACAGACTAGCGGCGATTTTCTTTACAGGCAATATTTGTTCTCATCACGCAATCGTGCCTTGTATGAAATTATTTTGCTCGTCATGAAATGACCTCAATACGACAAACCAAAAGGAACGGACCATGCATCTGAAATCTCTCAAGCCCGCCATTCTCTCGATTGCCGTCGTTGCCGGCCTGGCCGGACCGGGCCTCGCCCAGGACCAGGACATCGTCGACACCGCCGTTGCGGCCGGCAGCTTCACCACCCTCGCCGCGGCGCTCGAGGCGGGCGGTCTCGTCGACACCCTCAAGGGCGAAGGCCCGTTCACCGTCTTCGCCCCCACCGACGAGGCCTTCGCCGCGCTTCCCGCCGGCACCGTCGAGAACCTGCTGAAGCCCGAGAACAAGGACCAGCTGGTTGCGATCCTCACCTATCACGTGGTGCCCGGCAGCGTGATGGCGGCCGACGTGGTCAAGCTCGACAGCGCGGCGACCGTGAACGGTGCCGAACTGCCGGTGACGGCCGACGGTGCCTCGGTGATGATCGGCGACGCGACGGTCACCAGCGCCGACATCGCGGCCTCGAACGGGGTGATCCACGTGATCGACAAGGTTCTCATCCCCGCCGAGTAAGCGGCCGGGCGAAGGAACGAACCTCAACGAACGTCCGGCGCCATGGCCGGACGAAACAGGAAAAGCCAAAGGAGGCATGAGATGTCGGCACTGAACTCCGTCACACTCGTCCTATTGATCGTGGGCGGGCTGAACTGGGGGCTCGTCGGACTGGCGGGCTTCGACCTGGTGGCGACGATCTTCGGCGCGGGCTCCGCGCTCTCGCGGATCGTCTACGGGCTGGTCGGCCTCTCGGCCATCTGGCAAGCGATGGCCCTTGGCCGGGCCATGCGCCCGGTCACCCACTGACCAGTCTGCAGCCGCCGCCAGGCGGCTGCACGCAACAAGACCTCCGCCCGACCCGGCATGCGACGCCCGGGCCGGGCGGCGGGGCCCCGCAAGGGCGAAGCCCGCAGCGGGGAGGAAAGGCGTGCCGCGAAGCGGCTCCGCCGGATTGCCGGCCCCAAGGCGCGCCGTCAGGCGCCGCCGGCCACCGACGCCTTCAGCCGCAGCCGGTGTGCATGCAGGATCGGCTCGGTATACCCCGAGGGCTGCGCCGTCCCCTCGAAGACCAGCGCACAGGCGGCGCGGAACGCCTCGCCGTCGCAGTCGGGCGCCATCGGCCGATAGGCCGGATCGCCGGCATTCTGGCGGTCCACCACCCCGGCCATGCGCCGCATCACCGCCTCCACCTGGGCCCGCGTCACCACCCCGTGGTGCAGCCAGTTGGCCATCATCTGGCTCGAGATGCGGCAGGTGGCGCGATCCTCCATCAACGCCACGTCGTGGATGTCGGGCACCTTCGAACAGCCCACCCCCTGGTCGACCCAGCGCACCACATAGCCGAGGATCCCTTGCGCGTTGTTCTCCAGCTCCTCGGCGATCTCGGCCTCGGACCAGTTCCGCCCCGCCGCTACCGGCACGGTCAGCAGCTCCGCCAGGGTCGAGCGCATCCCGGCTTCCGCGATCTTTCGGGCGATCCCGGCCTGCCGCGCCTTCACGTCGACCCGGTGATAGTGGGTGGCGTGCAGCGTCGCCGCCGTCGGGCTCGGCACCCAGGCGCAATTGGCGCCGGCCTCGGGATGGCCGATCTTCTCCCTCAGCATCGCCGCCATCAGGTCCGGCGCCGCCCACATGCCCTTGCCGATCTGCGCCCGCCCCGGCAGCCCGCAGGCGATGCCGATATCGACGTTGCGGTTCTCGTAGGCCCTGATCCAGTCGGTGGCCTTCATCTCGCCCTTGCGGATCATCGGCCCGGCTTCCATCGCCGTGTGGATCTCGTCGCCGGTGCGGTCGAGGAACCCGGTGTTGATGAAGGCGACGCGATGCCTGGCGGCGCGGATGCATTCCTTCAGGTTGACGCTTGTCCGCCGCTCCTCGTCCATGATCCCCAGCTTGACCGTGTACTGCGGCAGGCCCAGCGCCGCCTCGACGCCGGTGAAGATCTCGTCGGCAAAGGCCACTTCCTCGGGCCCGTGCATCTTCGGCTTCACCACGTAAACCGAACCGTGCTCCGAGTTCCGCGGGCCGTCCGACTTCTGCAGGTCGTGCATGGCGCAAAGCACCGTCACCATGGCATCCATCAGCCCTTCCGGCACCTCGCTGCCATCCTTCAGCAGGATCGCCGGGTTGGTCATCAGATGGCCGACGTTCCTGACCAGCATCAGCGCCCGGCCCCTGACCGTCAGCCTGCCGCCGCCCGGGGCGCGGTATTCCGCATCCGGGCTCAGCCGGCGGGTGAACGTCCTGCCGCCCTTGGCGACCGCCTCGGTCAGGTCGCCCTTCATCAGCCCCAGCCAGTTGGCATAAGTCAGAACCTTGTCCTCGGCATCGACGGCGGCGACCGAATCCTCGCAGTCCATGATCGCGGTCAGCGCCGATTCAAGCCGCACGTCGGAAATCCCGGCCCTGTCCTGCCCGCCCACCTGCGTCGAGGGATCCACCACGATCTCGGCCAAAAGCCCGTTGCGACGCAGCAGCACCCGCAGCGCCCCGTCTTCGGTCCAGCCGGCAAGCTGCGAGGGATCGGCCAGGCCGGTCTCGCCGACGGCACCATCCACCACCAGCATCCCGTCCGTCACCCCAAGCCGGGTGATGTCGGCCCAGGACCCGCCCGCCAGCGGCGCCGAGGCGTCGAGGAAATCCCGCGCCCAGGCGATCACCCGCGCCCCGCGCTCGGGGTCATAGCCGCCGCCCTGCGGCTGGTCGCCCAGCGCGTCGGTGCCATAAAGCGCATCGTAGAGCGAGCCCCAGCGCGCATTGGCGGCGTTCAGCGCATAGCGCGCGTTCATCACCGGCACCACAAGCTGCGGGCCCGGGATCGCGGCGATCTCGGGATCGACATTCGCCGTCCCGATGGCGAAGTCCGGCCCCTCGGGCACCAGATAGCCGATCTCGCGCAGGAAGGCGTCCACCTCCGCCGGGCCAGCCGCCCCACCCTGCCTGCCCCGGTACCAGGCATCGATCCGCGCCTGCAGGTCCTCGCGCCGCGCCAGCAGCGCCCGGTTCTTCGGCGCCAGTTCATGGACAAGCGATGACAGCCCGGACCAGAAGGCGCCCGCCTCCACGCCCGTCCCCGGCAGCGCCTGATCCTCGATGAACGCGGCCAGCCCGGCCGCCACCTGCAACCCGTCGCGCTCCACCCGTCCGGCCATTCCCGTCCCCTCACACTGTCCCGGTCGCCAATGAATACAAGGCACGGACCGGAAGGCCAGCCCTTGTATGGGCTCGCGGCCCCAAACCCCAACCGTCGGGGCGTGCCCGCCCGGCACCGCTTCCTTTCGCCCGTGCTGTCGCCCTGCATTCTTGCCAATGGCTTGCCGTCGCCCGCGAAAAACTTAGGCAATCCACTAACTTTCTCTTGCGACTCACTCCCGGCATAACTTAGGCATATCCCTAACAAACAGGGAGCTCATGCAGATGTCCCGCCTCCGCGTCCTCGCCTACTCCATCTCCCTCGACGGTTTCGGGGCCGGCCCGGGCCAGTCGCTCGCCGCCCCGCTCGGCGAGGGCGGCGAACAGCTCCACGGCTGGGCCTTCCAGACCACCACCTTTCGCCGCATGTTCGGCCAAAAGGGCGGCTCCACCGGCATCGACGAGGGCTATGCCAGCCGCAGCATGGCCGGCCTCGGCGCCTGGATCATGGGCCGCAACATGTTCACCCACGAACGCGGACCCTGGGCGAACGAGGACTGGAAGGGCTGGTGGGGCGAGGTGCCGCCCTATCACTGCGACGTCTACGTTCTGACCCACCACCCGCGCGCCACCCTCGATCATGGCGGCACCCGCTTCCACTTCGTCACCGACGGGCTGCCGGCGGCGCTGGAACGGGCGCGCGCGGCGGCGAAGGGCAAGGACATCCGCCTCGGCGGAGGCGCCGCCACCATCCGCGAGGCGCTGCAGCGCGGCCTCGTCGACGACATGCACCTCGCCGTCTCGCCGGTCCTTCTCGGCCGCGGCGAAGCGCTCTTCGCCGGGCTCGACCTGCCCGCCCTCGGCTACCACGTCGCCGGCAGCGAAGCCGGCGAGGGCGCCACCCACATCCGGATCGAAAGGAGGGGATGACCGAAGACCCGCATCTCGACCGGCTGTTCCAGGCCCTCAGCGACCCGACCCGCCGGGCGGTCCTCGCGCGGCTCTCGGCCGGGCCGCTCTCTGCCGGCGAACTGGCCGAGCCCTTCGACATGGCCCTGCCCTCGTTCATGGAGCACATCCGCAAGCTCGAGGATGGCGGCCTGATCGAGACCCGCAAGCGGGGCCGGGTGCGGATCTGCGCGCTGAAACCCGGGGCGCTGGTCCCGGTCCGGGACTGGATCGAAGAGCAGCGCAAGCTCTGGGATGCGCGCCTCGACAGCCTCGAGGACTACCTCGCCAACCTGATGAAGGAACGAAAAGAATGAACCCCGCAACCGACCTGCCCGACTTCGACCCCAACCTCGACCTGGTGCTCACCCGCGAGATCGACGCCCCGCGCGAGCTGCTCTGGGAATGCTGGACCACGCCCGAGCACATGGTGCACTGGTACGTGCCCAGGCCGCATTCGGTGAAGGACATCAGGATCGACCTGCGCCCCGGCGGCGCCAGCGAGTCGGTCTTCGTCGTCGACGGCCAGGAACACCCGCAGCGCGGCGTCTACCTCGAGGTGATCCCGAACGAAAGGCTCGTCTTCACCGACACCTATACCGCCGGATGGAAGCCGAACCCCGAGCCCTTCATGACCGCGATCCTCGTCTTCGAGGACATCGGCCAGGGCCGCACCCGCTACACCGCCATCGCCCGCCACCGCTCGCAGGCAACCGCCGAAAGGCACGAGGCGATGGGCTTCTCCTCGGGCTGGAGCACCGTGGCCGGCCAGCTCGAAGCCTACGCGCAAAGCCTGATGTGAGGCCACCATGACCACCGATCTCACCCTCCGCCGCATCATCCCCCAGGCGCCGCGGCCACCGGCGTGGTCCGGCGAACCGACCCCCGCCAGGCAGGGAGACCCCGCCATGACACTCTCGCGCCGAAGCTTTGCCGCCGGCGTCGTGACCGCCGCGCTGGCCCTGAACGCCACCACCGCACGGGCGGCCGAGCCCCGCACCGGTACCGTCACCGTCGGCGGCGTCGACTACTGGTACGAGATCGCCGGCCAGGGTGAGCCCCTGCTGATGCTTCATGGCGGGCTCGGCTCGTTCCACATGTTCGACCCGATCCTGCCGGCGTTCCTGCACAACCGCACGGTGATCGGCGTCGATCTCTACGGCCACGGCCATACCGCGATCACCGACCGGCCGTGGGACGTGCCCGCCGTCGGCGCCGACATGGCGGAGCTGCTCCAGGCGCTGGGCTACGACCAGGTGGATGTCTTCGGCTACTCGCTCGGCGCCGGCGTCGGCTTCCAGCTCGCCGTCCAGCACCCGGGCATGGTGCGCCGGCTGGTCCTGCTCTCGGGCGGGTTCTCATCGGGCGGCTTCTACCCCGAGATGCGCGCGATGCAGGCCCAGGTGGGCGCCGGCATGGCCGAGATGATGAAGGGCACGCCGATGCACGACGGCTACCTGGCCACCGCGCCAAGGCCCGATGACTTCCCAAGGCTCCTCGACGCGATGGGCGCCTACATGCGCACCGACTACGACTGGCGCGACCAGGTGGCCGGACTGACCATGCCGGTGATGCTGATTTACGGCGATGCCGACATGTGGCGGCCCGAGCACGCGGTTGAGTTCTTCCACCTGCTCGGCGGCGGGCTCAAGGACGGCGGCTGGATGCGCGAGGGCGTGACCCGGAACCGCCTCGCCATCCTTCCCGGCCGCACCCATTACGAACTCGGCGTCACGCCAGAGACCGTGGCGGCGGCGCTTCCCTTCCTCGACGGCACCGAGACGGCGCCGGTGTGGACGGAGGCCGGCAAATGAGCGCCACCCCCAACACCGGCACCGGGCGCGAGATGACGCTGACCCGCCGCATCGCGGCACCGGTCGAAACCGTCTGGGCGGCCTGGGACGACCCCGCGGTGCTGCCACAATGGTTCGGACCCGAGGGGCATTCCTGCCGGACGAAATCCATCGACCTGACCGAGGGCGGCGCCTGGGTCTTCGACATGATCGGCCCCGACGGCACCGTCTATCCCAACCGCCACCGCTTCACCCTCCGGCGCCGGCCCGAGCGGATCGAGTTCATCATGGACGACGGCGAGGGCAACGCGCCCAAGACCGCCAGCGTCAGCCTGACGCCCGAGGGTGACGGCACCCGCATCGTCATGACGCTGACCTTCCCGGATGACGACTATTACGAGGCGGCAATGAAGTTCGGCGCCTATGAACTGGGGCTGACCACGCTGGCCAAGCTCGCCGCCGTGGTCGAGGCCAGTTAGCCGGCCACAGGCCCAGGCCCGGACGGCCAGTCCGGGCCGCGCCCGACCCGCCCCTCGGGCGGGCGCATTGCATGCCCCGCACACGGCAGCGCGGTCATGCGGGGTTGCGGAACACACCGCACGATCCCCGGCGTGGCGCGGCGCCCATCCCGGGTCAGGCAGCGGCCCGCGGCCGGGTCGCCCGCTGCCTGGCCCGAACCCGCCTGCCATTGGCCCCTCCCCCATCCCCTCCCCCTGCCGGGGAGGCAATGCACCCGACCGCACCCGGGTCGCGTTCCCAGGTCGCGTCTCGGGGTCGCGTCTCGGGGTCGCGTCTCGGGTCGCGCATGGCACACGCGGCGGTTGTCGCCGCTTCGCTCTGCCCCTAACGTCGGCCCCCAATCCGCCCGATTCCCCGACGCCCCGAAGGATCCCGCCCATGAAGGATGCCAGCGCCACCATTCGCCTTGCCGACTACCGGCCGCCGGCCTTCCTGGTCGACCGGGTGGCGCTGACCTTCCGCCTCGACCCGCGGGCCACCCGGGTAAAGTCCACGATCGACTTCCGCCCCAATCCGGCGGCCGCGCCGGGGCAGGACCTCCGCCTCGACGGCCGCAAGCTGACCCTCGTCTCGGCCGCCATCGACGGGCGGGCGCTGAGCCTTGTGCCCGATACCGAGGGGCTGACGGTGCCGGCCGCCGACCTTCCCGCCGGCCCCTTCACCTGGGAGGCCGAGACCGAGATCGACCCCGAGGCCAATACCGCGCTCGAGGGGCTCTACATCTCGCGCGGCATGTACTGCACCCAGTGCGAGGCCCAGGGCTTTCGCAAGATCACCTTCTACCCAGACCGCCCGGACGTGATGGCGCCGTTCCACGTGCGCATCGAATCCGGGCTGCCGGTGCTGCTGTCCAACGGCAACCCCGCCGCCTCCGGCCCCGGCTGGGCGGAATGGGACGATCCCTGGCCCAAGCCCGCCTACCTCTTCGCGCTGGTCGCCGGCGATCTGGTCGCCCACCGCGACGACTTCACCACCCGCTCGGGCCGCGAGGTGGAGCTTTCGGTCTGGGTGCGGGCCGGCGACGAGGACAAGTGCGCCTACGCCATGGACGCGCTGAAACGCGCCATGCGCTGGGACGAAGAGGCCTATGGCCGCGAATACGACCTCGACGTGTTCTCCATCGTCGCCGTCGACGACTTCAACATGGGCGCGATGGAGAACAAGGGGCTGAACGTCTTCAACGCCAAGTACGTGCTGGCCAGCCCCGATACCGCCACCGACCAGGACTTCGAGCGCATCGAGGGCATCATCGCCCACGAATACTTCCACAACTGGACCGGCAACCGCATCACCTGCCGCGACTGGTTCCAGCTCTGCCTCAAGGACGGGCTGACGGTGTTCCGCGACCAGCAGTTCTCGGCCGACATGCGCTCGGCGCCGGTCAAGCGCATCCAGGACGTGCTGACCCTGCGCGCCCGCCAGTTCCGCGAGGATCAGGGCCCGCTCGCCCACCCGGTGCGGCCCGAGGAATACATCGAGATCAACAACTTCTATACCGCCACGGTCTACGAGAAAGGGGCCGAGGTCATCGGCATGCTGAAGCGCCTGGTCGGCGATCAGGGCTACCAGAAGGCGCTTTCGCTCTATTTCGACCGCCATGACGGGCAGGCCTGCACCATCGAGGACTGGCTGAAGGTGTTCGAGGATGCCTGCGACCGCGACCTTGGCCAGTTCGCCCGCTGGTATTCCCAGGCCGGCACGCCGCGCGTCGGCGTCACCGAGGACTGGCAGACCGGCCGCGGCGGCGACGGCGGCACCTACACGCTGACCTTCCGGCAGCAGACGCCGCCGACCCCCGGCCAGCCCGACAAGGCGCCGCTGGTGATCCCCATCGCCTACGGCTTTCTCGGCGAGGACGGCAGCGAGATCGCCCCGCCCGGGGTGCTGGAGCTGACCGAGGCCGAGCAGAGCTTCAGCTTCACCTTGCCCGAGCCGCCGGTGCCATCGCTCAACCGCGGCTTCTCGGCGCCGGTGGTGCTCGACCGCCCGGCCGAGAACAGCGAACTGGCGTTCCTGATGCGCCACGACAGCGACGCCTTCAACCGCTGGGAGGCGGGACGCAGCTACGGCAAGGACATGCTGGCCCGCATGGTGGTCGCCGGCGCCCGGCCCGAGCCCGCCTTTCTCGAAGCCATGGCCGCGGTGCTCGCCGACGAAAGCCTCGACCACGAGTTCCGCGCCCTGGCGCTGTCGCTGCCCTCCGAGGAGGATGTCTTTCAGGAGGTCCGCAGCCGCACCGGCGAGGCCGACCCGATTGCCGTCCACGAAGCGCGCGGGGCGCTGGAGGCGGCCATGGCCGGGCAGATGGAGGCCGAGGCGCGCCGGCTCTACGCCGATCTCGCCACCCCCGGCGCCTACAGCCCCGATGCCGAGGCCGCCGGCCGGCGCTCGCTCCGGGGGCGGCTGCTCAGTCTCATCGGCCGCCTCGACCAGGGCGCGCTGGCCGAGGCCCAGTTCGGCCAGTCCGGCAACATGACCGAGACCATGCAGGCGCTGATGATCCTGATCCGCGAGGGGCGCGCCGAGGCCGCGCTGGCCGCCTTCCACGACCGCTGGCAGGGCGACCGGCTGGTGATCGACAAGTGGTTCGCGGCCCAGGCCGCCGCCACCCCGCACGCAGGGGCCGCCGAAGCGGTCGAGCGGCTGGCCGGCCATCCCGACTTCGACTGGAAGAACCCCAATCGGTTCCGCTCGCTCCTCGGTGCCTTCGCCACCAACATCGCCGGCTTTCACCGTGCCGACGGCGCCGGCTACCGGCTCTACGCCGGCTGGCTGATGAAGCTCGACCCGGTCAACCCGCAGACCACGGCGCGGATGACCGGCGCCTTCGAGGCCTGGCGCCAGTTCGATACCGGCAGGCAGGCGCTGATGCGGGCCGAACTGGAACGCATCGCCGCCCTGCCGGCGCTGTCGCGGGACACCGCCGAGATGGTGGGACGGCTTCTGGGCTGATCACCGCCCGGCGTGCCTCCGGAGGCCGCGCGTCTTGTCAGCAAAGGCCCCGGTCACGCCGCTCCGTTGCCACACCAGTGCATTCGGCCAGAAACGGTGGTTTCTGAAGAAATCAGAAACGTATGAGTTTTGGCAAGCCAAGCCATCGCCAATGTGTACGCTGCTATTATGAGACGGGTGCGTTAGGCTAGCGCGTCATATTCATTTCACGAGGGCAATGTCATCGATATAGATCGTGCCATATCTGAACCGTTGGTGAGGCTGATCGCTTTTCACAACCGATTCAATCGCAATATCAAGGTCAGCTTTGGCGCTCTTCAGAAACTTTCGGAAGATGCTTTGTCTGATGTCCCGTGTGTTGCCAAGCTGCCAACTGGAACCGAACCATGGGGCCATGAAACGCGTTGGCGAAATCTTGACGGACCGGTGAAAGATGCGGCTGCCTTCTTGTCAGAGATCGGTCTCGCTCGAGCTACGGCTGCATTTGAAGACTATCTCATTGGAGCCAAGGCAGAATTTAATCGAGCTGGTCTTGGGCCGGTCCTAAACGAGAATTCCGGTAGATCGGATTTCAAATATCTCGATGCCGCGTTTGGGATCGATCCTTCTTCGATAGCCGACCTGCATGTTATGGCCGAGTTCTTCATTGTCGCTCGGAACTGCGTTGTTCACCGATCAAACCGCGCAAGCAAGCAGCTCGCCGAGCTCCGCGCAGCTCAAATGCTCTCGGATACGCTTGAGCGTTGGCCCAGGCGTGTAGGGAAGTGGAACTTGTCGCTTCCAGAGATTGCGCAAGGCGTATCTGTCGATTGGCGCCCGCGCCACGCGATCATGGCATCGGACGTGTTCTATCGCTGCGCCGTCAGCCTAGACCGTTCGCTTGTGCAGATGATGGGGGCTCCTGGACTGGCCCGGATGACAGCTCATTGGATCTTTTTTTCCGATCCAGCCGTACCATGCACAGCAAAGCTGAGCCCCCAAACTATGGTGCGCTCGCTGCTTGCAGACAGGTACAAAGCTCGTGGAACGACCCTCGATGAAACCACCTCTTTGCTTCGATCTGTGGGGAAGTGGGATGATGTCCGTGCTGCATTCAATAAACGATATCCGCATGGACCAGAAACATCGTTGGCTTCAAGACGCCGTGCGCGCCGCAAAGGTAAAGCACGATAACGGGCACTGTGCTGATCAAAAACCCTGGTTCAAAACATATGAAGTAAAACGGCCGTTTTTGACCCCACCCCCTGCCCCACGCGGAACCAGGCACTTGCGCCGGCCAAGCCCCCTGGGCGGAACCCGGACGGTTTTGGCAGGTTTTATGGCACGCGGTTGCCCCGGACCCGGGCAGCCCGGCGGCGAGGATTTCAGCCCATCTGCGCCGGTCAATCGGCATCTCCGTGCATGTCGGGCGTGGAAAACGGCGTCCCCATCACCGTTAACACTTTTATCCTTTTGGATCAGTCGCGTCCCCGTGGGGCGCTCTTCCGGGGATCGTGCACCGGCGCGACTGCGAAAGCCGGGCGTATCGCCGGCGACCGCCACGGCCCACCGGTCATCTCGCCCCGGCCGCGCCCGCATTTCCTTGCAGGAGTGTTGGTGGCCGACGCCGATGCGCGTTATCGTGCAGGCAGCCCCGGCCCGCCTGGGATCTTCCGAGGCACGGACTTGCGGGTACCGGCGCGGCCACCGCCCGGCAAAGGCATCGCCATCGGCAGCGGCGATGCTCACAAGACGATGGGGAGGGTGCCATGAACGACGACACAACAATGGCCGAGCTGGGGCAACGCCAGCGCGAAACCGCCGAGCGGCTACAGACCCTCGCCTCGCGCCTGATGGTGGCGCTGTCCAGGCACAAGGCACCGAACCCGGGCATCGAAGCGCCCGGCCCCGACCTCTACCTCAAGACCGCGGCGGCCTGGTGGTCGAGCATGCTGGCGAACCCGGCCAAGGCGGTAGAGCAGCAGATGGGGTTCATGGAGCGCTCCATGCAGGCCTATGGCGAGGCGATGAAGACCCTGTCAGCCGATGACAAGGACGATGGCGCCGCGCCCCGGGACAAGCGCTTTGCCGGCGATGACTGGGTCAGCAACCCCTGGTTCAACTACCTCATGCGGCAGTACCAGGTGACCTCCGACGCCGTTCACGCGGCGGTCGAGGACCTGGACACGCTGCCCGAACGGGAACGGCGGCGCCTGCGCTACTTTTCCGACCAGATCCTGAATCTGATGGCGCCGAACAATTTCCTCGGCTCGAACCCCGAAGCGCTGCGCCGGGCCATCGAGACCGAGGGCGACAGCCTGGTGCACGGGCTGGAAAACCTGGTCGCCGATCTGGAGGCCAATGATGGCGAGCTGCTGGTCAAATTGGCCGACGAGGGCGCCTTCGAGGTCGGCGGCAACATCGCCACCGCGCCGGGCAAGGTCGTCCTGCGCACCCGGATGATGGAACTGATCCAGTACGCGCCCTCGACCGACAAGGTGCACGCGATCCCGATCGTCATCTTCCCGCCCTGGATCAACAAGTTCTACATTCTCGACCTGAAGCCCCAGAACAGCATGATCCGCTGGCTTGTAGACCAGGGCCATACGGTCTTCGTCGCCAGCTGGGTCAACCCCGACACCACCTATGCCGATACCGGGCTCGAGGATTACATCCGCGACGGCTATCTGGCGGCCCTCGAGGCCGCCAAACGCATCTGCGGTCAGAAGAAGATCAATGCCGTGGGCTATTGCATCGCCGGAACGACGCTGGCCCTGACCCTCTCCTACCTGAAGAAGACCGGCGACCGCTCGGTCAATTCCGCCACCTTCTTTACCGCGCTCACCGACTTCTCGGACCAGGGAGAGTTCACGCCCTTCCTGCAGGACGACTTCATCGACGGGATCGAGGTCGAGGTGAACCGCAACGGCGTGCTGCCGGCCCGCGTCATGTCGCGGACAATGTCGTTCCTGCGCTCCAACGATCTGGTCTACGGGCCGGCGGTGCGCAGCTATCTGATGGGCGAAACGCCCCCCGCCTTCGATCTTCTGTACTGGAACGGCGACGGCACCAACCTGCCGGGCCGGATGACCATGCAATACCTGCGCGGTCTCTGCCAGCGCAACGAATTCGCCGAGGGATCGTTCGAACTGATGGGCGAGACGCTGAGCCTGCACGACGTCGGCGTGCCGCTGATGGCGGTGGTAGCGCTGACCGATCACATCGCCGCGTGGAAGGACTGCTATCGCGGCGTCCAGATGATGGGCAGCCGCACCAGGAATTTCATCGTCTCGGAATCAGGCCACATCGCCGGCATCGTCAATCCGCCGAGCAAGAGGAAATACGGCCACTACACCAACGATGACATGAAGCTGGACGCCGACGCCTGGCTGGACAAGGCGAGCTTTCACGAAGGCTCGTGGTGGCCGCGCTGGGACGCCTGGCTGGCCAAACGATCCGGAAGGCTGGTTGCCGCCCGCGAACCCGGCAAGGATGGCGGCGGCGATCTCGGCGACGCCCCGGGCACCTATGTCAAGGTCAGGGCCTCCTGAACCTGACGGGCGCGCCGGGCTGCCCGCAGCCAGGGCACCTGTAGGCGGCGTTTCGGGACAAGGCGCGCATGGTCCGGCCCGGCACCGGATCGGCACCATCGGGGGGATCGCGCCCGGGCGCTCCCCGCCCACCCACCCTCGCGCCCGGGCGCGATTGGCGCTTGGGGGCACCGGCAGCGCATGGCGGGTGCGCCCCGCCCGCCCATGGCCGGGGTCGCACGTGGTGCCGCGACGTGCGGCGCTGCAGAGGGCGCCCGAACTGGGCCGGCACGCCCGCCAGACCGGCACCCCGCCCCGGCCCCCGAGCCGGGGCCTCTGGTCCCGCCGGCGCAGCTGCATGCGCGTAGCCGGAACAAGGTGCCGCGGCCCAACCGTCGCGGCGCAAGCTCCAGCCACTGGCGCCACAGTGCCACCCGGGTGCCGTTGGCACGGAATCAAGGCCCGCAGGGCCGCCGTGCCGGCGCCGGACCGGCCCCGAGGGCCGGCGCTCTGGTTGCCTGGGGCGCATAGCTGCACGGGAAGAAGCATGTGGCCTGAATAAACCGCAACAGCCCGACCGCCGCGGCGCCGCCCCCCGGCCCGGCGCTGGGGCGGACGGTCCGCGCAGCCGCGAGAGGCCCGAGACCCGTCATCCCCGGGCGCGGGGGAGGGTGGGCGGGACGCGACCGGGGATGACGGGTCGGCAACAAGCCCTGCCGGCAGCACCCCGTTCCCCCGCGCGCGCCCACAGTGTCCCCATCGGCGTTAACACTTTTATCTTTTG
>JBNKWA010000020.1:0-17425 GCA_050299555.1 Paracoccaceae bacterium | reverse complement strand
AGGCCGTGCCCGACCCGGAGGAGGTGACCGCCGAAGCCGCACCCGTGGCGCCGGCACCCGATCTCGAGGACCATGTTCAGGGTGGAGGCCAGGACGAGGAAACCGACCTGCGCGACAGTTCCGACGAGATCGAGTTCCTCTCCGAGACAACGGCCGATGAGGCGGCCGGCGCTGACCGGAATGCGGTGCCGGAAGCCGAACCCGCCCGGCACCCGGACAACGTGGCGGCCCGGGCCATCCCCGCGCATGAGATCGAGGCTGCGTCCCTGCTTGACCAGACCGACGAGATCGAATTCGCCGCCAGCGGCCTTTTGTCCCGGGCCGAGCCGCGCGATACCGCAGCCATGGCGGACGCCCTGGAGAAGGCGATGGCCGCCCTGGAGGCGGAAGAGGAGGAACACCACGACGCCTTTGAGGCTGCCACGAAGGCGTCGGAAGACTTGCCGACTGGTGGCGAGGAAAGCGCCGATCCCGACCCGCAACCGGCCGCCGAAACCCGCCGCCGCCCGCTGATCATCCGCCGCAACGACGGCGGCGGCGAAGGCAGCACGGAAGCTCTGCTTGGCCTCGACGAGGACGACCCCGACCCGACCGACGACTTGGCCGATGACGCCGAAGAGCCGGTTGCCGCTGGCCAGGCGGACACCGGGGCGGAGCGGCTGGCGCCGGATGCCGGTGCAATCGAGGCCCGGATGAACGAGCTTGGCGAGAGCATCCGCAGCGAGATCGCGACCGACGACCGCACCGATGACGATGAGGCGGTCGACGATCGAGCGGGGGAAGACGAGGCCGTCGCGGCCGAACCCATGGACGCACCGCTGCGCCTGGAGCCTGCAGCTCCGCTCGTCCTCGGCACGCCAAAGCCCGCGCCACTTGTTCTGGGCGCAGCTGAAAAACCGGCAGCGCTGCGGCTGACAGCGAAGGCGGACGAGCCCGCCGCGAGCGGTAGGCCGGCACCGCTGCGGCTGGATCCGGCACCGGAGGCACCCCGCGAAATCGAACGGGTCGAGCCGGAAGCAGGCCACCACGCCGATGCGGACGACGGCGAGGAGAAGAGCAAGGGAATGTTCGGCAGCATCGGCCGTTTTCTGGGCCGCGCGCCGGCCCTCCGAACGGAAAGCGACGTCCCCGAACCGGAGGCAACGCCCGAACCGACACCGGCGCGCCAGGCGGAGACCGAGCCGAGTCCGCGCGAAGCGCGCCCGGCGATGCTGAATCTGGGCGAAGTTCAGCGAACGGAGCCGAAGCGCACGCTGCGGGTCGTTGGCAGTGACGCCGCAGACAGCGATGACGGTGATGTCCAGGTGGTCGACGACGAAGAGGCGGATGCCACGTCGCTGCGTGGCCTGGCGCGGCGGGTGGGCGCCGAATCGCTGCCCGAACTGCTGGAGGTGTCAGCCGCCTATCTGTGCCTGATCGACCACCAGCCGAGGTTCAGCCGGGCGTCGTTGTTTACCAAGGTCGCCGAGATCGGCCCTGCCGAGGGCTATACGGCCGAAGCGCGGATCAAGTCCTTTGGCAAGCTGCTGCGGTCGGGCAAGATCCTGCGGGCCGAGAACGGCCAGTTCGCCATCAGCGACAGCGTCATGTCGGCCTACCGGACGCAGATCGGTCTGTGAACGCGCTTCCTCAGTTGCCTTGAGGCGCGGCTTCGGTCGCCGACGCCGGCCAGGGCTGCACGACGACTGCCGAGATTGCGTTCTTGGGGCTGCCGTCAATCAGCCTGTCGGAATAGGTGAGATAGACAAGCGTGTTGCGCGCGTGATCGAAGAATCGCACCACCTGAACGCGCTTGAACAGGATCGAGGCACGACGACCAAAGACTTCCTCGCCGTCCTCCAGTTCGGCGCGGAACCGAATGGGCCCGGTCTGGCGGCAGGCAATGGATGCGTCGGACGTATCCTCGGCCAGACCCAGTGAGCCGGAAATGCCGCCGGTCTTGGCCCGGCTGACGAAGCAGCTCACCCCCTCGACCTTGGGATCGTCGAACGCCTCGACGATGATCTTGTGATTGGCCCCAAGCAGCTTGAACGCGGTGTCGACCTCGCCGATCTGCTCGGCCCGGGCCGCAGGCACCAGAGCGGCCATCGCCAGTGTGGCGCCCAGCATCCGGCTTGCAATCGCTGACTTCATCGGCTCCCTCCTCGCTTGGCCCCTGTTGAGATAGGATGCGCGGCGGCCGCTTTCACCCTCGCCGCCGGTCGATCCCGCCTTCACCCTCGGTTTCCGCCGGATCGACCCTGCCGATGCCACGAAACAGGAACCGAAACGGCAGCGCCCAGAGGAATCCCAGCACAACGAAAACAACAAGTTCAACGATGAATGACGGACGCTCAAGCCATTCAACCAGGTTCACTGCCGCGACGATGTACAGCGGCAGCCCGACCACCAGCACGACAAGGGACCAGAACCGTTTAGCCTTGTATGACAGAGCCATGATCAATCGGCGAAGGGATCGGTGACAAGGATGGCGTCCTCGCGTTCGGGCGAGGTGGAGAGCATGGCCACCGGGCAGCCGATCAGTTCCTCCACCCGGCGAACGTACTTGACGGCGGCGGCCGGCAAGTCGGCCCAGCTGCGAGCACCGGCGGTGGTTTCGGACCAGCCCTCCAGCGTCTCGTAGACCGGCTGCACACGCGCCTGCTGGGCAGCGGCCGTCGGCAGGTAGTCGATCTGCTCGCCATCCAGCAGGTAGCCGGTGCAGATCTTCAGGGTCTCGAACCCGTCGAGCACGTCGAGCTTGGTCAGCGCGATGCCGCTCACGCCGGAAATGGCGCAGGTCTGCCGTACCAGGGCGGCATCGAACCAGCCACAGCGGCGCTTGCGGCCGGTCGTGGTGCCGAATTCGCGCCCCCGTTCGCCCAACCGCTGCCCGTCGTCGTCCAAGAGCTCGGTGGGGAAAGGCCCCTCGCCAACACGGGTGGTATAGGCCTTGACGATACCCAGCACGAAGTCGATGGCGCCCGGGCCGATGCCGGTCCCGGCCGCGGCCTGGCCGGCAATGACATTGGAGGAGGTGACGAAGGGATAGGTGCCGAAGTCGATGTCGAGGAGCGCCCCTTGCGCACCCTCGAAGAGGATCCGCTGCCCCGCCTTGCGCCGCTCGTTCAGCACCTTCCAGGCCGGCACCGCGAAAGGCAGGACCTTGGGCGCGATCTCTTTCAGCAGCGCCAGCAGCGCGGCCCGGTCCACCTCTGGCAGGCCCAGCCCGCGGCGCAGCGCGTCGTGGTGAACCAGCAGCCGGTCGACGCGGGCCTCGAGAGTCGCCTCGTCGGCCAGATCCGCCACCCGGACCACCCGGCGGCCGACCTTGTCCTCATAGGCGGGGCCAATGCCGCGCCCGGTGGTGCCGATTCGCGCTGTCGCGTTCGAAGCCTCGCGGGCCCGGTCGAGCTCGCCATGAAGTGGCAGGATCAGCGGCGTGTTCTCGGCGATCATCAGAGTCGCGGGGGTGATCTCGACTCCCTGCGTTCGGATCGCCTCGATCTCCTGGATCAGGTGCCAGGGGTCGAGCACCACACCGTTGCCGATGACGCTGAGCTTGCCGCCGCGGACCACGCCCGAGGGCAGAGCGTGCAGCTTGTAGGTGGTGCCGTCGACGACCAGAGTGTGGCCGGCATTATGGCCGCCCTGGAAGCGCACGATGACATCGGCGCGCTCACTCAGCCCGTCGACAATCTTTCCCTTGCCCTCGTCGCCCCACTGGCAGCCGATGACCGCGACATTCGCCATGACAGTCCCTTTCGCCCGCCAAACGGGCCGCTTATAGCGGCGGCGCGGGGGCGGCGAAACCACAAAGCTGCTTCGGTGGGCAAGTGGAGGGGGATCAGCGGCGGCGTCCGGATTCAGACGGCAGAACCGAGGCACCCACATGGGCCATGAGCCAGTCCGAGACCGGCCGGGCCGCCTCCCAGACCCGGAGGCAATGGTCCAGCGGGTGGCGGCCGTCGAGCGTTGCCGCCGGCCCCAGTTGGGCGCCGATCACGATCTCCTTCAGTCGCAACAACCCGATACGGGGATGGTCCCTGGCGACCCCGCGCGGCGCCGTCTTCAGTGTGGCGCCCCAGTGGGACAGGCCCTCGGCCTCGGCCGCGGCGATCAGCCCGGCAAAGGCTTCACCGCTCTCCGCGTCATCGATGGCAGCGCGAAAACGGTCCACCTGATCGCGCGCCATCATGTACATCCCGGTGCCGGCATAGATGCCGTCGGCACTGACCGAGGCATAGAGCGGCAGCCGGCCCGGCACCTCGGCGAGGACGCCGTAGGTGTTGGTCTTGTAGGGCGACTTGTCCTTTGAAAAGCGGATGTCGCGGTGCTGGCGGAACAGCTTCACCGTGCCGCCGTGGCGTTCGGCCGCTTCCTCGAAGAGCCGGCCCAGCGGGCCCTTCACCTGCTCTTCGAAGACAGCCCTGTTGGCGTCGAAATAGGCCTTGGAGTTGTCGGCCTTCAACCCATCGAAGAAGGCGATGGCGCGCGGCCCGAAACCCAGAAATGGCGGTGCGAGCATGGCGGTCCCTCCTCCCGGCGACGCAGGTTCGGACGATGCGGCAGCGCCGTCAAGACGGCTGTGGAGCCCCCTCTAGCAGGTGTCCCCACGGGGACGCCTGGTCAACTCACTGATTCTATTAGATAAAAGTGTTAACACGAGTGGGGACGCCACCCCGACCCGCCCAAGTGGGCAGCAAGACCCGATGAATTGTCCACCGGGCCTGACCGACGTCGGGGGCCTGGTTCACCCCACGGGCGCGCGGGGGGGGGGGGCGGGAGCGCGCCCGTGGCGTGATCCAGGCCGGGACGGTCTCGCCCTAGAAGCTCAGCCCCTTGGCCTGGCGGATCTGCGGCAGCCGGGCGATAGCGTCGAGCGCGTCCGGCTCCACCTTGGTGTCGATGCCCAGAAGCGCGATTGCCTCACCGCCCTTCTCGGCCCGACCGAGCGCGAAGGTGGCGATGTTGATGCCAAGCTCGCCCAGCCGGGTTCCGAGCGCACCGATATAGCCCGGCGTGTCGGTATTGGTGGTGTAGAGCATGTAGGGCTGCGGTTCCGCCTCGAGGTCGATCCCCTTGATCTGGATGAAGCGCGGCTTGCCGTCGGAATAGATCGTGCCGGCCACCGAACGGGTCTGCGCCTCGGTGGTGACGATCAGCCTGACATAGCTGCCGAAGGCGCCCTGGGCGTCCTTGCGGGTCTCGGCGATCTTCATGCCTTTCTCGCGGGCGACCAGCGGCGCCGAGACCATGTTGATGGTACCCTCGCCCATCAGCGGCCTGAGCATGCTCGCAGTCAGCGCTGCGGTCAGCGGCTTGCGGTTCATGTCGCCCACATGGCCCACAAACTCGATCTCGATCTCGGTGATCGGGTTCTCGGTCACCTGCCCGGCAAAGCCGCCGAGCATCTCGCAAAGCGCGATCCAGGGCTTCAGCACCGGCGCTTCCTCGGCGGTGACCGACGGTGCGTTCAGCGCGTTCGAGATGGCGCCCCGAACCAGATAGTCCGACATCTGCTCGGCCACCTGCAGGGCGACGTTCTCCTGCGCCTCGCTGGTGGCGGCACCGAGATGCGGCGTGCAGACGATGTTTGGAGCATCGAAGAGCACGCTTTCGGTGGCCGGTTCCTTGGAGAAGACGTCGAAGGCGGCGGCGGCAAGCTGCCCGGTCCTCAACGCCTCGGCGACGGCTGCCTCGTCCACCAGCCCGCCACGGGCGCAGTTGATCAGCCGCGCCCCCTTTTTCATCTTCGCAATCATCTCGGCCGACAGGATATTGGCGGTCTTCTCGGTCTTCGGCAGGTGCAGGGTGACGAAATCGGCCCGGGTCAGAAGGTCGGGCAGTTCCTCGATCTTCTCGACCCCAAGGTCGCGGGCGCGGTCGTGGCTGAGGAACGGATCGAAGGCGATCACTTTCATCTTCAGCCCGATGGCACGGGTGGCGACCACCGAGCCGATGTTGCCGCAGCCGATCACGCCCAGCGTCTTGCCGGTGATCTCGACACCCATGAAGCGGTTCTTTTCCCACTTGCCGGCGCGGGTCGAGGCATCGGCCTCGGGGATCTGCCGGGCGCAGGCGAACATCATCGCAACGGCGTGTTCTGCGGTGGTGATGGAATTACCGAAGGGCGTGTTCATCACCACGACGCCGCGGGCGGAGGCGGCGGGGATGTCGACATTGTCGACACCGATGCCGGCGCGGCCGATGACCTTGAGGTTGGTGGCCTTGGCGATCAGGTCGGCGGTGACCTTGGTGGCCGAGCGGATGGCGAGGCCGTCATAGTCGCCGATCACCTCGGCGAGCTTTGCCGCGTCCTTGCCGAGCGCTGGCTGGAAATCGACCTCGACACCGTTGTCGCGGAAGATCTGCACCGCGGCATCGGAAAGCTTGTCTGAAATCAGGACCTTGGGCATGTCGTGGGTTCCTTTGTCTTGGCGGGGCTGCCGTGGTCCCGCCGGGTCAGCGGCGGCAGAGGCCACGGGTGTGGCCATGGGTTGAAGGGATTTGCCGGTCGGACCGGCGCCCCCTCCCCCGGGAGGGGGGAGGGTCGGGATGGGGGTCGCCGGTCGGTCCGGCGCCCGCGAGCCGATCGTCAAACGCCCCTCAGGCGGGGGTGAGCTCGGCGAGGGTGGCGGCAAAAGCCCAGTCGAGCCACGGCGCCAGCGCCGCCACGTCGGCCGTGTCCACGGTGGCGCCGCACCAGACGCGGAGGCCCGGCGGCGCATCCCGATAGCCGCCGATGTCGTAGGCGACACCGTCCTTGTCGAGCGCCTTGACCATGGCCTTGACGAAGTTTCGCTGCCCGGCCTCGTCGAGGGCCGCGACACGGGGATCGGTGATCTTCAGGCAGACCGAGGTGTTCGACCGCTCGGCCGGGTTCACGGCCAGGTTCTCGACCCAATCGGTGCGGTCGACCCAGGCCTGGAGCGCAGCGAAATTGGCGTCCGAGCGGGCACGGGTGGCGGCAAGCCCGCCGATCTCCTCGATCCAGTCCAGCGAATCGACCGCGTCCGCCACCGCCAGCATCGAGGGCGTATTGATGGTTTCACCGACAAAGATGCCTTCGATCAGCTTGCCGGCCTTGGTCAGCCGGAAGATTTTCGGCAACGGGCGGTCGGGGGTGTAGGTCTGCAGCCGTTCCACCGCCCGGGGCGAGAGGATGAGGATGCCGTGGGCCGCCTCACCGCCCATCGCCTTCTGCCAGGAGAAGGTGGTGACGTCGAGCTTGGTCCAGTCGAGGTCCTGGGCGAAGGCAGCCGAGGTGGCGTCACAGAAGGTGAGCCCAGCGCGGTCGGCGGGGATCCAGTCAGCGTTCGGGACCCGCACGCCGCTGGTGGTGCCGTTCCAGGTGAAGCAGATGTCCGCCTCGGGGCGGATGGCGGCCAGATCGGGAAGTTCGCCGTAAGGTGCCTGCAACACCCGCGCGTCGGCGAGCTTGAGCTGCTTGGTGGCGTCGGTCGCCCAGCCGGCGCCGAAGGACTCCCAGACCAGCATGTCGACCGGGCGGGCGCCCAGCATCGACCACATCGCCATCTCGAAGGCGCCGGTATCGGAGGCCGGCACGATGCCGACGCGGTAGCCTTCGGGCACGCCGAGGACGCGCGCGGTACGCTCGATCAGCGCCTTGAGCTGGGCCTTCGGGGCCGCGGCGCGGTGCGAGCGGCCGAGGAACGCCTTGGCGGCGACGGTTTCCGCCGACCAGCCGGGACGTTTCGCGCAGGGACCTGAGGAAAATTCGGGACGCGCCGGGCGTTGCCCGGGCTTGGGGGGAAGGCTCATGGCCAACTCCAGGGTCAGGGCGAGATTCCTGAGTCCGCCACCGCTCGCCCGTATCCCGGCGACGCACCCGCGCCGCTGATAATCCGGTCCGGGTGCGCCGCGCAATAGGCAATCAGTCGCAGGTCACGGCATCCAGAACCGCTTCATCGATTCCGCCTCGGCCTGGGCCCTGGTCAGCCCCACGTCGCGCAGGACATGGGGTGGCAGGTCCTTGAGATGATGGCGCGTACGCGACCGCTGCGACCAGCGTGCGATGCGGGCTGCCGCCCAGATCAGGATTTCGGACAGCGGCGGCAGGGTGCTCTCCTGCGTGAGGATCGAGGTGGTGGTGCTACGCTGTGGCATGGTCTGGCCTATTGTATTGATACAATCCGAGGAGTTGGCGCTTGATTTGCGCCTCTACTTGGTACAATCTGTATCCCAGCGCTGCCACCACTAGATTGTCATGGACACAAAAAACCCCCTCAGCCTCAGCGGGCACAGCGGCCCGAAATACATGCGCCTGCTGACGGCGCTGGAGAACGGCATCCGTGCCGGCACATTGCCGCCGGGCTACAAGCTGCCGCCGGTGCGCGAACTCGCCTGGTCCATCGGCGTGACGCCGGGCACGGTGGCGCGGGCCTATCGGCTGGCGACCGAGGAAGGGCTTCTGGAGGCCACGGTCGGACGCGGCACCTTCGTGCGCGGCGCCGCCCGGACGGTACCCGAGGTTCCAGTCAACTTCGTTGCCCGGGCGCCGGCGGAGGGCCATCTCAACCTCAGGAACGGCCATACGGTTGAACTCGGGCAGACCGAGGTCATCGGCGCCGCGATTTCCGCCGTCATCGCCGGGGGTGGGCTGGCCCTGTCGGGTTACGTGCGCGACCAGGCCCTGCACGGCTGCCGCGACCATGCCAGCGCCTGGCTGCGCGGGATCGGTGTTGCCGGCGAGACCGGGGACCTGGTGCTGACCTACGGCGCCCATAACTCGGTGATGGTGGCACTGAACGCGGTGCTGCACGGGCGCGATCCGGCGATCCTGACCACGGAGTTGACCTATCCCGGCTTCCGCCAGCTCGCTCATATCGCCCGGGCGCGGATGGTCGGCGTGGCATCCGACGACGAGGGCCTGAGGCCCGACAGGCTGGAGGACGCCTGCCGCCAGCACCGGCCGCAGGCGCTGATCATTTCGTCGAACGTGCACAATCCGACCTGCGTGGTGACCAGCGCGACGCGGCGCAGAGAGATCGCCCGCATCGCCCGCGCCCATGACGTGCAGATCATCGAGGACGACGTCTACGGCACGCTGATCGATGACCGTCCGGACGGTTTCGACGTCTTGTGCCCGGAACGCACCTGGCACGCGACCTCATTGTCGAAGTGCTTTGCCGCCGGACTGCGGGTCGGATTCCTGCAGTGCCCGCCGGGTCTTGGCAGCCTCGGCATCCGGGTGATGCAGGGCCTGTCGCTGTCGATCAGCCAGGTGCTGACCCAGGCGGTGGAGCGGCTGTTCGCCGATGGCGCGATCACCGAGTTCTCGCGCCGGGTCCGGGCCGAGAACATCGCCCGGCTGGAGATGGCGCGCGAGGTGCTGGCAGGCTGGGACGTCTCCAGCCGTCCGGGGGTCAACTATGTCTGGGTCAAGAAGCCCGAAGGATGGACCGGCTCGGCGTTTCTGCAGGCTTGCGAGCGCGAACGCATCCTGATCGCGGCGGGCGACAGCTTTACCCTGCCCGGCGGCGCGGCGCCGAACGCCATGCGGCTGACCCTGTCGGGTACCGAGGACAGCGACACTCTCCGCGAGGGGCTGGAGCGGATCGCACGGCTGCTGGCCGAGCCGCCGGTCGCCGGCTTCGCCTGAGCCGCTACTGCAGCTCCACGATGTAGCGGCCGGTGATCGGCTTGGTGGTATTGACGATGACGCCGTTGAAGGTGCCGCCAGCGACCTCGCCACCGGCGCCGTAGAACTGCCCCGAGAGCCCGCCATTGCCGCTCTCGATCCGGTTGCCGACCACCTGCCCCTGGACCTTGCCGATATACATGCCCGAGGTCGACAGCTGCGCCGCCCCGGAGATGAAGTTCACCTTCAGCCGGGCAGTCCCGCCGCCGATTGGATCGCCCGGCACCTTGCCGCGGTAGCGGCCGCGATAGCGGGCATCCGCGGTCACCGGCAGGTCGGCGGCCGCGGTCAGCGGCAGGCCGGAGAAGCTGTCGGTGGTCTCGTCAAAGGTGAGGCCGGCATAGCCGAAACTCATGGTGTTGAAAGTGGTGCCGACGGTTTCGATATCGGTGCCGGCGCAGGCGGCCAGCGTCGAAGCGGCAGCGGCCGCAAGAATGCGCTTCATGAAATCCCTTCCCTCACACCCAGATGCACACACGCGCGGGGCAAATCCCGCGACCGGCATGCTAGCCGGATGCATCGCCGCACCGCAAGCGAAGCGATGCGATATGCATCGTCCGTGGGGAGAGACGAGCCACCCGGCTGGGCGCGCGGCGGGATGCGCCGGGGTTCGCGGGTTGGCGCTCAGGCGGTGGCGACGGCCTCGGCGATGTCGCCGACGACGGTGGCCAGAAGGTCCTCGTCCTCGCATTCGCCCATGACCCGGATCAGCGGCTCGGTGCCGGACTTGCGGATGAGCAGCCTTCCTGTCTCGCCGAAGCGCGCCTCGCCGGCGGCAATGGCGGCCTTGACGGCACTGGTCGAAAGCGGATCGGAACCAGCGGAAAAGCGCACGTTCTTGAGGAGTTGCGGGACGGGAGTGAAGTTCCTTGTGATCTCCGAGGCGGGCCTGCCCTCGTCGACCATGGCGGCCAGCACCTGCAGGCCGGCGATCAGCCCGTCGCCGGTGGTCACGTGATCGGTCATGACGATGTGGCCCGACTGCTCGCCGCCAAGGTTGAAGCCGCCCTTGCGCATCGCCTCGACCACGTAGCGGTCACCAACCGCGGTGCGCTTCAGCGCGATGCCCTGCTGACCGAGGTGGCGTTCGAGCCCGAGATTGGACATCACCGTGGCCACCAGTGTCGATTGCGCGAGCTTGCCCTCGCGCGCCCAGAGGCCGGCGATCAGCGCCATGAGTTGGTCGCCATCGGCCACCTGGCCGGTCTCGTCGATGACGATAATTCGGTCGGCATCGCCATCGAGCGCCAGGCCGATATCGGCGCCATGGGCGACCACGGTCTCGGCCGCGAGCCGGGTATCGGTGGAGCCGCAGCCGTCGTTGATGTTGTAGCCATTGGGAGTGACGCCCACCGGGATCACCTGGGCGCCGAGTTCCCACAGCACCTCGGGCGCGGTCTTGTAGGCGGCGCCGTTGGCGCAGTCGACAACCACCTTGAGCCCGTCGAGCCGGTGGCGGCGCGGGAAGGTGAACTTGGCGAATTCGATGTAGCGGGCGCGGTCGCCCTCGATGCGGTGGGCGCGGCCGATGTCGTCGCCGAGCGCGGTGTCGTCACCCACAAGCGCCTCGATACGGGCCTCGGCCTCGTCGGACAGCTTGAAGCCGTCGGGGCCGAAGAACTTGATGCCATTGTCGGAATAGGGGTTGTGGGAGGCGGAGATCATCACCCCGAGATCGGCCCGCATGGAGCGGGTGAGCATGCCGACGGCCGGGGTGGGGACCGGCCCGAGCAGGAACACGTCGGCGCCGACGGAGGTCAGCCCGGCGGTGAGCGCGTTCTCGATCATGTAGCCGGAGCGGCGGGTATCCTTGCCGATCACCACCCGGTGGCGGTGATCGCCGGAGCGGAAGTAGAGCCCCGCGGCGGCACCGAGCTTCAGCGCCATCTCGGCGGTCATCGGGTGGGCATTGGCCTTGCCGCGCACCCCATCGGTGCCGAAGAGCTTGCGTATCATGCGGGTTGGTCCGGGACTTGCCTGAGCGCCTGCCACAGCAGCAGCGCCTGTTTGGTCGCACAGATATCATGGGCACGCAGCATCTGCACCCCCTGCTCAAGCGCCAGGAGCCCGATGGCGATGGAGCCCGGGGCGCGGTCGGCCGCCTGCGGCGCGTTGCCGATCGTGCCGATGAAGCGCTTGCGGGAAACGCCGAGAAGGATCGGGCAGCCAAGGCCGTGGAAGAGTGTCAGCCCGCGGAGGAGCGCAAGGTTGTGCTCCTGCGTCTTGCCAAAGCCGATGCCGGCATCGACCATGATCCTAGCGCGCGGGATGCCGGCGGCCTCGGCCGCGGCGACGCGGGCCTCGAGGTGGTCGTAGACGTCGAGGAGGACGTCAGAATAGCGCGGGTCGGCCTGCATTGTCTGCGGCTCGCCCTGGGTGTGCATCAGGCAGAGGAGAGCCCCGGTTTCCACAGCCGTGGCAAGGCTTTGCGGGTCGTAGTTGAGAGCGGTGACGTCGTTCCAAAGGGCCGCGCCGGCAGAGAGTGCAGCCCGGGCCACGGCCGGCTTGCGGGTATCGATGGAAAGCGGCGCTCCAATCCGCGCGGCGGCAAGGGCGGCGATCACCGGCCGTACCCGGGTGATCTCGGCCTCGGCCGGCACGGTCTCGGCCCCCGGGCGGGTGGATTCGCCGCCGATGTCGATGATGTCGGCGCCCTCGGCGGCCATGGCGGTGGCATGGGCCACGGCGGTGGCGGTATCGGCGAAGAGCCCGCCATCGGAGAAACTGTCGGGGGTGACGTTGAGGATGCCCATGAGTCGCGGCTGGTCCCAGCCGATGCCGGCGATGGGCGGGCGGGGCGCAGTGATCCGGCCGAGGATGGGGGCGGGGATCTCGCTGGCGGGGAGCAGTTCGGACGTCACGCCGCGGGACAGACGCTCGGCTTCCGTGAACCAGGCCCAGCCGCCGGCGATCACAAAAGCACCCTTTGGCCGGGGTTTGCCGGTGCGGGCCAGCGGGCGGTAATACGCGTCGGTCATGCCGCCCGCGCGAGAAGCCGGGCGACGATGCCGGGCAGTGCCGCGAAGTCGTCGAAGCTGGCGTCGGCTGCGGGCGGGTCGTCGTGATAGCCGACGCCGTGCAGGACGAAGGGCACGCCGGCATTGGCGGCCGTCAGGCGGTCGGTTTCACTGTCGCCGACAAAGATCACGGGGCCGTCCCCCAACCGATCGGCGCAATGCCAGAGCATGGCCGGGTGAGGCTTGAGCACGGCCAGGCTGCCACCGCCGGTGATGGCGGTGACATGCGGCAGAAGGCCGGTGCCCAGAAGCACCGTCTCGGCCATGACGTGGTCCTTCTGGGTGCAGACGCCCAGGCGGTGCCCCTGCCCCGCCAACCTGGCCAGGGCGGCTTCGGCACCGGGATAGGCCTCGGTCCCGGCCACCGGATCGGCGGCATAGATGGCGCGGTAGCGGGCCACATGCGGATCCGCATCACCGCCCGGAATGCCGCCCGTGGTCTTGAGCAGGTGTTCGACATGCCAGGCCAGCCCGTGGCCGACGAAGCGCTGGTAGCCGTCGAGCGGCACCGGCGGGCGATCGAGTTCAGCCAACAGGCGGCAACCCACGGCGTGCAGGCTGGGCAGGCTGTCGACAAGCGTGCCGTCGAGGTCAAAGACGATGCGAGCCATCGGCGCGGTCAGGCCGCCTTCCACTTGATCGAGCAGCCCATGCAAGCGGTCTGCTCGGCCGGGCCCCTGCCGGTTGTCGCCACTCGGCGCATGGCCGGGACAAGCTCGGACGGGGCATCGGCGCCGCTGGCGCCGGACGCGTCGAGCCGGCCGCGATACTGCAACTCGAGATGGGCATTGAAGCCGAAGAAATCTGGAGTGCAGACCGCCCCGTAAGCCTTTGCCACAGCCTGGCTTTCATCGTGCAGGTAGGGAAAGGTAAAGCCGTGCCTGCGGGCAAATTCGCCCATCTTGCCGTAGGAATCCTCGGGGTGCGAGGTGGCGTCGTTGGCGCAGATCGCGGCAACGCCGAAGCCCATCTCTTGCAGCGCCGCCCCATCGCGCACCAGCTTGGCGGCGATGGACTTCACGTAAGGACAGTGGTTGCAGATGAAGACGATCAGAAGCCCGCGCGGCCCCCGGAGCGAGGCGAGATCCCAGGTCTTGCCGTCGGTATCGGGCAGCGAGAATTCCGGCGCCTTCCAGCCGAAATCGCAGACGGGGGGCTGGGCAGCCATCTAGGCCTCCTTCGCAGTTGGGCGGGTCGGTGGGCGCGGACGCCCGGGCGGATCTCCGGTTCAGGCTGGAAGGTAGCCATCCTCCGCCGCGAAGGAAAGCACCGGCGTGCTGTTGCCCGAGCGCGCGGCTGGCGGCTGTGGCCCGGGACCGGCGACCACCAGGCCGCGGGCGCCGAGCTCGGCCGCGAACCAGTGCGCCAGTTCGCCCGCCAGCGCCTCGGGGTCGTCGGCGGCGAAGGCCGGCTTTTCGACCGCGTCCATGACGATCTTCATCGGCGCCCAGACCGAAAGCTGACCATGCTTCATGGCATAATCGAACTCGGTGCGGGTCTCGACCACCAGGCAGCGGTCGTCGCGGGAGGCCAGCCGCCAGGCATTCTGCTCCATGGACAGAAGCGCGATGCGCCGGCCGGGCCAGCCCTTGGCCACGGCGGCGAAGCCGGGCAGCGGCGGGGTGCAGATGATCACCGGGTGCGGATGGCGGGCCGCCATGTCGATCCAGCGGCCCAGCGCCGGGCCGCCCAGCACCGCATTGGACAGATAGAGGATCGTCGGGTGGGGCACCTCGGCCGCCTGCCCCGCCACCCCGCCCTTGGCCTCGGGCGGGCGGGCGCCGCGCACCCGCACGATCTCCACCCCCAGCGCGCCGGGGATGCGGTCGAGCTTTTCCACCCGCACGAAGGCGCGGACGGTGCGCGGGTGCGCGAGGCAGTGGGCGGCGATGCGCTCGGCCACGGTTTCGAGCAGGTTCACCCGCTCGCGAGCCAGTTCGCCCTCGATCGCCTCGGTGATCATGTCGTAGGAGACGATGCCGTCGACGTCGTCCTCGGCCATGTGGCCGGCCGGCAGCACTTCGAGCACCACGTTGAAACGCACCCGCTGGCGGCGGCCGCGCTCTTCCTTGAAGGCGCCGATCTCGACCTTGCGGACGAAGTCGCGCACCGCAATCCGGTCCAGCGGTGCCGGCCCCGCGGTGGCCACCGAACGCGCCAGCGGCCGGTCGAATGCGATTGCGGTCTCGTCCATGCGTCCCCCTGGCCCCGGTCCGAGCCTGTGCCCGGTTCCACCTAGCCCCGCCCATCCGGCGGCCGCAAGCCGGCGGGCGACCTTGCGCCCAACAAAAACGGCTGCCCACGCTTTGGTTGACTCGCCGCGCAGAGCGCCACATTTACCTTTGTGAATGCCACATAGCCGGAGGCGCAGGGGCCCTTGTTCATCAATGCCGACATGCCGCGCGAGGCCGCCCGGACGGAGCTTGAGGCGAAGTTCGACCTGGCGCCGTCCGATGCCGCGATGCGCGAGACCGCCGACATCTATGCGCGGGTGAAGACTGTCATCCCCGAGCCCGACTGGATGCTGCACGCGCCCTATGTGCGGGCGATCAACCGGCTGAAGGCGGAGACCGACACGGTTATCCTGGCCCACAACTACATGACGCCGGAGATCTTTCACGGCGTGGCCGACGTCTCGGGCGACAGCCTGCAGCTTGCCATCGAGGCGACCAGGGTCAGCCAGACGACGATCCTGCAATGCGGCGTCCATTTCATGGCCGAGACCTCGAAGATCCTGAACCCCGACAAGCGGGTCCTTATCCCCGACAGCCGCGCCGGCTGCTCGCTGGCCTCATCGATCACGCCGCAGGACATCGCCGGCATGCGGGCCCAGTATCCCGGCGCCAAGGTGGTGAGCTACGTCAATACATCAGCGGCGGTGAAGGCGGCGTCGGACGTCTGCTGCACCTCGTCGAACGCGCTGCAGGTGGTCGAGGCGCAGCCGGGCGACACGGTGATCATGACGCCGGACGGATACCTGGCGCAGAACGTCGCCAAGCAGTCGAAGAAGCGCATCGTCTACTGGGAGGGCGCCTGCATCGTTCATGAGCAGTTCACGCCCGAGGAGTTGCGCCAGTTCCGCGAGGACAATCCCGGCGTCACCATCATCGCCCATCCCGAATGCCCGCCGGCGGTGCTGGAAGAGGCGGATTTCTCGGGCTCCACCGCCGGCATGATCGCCTGGGTGAAGAAGAACCGCCCCGAGAAGGTGGTCATGGTCACCGAGTGCTCGATGTCGGACAACGTGGCCGCAGAATTGCCCGAAACCGAATTTATACGCCCATGCAATATCTGTCCTCACATGAAGCGAATCACGCTGGAGAACATCCTGTGGTCGCTGCACACGGGGACCGAGGAAGTGGGTGTGGACGCGGACCTGCTGGATCCGGCCCGGGCGGCGCTCGATCGCATGATCGCGATCAACCGCCAGGATTGATGCCGGCGCGGCGGTCAAAGAGGGGTGGTGGATGACGTGGCAAGGTGCTGCGGGGGCAATCTTTTTCCTGGTTCTGGCTGCCGCCGTTGGCGGGGCGGGTAGCGCTGCCGCCTGCACGGCGCCGCAACTGACGACCGCCCACAAGGCGGCGATCAATGTCAGCCGGCCGAACCAGACGCTGTTCAACGAGGCGGTGCTGCATTTCATCAATATCGAGCGCTGCCGCAATGGCCGGGCGCCGTTCCAGTCCGACAGCCGGCTGGTCAGCATGGCGGCCGGCCATAGCGAGGGGATGGCGCGGACGCGGGTGTTTTCGCACCGCATCCCCAAGGCCGGCTACGAGACGATGAACAAGCGCCTTGCCGCGGCCCGGATCAAATGGCGCGCGGTGGCCGAGAACATTGCCAAGAACTACGTCTACGCCATCAACAACCGGATGATCTCGGCCAAGACCGGCGGGCGCTGCGTGTTCTATTATGCCGGCTCGGGCGACCAGGTGCCCCGCCACAGCTACGCGTCGCTGGCGCAGGCGGCGGTGGCGCAATGGATGAACTCACCGGCGCACCGCAGGAACATCCTCGACCGCCGGTTCAGCCGCATCGGCAGCGGCATGGGCGTGGATACCCGGACCTCGACCTGCGGCGATGTCTACCTGACCCAGGATTTCGCCAACTGAGCGCGTGAAGGATCGCCGCGTTTGCGGGCGGCGGCCGGCAGACCACCGGCCGGTGGTCTCGGGTTCGGGCGACCCCGGACCAAGCTCTTTCTGGCCTGACGCGCAGCCTTGCCCAGGTCCAGGCGGCGTTCCGGGCAGCCTTGCCCAGCCTGCGACGAACCGGTGGGGCTGGAACCTTCTCCGCTCCTGGTCTTCTTGGATCACGCACTCCGGGTGAGTCGACCGCAATGCCAGGGGGCCCGGGCCCTGGGAACCGGCTGCCGAGCCCGACCTGCGCCAAGCGTTCGCCGCCTGCCCGGGAGTGCGGCGGGCCGGGCGGTCTCACTTGGTCCGATCCCAGGGTTCGGCCTTGGGTGAGGGTGGGCGGATCGAACCCATCGCTCATCGCCAGCCAAGCAGGAGGCTTGGTCAGGCGGCGGTCGGGTTGGTTGCAAAGTCGACAGCCGCCCGGCGCTTCGCGGATCCGTGTCGGCTACAGCGCCCCTGGATCGTTCACCACCCGGCGCGCCGGCCCGGCCGGCGGTCCTTGCGCAACCCGCCACCCCAAGCCGGACCGGTGCACGTGGCGGCCGACAGCCGAGGCCGCCACACGTGCTTTGGCGAGTCGAACGTCCCAATCGCGCCCGGGCGCGAGGGTGGGTGGGCGGGGAGCG
>JBNKWA010000019.1:0-84698 GCA_050299555.1 Paracoccaceae bacterium | reverse complement strand
GTTCCGCCGACGACAGCCTCGGCCCACCCGCAAGTCTCGCCGCGCGGGCCGGCGCCATCGCCCCGGCTGCGACGCCCCTGCCGCTGGCGCTGCTGGTGCGTTTGCTCCATAACGCCCCGGGAAACCCTGCCATAAGATCGCCGCCATGCCGCAGCCCGAGTCGCCGCCCCTGTCCTTCGCCCGGTCCGACCGTCCGGCGGACGGCCGCGTCGCCGACGCGGTACCGCGGAACTGGGTCGACCGTTTCGCGCCGCCGACGACCCGGCCCTATCTCCGGCTCAGCCGCGCCGACCGGCCGATCGGCACCTGGCTGTTGCTGCTGCCCTGCTGGTGGGGCCTCGGGCTGGCGCTCGCCGCCGACCCCGGCAGCCTGTCGCCCACCGACCTCTGGATCGCCCTTGGCTGCGGCATCGGCGCCTTTTTGATGCGCGGTGCCGGCTGCACCTGGAACGACCTCACCGACCGCGACATCGACGGCAGCGTCGCCCGCACCCGCTCGCGGCCGCTGCCCTCGGGCCAGGTCACCCCGCGCCAGGCGCTGGTCTGGATGGCGGTGCAGGCGCTGGTCGCGGCGCTGATCCTGTTCACCTTCCGCCCGGCCGCGATCCTTCTCGGCATCGCCTCGCTGGCGCTGGTCGCCATCTACCCCTTCGCCAAGCGCTTCACCTGGTGGCCGCAGGTCTTTCTCGGCCTCGCCTTCAACTGGGGCGCGCTGCTGGCCTGGACCGCCCATACCGGCAGCCTGGCGGCGCCGCCGGTGCTGCTCTACGCCGCCGGCATCGCCTGGACCCTGTTCTATGATACCATCTACGCCCACCAGGACCGCGAGGATGACGCGCTGATCGGCGTCAAGTCCACGGCGCGCCTGTTCGGCGCCGCGACGCCGCGCTGGCTGTTCGGCTTTCTGGTGGCTTCGGTGTCGCTGATGGGGCTGGCGGTGATCGCCGCCATCGGCCCCGGCGGCAACGCGCTGGCGCTGATCGTTGCGCTCAGCGGCGTCTGGGGCTTCGGCTGGCACCTGACCTGGCAGCTCGGCCGCCTCGACATCGACGACGCCGAGGGATGCCTTGCGCTCTTCCGCGCCAACCGCACCACCGGACTGGTCCCGGCACTGGCGTTCCTGGCCGCGACGCTGCTAGGGCTCGCCACATGAGCCGACGATTCACCCCGCCGCTTGCCGGCCACCGTCCGCAGGTCCCCGGGTTCCTGCGCGCCGGCGCCGACCGGCCCCCGGCCGGCGGGATCAAGCGCCCCGCGGCGATCTTTGCCGCCCTCGCCGCCGTCGCCGTCGCCGCCGGCAGCTGGTACACCGCGGCCCGCGCCGTCACCTGGGTCGAGCAGAGCACCCAGGAGGCGCTCGGCTCGGCGCTCACCGCCACCGGCAGCGACTGGGCCCGCGTCGAGACCGACGGCATGCGGGTCACGCTCGGGGGCGAAGCCCCGGACGAGGGCCAGCGCATCGCCGCCATCGAGGCGGTGACCGAGCTGCTCCCGGCCGAACGGCTGACCGATGCCATCACGGTCCGCAACGACAGCGCCGTCGTGCCGCCCGTCTTCACCCTCGATCTCTTGCGCCGCGGCGAAACGCTGTCAGTGGCCGGGCTGGTGCCGGCCGGCGAAAGCCGCGACGAGATCGCCGCCCGGGCCGAGGCGCTGGCTCCCGGCGCGGTCACCGACATGCTCGAGGGCGCCGCCTTCGACCCGCCGCCGGGCTGGCACCTGGCCATCGCCTTCGCCCTGACCGCGCTGGAGAAGCTGGAGCAGTCGAAGATCTCGGTGCGCCCCGATGCGGTGACCATCACCGCGACCCTGCCCGACCAGGCCACCGCCCGGCGGCTGACCGACGAACTCGCCGCCGCCGCGCCCCAGGGCATCCGGCTCGATCTGGCGTTGCAGGCGCCGCGGCCGGTGATCGCCCCCTTCGCCTTCGCCGCCAGCCGCGACGCCGGAGGCCGGCTCGAGGTGACCGCCTGCAGCGCCGAGACCGAAGATCAGCGCGACACCATCCTCGGCGCCGTCAGGGCCGCCGGCGGCGTCGGCACCATCGACTGCGCCATCGGCCTCGGCGCTCCCTCGCCGGACTGGGCGGCGGCGGTCGCGGCCGGTCTCGGGGCGCTGACCGGCATCGGTACCGGCAGCCTCGACATGGCCAGCACCGACATCACCCTGACCGGCGCGCCCGGCATCGACCCGGACGCGTTCACCGCCGCGGCGGTCGAGCTCGGCACCGCGCTGCCGGGGATCTTCTCGCTGACCCCGGTGCCGCCGCCAGCGCCGGTCACCGACGCCGACGCGCCGCCACCGCCGGCCTTCACCGCCAGCCGCTCTCCCGATTCCACCGTCAGGCTGAAAGGCGACGTCGGCGACGCCATCGCCCGCAACGCCTTCACCGCCTTCACCCGGGCCCGCTTCGGCGCCAGCGATATCACCGTCGAGACCGAGATCCGTCCCGATCTGCCCACCGGCTGGTCGGCCCGGGTGCTGGCCGGGCTCGAGGCGCTGTCGCTGCTGCACAGCGGTGCGCTGACCGTCGCCCCGGATCGCCTCACCCTGATCGGCAAGACCGCCACCGAAGACGCCGAGGAGCAGGTCCGGGTCCTGCTGGGCGCCAGGCTCGGCAACGGCATCAGACCCGAGATCGACATCACCGTCGACCCGGCGCTGAAACCGGTGACCGCCCGGGTCGCCTATGGCCAGTGCGCGCGCCAGATCGCGGCCCTGCTCGACGCCGCCCAGATCGGCTTCGAGCCCGGCAAGAGCAGCATCGCCGCCGACAGCCTCGGCCTGCTCGACGACATCACCAACATCCTGCGCGCCTGCCCCGGCGCCCGGTTCGAGATCGCCGGCCATACCGACAGCCAGGGCAGCGAGGGCGGCAACCTCGCCCTCAGCCAGACCCGCGCCGACGCGGTGGTGGACGCGCTGCTGCAGCGCGGGCTCGACACCGTCTTCATGATCGCCAAGGGCTATGGCGAAAGCGAGCCCATCGCCGACAACGGCACCGAGGAGGGCCGCGCCCGCAACCGCCGCATCGAGTTCCGCCTGCTTTCGGACGACACCGCCACCAGCCCCGCCGCCGAGGGCGCTACGGGGGCGGAAGCGCCGGCGGACGGAGACGGCGCCGAGGCGGGCGACGGAACCGACGGGGGCGAAGGCGGGGGCGAAGACGGGAGCGAAGGCGAGGCCGACGCCCCGGCGAGCGAAACACAGACCGGCGACGCCGGGGGCGACGACACCGAACCGGCAACAGCCGGCAGCGGCGACGTGGCCACCGGTGACGTGGCCGGCGACGTGGCCGAAAGCGCCGACACTCCCGACCCCGACGCGGCGGCCGAAACGGCGGAGGCCGACACTACGGCCGAAGCGACGGAGGCCGTGAATGCCGACACCACGGCCGAGGCCGCGGATACTGAGACGGCGGCCGAGCCCGAGACCGCAAACCTCACACCCCGGCGCCGCCGCCTGCCGCAGATCGGCGTTGCCGCCGACCGGCAGGCCGACGGCGATCCGGCCACCACGCCGGATGAGACCGAAGCCGCGACCGCGGACACCCTGCCGGACGAGATCGCCGCCGGCGCCCGCGCCACCGGCGGCCCCGAGCCCGAGGAGGTGCCGGCGGTGGTGGTGATCACCGGCGAGCCGCCGATCTGGCCGAAACCGCGCCCCGAGGGCCTGGCCGGAAACTGACCCCGCCCGCCTTGCACGCAACCGCTTCCATCCCGCGCGCCGACGCACTAGACCAAAACCGTTTCGACCTGAATCGGTCTGAAAAAGGATTTTGGTCCAGTTCAACGGCTGAGCAAAATCCTAGGATCAGATTGTTTCAATCTGATCCGTTTTTGCTCTAGGACCCATGGCATGGACCGAGGCCAACTGACCCTTACCATCACCGGCGCGCTGATCGCCGCCGCCATCGCCGGCTGGTGCCTGCGCTGGATCTTCGGCATCATCAACCGGCCGCCACCGGCGCCGCCGCCGGAAGAGACCGAGCTGATGGCCTCGCTCAGGCAGGCCCAGGAGGCGCAGGCCGCGGCCGAGAAGCAGCTGTCCGAGCTCGACCAGTACTACCGCAACCGCCTGGCCCAGACCGAGGCCGAGCTGGAAGCCGCCATGGACGCCCTCGGCGCCGTCCGCCGCGAACTCGACGCCATGGGCCGCGAGAGCTGACCACCCGGCGCCCTGCCGGCAACGGCCGGGCAACCCGCCGCTGCGCCCGTCACTCCGCCCGACCTCAGGACGCCGCGCTCCCTCGACACAGCCAAAGGCCGGGGCGCCACGCACCACTTGCGCCCGGAACGCGAGGGCGAGGCGCCTGGGTAGGCGCGAAGGTGAATGGGCGGGCAGCGGCCCGGGGCACAAATGCGCCCAAGCGGGCGGCCGCTACCAGCGCTTCAGCGCCTCCTCGTCGGCCTCGCGGGCATCGACCCAGCTTCCGCCATCGCCGGTGCCCTCCTTCTTCCAGAACGGCGCCCGGCTCTTGAGATAGTCCATCAGGAACTCCGCCGCCGCGAAGGCCGCCTGCCGGTGCGGCGAGGCAGTGACCACCAGCACGATCCTGTCGCCCAGAGCCAGGGCGCCAAAGCGGTGGACGATCAGGCTCGCCTGCAAGGGCCAGCGGGCATGGGCCTCGGCCTCGATGGCCGCCAGCGCCTTCTCGGTCATGCCGGGATAGTGTTCCAGCTCCATGCCCGAGATCGCCTGCCCGTGGGCACTGTCCCGGACCAGTCCCTGGAAGGTCACCACGGCGCCGATATCCGCCCGCCCGGCGGTCAGCGCCGCGATCTCGGCGCCGACGTCGAAATCCTCGCGCTGGACCCGGACCGCCACCCCGGCGCCCTCAGCCGCCGGTCATCGGCGGGAAGAAGGCGACCTCGCGCACGCCCGCAAGCGGCGCATCCATCGCCGTCAGCTCCTGGTCCACCGCCACCCTGACCGCCGCCATGTCGGCAAAGGCGGCGGCATAGCGCGGCTCGCGCGCCTTCAGCTCCTCGACCAGCGCCGCCACCGTCGCCGCCCCGGTCTCCACCTCCTCCGACGGCAGGCCGATGCGCTCCCTCAGCCAGGCGAAGTACAGCACCTTCATCGCGGATCGTCCTTCAGGTACGGCAGCGACTTGCGGAAGTACTCCCAGCCGGTGACGAAGGTCAGCGCGGCCGCGATCCAGATCAGGCCCAGCCCGGCCCAGGTCGCCACCGACGGACAGTCGCGATTGAAGCAGGTCTTGATCGCGTCCGCCTGCCCCGCCGCGACCGCCTCGGCATACTGATCCGGCGTCATCCCGCGCATCGCGATGCCTTCCTTGTATTCCAGCCCGGTGCCCAGGAACAGGATCGCGATCGCAACCATCTGCGCTGTCGTCTTCCACTTGGCCAGCCGGGTCACCTTCAGCGTCCCCGCGGCGGCACCGAGATATTCGCGCAAGCCTGAAACGAAGACCTCGCGGAACAGGATCAGCGTCGCCGGCAGGATCAGCCACGGGTTCATGCCCGAATAGCCGGTGATGACCATGATCGCGATCACCACCATGGCCTTGTCGGCAATCGGGTCCAGCATGGCGCCGAACTTCGATTCCTGCTTCCACAGCCGCGCCAGATAGCCGTCGAACCAGTCGGTGGCGGCCGCGCCGATGAACAGCGTCAACGCCAGCCAGTCGGCCCAGGGGCGGTTGAAATAGAGAAACATCACCGCCACGCCTGGCGCCGCCAGAAGCCGCAGGGTGGTCAGCACGTTGGGGATGTTCCATGTCATGTCACCGGGTGTATCGCGTCGCGCGGGGACAGGGAAGGCGCCCTTCTGTCACGCAAGCGTTGCTTGGCGACCGCCCGCGATGTGCTAGGCTGGACCCATGATCGTCGACCCGCGCGTCTATTCCCGCGCCGAGCGGATTTCCGATGCCGCCGTGCACGTCGCCGGGCTGGCGCTGGTCGCCGGCGCGGTGCCGGTCCTGGTGCTGCTCGCGGCGATGCTGCGCGGCGACGCCGCCACGCTGATCGGGATCTCGGTCTACGGCGCCACGCTGGTGCTGATGATCCTGTGCTCGGCGCTCTACCACCTGTTGCCGCTGCCGCACTGGCAGGGGGTGCTGAAGCGCCTCGACCACTCGGCGATCTATCTCAAGATCGCCGGCACCTACACGCCGTTCCTGCTGATGTCGGGCCAGGGCGGCGGGCTCCTGGCCGGCATCTGGGGCGCCGCCCTTGCCGGACTGTCGCTGAAGATGATCTCCCCCGACCGCTTCCGCTGGGTGGCGCTGGCGCTCTACCTCGCCATGGGCTGGGCGGTGGTGCTGGCCGGCGGCGCGATCCTCGGTGCGCTCTCGGCGCCCACCTTCGTGCTGATCGTCGTCGGCGGCGGGCTCTACACCCTCGGCGTGGCGTTCTTTTTGTGGGAGCGCCTGCCCTTCCAGACCACGATCTGGCATGTGCTGGTGCTGGCCGCCAGCTTCGTCTTCTACGCCGCCGTCACCGTCGAGGTGGTCCGCCCCGTCATCCCCGCCTGACGCCGCTTGCGGGGCGGCGGCCCCGGGCGCATGCTTTTGGCCGCGCATCACCGGGTGGGGGACGAATCATGGCCAACGCAGCGGGCTTCGACGCCTGGACCGCCGGGCAGAGCTACGATCACTACATGGGCCGCTGGAGCGCCGAGGTCGCCGGGCGATTCGTCGACTGGCTGGGCCCGCGGCCGGGCGCCGACTGGATCGAGGCCGGCTGCGGCACCGGGGCGCTCACCCGGGCGATCCTGACCCGGGCCGAGCCGGGCTCGGTGCTGGCCACCGACCTCTCCGACGCCTTCGCCTCCCATGCCCGCGCGGCACTGGCCGATCCCCGCCTCCGGGTCGAGACCGCCGATGCGGTCAGCCTGCCCGCCGCCGATGGCAGCGCCGACTACGCCGTCTCCGGGCTGGCGCTCAACTTCGTTCCCGACCGCGCGGCGGCGCTGGCCGAGGCCTGGCGCGTGCTCCGCCCCGGCGGCACGCTGGCCTTCTACGTCTGGGACTATCCCGCCGGCGGCATCGGCTTCATCGACGCCTTCTGGTCCGCCGCCGCGGGCCTCGACCCCGCCGCCGGGGGGCTGGACGAACGCGCGCGGTTCCCGTTCTGCACCCGCGGCGGCCTCGCCGACGAGGTGACCAGTGCGCTCGGCGGGGCGCTCGGCGGGGCGCCCGAGGTGACAGCGATAGAGATCCCCACCGTATTCGACGACTTCGCCGCCTTCTGGCAGCCCTTCACCCTCGGTGCCGGCCCGGCGCCCGGCTATGCCGCCAGCCTCGAGCCGGACCGCCGCGAGGCGCTGCGGGCCAGCCTCGCCGAGCGCCTCGACCGCGGCGGGCCGGTGGCGCTGACCGCCCGCGCCTGGGCGGTCCGGGCCGTGCGCTGACCGGGAGGTCGCCGGATCGCGCCCCAATCGCGCCCGGGTCGCTCCCCACCCGCCACCCTCGGCGCGATCGGCGTCGCGGCGCCGGGGGCGTGCGCCCGGACCCGCGCGCCGCAGGCGCTTGGGCCGGGACCGGCAATCCGCGCGCGCCTGGCCGAAGGCCAGGCGGCGACGGATTGGCGGGGGCCAGGGCGCCGGCGCCGCCCCTTCTGCCAGCCCTACCCGTTCTCGTTGAAAAAGCCGTAGATCGTCTCGGCCATCTGGCCCGAAATCCCGGGCACCGACCTCAGGTCCGACAGCCCGGCCCGGCTCACCGCCTTGGCGCTGCCGAAATGCGCCAGAAGCGCCCGCTTTCTCGCCGCGCCGATCCCCGGCACCTCGTCCAGCGGCGTCGCGCCGATCGCCTTGGCCCGCTTGGCCCGATGCGCGCCGATGACGAACCGGTGCGCCTCGTCCCTGAGCCGCTGCACGAAATACAGCACCGGGTCCTTCGCCGGCAGCGCCATCGGCCGCTCGACCCGACCATCCCTGACCCGGTGGAACTCCTCCTTGCCGGCATCGCGGTCCACGCCCTTGGCGACGCCGATGATCTCCACGTCCTCGATGCCCAGCTCGGCCAGCGTCGCCGCCACCGCGCTCACCTGCCCCGGCCCGCCGTCGATCAGCAGAAGATCCGGCCAACCGTCGCCGGCGCGGTCCGGATCCTCCTTCAGAAGCCGCGAGAAGCGCCGGTACAGCACCTCGCGCATCATCCCGAAATCGTCCCCCGGGGTCAGGTCGGTGCTCTTGATGTTGAACTTGCGATAGGCCGACTTCACCAGCCCCTCGGGGCCGGCGACGATCATCGCGCCCACCGCGTTGGTGCCCATGATGTGGCTGTTGTCGTAGACCTCGATCCGCGTCGGCGGCGCCTCCAGCCCGAAGGCATCGGCCAGCCCCTCCAGCAGCCGCGCCTGGCTGGCGCTTTCGGCCATCTTGCGGCCCAGCGCCTCACGGGCGTTGCGCAAGGCGTGCTCCACCAGCTGCGCCTTCTCGCCCCGCTGCGGCACCGCGATCTCCACCTTGCGGCCAAGCTGCGCGGTCAGCGCCTCGGCCAGCAGGTCGGCATTGTCCACCGGCTCGGACAACAGCAGCAGCCGCGGCGGCGTCTTGTTGCCGTAGAACTGGCCCAGAAAGCCCTCCAGCACCTCGCTGGCCTCCGCCCCCGACCCGGTACGCGGGAAATAGGCCCGGTTGCCCCAGTTCTGGTTGCCGCGGATGAAGAACACCATCACGCAGGCCTGCCCGCCGTCCAGGTGCACCGCCACCACGTCGGCCTCGGCGACCCCGGCGGGGTTGATGCCCTGCGCCGACGCGACATGCGCCATCGCCCTTATGCGGTCCCGGAGCGCCGCCGCGCGCTCGAACTCCATGGCCGCGCTCGCCTGCCCCATCTCCGCCGCCAGCGCCTCCTGCACCGCCGTCGACTTGCCTTCCAGATACCGCACCGCGTCGGCGACCAGCGCCGCATAGTCGGCCTCGCCGATCAGCCCGGTGCACGGCGCCGAGCAGCGCTTGATCTGGTAAAGCAGGCAGGGCCGGGTCCGGCTCTCGAACATCGGATCCGAGCAGTTGCGCAAGAGGAACGCCTTCTGCAGCTGGTTCAGCGTCCGGTTCACCGCCCCGGCCGAGGCGAAGGGGCCGAAGTAGCGCCCCTTGTCCGACTTCGCCCCGCGATGCTTCTTGATCTGCGGAAACGCATGGTCGCCGGTGACCAGGATGTTGGGAAAGCTCTTGTCGTCCCTCAGCAGCACGTTGTAGCGCGGCTTGAGCTGCTTGATCAGGTTCTGCTCCAGAAGCAGCGCCTCGATCTCGGTCTCGGTGGTCAGGAACATCATCGAGGCGGTCGCGGCGATCATCCGCGCGATCCGCGGCGAATGGCCGGCCGGCTTGGCATACGAGGCGACGCGCTTCTTCAGGCTGCGCGCCTTGCCGACGTAAAGCACCTCGCCCTTGTCGTCGAGCATGCGATAGACCCCCGGGCCGTTGCCGAGGTTGCGCACGTAGCCCTGGATCACCCGGTGCCCGGTCGGGGGCCGTGCCGAAGGCCTGTCGGTGGTCGATTCATCCATCGCCGTGATCAATTCGTGGACAATGAGGCTGATTCCCTCGACTGCTGCAACGCTCCGACGCAAAACTCAAGCCCGAAGGCATCCACCAAACCTGTGGATAACCCGGTGCAAAAACTTTGCCCCGAGACCGGAAGCTCAAGGGAATAAGGCGTTTATGCGGCATGCCCAATTTTTGGGCAAAAATGCAAGGCACTGTTTTTGCTGAACAAAAATCTTAACCCCTGATAAATTTTTGAATTCATTGAGATTTCGTGACGAAAGTGTGAATGCCGATACCCGGCGTGGAAAAGCCGCCACGGGTGGCGCCGCAACCGGGCCTCAGGCGGGGCCGGTGCGCCCGCAGGGGCAGGCCGCGCTGCCGATGGCAAAACCGCCGCAATGACGGCACTTCCTGCCCTGCAGCGCCCGATCCTTGCGGTCGCGGCCGAAGGTGCCGAAGCGCAGCTTGCCGAACAGGCCCAGCGCCACCATGGCGATCAGGAAGATGCTGACGGCCTTGATCAGCATCTCACAGCCCGTACTGCGCCCGGGCCAGCCGGTCCTCGGCCTGGCCCAGCGCGTCGGCCAGCACCTGCCCGCCCAGCCGCCGCAGCATGCCGCGGCGCTGGCGGATGACATTGAACCGGGTCTTGTCGCCGAACTCCGCCTTCATCCGCGGCACCAGATGAGCCAGCCCGTCGGCCAGCCCGGCATCCACCGCCTCCTGGCCGACAAAGACGTCGCCGTTGAACAGGTCCTCGCCCTTCAGCCGCTCGCCCCGCCGCGCCTTGACATGCGCGATGAAGGTGCCGTGGAGCTGCTTCAGAAGCGCGTCCAGCCGGGCCACGTCCTCGGGCTTCTCGGGGCTGAACGGATCGAGCAGCGCCTTGCGGGTGCCGGCGGTGTAAAGCCGCCGCTCGACGCCGTGGCGGCCGATCAGCTCGTTCAGCCCGAACCCCGCCGAGATCACCCCGATGGAGCCGAGGATCGACGAGGCATCGGCATAGATCTCGTCGGCGGCGCAGGCCAGCCAGTAGCCGCCCGAGGCGGCGACATCCTCGGCAAAGGCAAAGACCCGGATGCCGCGCTCCTCGGCCAGCCGGCGGATGCGGGCGGCGATCAGCGACGACTGCGCCGGCGAGCCGCCCGGCGAGTTCACCGCCAGCGCCACCGCGCGCACCCCGCGCGAGAAGGCGCGCTCGATCATCGGCGCCAGCGCCGCGTCGCTCAGCGTCTGGCCGCCGAAACGCGCGCCGGCACCGATGACGCCGTCAAGGCGGATCACCGAGACGACGGGGCGGCGCGACAGACGGGCGGGCAAGAAGGGCATCGCCGTGACATAGAGTGGCCGGCACCCCGGTGCAAGCGGCCGCGGGCCCGCTCAGTGCGTCAGCCGCTTGCGCAGCCGCCGGACCGCCGCCCAGACCGCCGCCACCACCGGCACGGTGATCGCCAGGTAGACCCAGCCCTCGCCGATCCCCCAGTGCTTGGCGAACGGCTTGGCGATATTGGCCAGCAGGCTGACCGCGTAGTAGCTGATCGCCACCACCGACAGCCCCTCCACCGTCTCCTGCAGCCTAAGCTGCAAGGCGGCGCGCTGGTCCATGCGCCTCAGCACCTCGGCATCCTGCGCCGCCGAGGCGACATCGACCCGGGTCCGAAGCAGATTGGCCGCCCGCTCGGCCCGGGCCGACAGATCGCGCAGCCGCCCTTCGGCCGAGCGGCAGGTGCGCATCGCCGGGTCGAAGCGGCGCATCATGAACTCGGCGAAGGTCTGGCGGGCACCGACCCGCGTCTCGCGCAGGACGCCGACGCGCTGGCTGACGATTGCCTCATAGGCCCCGGCGGCGCCGAAGCGGAAGGCGGTGGACGAGGTCATCACCTCGATCTCGGCGGCCATCTCCAGAAGCCGGTCCAGCGTCGCCGCATCGCCGCCCTCGCGCGCCCGCATGGACTGGACGATGCCGGTCAGCTCGCTGTCGAGCAGCGCCACCCGCCCGGTGACGTCACGGGCCACCGGCAGGGTCAGCATGGCCATCTGCTTGTAGGTCTCCAGCTCCAGCAGCCGCTGCACGATCCGCCCCAGCCGCCGGGCCCCGGTATCCTTGTGCGCCAGGACCGCGAAGCGGACATGGCCGGCATGGTCGATGCGGAAGTCGCCGGCGATCAGCGCCGCACCGTCGATCACCAGCGAGGCGGCCAGGCTCTCGGCCACGAACCAGTCGTCCAGGTCGCTCTGCAGCCGCTGTGCCATCTCGGCCTCGTCCTCGGCCCTCTCGATGCGCACCAGGCACGAGGTAAAGATCTTGCCCGGCGCCGCCTGCAGCCAGTCGGCGGGGAAAAGGTCGTGCATCTCGCCGTCGAACGGCGTCTTCGAGACGCCGTCCGCGAACAGCGTATAGGCCACGAACTCGGTGTGCTGCTCCCATTTCAGGTTGACCCGGCCCAGCCTGGCCGAGTGGTGGCCGGCATGGGGCGGCGGATGCGGCGCCCCGAAGCGGTCGAGAAGCGCGGTCAGATGGGCGTAATCCAGCGCCTTGTCGCGGTCGGCAGCCTTCCTGACCGGCTTGATCGCCAGATAGGCGGCGCGGCAGGGCGCGCTCAGCTCGGGAAAGGGGCGCGCATGCAACTCGTTCGACAGCGCATAGCGGCCCGGAAAGTTGTCGCTGTCGCGTATCGGCATGTGTCCCGCCCCCGTCGGTGCCCGACCACCGCCAGCCTGCGTTATTCGGACCACCGGCGGCAAGGTGCAAGGCGCCTCGCTGCATCGGCGGGATGCTGTTGCGGCCCGGCACCGCCCCTTTGCGCCCCCTTTCCCGCGCCCCTGACCGCCCCGCGGGGGGCGCGGGTGGGGGGGCGGGGAGCGGCCCCGCGGTGCGGTCAGGGGCGCGGCCAGGAGTGCGGGAAAGGGGGCGCGACGAGCGGGCACAAGGCAGGCAGGCAGGCGGGCGGGCACGCGGCCATCCCTTGTCCGCACACCGGCTTTGACCCGGCCGCCGCCGCGGAGTAGCCCTTGAGCCCTGGGACCGGACCAGGCTGGAACGGTCGAAAAACGGGTTCCGGTCAAACCGGTTCCGCTCCACGGGAGGAAGGACAATGCAATACCGCTATCTCGGCCGCTCGGGGCTCCGGGTGTCGGTCCTCGGCATCGGCACCGTCACCTTCGGCGGCGACGGGCTCTGGGGCGATACCGATGTCGCCGGCGCCGCCCGGCAGGTGGACCTGTGCCTGGACGCCGGCATCAACCTCATCGACACCGCGGATGTCTACAACAACGGCGTCTCCGAAGAGATCGTCGGCGAGGTTCTCGGCCAGGGCGGCCGCCGCCAGCGCCTGCTGATCGCCACCAAGGTCCGGTTTCCCTTCGGCGACGGCCCCAACGATCGCGGCCTGTCGCGCCACCACATCATCACCCAGTGCGAGGGCAGCCTGAAGCGGATGAAGACCGACGTGATCGACCTCTACCAGGTGCACCAGTGGGACGGCATGACCCCGCTGGAGGAGACCATGGAGGCGCTCGACACCCTGGTCCGGCAGGGCAAGGTCCGCTACATCGGCTGCTCCAACTATTCCGGCTGGCACCTGATGAAGGCGCTGGCGGTCGCCGACAGCCGCAACTACCAGCGCTTCGTCGCCCAGCAGATCCACTACACGCTCTACTCGCGCGAGGCCGAATACGAGCTGCAGCCGATTTCCGTGGACCAGGGGCTCGGCATCCTGGTGTGGAGCCCGCTGGCCGGCGGCTGGCTGTCGGGCAAGTACACCCGGAGCAGCCAGCCCACCGACGGCCGCCACGTGCGCGGCTTCCGCGAGCCGCCGGTGCCCGACCCCGAGCGGCTTTACGACATCATCGACGTGATCAACGCGGTCGCGGCCGAGCGCGGTGTCTCGGGGGCGGTGGTCTCGCTGGCCTGGCTGTTGCAGCGCAAGGCGGTCAGTTCGGTGATCGTCGGCGGGCGCACCGATGCCCAGTTCGCCGACAACCTCAAGGCGGCAAGCCTGGTGCTGACGGCAGAGGATGTCGCCCGGCTCGACGCCGCCAGCCGGCGGCCGCTGCCCTATCCCTACTGGCACCAGTCGTTCACCGCCACCGACCGGCTGGGCGAGGCCGACATGGTGCTGCACGCGGGCCATATGGAGGCCGGGGACTGACGGCCGAACCGACCCTGCGCCGGGGGCGGCGAACCCGATCGGGCCCGGACGCTCGCTGCCCGCCCACGCTCGCCTCCACCCTGGCGCCCCGGGCGCGATCGCGGTGCTCCCGGGCCGCCGAAAGCGCCGCCGGGCCTTGCCCCGTGACGGGGCCTTCGGGCATCCCTCGCCGGCGCCCACATCAGCGCCGGCCGGGGGTGTGCAGGAACCGGCGGCGCGTGCTCCCCGGCGCAGGACGTGGCAAGCCACAGGGGCGTCCCCACCAGCGTCGACACTTTAATCCATAAGAATCAATTACTTGACCACCCGTCCCCATGGGGACGCCAGCGTCGACGCAGCGCGGCGCCAGGCGCGCCCGGGGCGCGAGGGTGGGTGGGCGGGGAGCGGCCCGGGCGCGCGCCCAGCATGCAGCCCAGGGCCCGATCCCGTTACAGGATGCGGGCGTCCCCGGGACCGTCCCCACGGGTTCGCGAGCGAAACCAACGCCTTGACCCCCCGTCCCCATGGGGACGCGCCTGCTGCCGCCTATTCGGCGGCGTCCAGCCGCGCCTGACCCGGCGCCACGGCCACGGTCTCGACCTCCTCCGCCGGCCCGTCGAAGTCGAAATCGTCCAGCCGCCGGGCCCGTCCGCCGGCCTTGGCAGCCGAGATCTTGATCTCCTCGATGTCCCGCGCCGCCTGGCCGAAATGCCGGTCGAGATTGCCGACCCGGTCCTGCAGCCGGGTGACGTCGCCGTGCAGCAGCGCCAGTTCGCGGCGGATGGCGCCGGCCTGCTCGCGCATCCGGGCATCCTTCAGGATCGCCCGCATGGTGTTCAACGTCGCCATGCAGGTGGTGGGCGAGACGATCCAGACCTTGGCCGCGAACCCCTCGCGGACCAGGTCGGGAAAGTTGGCGTGCAGCTCGGCATAGACCGCCTCCGAGGGCAGGAACATCAGCGCCCCGTCCGCCGTCTCGCCCTCGATCAGGTAGCGCTCGGCAATGGCCTGGATGTGGTGGCGGACGCTGGTCCGCATCTGCCGCCGGGCCTCGGCCAGCGCCCGCTCGTCGCCGGCCGCCCTCAGCGCCTCGTAGGCCTCCAGCGGGAACTTCGAATCGACCACGATCGGCCCCGGCGGGTTGGGCAGGTGGATCAGGCAGTCCGCCCGCTTGCCGTTCGACAGCGTCGCCTGGAAGGAATAGCTGTCCGCCGGCAGCGCCTTGGTGACGATGTCGCGCAGCTGGATCTCGCCGAAGGCGCCGCGGGTCTGCTTGTTCGACAGGATGTCCTGCAGGCTCAGGACATCGCCCGACAGCTTCTCGATATTGGTCTGGGCCTTGTCGATGGCCGCCAGCCGCTCCTGCAGCTCGCCCAGGCTGCGGGCGGTGCGGGTCGAGGACCCGGTCAGGCTCTCGGCCATGTGCCGCTGCACCTCCGACAGCCGCTCCTCCACCGTCTGCATCAGCCGGGTCTGCGCCGTGACCTGCGCCTGCGAGACCTGGTTCAGGCCGCCGGCAAGCTGCTGCTGGCCGTCGCCGAGGTGCCGCACGGTGTCGCCCAGCGCCATCAGGTGCCGCTGCAGCGGCTCGGCGGCGCGGGCCGAGCGGCTGGCGGCGCGCAGCGCCAGGATCAGGATGACAAAGAACAGCGCCACCAGCACCGCGCCCGCCGCCACGGCAAGGACCAGAGGATCGTTCGGGTCGATCTCGATGCCGCCAATCGCGATCATGCCCGGCCGAACAGCTTTTCGATGTCGGAGAGCGCCAGCGCGATCCAGGTCGGCCGGCCATGGTTGCACTGGCCGGAATGGGGCGTCGCCTCCATCTCGCGCAGAAGCGCGTTCATCTCGTCGCCGCTCATGCGCCGCCCGGCGCGGACCGAACCGTGGCAGGCCATGCGGCTGAGCACCGCGTCGAGCCGGGCTTCCAGCGGCGAGTCGGCGCCGTCGGCGAGGGCGTCGGCGATGTCCCGCAACAGCGCCGCCGCGTCGGGCTGGCCCAGCAGCGCCGGCACCTCCTGCACGGCCACGGCACCGGGCCCGAAGGCCTCGATCACCAGCCCGGCCCGCATCAGCTCCGCCGCCGCCTCCAGCAGCCGGGCGATGTCGTCCTCGGGCAGGCTCACGATCTCGGGGATCAGCAGCGCCTGCCGGGCAACGCCGCTGCCGGCAAGCCGTGCCTTCAGTTTCTCGTAGGTCAGCCGCTCATGCGCCGCATGGGCATCGACAATGACCATGCCGGTGGCGGTCTGGGCAAGGATGTAGGTCTCGTGCAGCTGCGCCCGCGCGACGCCGAGCGGCAGGTCCGCCGCGTCCGGCTCGTCGGTCGCAGGCGGCGCGTCGGCCCGCGCCGCGGACCAGCCCGCCGCTGCCTCGGCAAGACCCGCGAAAGGCGCCTGCGCCTCGGTCGCCGCCCACAGGGCATCCGCGTTCGGACGGGCCGGCGGCAGGGGCCGGCCGGGCGCGGCGCCGCCCTGGGGCTGCATCCGCCCCAGCATGGCACCGGTCAGGGTGCCGGCGGTGCGGTGCCCGGCTTCGGCCAGGGCATGGCGCAGGCCCGAGACGATCAGCCCCCGCACCGTGCCGGGATCGCGGAACCGGACCTCGGCCTTGGCCGGATGCACGTTGACGTCCACCGCCTCGGCCGGGCAGTCGACGAACAGCACCGCCGCGGGGTGGCGGTCGCGCGGCAGCAGGTCGCCATAGGCTGCGCGCAGGGCACCGAGGATCAGCCGGTCCTTCACCGGCCGGCCGTTGACGAAGGCGAACTGCTGCACGGCGGCACCGCGGCTATAGGTGGGCAGCGCCGCGAAGCCGGTCAGGCGCACGCCCTCCCGCTCGGCGTCCAGCGGCAGCGCGTTCTGGGTAAAGTCCGCGCCCAGGATCGCCGAAAGCCGCCGCGACAGCGCGGCAAACAGCTCGCCCGCGCACGCATCGGCACGGAAGAGCAGCCGCCCCTCGCCGCCGCCGGTCACATCGCGCAGGGTGAAGGCACTGCCTGGCGCGGCCATGGCCAGCCGGCGCAGCACGTCCGTCACCGCCTGGGTCTCGGCCCGCTCGCTGCGCAGGAACTTCAGCCGCGCCGGCGTGGCCCGGAACAGCCCCTTCAGCTCCACCACCGTGCCGCCTGCCAGCGCTGCCGGCCGCAGCGGCGACAGGGCGCCGCCGTCGCAGGTGATCGTGGCCGCCATCGCCGCCCCGGCCGCACGCGAGGTCAGTTGCAGCCGGCCCACGGCGCCGAGCGACGGCAGTGCCTCGCCGCGAAAACCGAAGCTCTCGATATGCACCAGGTCGCCGCCGTCGATCTTGGAGGTGGCGTGCCGGGTCAGCGCCAGTTCCAGTTCGCCCTCCGGAATGCCGTGCCCGTCATCGCTGACACGGATAAGGGTCTTGCCGCCATCGGCGATGGTCACGTCGATGCGCCGCGCGCCGGCATCCAGTGCGTTCTCCACCAGCTCCCTGACCGCCGACGCCGGGCGCTCCACCACCTCGCCGGCGGCGATACGGTTGGCGGCCGCTTCATCCAGCAAACGAATGGGGCGGCGGCCGTCGGCGCTTATGTTGGGGGACAGGACGTTCATGGCACTATACCTAGCAGGTGCGTGGCGATTCGGCCAACGGAATGCAGGGATCGCAACCGGCATGGCCACGCCCCGGCAAGGCCGCCCGTATCGGGCTGACGCAAGCGCAGGCGGCATTCGGGCCGAGGATCGGAAGCCGCCATCCGGAGGCGTTTTACAGCATGGAGCGCCACTTGTTGCTCCTTCTCGGCAATTTTCACTTGCCTTTCGTATCGCTGCATCGTGAAAGTAATTCGAAATGCAGGCGGCTGCCGCCAATGGCCGCGGGGAGGATCAATGACTGAGAGCCAGGCCTCCGCGATGCCGCTCTATGACCTGCTGGTCGTCGGTGGCGGCATCAACGGCTGTGGCATCGCCCGCGACGCCGCCGGGCGCGGCTTGTCGGTGCTGCTTGCCGAGCAGGGCGACCTGGCGCAGGCGACCTCCAGCGCCTCGACAAAGCTCTTTCACGGCGGGCTGCGCTATCTCGAATATTTCGAGTTCCGCCTGGTGCGCGAGGCCCTGATCGAGCGCGAGACGCTGCTTCGGGCCATGCCGCACATCGCCTGGCCCATGCGCTTCGTTCTGCCCTATCACGATGCCATGCGCTTCGAGGCCGAGACGCCCACGTCGCGGCTGCTGTCGTTGTTCATGCCGTGGCTCAAGGGGCGTCGCCCGGCCTGGCTGATCCGCCTCGGCCTGCTGATCTACGACACGCTGGGGCAGCGGCAGATCCTTCCCGGCACGCGCACCCTCGACCTCGCCACCGATCCGGCCGGTGCGCCGCTGAAACCGGGGTTGAGCAAGGCCTTCGAATATTCCGACTGCTGGGTACAGGATTCGCGGCTGGTGGCGCTCAACGCCCGCGACGCGGCCGCCCGCGGGGCGACGGTGCTGACCCGCACCGGGGTGATCTCGGCCAGCCGCCAGGGCAGCGAGTGGCTGGTCACCCTGCGCCCGGAGGGCGGTGCCGAACGCACCGTGCGGGCCCGGGCACTGGTCAACGCCGGCGGGCCCTGGGTCGAGGACGTGGTGCGCAACGTCGCGCGGATCAACTCGTCCGAGCACGTTCGCCTGGTGCGTGGCAGCCACATCGTCACCCGCAGGCTGTTCGACCACGACCGCTGCTACTTCTTCCAGGGGCGCGACGGCCGCATCATCTTCGCCATCCCCTACGAGGGCGATTTCACCCTGATCGGCACCACCGACAAGGACCATGAAGGACCGCCCGGCTCGGCCTCGTGCACGCCCGAAGAGGTGGACTACCTCTGCGCCTTCGCCAGCGAGTACCTGGCCAGGCCGGTGACCCCCGACGACGTGGTCTGGACCTATTCCGGCGTGCGGCCGCTCTATGACGACGGCGCCAAGTCGGCCACGGCGGCGACCCGCGACTATGTGCTGTCGCTGGACGCTCCAAAGGGCGAGGCGCCGATGCTGAACGTGTTCGGCGGCAAGATCACCACCTACCGGCGGCTGGCGGAATCGGCGCTGGCCAAGCTCGGGAACTTCTTCCCCGAGGCTCGGGACCCCTGGACCGCCAGGGCGCCGCTGCCGGGCGGCGACTTTCCGGTCGACGGCGTCGACGCGCTGAACCGCGAACTGCAGGCCGCCTACCCCTTCCTGGGCGACAGCTTCGCCCGGCGCCTCGTGCGCACCTACGGCACCGATGCCCGGCTGATGCTGGGCGAGGCCGGCGATCTTGCCGCCCTCGGCGAAGATTTCGGGGCCACGCTTTACGCCACCGAGGTCGACTGGCTGATGGACAAGGAATGGGCGACGACGGCGGCCGACGTTCTGTGGCGCCGAACCAAGCTCGGCCTGCGGCTGGACAAGACGGCCGCCGATCGGCTCGACGCCTACATGGCGGCCCGTCGTGGCGCAGCCCAGCAACCGGCCGCTGACAACCCGGCCTCCGACAATCCGGCAGCCCGGCCCGGCTAAACCGGCGCCGCCGCGATCAGGCGGGATAGAGGCCCGCCACCCGCGCCCTGAGCCGCACCAGCGCCAACACCGTGTCGATGGCCGGCGTTGGCACCTCGACCAGCCGCCCCAACGTCTGCACCGCGGCGACGATGGCGTCGATCTCCATCGCCCGGCCACCGTCCAGGTCCTGCAGCATCGAGGTGCGATGCGCCCCGACCGCCGCCGTCCCCTCGATGCGCCGGTCGACGTCGATGGGCAGCTTGATGCCCAGCCGGGTGGCGATCGCCTCGGCCTCGACCATCATTGCGCGCGCCACGGCCCGGGCGTCACCATCGGCGCAGATCGCCTCCAGCGTCGCATGGGTCAGGGCCGAGATCGGATTGAAGGCCAGGTTGCCCCACAGCTTCAGCCAGATGTCATCGCGGATGCGGGTGCGCACCGGCGACTTCAGCCCCGCCGCCTGCAACGCCCCGGCCAGCGCCTCGGCCCGGGGAGAGCGGCTGCCGTCGGGCTCGCCGATCAAAAGCCGGTTGCCCTCGATGTGGCGCACCACGCCCGGCTCCACCACCTCGGCCGCCGGATAGACCACGCAGCCCAGCACCCGCTCCGGGCCGATGCCGTTCCACTGCGCCTCGCCGGGGTCGACCACCGGCAGCCGGGTCCCGTCGAGCGGCCCTCCGTGCTTGTAGAAATACCACCAGGGAACCCCGTTGACGGCACTCACGACCGTGGTGCCCTCGCCGATCAGCGGCAGGATGGCCGGTACCGCCGCCGGCACCGAATGCGCCTTCAGCGTGACGACGACATAATCCTGCGGGCCCAGCTCGGCCGCGTCCGCCGCGGCATGCACCTTGTGGGTGGCCCGCGCCTCGCCTTCGATCAGGGTCAACCCGTTCGCCTGCATGGCTGCCAGATGCGGCCCGCGGGCCACCAGGGCGACATCGGCCCCGGCCTCGGCCAGCTTGGCCCCGACATAGCCGCCGATCGCGCCGGCCCCGAAGATGCAGATGCGCATGACGTCTCCCTCAGCCGGTCAGACCAAGCTTGTCGGCCAGCCCGATCCGCTGCAGCTTTCCCGTGGCGCCCTTGGGGATCTCCTGCAGGATCACCACCCGGCGCGGCACCTTGAAGTCGGCCAGCCGCACGGCGAGGAAGTCGCGGAGTTCGCGCTCATCGGCGCCGGCGCCATCGCGCAGCACCACCGCCGCAGCCACCTCCTCGCCCAGCTTGGCGTGGGGCAGCGCAAAGGTCACGGCCTGGGCCACGGCCGGATGGTCCATCAACGCGGAATCGACCTCCAGCGGGCTCACCTTCTCGCCGCCCCGGTTGATGATTTCCTTCAAGCGCCCGGTCAGGTGCAGATAACCCTCGCGATCCAGCTTCCCCTGGTCACCGGTACGAAACCAGCGCCGGCCGTCCGCCTCGAAAAAGCTCTTGGCGTTCGCCTCGGCGTTCATCTCATAGCCCGGGGTCACATTGGGGCCCGAAATCACCACTTCGCCAATCGAGCCATCGTCAAGCAGCCGCGCCTCGACCTCGTCGGCAATGGCCACCGCCGGACCGGCCGCAATCCCGACCGAGCCCGGCTTGCGCGGCTGCGGAGGCAGCGGATTGGACGCCATCTGGTGGCAGGCTTCGGTCATCCCATAGCTCTCGATGACCGGCGCGCCAAAGGTTTCCTCCAGCGCCTGCATCACCTGCGGCGGCAGCGACGCCGAAGACGAGCGGATCAGCCGCAATCGCGCGCTGGCCACGATCTCGGCGTTACGCGGCGCCCGGGCGAGGATCGCCTGGTGCATGGTGGGAACGGCGGTGTACCAGCTCGGCCGGACCTCATCGAGCCAGCCGAAGAACCGCAACGCATCGAAACCCGGCGTGCAGGATATCGCCGCGCCGGCTGCCAGGCTGGCACTGACCGCAGCGATCAGGCCGTGGATGTGAAAAAGCGGCATGATATTGAGGCAGACATCCTCGGGCGTCAGCGCCAGCGTGCCCGAGATATGGCGGGCCGAGGCCAGCACGTTCGCCCGGGTCAGCGGCACGATCTTGGGCCGCGAGGTGGTACCCGATGTGTGCAGGATCAGCGCCACATCCTCCGGCCGGGCGGCCGGCGGCTCGGCTTCGGAATCCGGAAGACCGGACAGGTGGAATTGCCCCGCGGGTCCGGCACCGTCAAAGCCAAGCCGCAGCACCCTGAGCCCCAGCGCTTCGGCGGCGGCCAGGGCTGGACCGTCGCTACCCTCCGCCAGGATGATCGCTTTCGCCCCCAGGTCACCGAGGTAGAAGTCGAACTCGTCGCGCCTGTAGCCGGGGTTGAGCGGCGCGGCCGTGGCCGTGCCGGCGACGGCAACAAAGGCGGCTGCCATCTCCGGCCCGTTGGGCAGCACGATGGCGATGCGCGCGCCGGCCAGTCCGGCCCCGGCAAGCTGCGCCGCCACGCGATTGCACTGATCCCTGAGGGCGCCGTGGCTCATCCAGGGTCGCCCGGGCGCTCCGATGGCACGGGCGTCCGCGTCACCGGCGATGAAGAGCGTCGATTCGGTCATTGGCCCCACACCCGCTTTCGCCGCCCGGAACGGCGCGGCGCTCTATTCACTGTGGGTTTTCCGGGCCGAGATCAAGCCCGGCCACCGCCGATCCGATGTCGCTGCCGAAAACGACGACAGGGGCCGCGAGGCCCCTGTTCATGCGCAGACGATCTGCTGTGGGCGGCTAGCAGCCGGTACCCCGGGCAACGACGCCGACGGTGCGCATCAGAACGCCCATGTCGGTCACGAAGCTCAGGTCGCGCGAATACTTGTTGTCGAACTTGGCGCGGCTGGCGAACGAGCTGTCGTTGCGGGACGACACCTGCCAGTAGCCGGTCAGGCCCGGCCGCATGGAATAGTAGGCCGCGCCGGGATACATCTCGCGCTGCTCGGGCAGCATCGGGCGCGGACCGACCAGGCTCATGTCGCCCTTCATGACGTTCCAGAGCTGCGGCAGTTCATCAAGCGACGTCTTGCGCAGGATGCGCCCGATGGGCGTGATGCGCGGATCGCGGCGCAGCTTCTGCGTCACTTCCCACTCCCGGCGCTGCGTCGGATTGGCATCGAGATAGGCCCGCAGCCTGGCATCGGCATCCGGCACCATCGAGCGGAACTTGAAGATCCGGAACTCGCGACCATCGAGGCCGACGCGCTTCTGGGTATAGAAGATCGACCCGCCATCCCGGCGAACCAGAAATGCGACGACGAGAACGATCGGCAGGACGATGGGCGCACCGGCAAGAACCGCTGCCACATCGAAAAGCCGCTTCAGGACGTTCCTGTAGAGTCCGCGATAGGCCGAACTGCTGTAACCTAGGGCTTGACGGCTGGGAACAACCCCATCGCCAACGCCGGCACTGTCAATCATTTGGTCCCCCCACACTCGACTCGTTACGAACTTCATATCCACATCGAATCACGCCGACGGAACACTGCACTCATTGCCACCGGCATGGCCCGGAATGTGGCATGATATCCTGCGAGTTGCAACAACGCTTATGCGAAGGGTTAGTGATTTTTCGCACACGCACAACAACCTATGCGAAACTGGATCGGCCGAAGACTCCCCTCAGGTAGCCGTCTTCGAGCGAATCACCCAAAGTAAGACGCGGCCCGCTGCTTTTCGGCAGCGGACCGCGAAATGCCGTGCGGCATTGCGCATACGTGTGGCAGGCCGAAAAAGAGATGGCGGTGGGGGTGCCAATGGCCTGCACTACGCCTGCTCCCCCGGGCCGCACAGCACATACACTGCCATGTCGACCCGAGATATGTGTCTAATTGCAGAAAAACCGCCAGTTGCCAAGTAGTCGATTAGGCCAACCCCGGGTTTCGGCCAAGCACCGCGCGGATCGGGCATCCGTGGTAAGCAAGTGGACAATTGCTGCACTTGCGAAAAGGCGCGCGCCTTGCTTGCGGCCTTGCCGGCGACTTGAAGTTGCCCCGATGGCATCGCAAATCAAGCGGGCGCACAACCGGAGTGATATACATGACGCGAACGATCCTCGGTCTGGCCGCTCTGGCCTTGGCGCTGACCTTGGCCAGTTGCAAGACGGCCGAGGAGCGCGCGCGCGAACACTACGAGAACGGACTGGCGCTGGTCGAGGCAGGCGAGGATCAGAAGGCGCGCGTGGAATTCATCAGCGCGCTGAAATTGCAGAACAACCTCAACGACGCGCGCATGGCGGTTGCCGCCGTCTTCAGCCGCGCGGGCGAATACGAGAACGCCCTGGGCAACTACATGCGCGCCATCGAGTACGAGCCCGAAAATGTCGAGGCCCGGCGCAAGGCGGCCGAACTGCTGATGGTGGCCAACGCCAATGACGACGCCATGGAGCAGGTGGATGCCGCGTTGGCCGTCGCTCCCGACGACATCGACCTGCGCGGCAAGAAGGCGGTGCTTCTCTACCGCACCGACAATCAGATCGAGGCGGTAAAGCTTGCCGAGGCCGTCCTTGCCGAATCGCCGGGCCAGATCAACGCCAACGTGGTCCTCAGCACCCAGGCATTCGAGAACGGCGATGCAAAGGCTGCCCTTGGCCACATCGACGCCGCCTTGGCCGAGCATCCGGACGCGCTGGCGCTCAACGTCATCCGGGTCAGCATTCTTGAAAGTACCGGTGACGATGCTGCGGTTCTTGCCCAGCTCAGAGACATGCGCGAGCGCTTCCCCGACAACGATACGGTGGTTCAGGCCGTTGTCGCCCACCTGCTCAAGACCGGCGACACCGACGGCGCTGAGGCCGAGTTGACCGCCCGCCAGCAACGGTCTCCGGACGATGCCAACACCGCCATGGACCTGGTGCAGTTCCTGCGCGAGGCGCGCGGCGACGACATTGCGCGCGCGCGGCTGGCCGAGTTGGCCGGCGCGCCGGGCTCGGCACCGGACCTTACCCGGGCGCTGGCGTCGTTCGACTTTGCCCGGGGCGATTCCGACGCGGCGGTTGCGACGCTGCGTCAGCAGATTACCGAGCTCAAGAACGCGTCCGAGGTGGTGCGTTCCCGCGTCATGCTGGCAGCCATGCTGGCCGAGACCGGCGCCGCGGCGGATTCGGCCACCATCGTCGAGGACGTCATCGCCAGCGACCCCAAGAATGTCGATGCGCTCAAGATGCGCGCCGACACGCGGATCAATGCCGACAACATGGCCGGTGCGATCGAGGATCTCAGGGTCGCCCTCGACGAAAACCCGAGGGACGCGGACGCCATGCTGCTTCTGGCGCGCGCCTATGCCCGCAGCGGCAACGACGCTCTGGCGCAGGAGCAACTGGCGCTGGCGGTCTCGGTGTCTCGGAATGCGCCGCGCGCATCGCTCGAATACGCCAACTTCCTCGGCCGCAACGGCAAGACCGAGGTCGCGGCGGATGTCCTCGAAGAAGCGGCGTCAGCCAATCCGGGCAACATCCCGATCCTTGTCGCCCTGGGGCGGGCCCGGCTCTCGCTCGAGGATTGGGTCGGCGCCAATCAGGTCGCAACGCAGCTCTCCGCCACCGGCGATGCCGAGGCGGTGCGGGTCGCCGACGGCATTCGGGCCGCGGGACTGGTTGCCGAACAGAATGTCGGTGCGGCCGTCGCCGCGCTGGAGCGGGCCGGCACGGCATCGGGCCAGAAGCCGCTCGACCCTGCGGCGCTGGCGGCGATCGTCGAGACGCTGCTGCGCGCCGGCCAGGTCGACGGCGCCAGCCAGCGGATTGATGACTTCCTGACCGGGAACCCGGACAACGCCCAGGCCTTGCTGCTGAAGGCGAACGTCCAGGCCCGTACCGGCGCGGCGGACGCCGCCGAGGCCACGCTGCGAAGCCTCATCTCGGCGCAGCCGACGCTGGAGGCGCCTTATCTGTCGCTCTCGGCCCTACTGCGCAGCCGGGGCGATGCGGCGGGCGCCAACGCCGCGATCGAGGCCGGGCTTGCGGCCGCCGAGACGACCGAGGCGCTTCGCTTCCAGCGCGCCATCGCACTGGAGGCGGGCGGCAATCTGGGCGGCGCCATCGCCATCTATGAAGAGCTCTACGCCACCAACCCCAACTCCGACGTGCTGGCCAACAATCTCGCCTCGCTCTTGTCGCAGTCCAACACCGATGCCGACAGCCTCGAGCGGGCCAATGTCCTGTCCCAGCGCCTTCGCAGCTCGAAGAACCCGGCCTTCCAGGATACATGGGGGTGGGTCCAGCATCTGCGGGGCGAGAACGAGGCGGCGCTGGCGCCACTTCTGTCCGCCGTCCAGGGCCTGCCGCAGCAGCCGGTGGTGCGGCTGCATCTGGGCCTCGTGCAGGCAGCGCTGAACAGCAATGACGACGCCCGGGTCACGCTGACCGAGGCCCAGGCGCTGGCCGAGGCGGCCGGAGATACGGTCACGGCCGCCCAGGCCGCCGCGGCCCTTTCCTCGCTCGAGGCGGCGCCGGCATCCAAGTAGCGGCTCGCGATGTCGTCGGCGGCAACCGTGGCCATGACGCATCGCATTGCGTGAATCGGCCATTGATCCTTGAGGCGCGCCCAAAAACCTGTTGTTTTCGCCCGGAATCTGACAGATTACCGCACCTGTGGTGGGTGCAACCGTGTGGAGTCTATTCATGAAACGGCTTTTGCTGGGTATCCTTGTGCTCGTTGGCGCAGCTGTGGCGGCCAACGCGCAGGACTACCGGATTCACATCGGCGATACGCTCGATGTGACCGTCCTGGAAGATGAGAACCTCAACCGCACGGTGCTCGTGCGACCCGATGGGCGGATCTCGTTGCCGCTGGCCGGAACCATTCAGGCCGCCGGCCTGTCGACCAACGCGATCGAGAACGTCATCGCCGACGCGATCAGCGACCGCTTCACCATCCCGCCGACGGTTTCGGTTTCGGTCGCCGGACTGGCCGAAAAGACCGCCGGCACGCCGGCCAGGATCAGCGTCTACGTGCTGGGCGAGGTCGCGTCCCCCGGCCAGAAGGAAATGAAGCCCGGCACGACCGTGCTGCAGGCCTTTGCCGAGGCCGGCGGCGTGACGCCCTTTGCCGCGACCAAGCGGGTCCAGATTCGCCGTACCGACCGGCGCTCCGGGGTCGAGAGCCTGGTGATCTTCAACTACGACGCCGTTCAGAACGGCGCGGCGATCACCTCCAATTTCGCCCTGCGCGAGGGTGATGTCATCCTGGTGCCGGAACGGCGCCTGTTTGAGTAAGGGATAACCTGATGGCTGAGGCGAGGGGGGCGCTGGCGGTCGCGACGGCCGCCGCGCTGGTGGTGACCGGCAGCTCTGCGTGGGCACAAAGCTTGGGCCTCAGCCTCGACGGCGAGGTTGGCGCGACGTTCGGCATCAACAAGGACGGCGACTACGACCTCAGCGGCGATTTCGTTCTGCGCGGCGAGACGGCGACACGGTCGCAGCGGGCGTTCTTCGAACTCGGGTTCTCCACCACCTACGAGTCGGTCGGGGACACCTTCGAGCCGTTCAATCCCTCGGTGCTTCTCGGCTTCGAGCAGACCGCAAAGCGGTCCACCTTCGGCGTCGACGCCCGCTATTCGGTCGACCCCGTCTCGTTCACCGACATCACCGACGACCTCATCTTCATCGACAGCACCGGGTTGCGAACCGAGCTGTCCTTCGGCGCCGACTTCAGCCACCAGCTGAGCCGGCTGACCAGCGTCGGCCTCTCGGCCAGCTACACCGACGTGGACTTCACCGACACCTCGCCGGATCTCATCCCGTCGCGCACCTTCGAACTCGACGCCAGCCTGACCCGCGAACTGACGCAGCGCACCTCGGTCACGGCCGAGCTTGGCTACAGCGACTTCGAATCCGACGACATCGGCAGCACCCGCTCCAAGACCGTCACCGCCACCGGCAGCGTGGCGCATCAGGCGACCGAGCTTCTGTCCTTCGACGGCAGCCTCGGTGTCGGCCGCACGGAAACCGACAACACGGTCTCCGGCTCCTCCAGCGACACCAACCTCGAGGCCAGCCTCGACGTGACCTATGCGCTGCAGTCATCGACGCTTACCGCCGGCCTGTCGCAGACCATCGAACCCGGCTCGGAGGGTAGCGTCGAGCTGACCAGCCGCGCCGATGTCGGCTATTCCCGTGACCTGACCCACAATTCCGGCATCTCTCTGGCGGCCGCCCTGACCCGCAGATCCGGCCTCGCCGGCGGCGCATCGGAAAGCGCCTTCGAGTTCGATGCGACCTATGACCGGGCGTTGACCCGGGTGCTGAACGGCAGCCTCGGCTACGAGTTCACAAAGACCGATGGCAGCGACGCCGATCACCGCGTCACGGTTTCGGTGACGCGAAGCTTCCAGCTCCTCAAGTAGGATCGGCAGGCCCGGCCGACGGCCTAGTTCGGGATGTACGCGGGCAACTTGCTCAGCGACAGGTCCATGAACCTGCCCAGCCGTGCCTCGGCATCCGCCTCGCCCTCGTCGGTCAGGATCGGCGTCATCAGCCGCACCAGGGCGCCATCGGTGCGGTCGATCAGAACCGAGTCCCGGATCGAGATCATCTTGGCGACGAAGTCATTGGCCACCCGCTCGCCGTGCAGCTCGAACCAGAAATAGACCAGCCGCCGGTCGGTCCCCTTCTCGATGATGGCGCGGTTGGCCGTAAATGGCGCCCAGCCGCTGTTCGGCCGGTCGATGGTGACCGTCTCGATCTTGGCAATCTCCCAGCCGGCCGCCGGAATGCAGACCTCGGGCGAATGGATCCCCTGCCCTTCGGTCTGCTTGAAATAGTAGGCTAGGAACAGGTCCACGCGCGCCCGCGATTCGGCGCTGGCGAAGCTTGACGCCAGATAGTCGTCCGCCGCCAGGATTTCCTCGACGCTCGGGTCAAGCGTAGCGCTGAGACCCGACCAGGGCCCGATCTCCAGCGGAAACAGCGCAAACGACTCCCGTTCCGGCCGGGTACCGCTGCCGGTCGGATTGATGACAAACGCCGCCGCCATGACCAGCGTGACAAGGAAGGTCGCGATCAGCGCGCGGCTGGGAACCAGGTCGAAAAAGCGCCGGAGCTGCGGCGTGATGCCGTCGAAGTCCAGGTCGAGCGTTTCGGGGAAGGGTCGCGGATGACGCTGCAGGCGTTGCAGCACCATGGCGATGGCGAACAGGATCGCCACGCAGACGCCGAAAATGACCCAGCCCTCGAAAAGGTGCAGAAACCCGTCCGCCTGTCCGATGCCGTAGCGGTCGACAAGAATGCCGACGATGGCAATCCGCACCGCGTTCATGGCAACCGTGATCGGCGCCGCCGACAGCAGCAGCACGGCCTTGTGCCACTTCGGCCCGTTGTAGAGCACGCAGAACACATAGGAAAAGCTGAGGATCGGGAACAGATAGCGCAGGCCCGAGCAGGCCTCGGCCACCTGCAGGCGATAGTTGCCCAGGTCGATCACGTTGCCTTCCAGAAGCACCGGCACGCCCAGCAGGCGAAGCACGCCGACACCCATCTCCGAGGACATGAACTGCAGGCCCGTGGTGACCTTCCACTGCAGGAACATCGGCAAGGGCAGCATGTAGACGAGGTGCAGCACACCGGTCCAGAACACCCAGCCGCGCGAATAGCCGAACGCATTCAGGATCATCCCGGCGACCCAGACGATGAAGCCATAGGTCACGATGTCGGGGATGCGGATCAGATTGCCGACGCCCGCCAGCACCAGCCCCAGAAGCGCCAGTGCAAACCCGGGCCAGCGGTCGGTGACCGGCCCGTTCGGAGGCGGGACGTGCCTCAGCTCGCGCAGGAACATGTACGAGGACAGCACCGGGATGATCGGCCCGTGGCTGTACTCCGGCCGCTGCCAGGCTTCACCCAGCGACTGGAACCCGAACCAGAAGACCGGCAGCGAGGCGAGGATGGTCAGAACGAACAGCGCCGGGCCGGCCGGTGCGCCGGCGGGTCTTGTCAGCGCTGCGGCCCTGCCGATCGTCATCCACGCACTCCGGTTAGCAGGTTGCGGGTCTCCGCTGGCGGATGGCCCGGACCACGACTCAGGAATAGGTCTGCGAGTAGGTCTCGTCGATGATCCGGCACTGGTTCAGCACCACGCCAAGCAGGTTGGCCTTTTCGGCCAGGTCACGCTCGGCATTGTCGAGTTCGGGAACCGAGCTGTGATCGGCCGCAGCCACCAGGATGACGCCCTCAAGATTGGGCAGGAAGGCCCAGACATCGTCGCAGGACAGCACCGGCGGCAGATCGACGATCACCACGTCGGGCCTCAGGTCGCGCATCATGCCACGCATCGCCTCGGTCGTCTTCTTGTGCTGCAGAAGCTCGGCCGGATTGCTGCGCTTGCCGCTGTTGACCGCCACGGCAAGGTTGTCGCGGAAGCGGAAGAAGCAGCGCTCCAGCAGCTCCTCGCCCTCCAGATAGTTCTCGACCCCGGCCCACCCCGACACGCCCATGTAGTTGGCGATCGCCGGGCGCCGCAGGTCGAGGTCGATCAGCACCGTCCGGATGTCCGCCTGGCGCGCAAAGCTGAAGGCCAGGTTCAGCGCCACCGTGGACTTGCCGCAGGCACTGGTCGGCGAGGTGATGCCGATGATGCGGATGTTCTGCTCGCGCAGCGCCGCCAACACGCGGGTGCGCAGCATGTCGAAGGCCGTGTGGCCGGAATCCTCGCGCGACAGGGTGACCACGCGGTTCTTGGCCAGCGCCTTGGGGTTCGGCTCGAAGGTCTGAAGCAGGTCCCAGCCGGGCGCTGACGCCCGACGCACACCGGGGATGACAACACCCGACGCCTCGGCCTCGGCCCGGGCCGCCCTTGCCTTCTGGATAGCAACTCGCAAGCGTTCCATTGACTGCTCGATCCCTTAAAAGCCGAGTGACGGTAGTTTGCTCGCGAGGACCGCAGCGAGGTCGCCCAACGGCATTACAAATCGGTCGATCAGATAGATCGCGGCCGGGATCGCCGCAAGGATCGCCAGCACCACGGCCGCGCGACCGGTGCGGCGGCGCACCACCTCACCCTCTGCATCGATATAGGGCAGCGCGGCCATCAGCTCGATTCCCAGCTTCCGGGTCACATCGACCGGCCGGTGGATCGTGCGGTTCAGCAGCTCCAGAAGCAGCACCACGGCACCGCCAAGTCCCAGGCCGGCGGCAACGCCACCAGCCGCGATCAGCGGCCGGTTCGGACTGACCGGCGCGGTCGGCACCACCGCCTGCTCGATCACCGAGAACCGCTGACCCTTCTGCCGCAACTCCAGCTTCTCGCCCTGCTCGGCCTCGGCGAGGGCCTGGCTGTTGCGGTCGAACTGCAGCTTCAGGTTGCCGTATTTCCGCTCCAGGATGTTCAGCGCCATCTCGACGCGCGGCGTCTCCTTGATGGTCCCGTCCAGCTCGCCGATGCGCTCTTCCAGGTTCGCCTTCTGCTCGCGGATCAAATCCAGGCGCTCGGTGGTCTGCGACAGGCGCAGCTCGATCGGCGTCTGCGCCGCCATCCGCTGCTCGGCCGAGTCGTCGGGGATCTCCGAGATCATCTCCTCGAGCGCTTCGATCCGCGAGCGCAGCGAGGTCACGATCGGGTGGGTTTCCGAATAGATCGCCCGCTGCTGGGTGTAGAGCCGGCGCAGGTCGTCAAGCTCGCGCTGCAGCGGCGTGTCCTGCGGCGCCAGCGACTTGGCGATCTCCGGGTCGCTCTTGGCCTGCTCAAGCTGGAACCGAAGCTGGCTGAGCTCGATCTCCTCACGGGTGATCGTGGCCAGCTGTTCCTGCAGGGCGGCAAGCTGTTCGCGCCGGAAGTCGAGGCTGTCGGGCAGCGAGTCCTCGTTGTCCAGCTTGAACCGCACGATCTCCGCCTCCAGCCCGCTCAACTCGCGGATCAGACGCTCCGACTCCTGGTTGAAGAAGGCCAGGGTGTCTTGCGCGGCGTCCTGGCGGATCTGCTGGTTGAGCTTGAGGATTCTCTCCACGTACTCGCTGGTGACGTCGCTCGAAATCTTCGGAACCGCCGCCGTGAAGCCGATGGTGAAGGCGATCGTGCCCTCGCCGGTCCGGCTGGCCGACAGGCTGATCTGATCGAAGGACGTGCTCTCGCGGATGTTGTTCACGACGTCGGAAGGCGACAGGTTGGGATCGTCGCCGTAAAGGTCATACTTCTGGGCGATCTCCAGCAGGTTGTCGCGCGTCATCAGGCGCTTTTCCACCACCTGCACCTGCTCCTGCGCGGCGATCTGCACCGTCGAGGCCGCAAGGTCGTTGGGAATCTGCGCCCCCTCGACCAGCACCGTGGCCGAGGACTTGTACATGGGCGGCAACAGCATGGCCGTCGCAATACCCGCCACCGCCGGCACCAGTGCCAGCAGGAAAAACAGCGGGAAGCGCACCCAGAACCGTTTCAGATAGAATTTGATATCGCTGCTATCCATCGCGCCCCGCGACCCATTCCGTTTGGTTTTGGAAACGGACCTGCCTTACGGTCCGCCAAAACAGCTACTTTTTCATGTCCCAGATGTTGATGGGTCCGTCATCGGGCTCCCCACTCGACGCGGTCCCCTTGCTCACCGGGACTTCCTGGACCTGGCCCCTTCGGGCCCGCATCCGCTGACGTTCGCGATCGGCCGTGGCCAGGCTGAACAGATGCTGGTCCCGCACCACCGCATCGACCGTCGCGTCGGTCACCGTCTTCTTGCCGTCAGAATACGCATAAAGCAGTGCGAAGTCGCACAGCCGGTTGATCAGGCGCGGCGTTCCGCCGGTGGCAAGATGGACCTTCTCGCAGGCCAGCCGCGTGAAGATCCGCCGCTCGGCACCGACTACCTTCAGGCGGTGCTGGATGTAGCGTTCCACATCGTCGGCCGACATCCGCGGAAGATGGAACTCGGCGCCCACCCGCTGCGAGAACTGCTCCAGCTCCGGGCGTGCGATCTTGTCGAGAAGATCGGGCTGCCCGACCAGGATCAGCTGCAACAGCTCGTCCTGGTCCGAATTGATGTTCGAGAACATCCTGAGTTCTTCCAGGGTCTCGATCGACAGGTTCTGCGCCTCGTCGAACACCAGCACCGTGCGCCTGCCGTCGGCATAGGTCTCGATCAGCGTCGCCTGCAACTGGTGGAAAAGCTGCACATAGGTGGCGTCGGGATCGACCGGCTGGCCAAGCGCCATCAGCACCCAGTGCAAAAGCTCGCCACGGTCGCCCTGGGCATTGGAGATCAGGCCGATCTTGACGTCATCCTCGGCCTTGCGCAGATACTCGCGCAGAAGCGTGGTCTTGCCGGCGCCGATCTCGCCGGTAACCACGATGATCGGCGTGCGCGACATGATGCCGTATTCCAGCACCGTGAACGCCTGCCGGTGGGCCGGCGACCAGTAAATGAAGTCCGGATCGGGCAACAGCGTGAACGGCCGCCCGGTCAGACCGAAGTGGTCGAGGTAGATTGTATGTGTCGACATCAACATGCCTTCGCACCGACCACTCGTTAAGCCACGCCAATCACAGCGCCTGCACGCTTATAACAACACCTACGGTGGCCCCCACGCCCGCCTTATTAGGGTCGAAGCCCCGCGTTGTCCATAGATAGGCCGAAAGAGAGGCATTTTAAGGGCATCGTGATTAACCGCTGCCCGTTCGCGATCAGTCGTCCTTGCCTGCCTTGCGAACAAGGGCTTGCCGCAGCTTTCGCAGCACCGGCAGGCTGGCCCGCAGGCTCTCTTCGCCTGCCCCTGCGACGATCTGCATCAGTTCCGGTGTCACCGCCTCGACCGCCGCCTCACGCGCCTTGGCACCGGCCGGGCTGATCGAAACCAGCTTCTGCCGGCCGTCCTCCCAGTCCGGGCGCACATGCACGAAACCGGCCGCCTCCAGTCGCACGACGGTGTTGGTCATCGCTCCCTTGGTGACATTGAACAGCCGCGCCAGTTGCGCCGGCGTCCGCTCGGTGCCGGCGCTGTGCAGATGATTGAGGACCGAGAACTGCGAGATTTCCATCCCCCGCGGCAGCGCGCGCGACACCCGCTGCCGGATCAGCTGCTCGGTGGTGCTGAGCTCGGCGAACAGCGCCATGGCCAGCGCCACTTCTGACGGTGCTTCTGCCATCTGATCAATCCGGTCCGTCATAGGCGCGGTCGTGACCCAGCGCCGGTATCCGGGCCCGCGCCCGCGCCACCTCGCCCAGGTCGAGATCGGCCAGGATCACGCCCGGTTCCCGTTCCGCCTCGGCCAGAACCTCGCCCCTGGGCGAGACGGCCATGGAATGGCCCCAGGTCTCGCGCGCCCGCCCCGAGGCCGAGACGTGCCGGCCGGTCTGCGCCGCCGCCAGCACGAAGGCGCCGGTCTCGATCGCCCGGGCCCGCAGCAGCACCTGCCAGTGCGCCTTGCCGGTTGGCACCGTGAAGGCGGCGGGCACGGTGACGATCTCGGCTCCCGCCCGCGCCAGATCGCGATAGAGATGGCCGAAACGCACGTCATAGCAGATCGTCAGGCCGATGGCTGCCAGCGGCGTTTTGGCCAGCACCGCCGCTTCGCCCGGCACGAACAGCGCCGATTCGCGGTACGACTCGCCGTCGCCCAGCTCGACATCGAACATGTGGATCTTGTCGTAGCGGGCGTGGATCGCCCCGTCCGGCCCGATCAGGAACGACCGGTTGGCCATCTGCGCCTCGCCGCTGCGGACCACCAGCGACCCGATCACCAGCCAGAGCCCGCAATCGGCCGCTGTCCGCCTGAGCCCGGCCAGCGTCACGTCCTGCTCTTCGGCGGTGGCAAGGGCGCGCATCCGGGCCTTGTCGGCGCTGACCATGTTGGTCACCTCGGGGGTGACCACCAGTTTCGCGCCCTGCTCCGCCGCCTCGCGCACCAGCGCATCGGTCACCGGCAGGTTGGCGGCCGGCTCCTCGCCCGAGGACAGCTGCACCAGACCGACCCGGATCATGTCGCCAGAAGCCCGTCCAGGCGGCCCTCGCGCTCCAGCGCGTAAAGCTCGTCGCAGCCGCCCACATGGGTCTCGCCGATGAAGATCTGCGGCACTGTCCGGCGCCCGCCGGCGCGATCCATCATCTCGGCCCGGCGTTCCGGCGCGCCACCGACGTCGATTTCGTCAAAGGCCACCGACTTCGCCTCCAGCAGCCGCTTGGCCGCCAGGCAATAGCCGCAGAACTGGGTCGTGTAGATCGTGACCGACTTCATCGCCTTCGCACCACCTGGAACCGCCGCACTATAGGGCGTGCTCAGTGCATGGCAACACGGGCCACCGCCAGCACGTCCACCGCAGCCGCGCCGGCATCGCGGCAGGCCGAGGCGACCGCCGACAGCGTCGCGCCCGAGGTCATCACGTCGTCCACCAGCAGCACCCGCCGCCCCGCCAGCGCCGGCCGCCAGCGCGGCGCGACGCGAAACGCCCCGACCAGGTTGGCGTGCCGCGCCTCCCGGCTCAGCCCGTCCTGGCTGCCGGTATTGCGGATCCGGGTGACCAGCCCCGGGATCAGCAGCGCCCCCTTCGGCCGCGCCAGATGGCGCGCAATCTCCGCCGACTGGTTGAAGCGGCGCCGGAACAGCCGCGTCCAGTACAGCGGCACCGGCGCCACGATATCGGCCTCGGCGATCAGCGCCGGCCCGACCCGGTTCAGCCAGCCCGCCAGCACCGGCGCCAGGTCCAGCCGGTCGCCATGCTTCAGCGCCAGCACCGCCTTGCGCCCGCCTCCCTCATAGCTGACCGCGCAGCGGCCCCGATCCCAGGCCGGCGGATGGGCGATGCAGCCATCGCACACAAGTTCGCCCTCGGCGGTGCTGGTTGCGCCGGGCAGCGCCAGGCCGCATCTGGTGCAAGCCAGACCGGCGATAAACCCGGTCCCGGCCCAGCAGGCGGGGCACAGCCCGTGCGAGGCCTCGGTCCGCGTCTCGCAGACCACGCAGCGGGGCGGGTAGACGGCATCGACCAGCGCCGCGGCACCGCGCCGGCCCGCCGATCTCATCCGAAGCGTGATGGATTCCATGGCACTCGCACCCTAGATTTGCCGCGACATGGCCGATGACCGCACCAATCCAGCCCTTCTCTTCGACCGGCCGCTGCTCCGGCAGCGCCGCGCCCGCGCCATGCGCGCCCCGGCCGATTTCCTGCAGCGCGAGATTGCGGCCCGCATCTCAGAAAGGCTCGCCGAGGTTAACAGGTCGTTTACCGCGCCGGCGGTGATCGGGCCCTTCGCGGCGCTCTGGGCCGGCGAGCTCGGCCTCGCCGGCGCCCGGCTGGTGCCCGACGACGACACCCTCGACCTGGCGCCCGCCGCCCATGACCTCGTCATCCACGCGCTCTGCCTGCACCACGCCAACGACCCGGTCGGGCAGATGATCCAGGCCAACCGCGCGCTCAGGCCCGACGGGCTCTTCATCGCCACGCTCTTCGGCGGCCGCAGCCTGACCGAACTGCGCCAGTCACTGGCCGCGGCCGAGACCGAGCTGACCGGCGGCCTCAGTCCCCGGGTGGCGCCGATGACCGACATCCGCGACGCCGGCGCGCTCCTGCAGCGGGCCGGCTTTGCCCTGCCGGTGGCCGATGCCGACACCCTGACCGTTACCTATGCCTCGGCGGTTGCGCTTTGCCACGACCTGCGCGCCATGGGCGAGACCAACGTCATGCTGGCCCGCCACCGCCGCCCGCTGCCGCGGGCGTTCTTCGGCCGCGCCGCCGCCATCTATGCCCAGGCCCACGGCGACGCCGACGGCCGCATTCCCGCGACGGTCGAGGTCCTGACGCTCACCGGCTGGCGCCCCGGCCCGGGCCAGCAGCAGCCGCTTCGCCCCGGCTCGGCGCGGGCGCGGCTGGCCGACGCCCTCGGCACCGCCGAAGAGGATGCCGGCGACAGCGTGCCGGTGCCAAGGCCGCCCGCCTGAAGCGCCCGCCTGACTTCTTGGCATCCCCGTTGGCATTCCCGCCGGCGGCGCCTATACCACCCGGCCATGGATGACGCCGCCACAGGATCGGACCACCCGCGCGGCCGGCGGGCCTTTGCCCCGGCCGACCACCCGCCGGTGCCGGCGGCGCGCGTCGGCGTGATCCTGGCCAATCTCGGCACCCCCGACGCCACCGACTACTGGTCGATGCGCCGCTACCTGAACGAGTTCCTGTCCGACCGCCGGGTGATCGACTACTCGCCGTGGTTCTGGCAGCCGCTGCTGCAGCTGGTCATCCTGACCAAGCGCCCCTTCACCTCGGGCGCCAACTATCGCGGCATCTGGAATACCGAAGCCGACGAAAGCCCGCTGCTGACCATCACCAGGGCACAGACCGCCAAGCTCGCCGCCGCGCTCGAGACCCGCTTCGGCGATGCGGTGACGGTCGATTTCTGCATGCGCTACGGCAACCCCTCCACCGCCTCGGTGATCGAGCGGCTGCACAAGGCGGGCTGCGAGCGGCTGCTGTTCTTCCCGCTCTACCCGCAATATTCCGCGCCCACGACCGCCACCGCCAACGACCAGGCCTTCCGGGCGCTCATGGGGCTGAAATGGCAGCCGGCCATGCGCACGGCGCCGGCCTATTACGACCACCCGCTCTATATCGAGGCGCTGGCGAACTCGGTCACCCGCGCCTATGCGGCGCTCGATTCGCAGCCCGACCTGCTGGTCACCTCCTATCACGGGATGCCGCAGCGCTACCTCGCCGAAGGCGATCCCTACCACTGCCAGTGCCAGGCGACGACGCGGCTGCTGCGCGACCGGCTCGGCTGGGATGCGAAGGCGATCCGCATCACCTTCCAGTCCCGCTTCGGCAACGAGGAATGGCTGCAGCCCTACACGGTCGAGGAGGTGGCGCGGCTCGCCGGCGAGGGGGTGAAGCACCTCGCGGTGATGGCGCCGGCCTTCTCCTCGGACTGCGTCGAGACGCTGGAGGAGATCCAGGGCGAGATCCGCGAGGCGTTCGAGCATGCCGGCGGCGAACGCTTCACCTATATCCCCTGCCTCAACGAGGCCGACGACCACGTCGCCATGATGGCCGCCATCGTGGAACGCGAGCTGGCCGGCTGGGTGGGCTGACGGCACCGGCCCGCTCAGGCATCGCCGTCCCCACCAGCGTTAACACTTTTACCGTTTAAAATCAGATAGTTGACAATGCGTCCCCGTGGGGACGCGTCTGCCGGGCCCCCAAGCCGTCCCCACAGCGTCCCCACTCGATTCCGTGCAATTCCAACACCTTGACCCCCCGTCCCCATGGGGACGCCTGAATCGGTGCCCCAATCGCGCACGGGGCGCGAGGGTGGGTGGGCGGGGAGCGCCCCGGGCGCGATCCAGAACCGTCCCCACAAGCGTCCCCACGGGATTCCGCGTGATTCCAGCACCTTGACCCCCCGTCCCCATGGGGACACCGGGTCAGGCGCCCGTCGGACCCGCTCCGCCGCGTTCGCAACGCCCCCTTCGATCGGCCCCGGTCGCCTCCGGGGCGCGAGGGTGGGCGGGCGGGGAGCGGCCCGGAGATGATCGGGGCCGATCGAAGGGGGCACCACCGGCGCCCACACCCTCCGCTTCGGGATGTCCCCACCAGAACCACAGCCGGATCAGCGGCTTGCGGCGCGTCCCCATGGGGACGCCCCCTGAATCGCACTTGATCGCGGCCCGATCAGGCTTCGTCCGTCTCGCTCCAGCGCCGCACCATGCCCGTCACCCCGTCGAAGGCGCCGTCTTCCAGCGCCCGGGCCAGCAGCCGGTCGGGGTTGGTGGGCGGCGGATAGTCCAGCGCCCGGCCCAGCGCCCGGGTGAAGCCGAAGCGCCGGTAATAGGGCTCGTCGCCCACCAGCACCACCCGGGTCCAGCCGGCCTCGGCCGCCCGCTCCAGGCTCTCCTGGATCAGCAGCGCCCCCAGCCCCTCGCCCTGCCGTGTCGGGTGCACTGCCACCGGCCCCAGCAGCAGCGCCGCATGGCCCGCCTCGCCGATCCGGATCGGCCAGTAGCGGATGGCGCCCGCGATCTGGTCATATTCGTCGCGCGCCACCAGCGACAGCGCCGCCACCGGCTCGACCCCATCGCGCAACCGGTACGAGCTCAGCGCCGTCCGCCCCGGCGCGAAGCACAGGTCGTACAGATACTCGACCTCGTAGAGGTCCTCGGGATTCTCGCGGTGGATGCGGAACATCGGCCGGCCTGGTCAGGCAATGGGCAAGGGCAAGGGGGTGGCGGAGCGGCGCCTCAGGGCCGCGGAGGTCCGCATCGGAGCGTGGATCGGCGCATATCCGGCACCCCATGGCTCGGTTTTCGGCTCGACTTCCGCCTATCACGCCCCTAGGTCAGCCGGAAGCAAAAACCGGAGCCCCGCAATGTTCTATCGCCCCGGCATCGACCCACACGGGCTGCCACACAACCCGTTCAACGCCGTGGTGACGCCGCGGCCGATCGGCTGGATCTCCACGCGCGGCGCCGACGGCTCCGAAAATCTTGCCCCATACTCGTTCTTCAACGCCGTGGCCTATGTACCGCCGCAGGTGATGTTCGCCTCCACCAGCGCCAAGCCCGACCGCGAGGGCACCAAGGATTCAATGGCCAACATCCGCGATACCGGCGTCTTCTGCGTCAACATCGTGGAATACGCCGCCCGCGCGGTGATGAACGTCTCCTCGGGGCCGTGGCCGCGCGAGGTGGACGAGTTCCACAAGGCCGGCATCGAGCGCGAGGAGTGCCGGACCATCGCCTGCTCCCGGGTGGCCGGCGCCCCGGCGGCGCTGGAATGCAGGCTGACCCAGATCGTCCACCTGCCCGGCGAGGCCAATCTCGCGGCTTTCGGCGAGGTCACCGGCATCCACCTGCGTGACGACTGCCTCGTCGACGGCCGCTTCGACATCACCACCTACCAGCCGCTGACCCGGCTCGGCTATCGCGACTACGCCCGCATCACCGAGGTGTTCGAGCTCCTGCGGCCGGGGGAAAGCTGACCCGGCGGCAGCGTCCCCTTGCGGCCTTGCATTGCCACCGGCGGTCCGCCGGTGCAGCATCCCGCCGGCAGCGACGGGCGGAGGCAAAGGCATGGAAACGGTCATCGGCGTCATCGGCGGCAGCGGCGTCTACGAGATCGACGGACTTGAGGACGCCACCTGGACCGAGGTGGACAGTCCCTTCGGCGCTCCCTCCGATGCCATCCTGACCGGCCGGCTGAACGGCATCCGCATGGCCTTCCTGCCGCGCCACGGCCGCGGCCACGTCCTGAGCCCGTCCTCGATCAACTACCGCGCCAATATCGACGCGCTGAAACGGCTGGGCGTCACCGACGTGATCTCGGTCTCGGCCTGCGGCAGCTTCCGCGAGGAGATGGCACCGGGCCAGTTCGTCATCGTCGACCAGTTCATCGACCGCACCTTCGCGCGCGAGAAGTCGTTTTTCGGCGCCGGCTGCGTCGCCCACGTCTCGGTGGCGCACCCGACCTGCGCCAGGCTCGGCGCGGCCTGCGCCAGCGCGGCCGAGGCCGCGGGCGTCACCGTCCACCGCGGCGGCACCTATCTCTGCATGGAGGGTCCGCAATTCTCGACGCTGGCCGAATCGAAGCTGTACCGCGAAGTCTGGGGCTGTGACGTCATCGGCATGACCAACATGCCCGAGGCCAAGCTCGCCCGCGAGGCCGAGCTTTGCTACGCCAGCGTCGCCATGATCACCGACTATGACAGCTGGCACCCGCAGCATGGCGAGGTCGATGTCAGCGACATCATCCGCACTCTTTCGGGCAATGCCGACAAGGCACGGGCCACCGTCGCAGGCATCGCCGAGCGCAGTGACACGATTCGGTTACTTTGTCCGCACGGCTGCGACCGGGCGCTCGAATTCGCGCTGTTGACGGCGCCGGAACGGCGCGATCCCGCTGTGGTTGCAAGACTCGATGCCGTGGCCGGAAGAATAGTGTGAAAATTGTCATCCGGTGCCTGCTCGACCTTTATTAGGGTCCGGCTACGATAGATGATCGCAGTCAAGGTTGTGCCCACTTGCAGAGATCGATTTGAGCCAGTGATGTCCCCCACTCGTCTGTATGCGGGTTTGCATCGCCCCGCATTGTTATTGATAGCGATGTCATGACCCATGGAGTCGTGATTGGCCGCTTCCTGCCGTTGCACCTTGGCCATGTGAGCCTTCTCGAAACCGCATCCGAACTTGTTGAGCGGCTTTCGGTTGTGGTCGCGACAAGTCCCGGCGACCCCATCGCGGCTTCCACCCGCCAGGGATGGATCGAAGCGGTGCTGCCGAACGCAGCCGTGCATTTCGCAGCAGCGCACGATCGCAGCGCACCGGAGTCGCTGGAAGGCTGGGGCCGCTATCTGCGCCAGACCTTTGGTTCGGTCGACCGGATCATCGGATCCAACGCCTGCACCCGCGACCTTGCCGTGTCGATCGGTGCCAATCACACCGTGCTCGACCCGAACCGCGCTGCAATCGCGGCGGATGGCGACATCCTCGGCGATCCTGCGTCGCATTGGTCCCTGATGCCGGCGACCGTGCGTGGGCACTTTCAGAAGCGGCTGACCATCGTCGGCCCCGAAAGCGTTGGCAAATCGACCATCGCTGCGGGGCTTGCCGGCCGTTTCGGCGGCCCGCACGTGCCCGAATACGGCCGCCCCTACGAGCGTTTTCGCCATGCCGGGGACTATCGGGCGTGGGAGTTGGTGGAGATCGCGCGAACCCACAATGCTCACCGCAGGGCGCTCGCCCGGCAGGCCGGCCCGGTCGTGTTCGAGGACACCGATCCGTTGATGACCGCAGTATGGTGCGAGATGCTGCTGGGACGCAGCGTCGAGGCCGTGGAGGCTCTGATCGAACAGCCGGACCACTACATCCTGCTGGGCCCGGATGCGCCCTGGAAGGCGGACCCGATCCGCTATTTCGGCGAACCGGCCATGCGCGAAAAGTTCTTCACACTGATCCGGGCCAAGCTCGAGCAGTTCGGTGCCTCCTACACGCTCGTCGACGGAGATTTCACGCACCGAGAAGCGAGGGCCGCAGAGATTGCCGAAGCAATGCTGCGACCCGGTGCCTGTCCTCATGAGACCGACCCCGACGCGGATTGAACGGTCGCCCCGGTAACGGTGTGGTAACCATTTCGGCAATAACGTCCACCTGCCCACCATTTGGGTTCTGCTTGCAAATCAGACCTCGGGTCTGAGTTTCCGGAAACGCCTCTCCTCACCCCGGAGAGGCGTTTCCAACTTCCCGGCGCAAGAACCCGTTGATCCCGGCGGTCCGGAAAGTTCGTCGTTCCTGCCGCCCGAAACACACGCTAGTCTGCGCGCCGGAGGAGCACGGTGCGCAAGACGATACTCATGTCGGTGGTTGTGTTGGCCGCGGCGACTGCCGCGCTGGGTCAGGACATGGCCGAGGCGATGAAGGTGATCGACGCCCTGCAGGCCGACGCTGCCGCTCACCGGACCTACCTGGAATCGCTCTACTCCATGACCCTCAAGGTGGTTGGTCTGGCGGTGGTGGTGATCGGCGCCCTGATCGGCTTTGTCGGCTGGAAGACCCTCAAGGATGTGCGCGAAAGCGCCAAGGCCGTCTACGACAGCGAGCTGCGCAAGCTTCTCGACACCCATGCCCGCGAACTGGCGGCCGAGGTCGACCGTGCCCGCACCGAAACCGAGAAGACGCTGCAGGAAATGCGGGCCGATCTCTCCAGCCAGCGCGCCACATCGGATGCGCTGATCGAGGCGGGGGGGAACCGCCGCCCCGGCAGCGATGCCGACACGGAGCCGTCGGGGGCCCCCGGCGCACCACCTGACACGGCGGCGAAAAAGCGCATCCTCTGGGTCGACGACGTACCTGAGAACAACATCGGGCCGGCCGGCGTGCTGGGCCGCCTGGGCGCCGAGATCGACGTTGCGCTGGATACCGAGACCGCCATGCGCAAACTCGCAGCCGGCCACTACGACCTGGTGATCTCGGACATGGGCCGGGCCGACGAGCGCGAGGCCGGCCTGACACTGCTCAGCCAGATGAAGCTGCAGGGCGTCGCGGTGCCGGCGGTGATCTATGCCAGCCGACGCGCCGTGGAACGGTCCGGTGCCGAGGCGCGGCGGCTCGGCGCGCGCGAGACCATCGGCACCGGCCCCTCGGCACTGATCGCCTGGGTGAAGTCATTCCTGTTTCCCCGGCAGAGCTGAAGCGGGCGCTGGCGATCCAGGCCCGGGCCGACGGGTTCGCCGCCATGGGGGTCTGCAAGCCCGATGCGATCCCTCAGGCAGCCGGGCGGCTGGCGGCCTTCCTGGATGCCGGGCAGCACGGCCAGATGGGCTGGCTCGCCGAGCGGTCACACTGGCGCGGTGATCCCGCCAGTCTCTGGCCGGCGGCGCGAAGCGTGGTGATGCTGGCCGATGACTACACGCCGCCCGACGACCCGCTGGCGACCCTGGCCGAGGCCGACCGCGCCACAATCAGCGTCTATGCCCGCAATCGCGATTATCACGACGTGGTCAAGGCGCGGCTCAAGCGGCTGGGCCGCTGGCTGATCGAGAAGGCGGGGGGCGAGATCAAGGTCTTCGTCGACACCGCGCCGGTGATGGAAAAGCCGCTGGCGGCGGCGGCGGGGCTCGGCTGGCAGGGAAAGCACACCAACCTCTTGTCACGGGAACTCGGCAATTTCTTCTTCCTCGGTGCCGTCTTCACCACCGTGGCGCTGCCGGTGGACGAGCCCGGCCGCGACCATTGCGGCTCGTGCCGGCGCTGCCTCGACATCTGCCCCACCGATGCCTTCCCCGCGCCCTACCGGCTCGATGCCCGCCGCTGCATCAGCTATCTGACCATCGAGCATCGCGGCCCGGTGCCAGAGGCGCTGCGCCCGGCGCTGGGCAACCGCATCTATGGCTGCGACGACTGCCTTGCCGTCTGCCCGTGGAACAAGTTCGCCCGCACCGCGCGGCAGAATGCCTACTGGGCCCGGGCCGAACTGCAGCGGCCACGGCTGTCCGAGCTTGCGGCGCTCGACGATGCCGGCTTCAGGCAGGTGTTCTCCGGCTCGCCGATCAAGCGCATCGGCCGCAACCGGCTGGTGCGCAACGTCCTTTACGCCATCGGCAATTCCGCTGATCCGGCCCTGCGGCCGGCTGCGGCCGCGCTTGCCTCTGACGCCGACCCGGCAGTGGCGGACGCCGCCACCTGGGCCCTGGGCCGGCTTGCTTCGAAAACCTAGTCGGCCAGGCCCTGGACAGCCGCCTGCGCCCGCGCCGCGATCTGGGTGCCGGGATGCTGCGCGATCAGATCCAGCCAGGCCGCGGCGGCAGCTTCGCGGCGGCCAAGGCCGGCCAGGGCCTCGGCCTTCAGAAACAACGCGTCCGGGTTGAGCGGCTGCAGCTTCAACGCCGTCTCCGAGAAGCGCAGTGCCGCATCCGGCTTGCTGTCGAAAAGCGAGAACCGCGCCGCCATCACCCGCGCTTCGGCATTGTCGGGCGCATCGGACAGCACCAGCGCCAGAAGCTGGCGGGCATTCTCGCGCTGACCGGCCGCCTCGTGCGCGTCCGCCGCCTTCAACAGTCGCTCGGGCCCCGGCTGCACCAGCATCAGCGCCGCATCGAGCACCGCGGCAGCATTCTCGGGCATTGCCGCCAAAAGCCACTGCCCGCCGGCGTCCTCGAGGATTTGCGCCCTGAGTTCGGCACCAAGGTTGACCTTGTGGTCCTGCGCCAGTTCGGTCAGCCGGGCGGCCGCCGTCTCGTGCGCGCCGAGGGCCGCAAGCGCCGCCGCCTCGCACAGGCGCGCCTCGGCACCGCCGCCGAGCGCCGCCCACTGCGCCGCATCCTCCCGGGCCTGCTCGGGGTCGTCCCTGATCGAATCCTGGCACTCCTGGGCGCTGGTCAGCGTCGCGGCGAAAAGCGGGGCCCCCGGCAGCGCCGCCACCCCGATCAATCCCGCCAATCCAAACGCCACACGCAAGGGGATTACGCCCACCGCCGAATCTCCTAAGACTTCCGCTCCACACTAGTCGATCAGGCGACTGCCCGAAATGTCACAGCAACACAACGCCGGCCATCTGCTTTGCCTCGGCTTCGGCTATGTCGCACAACACCTCGCGGCGCAACTGCCCGCAGGATGGCAGGTCGCCGGCACCGCCCGCACGACTGAACGCCTGGGCGCGATCTCCGCCGCCGGCGCCCAACCACTGCTTTGGCCTGGCGACCACATAGAGCCTGTGCTGGCCGCGGCAAGCCATGTGGTCTCCTCGGTTGCGCCCAGAACCGCCACAGGTGGCGGCGTCGAGGATCCCGTCCTCACCCTGCTGGAGGCGATGCCATCACTGCCGCGGCTGCGATGGCTGGCGCTCCTGTCGACCACCGGCGTCTATGGCGACCATGGCGGCGGCTGGGTGGACGAGACCACGGCCGTCGTGCCGGCAAGCCACCGCGGCGGATTGCGCGCGGCGCAGGAGGCCCGCTGGTCGGCGCTGGCCCAGGACCGCGGCCTGCCGCTGCACATCTTCCGGCTCGCCGGGATCTACGGCCCAGGGCGCTCGGCCTTCGACCGGCTGCGCGACGGCACCGCGCGGCGCATCGTCAAGCCGGGCCAGGTCTTCAGCCGCGCCCATGTCGAGGACATCGCCGCCATTCTCTCCGCCTCCATGGCCCGTCCCCGACCCGGCGCGGTCTACAACGTCGCCGACGACCTGCCCGGACCGCCGCAGGACGTGATCGCCGAGGCGGCGCGGCTGCTCGATCTGCCCATCCCGCCCGAAATCCCCTTCCACGAGGCCGAGATGACGCCAATGGCGCGCAGCTTCTACGCCGACAACAAGCGGGTCTCCAACGTGCTGGTCAAACGCGAGCTCGGCATCGCCTTGCGCCATCCCGACTTTCATGCCGGTCTGCGGGCAATCCTGGCCGCCGGCGGATAGGCCCGAACGAGGCGTTGCGCAAACCACCCGCTCCGGCGTGATTGCGCGCACCCGACAAGATTGTCATTGTATCTTTCACAGGGCGCCGGAATAACCGGCGCGATCCGCGCCCTGCGGCAGACGGGGCGCAGCAGGCAGGTTCGGGGGGACCATATGAGGCAGGCGAAGCCCTTGCGCGCAGTGGTGGTGGGACTTGCGCTCTCCTGCGTACCAGGGGCGGTTGCCCTGGCGCAGCCTGGTTTCACGCTCTACGGCACGACCGGCCTGATCGACATGCCGACGGCGGAAATGCAGGCCGATGGCCAGATCAACTGGACCCACGGCCGCTTCGCCAACACCCAGCGAACCTCCATCGGCTTTCAGATCCTGCCCTGGGCCGAGGGCGCGGTGCATTACTCCACCATCGAAAACTTCACCGCCGGCGGCGACAGCCAGGCCGACCGCGCCTTCGATCTGAAGTTCCGCCTGCTGGAAGAGAACGGCATGCTGCCCGCGGTGGCGCTGGGCTTCCGCGACTTTCTCGGCACCTCGCCCTACGGGGCCGAATTCCTCGTGGCCTCCAAGACGTTGCGCCCGGGCCTGACCGTGACCGGCGGTGTCGGCTGGGGCCGGCTCGGCAGCTACAACAGTTTCGGCGCACCTTTCGGCAACCGTCCGCCGGTGACCACACCCGACGGCCAGTTGCAGTCGCAGAGGTTCTTCAAGGGTGACGCCGCGCTGTTCGGCGGCGTCGCATGGGACACCGGGATCCGCAACCTCACCCTGAAGGCCGAGTATTCCTCGGATGCCTACGGACGCGAGACCCGCTTCGACAATTTCGAGCACAAGTCTCCGTTCAACTTCGGCCTGGAGTGGCGGCCGAACCAGACCGTCGTGGCCGGGCTCTACTATCTGTACGGCGACGCGGTCGGCTTCCAGCTCACGCTGACCGGCAACCCCAACAAGCCGCTGGCCCCGCAGGATCTCGGGGCTGGTCCCGTGCCGGTGCAGCCGCGGCCCAAGAACGCTCCGGACAGCACGGCGTGGTCGCGCGACGAGGCGACGCGCCAGAAGCTGATCGACACGATGGCCCAGGCGTTGGGGGCCGATGGGATCTCGATCGAGCAGGCCGACCTGAACGGCAAGGCGGCCGAGCTCTATATCTCGAACAACCGCATCCAGCGCGAGCCCAAGGCGGTGGGCCGGACGGCGCGCATCATGGCGATGACCCTGCCGCCCTCGGTCGAAACCTTCCGCATCACGCTGGTCGAAGACAGCATGCCGGTGACCAAGGTGGTCATCCAGCGCAGCGACCTGGAATCTCAGGTGGACCGACCCAACGCTGCCGAACGCAGCTTCAAGACCACCGCCTTCCGCGAGGCGCCGCCGGTTCTCGAAGGAGCGGACGTCTGGACCCGGGAAACCCCGTCACGGTTTTCCTGGAGCCTGAACCCGCGCATTCCCTTCAGCCTCTTTGATCCCGACGAGCCGATCCGCGCCGACGCCGAACTGGTGCTGAGCGCCAACTATCGGCTGACCCCGGGCGTGAAGGTGGCCGCCGGACTGTCGAAATGGATCGTCGGCACCGACAAGGTGACAACGGCGCGCGACGCCCCGGCGCTCGGCGCGCCGCCGCGGGTCCGCTCCAACGGCCGGCTCTACAATTCCGGCAATGACGTGGAACTCGACAAGCTCTACGGCGAGTACGTCTTCAAGCTGACCGACACCGTCTATGGCCGCGTCAGCGCCGGCTATCTGGAACGCATGTTCGGCGGTGTCTCGACCGAACTCTTGTGGAAGCCCGCGAAAAGCCGCTTCGGTGTCGGCGCCGAGGTGAACTATGCCCGCCAGCGCGACCCGTTCACCTATTTCGGTTTCGACGACTACGACATCGTCACCGGCCACGCGTCGCTCTACTGGGACACGGGCTACTACGGGCTCGAAGCACAGATCGACGCCGGCCGCTATCTGGCCGGAGACTGGGGCGCCACCTTCTCGCTGTCACGGCGGTTCCGGAACGGCTGGGCGTTCAGCGGCTATTTCACCCGCACCAACGTGTCCTTCAACGACTTCGGCCCCGACAGCTTCGCCAAGGGTGTCAAGCTGACCATGCCGCTGCGCTGGACCCTGCCCTTCGAATCGAAGTCGCAGGCCACCATCGATCTCGGCTCGGTGGGCAGCGATGGCGGCGCGAGGCTGCGGGTGGACGGCCGGCTCTATGACCGGATCAAGGCTGCCGATGCCGCCAGCCTCGAACGCAACTGGAGCAGCTTCTGGCAATGAGACGCATCGCATCCTCCTCGCTCCTCGCGGCATTGCTGATGGCGCTGGCCGGCTGCGGTTCCGGCGGCTTCAACCCGGTGATGCAGCGGGCGCTCAACGACATCCACATCTTCGACCGCGACAAGGACAAGGCCGCCGCGCCGCAGCAGCAGCTTACCCGCGCCGCGGTGGAAAAGTCGGGCGCCGCCCTGATCCGCGGCCGGCTTCTCAACGAGCAGGGCCGGACCGTGCTCATCGCCACCACCCGCAACGGGCCCTACATCACGTATCTGTCGCCACTCGGCCAGTCGATCACCCTCAAGGGCACCCAGATCAGCGGCACCCGCGGCCTCGGCTTCGACCTTCTGTCGGCGCGCAGCGGCCAGGACGACCCGCTGGCCAAGGCCACGCCGCCGGCACGTTGGCCGACCAGGATTTGGCGCGAGTATCAGTTCCCCGGCGACGGGCCGGGCGGCACCGTGCTGCGTTTCAACTGCACCATCGAGCGGGGCGACGCCAACCGCATCGAGATCGTCGAGCAAGTGCACGAGGGCATCGAGTTCTCGGAAACCTGCACCGATGGCACCACCAGCTTCGAGAACCTGCACCTTGCCGATGCCCGCACCGGCTTCGTCTGGCGCAGCATCCAGTGGCTGGGGCCAGACCAGGGCCCGATCGACATCGAGGTCGTCGAGCCCGTGGACTGAGGTCGGGCGGCGCCGCGGCGCCGCCCCCTGGCTCAGATCACCATGACCTGGGTGCCGACATGGGCCAGGTCGAACAGCTCAACGATATCCTCGTTGTATAGCCCGATGCAGCCGTTCGAACTCTGCCGGCCGATCTTGCGGGTGTCGTTGGTTCCGTGGATGCGGTAGTACGTCCAGCCGAGATAGAGCGCATGAGTGCCCAGCGGGTTCTCCGGCCCCGGGCCGATGTATTCGGGCAGCGTCGGGTTGCGCTTGAGCATGTTGGGCGTCGGGCGCCATTCGGGGCCCACCACCTTGCGCACCACCGACGTGCGCCCGGTCCGGGTCAGTTCCGGCGTCAGCGGCACCGACGTGGGGTATATCATGTGAACCCCGCCGTCCTCGGACCAGTAGTGCAGCGTGCGCAGCCGCGTATCCACCAGGATCACGCCGTTCCTGCGGTTCGAGAAATAGGGCTGCCAATCGTGCGTCGTCCAGCCCGACACCCGGCGCGCCAGTCCGCGCGGCTGCCCCGCAACCGGATTGCCGTACTCGTCCAGCGTCGGCTCGATGCCCTGCGCGGCGGCCCGTCCGATCGCCGCGCCCAGAGCCACCGCCGAAACACCCGCACCGGCGGCCAGGCTGGCAAAGCGCCGCCTCGTCAGCGAAGGATCATTTCTGTCTGTCATGATCTGCCTGCAATCAAGGTGAATTCGTCGGCGGGACCATAACCGCCACGGGGCCGGCGTTCAATTCACGGTTTCTCGGGCGCGGCACTGCGGCGCCGGTGCAACGCTTGCACCAACAAGCGTTTGAAACCGGCCTGCTTAGTCGTTATCCGTGGCCCGTCTGAAGTCGTCAGCCGCACCAACCCCGGACCTTGCCGCCATGCTTCGAACCGCCACCCTGATCCTCGCCATCCTCCTGCCGCTTGCGGCCTGCGAACCAACCGGTGGTGGCAGCGGGTCGGGCATGATCTCCGCTGCAGAGGCGGATGGCATCCGCCTGCGCCATACCGACACGGTCAATGCATTCCGGGCCGAGAATGGCCGCGGACCGGTGGCGCTGTCGGCGCGGCTGACGGCGGCCGCCCAGACCCATGCCCGCGACATGAGCGTCCAGCGCCGTGCCTGGCACTTCGGCTCGGACGGATCGTCGCCGCAGGCGCGGGCCGAGCGGGTCGGCTATGCCGGGCAGGTGCTGGGTGAGAACATCTCCGAATCCACCGACCGCGAGACCGCGCTCTTCCAGAGCTGGCTGGCCGACCCGGTCACCCGGCAGGTGATGCTCGACGGCCGCGCGACGGATATCGGCTTTGCCTGGTTCCAGGAACCCAACGGCAAGCTGTGGTGGGTGCAGGTCTTCGGTCGGTCGAGTGCGGCCGGAATCGGCCTCGGCAGCTAGGAAGCGGCCTCAATTGCGCGCATCCAGATGCGTGACGAGGCGACGGCCAGGGCGGCCATTGAGTTGCTCGCGCGCCTCGAGGCGCCTGGCAATTCGGCGGAACTGCTTGAGTTTGCAGAAGAACCGCTCGGCCAGATCGCGCCGCCGATAGAGTTTGGGCGGCACGGAGCGTTGGCGTTTTCGGTCGCGCCGGGTCGGGATATGCGCTTGTCCACCCCGTTCGGAGACAAAAGTCACCAGCGACCGGCTTTCAATGCCGCGGTCGGCGATCACCACCGAAGGCGGAAGCGCCGCCAGAAGCAGCGGCGCGGCGGACTTTGTCGGAGGCTTGGCCGGGCGTGATCGCCAGCTTCACCGGCAGCCCTTTGACGAAAGTGAATCACGACCATGGCGAGGACAGAATCCCTATTGGGTGCAGACCCTAGCTCAGACGGGATTCAGGGCCGGCCTCGCGGATCGGCACCAGCCTCGGCAGCTAGCTCAGACCGGTTTCGGCACCGGCCTCGCTGACCGGCACCAGCCTCGGCATTTGATCCAGACCGGTTGCGACACCAGCCTCGCGGATCGGCACCAGCCTCGGCAGCTAGCTCAGACTGGTTTCGGCGCCGACCTCGCCGACCGGCACCAGCCTCGGCAGCTGGCTCAGGCTGGTTTCGGGGCAAGCCTCGCGGACCGACATCAGCCTCGGCAGATAGTCCAGACCGGTTTCAGCATGGGCCTCGCGGACCGGCACCGGATCAGGCAGCCTGGCCCCGAACTTCCCGCGCCAGACTGTTCGGGCGCGCCGATTGGTCACTGGCGTCGGTTTCGCTGCCGCCGAAGAAGGCGATAAGGCTGGCCAGCGCATCGGCTTCTGCCTGCAGGCCGCGCGCCTGCGAGGCGCTGCGCGAGGCGATCGCGGCGCTGGCCTGGGTCGATTCGTCGAGATGGGCAACGGTCGTCGACACCTCGGCCACGTTCGATGCCTGCTCCCGCGAACCCTTGGAAATCGTCTTGATCGCGCCTTCGGCGCCGGCAATCGCCGCCGCGATTCCGGTCAGTGCCTCGCCGGTCTGGTTGACCAGATCGGCGCCACCATCGACGCGATCGCGGCTGACCGACAACAGACGCTTGATCTCCGACGCGGCTTCGGCGGAGCGCTGCGCCAAACCGCGCACTTCCGAGGCGACGACCGCAAAGCCCTTTCCGGATTCGCCCGCCCGCGCCGCCTCAACCGCCGCGTTCAGAGCCAGGAGGTTGGTCTGGAAGGCGATCGAGTCGATCATGCCGGTGATCTCGGCTACCTTCTGGGAATCTTCCTGAATGGTTGCCATGGCGGCGATGGCCTGATCGACGATGGCCTGGCCCTCCGCCGCCCGCTGCAGTGCCTCGGCCGCCTGCTCGGAACAAAGATTGGCGTTGGTGGCGGTCTCGGCCACCGAACGGGACAGGATTTCCATCGTCGCGTTCGTCTGTTCCAGCGACGCGGCCTGACCTTCCGCCCGTGTGGCCAGGTCCGAGGCGTCGGCCGCCATGACGCGCATCGTCTCGGTCAGCCGCCGCTGGCTTTCGTCAAGACCGGTGACGAAGCGCTGCAGGGTCTCCCGCGTGAGGTTGAGCTGGTCGCCCAGTTCGGCGAAACGGCCGTGATAGCGGCCGACCATGCCGCGGCTGAGGTCGCCCTCGGACAGCGCCCCAATCGTGGCACCACAATCGGCCAGATACCGGCCAATCTCCTCGCAGAGGCTGTTGACGCCCTCGGCCAGGGTGGTCAGCGCCTCGTCGGCGAATGCATGCTGCACGCGGTGATCGAGGTCACCATGGGCGGCAGCCTTCACGATCCTGCCGACGCTCTGGCCAAGATCGGCAAGCATCTTGCGATGCTCCGACTGCAGCGCCGCCTCGCGTTCGACCGATTGCTGCCGGTCCGTCTCGGCGTTAACCAGGGCCTCGCGCAGATCGCGGGCGGCGCGGTTGATGGTGCCGATCTCGTTGCCGATGCGCATCGCCGGCAGGGTTTCGGCCGTGTTTCCGCCGGCCAGGCCCTTCAGCATGGACGCAACGCGGACCAGAGGCGCGGAAACCAGGCGCGACAGCAGAAAGACCGAGGCCAGCGCCGCCAGAAGCGCCACACCGGCACCGACTCCGGCAAGGATCAGGCTGCTGGCGTAGATGCGGTGCTGCAATGCATCGGTAGACCACTGGATCACCAGGGCGCCGACAACGTCGTTGTTGGGGCCGAACCTGACGGGAGTCACCGAAACATCGCCGATGAGGCTGGTCGCCTCGAGCGAGGCGCCCTCGGACCAGAGTGCGGCCGGGTCGATGTCATCCGGCAGCGGGACGTCGCCCATGGCATGCTGCAGGGCACCATTGCCGTCCAGGACACCGGCCCAGGCGACGGACTCGTCGGAAAAACCGACGAGACCGTCCTCAAGGATGTCGGTCTTGCCGAACTTGATGGCGCCGCCGATGCTCTGAGCCAGCAGGTCCACCCGCTGTACAGAGCTGCGCCGGAAGCTGTCCAGAAGCTGCCGCGAGGCGAGGCTGTCCGCCACCAGCACAAGCACGGCAACGGTCACGAATATCATCGCGCCCGCCCCAAGCCCCAGCTGCACGCCGAGACCGGTACGCCGCCTGCGGCGGCCATCCGCCTTCACACCCGCCATCATCGTCATCCTTGCCTGATCGGCTTAGAGATACTCGAGGTTGATGCCGAAGGTGATGGCACCGATCGCTTCGCCCGTTGCCGGGTCGGTGATCGTCATCGATACCTGGCTCTGATAGCTCTGGGTGCTTTCATCCAGTTCGACTTCGCCCAGGTGAATGGCGTCGGCCCCGACCTGAAAGGTCTGCTGCCACTTGTCCTCGTCGCCCTGCCAGTAGTCCGAGGTGACATCGCTCTGGGCGACGTTGAGGCCGCGATTGTCCATCACGAAGACTTCGGTGATCAGGCCGCCGGAGGCTTCCTTCTGCTGGCTCAGCCAGACCGAGCCGGGCTTGGCGAGAATCGCTGCGATCATCGGCTGGTCACCGGCACCAACCTCGGCCCGCCATTCCTGGTCCATCACCTCGATCTCGGCCTCGGACAGGCCGGCATGCTCGGCGTTCTGCGCCTGGATCTCGGCGATCACTTCGGGATTGGCGAGCCAGCCCTGCAGGTCACCATGTGCCAGCGCCATCAGCGCTTCCGAATACTCGTTCGACGATGAGGATGCAGCCGGAACGGCCACAAGGCAGGCGATCACGCTGAGCGCGGCGAGGGACTTGGAGTGCATGCTCAATTCCTTGGCTGGACGCGCCGCTACCCGGCGCCATGCCCAAGCCCAATACGCATCACACCTTAAGACCCAGTTATCTGGCGCCTCGCGCCCCGGATCGTTTTCAGCCCTTGCCAGCCTCCAGCGCGGCGACGCGCGCCTTCAGCGCCTCGTTCTCCTCGCGCGCCTTCTGGGCCATGGCGCGCACCGCGTCGAACTCCTCGCGGGTGACGAAATTGCGGTCGGCGAGCCAGCGATCCATCCAGCCCTTCATCGCCGTCTCGGCCTCGTCCTTGGCCCCCTGCGCCACGCCCATGGCATTGGTCATGAGCTGCGAGACATCCTCGAAAAACTTGCCGCGCGTCTGCACATCAGCCTCCATCGCTTGCCTCGTCTCCAGATATGGCCGACCGCCGGCATCGGCAAGGCGTGGCTTGACTTGCTGCGCGGGCACCCCCCAGAAGGGCGGCACATTCCGGAGCCCCACATGCCGCTGCCGCTTGCAATCGACTTTCCCGATATCGACCCGGTGTTCTTCACCATTCCATGGGCCGATCTGCCGATCCGCTGGTACGCGCTTGCCTACATCGCCGGACTGGCGCTCGGCACGCTCTATATCGCGCGGCTCATGCAGGTGCCGCGGCTGTGGCCGCATAATTCACCGCCGATGCTCGCGCGGCAGACCGAGGACCTGCTTACCTGGATGGTCTTCGGCGTCATCCTCGGCGGTCGGCTTGGCTTCGTGCTGTTCTATCAGCCGGACTACTACCTCGAGAACCCGGTCGAGATCCTCAAGGTCTGGCGCGGCGGGATGTCCTTTCACGGCGGCTTTCTGGGCGTTGTCGTAGGCGTCATTCTTTTCGCCTGGCGGAGCGGCCTCAACCCCCTGTCGCTCGGCGATGCGGTGGCCGCGGCGGCGCCAATGGGCCTGTTCTTCGGGCGGCTGGCGAATTTCATCAACGGCGAGCTGTGGGGGCGGCCGACAGCACTGCCCTGGGGCTTCATCTTCCCCAGCCCGGCGGCACAGCTTTGCCCCGAGGGCTGGACGGGCGTCTGCGCCCGGCACCCCTCGCAGCTCTACGAGGCGGGGCTCGAGGGACTGGTGCTGTTCGTGGTCATCGCCTGGGCCGTCTGGCTGCGCGGCTGGCTGAAACGGCCGGGTCGGGTGATCGGCCTTTTCCTGCTCGGCTATGGTCTTGCCCGGGTCACGGTGGAAGGATTCCGCCAGGCCGACCCGCAGTTCCTGTCGCCGGACAATCCCTTCGGGCATGTATTGCGTCTTGGCACCGGGCCGGACAGCTTCGGCCTGACCATGGGCCAGATTCTGTCGCTGCCCATGGTGGCGCTGGGCGTGTGGGTGCTTCTGCGCCGGCCGCGGAGGAAGTGACCTTGGAAGCGATCAAACCCACCCTCGGCCCGCTCGGCCAGATCGTGCAGCGCCAGATCGTGCAGACCGGGCCGATCAGCGTGGCCGAGTACATGGCGCTCTGCCTGTCGCATCCCGAACACGGCTACTACATCACCAGCGACCCGCTGGGCGGGGCCGGAGACTTCACCACGGCGCCAGAGATCAGTCGCATGTTCGGCGAGCTGATCGGGCTGTGGCTGGCCCAGGCGTGGATGGATCGCGGCAGCCCCGCCAGCTTCGTGCTGGCCGAACTCGGCCCCGGGCGCGGCACGCTGATGGCCGACGCGATGGCCGCCGCGGCGCGGGTTCCGGGCTTCACCGATGCCGCGCGACTGTGGCTGGTCGAGACCAGCCCGGCGCTGCGGGCCCGGCAAGCCGAGGCGCTGGGCGCCTGGGAACCGCACTGGGCCGACAAGGCCGAGGCATTGCCCCAGGGGCCCACCTTCGTTGTCGCCAACGAGTTCTTCGACGCGCTGCCCGTCCACCAGTTCGTCCGAAAGGACCACGCCTGGGCCGAACGGATGGTCGGCACGGACGGCGATCGACTCGGCTATGGCCTGGCCCCGCCGCTGCCGCTGGCCGAGCTGGATGCCCGCTATCCGCGCGCGGCGGACGACACGGTGGTCGAATACCGTCCGGCGGGCGAGCGAATCATCGCCGGGCTGGCAAAGCGAATTGGCCGCCACGGCGGCGCCGCGCTGATCATCGACTACGGCGACTGGTCGGGGACCGGTGACACTCTGCAGGCGCTCAGGCGGCACGGCTTCGCCGATCCTCTGACCGCCCCGGGAGAGGCCGACCTCACCACCCATGTCAGCTTTCACGACCTCGCCCTTGCCGCGCGGCCGCTGGCGCCCACCTTCACCACCCAGGGCGCCTTCCTGGAACGCCTCGGCATCACCGCGCGGGCCCGCTCCCTCGCTGCCCGCAGCGATGCCGCAGATATCGCCTCGCGCCACCGGCGCTTGACGCATCCGGACGAAATGGGAAGGCTGTTCAAGGTGCTCGGTCTTGCCCGGGCCTCAGACGCTCCCCTTCCCGGATTCGCCGATGTCCCTTGAGATCATCACGGCTCCATCCCTGGCAGGCGTCCAGCACGGGTTCTTCACCCGCAGGGGCGGCGCGTCCTCGGGGATCTTCTCGGGGCTGAACTGCGGGCCCGGGTCTTCCGACCAGGCCGAAGCGGTCCGCATCAACCGTGGCCGCGTCGCCCAGTCCATGTCGATCGCGCCCGACCGGCTCCTGTCGCTGCACCAGGTCCATTCCCCCGACGTGGTGACCGTCGACGGCACCGAGGACTGGAACCCGCGTCCCCGGGCCGACGGCCTGGTCACCTCGACCCCGGGCCTGGCGATCAGCATCCTTACTGCCGATTGCGCGCCGGTGCTCTTTGCCGACCGCGACGCCAGCGTCATCGGTGCCGCCCATGCCGGCTGGAAGGGCGCGCTCGCGGGCATCACCGACGCGGTGATCGCGGCCATGGCGGCCCTCGGCGCCGAACGCCAGCGCATCCGCGCCGTGATCGGCCCCACCATCAGCCAGCGCGCCTACGAGGTCGGCCCCGAGTTCATGGACCGCTTCCTCGACGAGGACGAGGCCCATGCCCGCTTCTTCGCCGGCGGCCGCGGCGACCGGCTGCAGTTCGACCTGCCCGGGTTCCTTCTCCACCGCCTGCGCGAGGCCGGCATCGCCGACGCCGCCTGGACCGGCCACTGCACCTTCTCCGATCCCGCCCGGTTCTATTCCTATCGCCGGGCAACTCATGCCCACGAGCCGGACTACGGCCGCCTGATCGCCGTCATACGGCTTTGATCCCATGCACTTCACCGCCGAGGAATACGCCACCCGCCACGACCGTCTCGCCGCCGCGATGGAGTCGCGCGGGCTGGACGCGATGCTGCTCTTCGCCCCTGAAAGCCACTACTGGCTGACCGGCCATGACACCTTCGGCTTCTGCTTCTTCCAGTGCCTCGTGGTCACACCCGACCGCACCGTCCTGCTCACCCGCTCGGCCGACCTCCGCCAGGCCCGGCTCACCTCCAACATCGCCGACATCCGCATCTGGAAGGATGCCGCCGATGCCGATCCGGCAAGCGACCTGGCCGCCCTTCTGCGCGACCTGGGCCTGACCGGCAAGCGCCTGGGGGTGGAGACCGACACCCACGGGCTGACGGCGAGGAACTGGCAGCGCCTTGCCGCCGCCATGGACGGGCTGGCCCCACTGACCGAGGCGTCCGACCTTGTCTCCGGGCTGAGGCTGGTCAAATCCCCGGCCGAACTGGCCTGCGTCCGCCGCGCCGGAGAGCTGGCCGACACCGCGCTGGACGCCGCCCTGCCGCTGATCGCTCCGGGCGGTGACGAGGCGGCGATCCTCGCCGCCATGCAGGGCGCCGTCCTCGCCGCCGGCGGCGACTACCCGGGCAACCCCTTCATCATCGGCTCGGGGCAGAAGGCGCTGCTCTGCCGCTACTTTTCCGGCCGCTGCACGCTGGCGCCCCGGGACCAGATCACCCTGGAATGGGCCGGGGTCTGGCGCCAGTACCACGCCGCGATGATGCGCACGGTGATGGTCGGAGAACCCACGCCCCGGCACATCGCGCTCCACGCCGCCGCCCGCGACGCGCTTCTGGCCTGCGAGGCGGCACTCCGCCCCGGCCGCGCCATGGCCGAGGTCTTCGCCGCCCATGCCCGCGTGCTCGACGAGGCCGGCCTGTCGGAACACCGGCTCAACGCCTGCGGCTATGCGCTTGGCACCCGCTACGCGCCAAGCTGGATGGAACACCAGATGTTCTTCGAAGGCGCGCCCACGATCATGCAACCGGGCATGGTGTTCTTCCTGCACATGATCCTCATGGACAGCGACTCGGGCGCGGCCATGACGCTGGGCCGAACCTCGATCGTGACCGGGGACGCCCCCGAATGCGTCTCCCGCCACGGGCTCGACCTGATCCTGCGCTAGCTGCCCGCCCATTGCGTCGGCCCGCCGCTCGCGCCACATTCGGGGCCAACCAGTCCCGGTCCCGTGGCCCGACCTCCATGTCGCCTCATAACCATGCCACCGAAACCCCGCGCCGCGGCCGTCCGGCCGCCGGGGGTCGCCGCTGCCTGATTTGCGGCCGCGCCGGCACCGCAGCCAATCCCCTCTCCGGCTGGGCGGCGGTCAGGCCCGGCATCTCGTCACTGATCGCTGCCAAGCATCCCGGCTGGGGCGAGGACAGCTTCATCTGCCGCGAGGATCTCGCACCTTTCCGCCGTGCGCTGGTGGAAAAGCTTCTCGCCGACGAGCGTGGCGAGCTTGGTGCGCTGGAGCGGCGGGTCATCGACAGCCTCGAACACGGCATCCCGGTGTCGCGCTCGCCGGCCGAGGCACTGGCCGCAACCCGGTTGCCGGACAGGCTTTCCGACCAGCTCGCCGCCCTTGGCGGGTCATGGGGGTTCCTGATCGGCTTCTTCGTCGTGCTGATTGCCTGGATGGCCTTGAACGTGACCGGCTGGCTGGTGCGGCCCTTCGATCCCTACCCGTTCATCCTGCTCAACCTCGTGCTGAGCTGTCTTGCGGCGATCCAGGCGCCGGTCATCCTGATGAGCCAGCGCCGGCAGGAGGCGAAGGACCGCCAGCGGGCCGAGGACGACTATGCCGTGAACCTCAAGGCCGAGCTCGAAATCCGGCACCTCAACGAGAAGATCGACCACCAGCTCGCCCGCCAGTGGGAGAGGCTGGCCGAGCTTCAGGAAATCCAGATCGAGATGCTGGAGGACCGGCGGAAGGGCTAGGCCAATCCGTTACAGCCTGAACCAGAAGCTTCAATAGGCTGGGCGAACCCCGGGGCAGTCAGCCCGCCCGGTCTCGTCGGGCGAGGCTAGCCGACCACCGTCAGCGCCCGCGAAAACGAGGTCAGCGAGCGGCCGCCAGTCTCGGTCACCAGCATGTCGTCCTCGATCCTGACGCCAAGCCGGCCGGGCAGGTACAGCCCCGGCTCGTTGGTAAAGACCATGCCCGGCTCCAGCACCTGATGGTTGCCGCGCATGATTTGCGGCGCCTCATGCACGGCGCGGCCGAGGCCATGGCCGGTCTTGTGCAGGATCGACTGCGCGAAAGGCGATGCCTCCAGAACCGCCGTCACCGCGTCGTCCACCTCATGCGCCGTGGCACCTGGCCGGGTGGCGGCATGGCCGGCAGTATTGGCGGCCAGCACCGTCTCGTAGACGGCGCGCGCCTCGGCATCGGGCTCGCCGACAAAGACGGTGCGGGTGATGTCCGCGTTCATGCCGCCCCATCGGGCGCCGAAGTCGAACAGCAGCGCCTCGCCTTCCATGATGGCATGGTCCTCGCGCGGCTCGGCATGGGGCTCGGCGGAACCGGCCCCGGCAGCGACAATGGGCGCAAAGGCCGGACCGGCGGCACCGCCGTCGAGCATGTAGCGCACTAGCAGCCGGGCCACCGCCGCCTCGGTCATGCCGATGCGGAATGCGGCCAGCGTCTCGGCCAGCGCGGCCTCGCTGATGGCGATGGCCTTTTCAAGCGCGGCGATTTCGGCTTCGGTCTTTCTCAGCCGCAGGGCCGAGATTTCCGCCTCGCGGTCCTGCACCGCCAGCCCGGACCAGGCGGCGACCAGGGCGTGATGCACGAAGACCCGCATCACCTGCCCTTCCACCGCGACGCTGGCAATGGGCAGCGACTGCGCCAGCGCTACAAAGGCGCCGGCATGGCCGTCCCGGTCGCGATAGTCGAAGACCGGGCCCTCGAAACCAAGCGCGGCAAACGAGGATAGCTCCAGGTTCGGCACGATCGCCGCCACCGGCCCCTCGACAGGCACGATGACCACCAGCGGCCGCTCGTGGCTGTTGAAGCTGCGATTGTACAGGCGCTCGAAGTTCGGACCCGGGACCAGCGCCACGGCGTCGACCCCCAGGTGCAGCGCCAGCGCCCGCAGCGCCTCGTACCGATCAGCCATCGCGCGCCTTCGCCGTGCTCTGCCGGGGAACCAGCGAAAAGCCGAGATCGACCACCGCCTCCGGCACCGTTTCCCCCTCGATCCGCGCCAGCAGCATCCGCGCCGCCAGCGCGCCGGCGTCGTAGCGCGGCGTCGCCACCGAGGTCAGCGGCGGCACCGCGACGGCCATCGCCTCGATGTCGTTGATGCCGGCGATCCCCATCCGCTCGGGCACCGCGATGCCCCGCCGCTGGCATTCGAACAGCGCCCCGAGCGCGATGATGTCGTTGTTGCACAGGACCGCATCCGCGTCCGCGCCGCGACCGATAAGCTCCGCCAGAAGCGCACCGCCCCCCGATACCGACGCGGGCCTGGTCGATTCGACCACCAGCGCCGGATCGCCCCTCCCGGCCGCTTCCAGCGCCCGCTGATAGCCGCCCAGCCGCCGCCGCGAACGCGGGTCGCTGCGGGCGCCCAGAAACCCGACCCGGCGATAGCCGCGCTCGATCAGGTGCCGGGTCGCCGCCTCGGCCGCGGCGGCATGGTCGAAACCCACCACCATGTCGATCGGATCGCCGCCGGTCTCGATCACCTGCACCACCGGGCAGCGCGCACCCGCCAGCAGTTCCCGCGCCGCCTCGTTCTGGTCGATCCCGGCCACGATCAGCCCGGCCGGCCGCTGGGTCAGGAACTGCCGGATCAGCCGCGCCTCCAGCCCCGGCTGATAGCGGGTGTTGGCGATCTGCACCTGGAACCGGGTCGGATCGAACACGTCGTGGATGCCGGTCAGCGTGTCGGCAAAGACGGCATTGGTCAGCGACGGCACCAGCACCCCGATCAGGTCCGACTGCCGCGAGGCCAACGCGCTGGCCGCCGGATCGGGCAGATAGCCCAGCGCCGCCACCGCCGCCTCGACCCGGGCACGGGTCGCCGCGGTCACAACGTCGGGCGTCCGCAGCACCCGGCTGACGGTGATCGCGCTCACACCGGCACGGGCCGCCACGTCGGCGACCGTCGGGTTGCCGGTCTTGCGCCCCCTAGCCACGCTCGCGCAACAGCCGGGCCTTCTGCCGCGCCCAGTCGCGCTTGGCCTCGGTGGCGCGCTTGTCGGCCATCTTTTTGCCGGTGGCGATGCCGAGCTTCAGCTTGGCCCGCCCGCGCTCGTTGAAATAGAGGCTGAGCGGCACCAGCGTCGCGCCCTCGCGTTCCGTCCCCTGCCACAGCCTGGCAAGCTCGCGCGCATTGACCAGGAGCTTCCGCCGCCGCCGCTCGTCATGGCCAAAGCTGCGGGCCTTGTCATAGGCCGGGATATAGGCGTTCACCAGCCACAGCTCGCCCTGCTCCACCGCCGCATAGCTTTCGCCGATATTGGCCTTGCCGGTCCTGAGGCTCTTCACCTCGGACCCTTCAAGCACGATGCCGCATTCGAGGTCGTCCTCGATGAAATAGTTGTGCCGGGCCTTGCGGTTCTCGGCGACCTGCTTGCGGTTGGGATCGGACTTCTCGGCGGCCATGATTGCTGGCATGTATGCGGCGACGCCAGCGGAGTCCACAAGGGCCCTTACATGGAACGAAAATCGGTGCTGCGCGAAACCGATGCGGCTGCCATCGCCCAGGCCAGGGGGCTGATCCGGCGCGCCCGGCACGGGGCGCTGGCGGTGCTGGAGCCGGGGACCGGCGTGCCGCTCGCCTCCCGGGCCGCGGTGGCGACCGATCTTTCCGGCGCGCCGCTGATCCTGATCTCGCAGCTCTCGGCGCATTTCGGGGCGCTTGAGGCCGATCCGCGCTGCTCGATCCTTCTGGGCGAGACCGGCCGCGGCGATCCCTTGGCCCATCCGCGCATCACGCTTGTCTGCCGGGCCGGGATGCTGTCGGGCGAGGCCCGCACCAACGCCCGCGACCGCTTCCTGCGCCGACACCCGAAATCCGCGCTCTACGCCGACTTCGCCGATTTCGCCTTCTGGCGGCTGGCACCCGAGCGGGCCTCGCTCAACGGCGGCTTCGGCAAGGCCTATGCGCTGACCGCGTTTGAGCTTGCCACGCCGGTCCCCGACGGGCTGGAGGCACTGGAGCCCGAGGCGGTGGCACACATGAACGCCGATCACGCCGAAGCGGTGGCGCTGATCGCGACACATTTCGTTAACCAGCGGCAGGGCAAATGGCGCCTTACCGGGCTCGACGCCGGGGGTCTCGACCTCGCGCTCGGTGACGCCACGGCGCGGGCCACCTTCGACCCGCCGCTCGCCTCGGCCGACGAGGTCCGGCCCCGGCTTGTCGCGCTCGTGAAGCGGGCGCGAGCGGAAGGGGGTTGAACGTAGGGCAAAAATCCTCAACGTGACCCGCGACATGGCTCCAGAAAGGGGGCGCCTCGTGTTCCAGTCATTCTTCCCCAAGCCGAAGATGTTCTTCCTGTCCTTCGTCGTGTGGTGCGCCATCGGCGCCCTGGTCTGGTACCAGTTGGATGCCACGGTGGCCGGCTGGCTTGGGCTCGAGATGCCCGCGGCCGATGCCGAACCGGTAATCGGCCTCGGCCATTTCACCACCCCTGACTTCATCACCTTCTACGTCATCGTCGGCGCCTTCGCCGCCGCGTTCTGGGCCTTCTGGTACTTCTACGCACCGCATCCCTGGCAGCTATGGTCGGTACTCGGCTCGATCCTGATCCTGTTCTCGACCTATTATTCCGTGCAGGTCTCGGTGGCACTGAACAACTGGCGGCGTCCGTTCTTCGACTCCGTGCAAAAGGCGCTTTCCGGCGACAATACCGGCGAGGGCGCGGTCACCGCCGGCGATCTGATGGGCTACATCATCATCTTCGCCAAGATCGCGCTGGTGTGGATGGTGGTCTACGTCCTGACGCGGTTCTTCATCAGCCACTACGTGTTTCGCTGGCGCACGGCGATGAACGACTTCTACACCGCGCGCTGGAAGCGGGTCCGCCATATCGAGGGCGCCAGCCAGCGTATCCAGGAGGACACCATGCGCTTCGCCTCGATCACCGAGGGGCTGGGCGTTGCGGTGATCGACTCGGTGATGACGCTCTTCGCCTTCCTGCCCATCCTCTGGGGCCTGTCCTCCTATGTCACCGAGCTGCCGTTGGTGGGGGCGATCCCGGCGCCGCTCTTTACCGCCGCGGTGTTCTGGTCGGTTTTCGGCACCGGACTTCTGGCCATCGTCGGCATCAAGCTGCCGGGGCTGGAGTTTCGCAACCAGCGCGTCGAGGCGGCCTATCGCAAGGAACTGGTCTACGGCGAGGACGATGCCGACCGGGCCCAGCCCATGACGCTCACCGAGCTGTTTTCGAATGTGCGCCGCAACTACTTCCGGCTGTACCTGAACTACATGTACTTCAACGTCGCGCGTGGCCTCTACATCCAGGCCGACAACATCTTCGCCTATGTGATCCTGGTGCCCACCATCGCCGCCGGAGCCATCACCTTCGGCATCCTGCAGCAGATCCTGACCGCTTTCGGACAGGTTTCGAACTCGTTCCAGTTCCTGGTCAACTCGTGGACGACAATCGTCGACCTGATGTCGATCTACAAGCGGCTTGCCGCATTCGAGAGGGCGATCGAGGGGCGGGAGATGTCCGACATCGAGTTCGAGGGCGCAACGCAGGCGGTGTGATGCCCTGCCGTCCGTGATCGCCGGAACTTTGTGCGGGATCGTGCCCGGACGCGCCCCACCCACCCTCCCTTGCGCGCCCGGGCACGATCCGGTGCGCAAGGACCGATGCCGCCGCAGGCCCGTCAGGGGCCAGGACGATGGCGCGGCACCACCTCGTCCCCACCGTCCCCACCGGCGTTAACACTTTTATCATTATAAATCAGTAACTTGACCATGCGTCCCCGTGGGGACGCTGCCGAACCCGCCAAAAATTGGCCCGCGCCGGGCCGGATCGCCCCCGGGCCGCGAGGCTGGGTGGGCGGGCAGCGGCCCCTGGGTGCGATTGGGGCGCGATTGAGGGCGATCTACTGGTGTCCCCAGATGTCCCCACGGGTTTTCCCACGATTCCAGCAGCTTGACCCACCGTCCCCATGGGGACGGTTGCAAGGCACCGGATCTTTCAGCCGGATCGCACCCGGGCGCCGGGACGGGTGGATGGGGAGCGGCGATCGGGGCCAATCTTTTGCGTCCCCAGATGTCCCCACCGGTTTGGCAATGAAACCAGCAGCTTGACCCACCGTCCCCATGGGGACACGCCCGGGGCGCGGCGGGAGCATCCCGGGTGCGATCGCGGGCGCGATCTGTCCGTCCCCAATCCGTCCCCACGAGAAACGACAGCAAATCAATGGCCTGACACCCCGTCCCCATGGGGACGGGGAAGCGCCGTGCCCGGCTAGTTGATCAGGCCTGCAAAACGCATCGCCTCGGCGATCCGCTCCCGCGTCTCGGGCAGCACCACGGTCAGCGGCAGCCGCACCTCGTCGCTGCAGCGGCCGAGGATCGCCAGCCCGGTCTTGGCCCCGGCGACGCCCGGCTCCAGGAACACCGCCGTGTGCAGCGGCATCAGCCGCTCGTGCAGCTCGCGCGCGCGGCGCCAGTTGTTGTTGAGCGTCGCCTCCTGGAATTCGGCGCAGAGCCGCGGCGCAACGTTGGCGGTGACCGAGATGCAGCCCCGGCCGCCATGCATGTTGAAGCCCAGCGCCGAGGCGTCCTCGCCGGAGAGCTGGATGAAGTCGGCGCCGCAGGTCTCGCGCTGCTTCGAGACCCGGACCACGTCGCCGGTGGCATCCTTGACGCCGACGATGCGCGGCAGCTTGGCCAGCTCGCCCATGGTCTCGGGGGTCATGTCGACGACCGATCGCCCGGGGATGTTGTAGATGATGATCGGCAGGTTGCAGGCATCGTGCAGGGCGGTGAAGTGGGCAATCAGCCCCCGCTGCGTCGGCTTGTTGTAATACGGCGTGACCACCAGCGCGGCGTCGGCGCCCACCTTCTCGGCATGGCGGATCAGCTCGATCCCCTCGGCGGTGTTGTTGGAGCCGGCACCGGCGATCACCGGCACCCGTCCGGCCGCGGTCTTGACCACCACCTCGATGACCCGGCCATGCTCCTCGTGGGTCAGGGTCGGGCTCTCGCCGGTGGTGCCGACGGGGACGATGCCGTGGCTCCCCTCGGCCACGTGCCAGTCGACCAGCGCCTCGAGCGCGGCTTCGTCAATCCGGCCATCGCGGAACGGCGTGACAAGAGCGGGCATGGATCCCTGGAACATCGACGGCCTCTTGTCGTTGCATGCGGCGGGTGCGGACCCTATCCGTCGGCGCCAGCCTGCGCAAGAGCGGGCAAAAGCCTGCAATCTCGGGTTGAAGAAAGTACTTGGTGCTACGCCCCCCGATGCCCTATGGTCGCCAGCGCCTGTCGAGCACGTGTGAGTAAGTCATGCCATTGCGTCCCTGGCTGCCGCTTGCGGCGGCTCTGCTGCTTCTGGGTTTGCCCGAGACCGGTCTTGCGACCACCTCGGAGGGGGCGGTGCTGAAGGCAGTCATCGAGGCAGCGGAAGCAGACGACTGGGACAGGGCGAGAGGGTTGGCGTCGCGGTCGGCCCAAGCCGAAGTGCTCGCACTGGCAGAATGGCTGCGGTTGCGCAAAGGCAGGGGAAGCTGGGAGGACTACGCCCGGTTCCTGGCGGCGCATCCTGACTGGCCCGGGCTTGAGTTGATCCGTGCCAAGGCCGAAGTGCAGATGCCAGCCGGGCTGGCCCCGGCCGCCGTGACCGCCTTTTTCGCCAATGGCTCACCTTCCACGGGCGCAGGGGCGTATCGCCTGGCGCGAGCGCTGTCGCAGTCTGGCCGGGACGACGAAGCCAGGGCCGAGGTTGTCCGCGCCTGGACCTCGCTCACGATGTCGGTCAGCGAGCGCGCCGCCTTCCAGACCACCTATGGCGGCATCATCGACGACAACCACTGGAACCGAACCGACGCGATGCTCTGGTCGGGCCGTATAAGCCAGGCTGAGGCCATGCTGCCAACGCTGAGTTCGGGCGGCGTGGCACTGGCCAGGGCAAGGATCGCCCTGCAACGGGACGAACCGGGTGTCGACACGCTGATCGAGGCGGTGCCGGCCCGGCTGCAGGATGATCCGGGCCTCGCCTTCGACCGGATGAACTGGCGTATCCGCAAAGGCCGCTGGCTGAGCGCCGAAACGGTGCTTCTGGAACAGTCGGCCAGTGCCGACACCCTGGGCGAGCCGGCGCGGTGGGGCGACCGGCGCCGCAGCCTGGCGCGCGAGGCGATGCGGGACGGGCGCGTGCACACCGCCTATCGCCTGGCCAGTCGGCACTTCCTTGACGAAGGCAGCGACTATGCCGACCTGGAATGGCTGTCCGGTTATGTCGCGCTCACCCGGCTGAACGATCCAGCGCTGGCGGTCGGGCATTTCACCAAGTTCCGCGATGCGGTCAAGACGCCGATCTCGCTGGGCCGCGCCGGGTATTGGCTCGGTAGGGCCGAGGCGGCTGCCGGCCACCCCGATGCGGCCAGGGCGGCCTACACCTTTGGCGCCCGCCACCAGTCAAGTTTCTACGGCCAGCTCGCAGCGGCGGCGGCGGGGCTCGATCCCGACCCCGCGCTCGCCCGAACGGGCGGAGGTGACGACTGGTCGCACTCGCCCTTGATGGAATCGTCGGTTGTCCGCGCCGCGCTTCTGCTTCGCCAGGCCGGTCTGGAGGGAATGGCGGATCGCTTCCTGCTGCACGCCGGCGAAACCCTTGGGGTCGAGGATACGATTCGGCTGACCCGGCTGGCCCTCGACACCGGGCGCGGCCACATCGCCGTCAGGCTCGGAAAGCGACTGGCGGTGCGCGGCGTCATCGCAGCGGATGCCTACTACCCTGTCGGGACTCCCGCACTTGCCGATCAGGCATTGGCCGTAGAAGCACCATTGGCACTCGCGGTTGCACGGCAGGAGAGCGAACTAAACCCTGAAGTCGTCAGCCCGGCCGGAGCACGGGGTTTGATGCAGCTGATGCCCCGCACCGCCAAGGCGATGGCCGAGGCAATGGGCGAGGAGGACCGTCCGGCAAGGCTGACCGCGGATGCCGCCTATAACGCCCGGCTGGGCGCCGGGTATCTGGCCAAAATGCTCGACCGATACGACGGCAGCCATGTTCTGGCGGCAGCAGCGTACAATGCGGGGCCGGCCAGGGTGGATTCCTGGATCGAGGCGAATGGCGACCCGCGCCTGCCAGGCATCGATCCAGTGGACTGGATCGAGGCCATACCGTTCCGCGAAACCCAGAACTATGTGATGCGCGTGCTCGAAGGGGTTGCGATCTATCGTCAGCGACTGGGCCGCCCGGGGGCCAGTTTGACGGCACTTCTCGAGGTGCACGAAGTCGAAGGGCCGCCCCGGCCGCCGAAAAAGGTCGTCAACCTGGCGGCGCGCGACCCGGCCCGACCGGTCCGCGGCAACGTGCGGCCGCGGCCCAGACCGGCGCTGGCCGAACTCACTGCGCCGCCGCCGGCCGGGCTTGCGCCGCTGCGGCCGCGCGCGCGGCCGCCCGCGCTCTGACCCGCGCCCGCCACAGGGTGTAGATACCGGCAGCAATGATCAGGCCTGCCCCTGCGGCGGTCGGCAACTCCAGCACGTCGCCAAACACCGTCATGCCGATGGCGGCGGCGAAAACGAGTTGGAAGTATGCGAACGGCTGAATGGCGCTGGCCTCGGCTGCCTCGTAGGCCTTTATCAGCAGATAGTGCCCCAGCGCGCCGGTGATGCAGAGGGCCAGCATCATTGCCCAGTCCGCCGCGTTCTGCATTGGCTCCCAGAAGAATGGCGCTGCCAAGCTTATCGCAGCGGCTCCGGCAACGCCGGTGAAAAAGAAGCTGGTCTCGGCCGTGTCCCGACGAGCGGCAAAACGCGTCAGCAGACTGTAGAGCGCGAACATCAAGGCCGCGGTCAGGGCGATCAGCGAATCGGGGCTGAAGACCTTGAAGCCCGGCCTGAGAATGATCAGCACGCCGACAAAGCCGACGGCAATGGCGACCCAGCGCCGCCAGCCCACGCCTTCGCCCAGGATAGGGCCGGAAAGCGCCGCCACCAAGAGTGGGTAGCATGCGAAGATGGCGTGGCTCTCGACCAGGCCAAGACGGGCGAAGGCCAGCACCATGACACAGATCTCGGCCACCAGCAAAAGGCCGCGGAAACACTGCAGAAAGGGCTGGCTGGTACGGGCGGCCGCGGCGAGCCCGCCGGAGCGCGCCTGTGCCAGCACGATGACGAAGGCGGCAAAGAACCAGTAGCGGAACGTGACCACGATCATCACGTTGTAGGTTTCGGCCAGATGGCGCGACAGCCCGTCCTGCATCGCAAACACAAAGGTGGTGATGAGCAGCAGAATGACGCCCTTGCGGGTGTTGTTGCCGGTCATGACAGGACACCGCAGCTCATGTGGCGCTTGCCCGCGAAGCCGGGTGCAACGCGGGTGGCAAATCCTGCGCTGGCCAGCGCATCGCGCACCGCGCGGGCAGCGGAATAGGTGGCAAAGGTGGCGCCCGGCGCGCTGTGGCGGGCGACCTCAGCCATCAGCGCCGGCGACCAAAGAGCGGGGTTCTTGCGTGGCGCGAACCCGTCGAGAAACCACGCGTGGGCGCAGCCGTTCCAGCCCGGCAACGTCTCCACGGCATCGCCGACAATCACACTCAGTCGCAGATCCGGCGTTTCTATTTCCGTCTCGCCCCGCGCCCGGGCGGCGGTCAGAAGGGCCGCCTCCGGGGCCAGCTCCGGAAAGGCAGAGAGGGCCTGGGTCATGTCGCCGGCGGCTAGCGGCGCGATCTCAAAACTGGTGACGGTGAGGGCGCCTGGCATCGCTGCCGAATGCCAGGCAGCCCAGGCGGCCAGAACGTTGAGGCCGGTGCCGAAACCAAGCTCGGCGATGTGGAACCCTTCGCAAAAGCGCCCGGGCAGATCGTTGCCGCCGAGAAACACATGCCTCGCCTCGGCCAGCCCACCGGCCAGCGAGTAATACGGATCATCATATTGGCGCGAGAGCGGCGTGCCGTTCTCGGACCAATCGACCGAAGGCGCGAGCATCGCGGGCATTGGCATGGGTAGCCGAAGCTGGTTATTCCGGGTGACAGAGCCCCGGCGCAGGGGCGCGAGCATATGCATGGCGGCGGTCTTGTCCACAAGCAACGGCTCTGACGTGGTGGTTGTGGGCGGTGGGGTCTTCGGGCTTTCAGTCGCCTGGGCCTGTCTCAAGCGCGGCGCCACCGTAACCGTGCTTGAGGCCCTGCAGTGCGGCAGCGGCGCCAGTGGCGGCCTGGTCGGTGCGCTTATCCCTCACGTGCCGGACCGCTGGAATGCGAAGAAGGCGTTCCAGCTTGCCGCACTTGAGCGTGCCGAGGCGGGCTGGGCCGAGGTTGCCGAGGCCGGCGGGGTTGATGCCGGTTATGCCCGGGTTGGACGGCTGTATCCGCTGTTGACTGCCGACGCACGAAGACTGGCGGAGACCCGCGCACGTCTGGCGCGCCAGCATTGGCCGCATTCGGCCGCTTGGGAGGTGCTTGATGCGGCATGTCCACCGCTGAACTCCGCCACCGCGCCACACGGTGCCGTGCACGAGACTCTGTCCGCAAGGATTTCTCCCCGCCGAGCGGTCGCGGCGTTGGCGGCCGCTGTAAGGGCGCACAGGGGAGCAATCCTCGAAGGTTGGCCGGTGAGTCATCTCATTGGCAACTCGGCCGAGGGACCGACCGGGCGTGTCTCCGGAAATGCCGTCGTACTGGCCGGCGGCGCGGCGGGCATGAATCTTCTTGAAGCGGTTGTGGGCCGCCCGATGGGAAGGGCCGAAAAAGGACAGGCGGCGCTTCTGGGCGCCAACTGGCCTGACATCACACCGGTGATCAGTGCTGCCGGGCTCTACATAGTCGGTCACGGTGACGGAACTGTCGCTGTGGGCTCCACATCCGAGAAACAATGGATGGATCCCATCGGCACCGACGCCAGGCTTGACGATCTGATCGACAAGGCGCGGGACCTTTGCCCTTCGCTGGCGGGGACATCAATCCTCCAGCGATGGGCCGGGCTGCGCCCTCGCGGCATCAGCGCCGATCCATTGCTCGGGCCGGTCCCCGGCGCACCTCGCTTGTTTGCGGCAACTGGAGGCTTCAAGACCGGGTTCGGCATGGCCCTGGCCCTCGGCGAAGCATTGGCCGCCGAGATCGCCGGAAATCCGCCAACCTACCCCGAGCGCTTCCTGGCATCCGCACACCTGGCCACGCTCCGTGTCGGCAAGGGATGACGCGCCACCGCCGCGCGGATATGCACGAGCACCAACGACGATCGGCCATGCCAGGTTGCGATGCGTGCGCCCGGGCTGAAGGTCATTGACCACATCGCGCTGATCGCCGGTGATATCGACGCGACCGTTGCCGTCGCTCGCCCGCATCCGCCATTGAGGAGGTCCCCGTGGAACTACCCGTCAACACCTTCAAGGCCGCGATCAGGGATGGCCGTCAGCAGATCGGGATCTGGAATTCGATCCCAGAAGCCACGGTGGTGGAAATGCTAGCGGGCTGCGGCTTCGACTGGCTGATGATCGACGCCGAACATACGGCGCTCGACCCGATGGGGGTGCTGCCGCTGTTGCAGGCGGCGGCCCCCTATCCGACGCACACGGTGGTGCGGCCGAGCGCGCTTGACGTCGCCGAGATCAAGAAGCTGCTCGATTGCGGGGCGCAGACGATCCTGGTCCCCTATGTGCAGAGCGCCGAGGAGGCGCGGCTGGCCGCCGCCGCGGTGGCCTATCCGCCCGACGGCATCCGCGGCGTGGCCGGGATCACCCGGGCGAGCCGGTTCGGGGCGATCCCGGGCTATCACCGCCGGGCGCGCGAGGAGATCTGCCTGATCGTGCAGGTGGAGACGGTGGCGGCCCTGGACGCGCTGGAAGAGATCGCGGCGGTGCCGGGGGTGGACGGGATCTTCATCGGGCCGTCGGACCTGGCGGCGAGCCTGGGCCATCCGGGCGAGGCCACCCATCCAAAGGCGCGCGCCGCCTGCGTGGAGGCGGTGCGGCGGGTGCGCGCGGCGGGCAAGCCGGCGGGGTTCCTTGGGCTGGACGAGGGGTTTCTGGAGGAGATCTTCGCCGCTGGCAGCGTGTTCACGGCGGTCGATGTCGATGTCGCGGTGTTGCGCCGCGGCGCGCTGGCGGCGCTCGAACGCTGGCGGGCGGGCTGACGGGCGCACACGCGGTTCTTGTGGGCGGGGGTGGCTTGCCTCGCGCAGGGGCAATCGCGGCGGCGCGGCGGCCCGGGTCACGCCGGGAGGTGCCGTCCGCATGCGATGCACAACTCCGGCGCGACCCGCCCTTTGCCGAAAGGCCACGGTACCGCGATGCCGACGCTATCGCCGCAACACGCGAGCCCTGGGCAGGAAGCCTTCGCCGCGCTCTCGCGGGTTGGGGAAAGGGCGTGGCGCGTTGACGCCCATGCGTGCCAGACCGAACCGCCGGTACGACACATCGTCGACGCCGAGCCACATCGTATCGGGCAGGGCGGTCCAGACCCCGTCCGCGTAGAACGCGGCGTCCGGTTCATTCGATCTTTGACCCTGCCGGATGAGGGCGGACACCATGGTTCCGACCTGTGCCGCCGCCAGACCGGTGTGAACGCTGTCGTTCGCGCTCAGGGGAATTCGGTCCAGTTCGTCCCAGCCGGAATAGAGATCAAGGGCCCGGGAGGCGTAGAGGACGGTTTCGAATCCGTGCAGCGGGTCCCCCGCGCCGCTGGACGAGCCGCGCTGGTGCTGAACCAGGGCGACGAAATATCGCTGTCCGTCGGTGGCGATGGCCGGCTCGCCGGCGGCGCATGCGGTAACGCCGCTGTCCGAGAGCGGAAGAAAGCCGGTCTTGTCGAAATCGAAGCCCGCGAGGGGCGGATTTTCGACGATTTGCCCCTGGGCGAGCACGATCTGGTCGCAGACATCCCGCGACTGGCGCCAGGCCATGACGGCCCCGCCGCCCGCCGCCGCGATGGCCGGGCGGCCGATGCCGTGGCTGTTGAAAAGATCGGGCACCGATTGCGCGAAGAAGCGGTCCCCACCAGTGTAGGTATGGGCCATGACCACGTTGCCCGATCGCACCGCAACGATGCGGATGTCATTTGTCAGGTAGACGCAGGACGGCGCGGAATCGGCCTGCGCCACGGCGATCTCCCTGGCCTCGCCGGACCAGGCGATCTCTTCCCCGGAGAGGCTTCCCTCGCGCAGGCCGATGACATTGCCGGCGTTCCACGCAACCGTGATTGCCTTGCCGTCGAACGACCCGCAGACGCCCACGCCGCCGTCGCCAGGCAATGATGCCTGGGCACCGACCGGGAAATTCGCGTTCGCCCAGTTCCGCCCATCCCGCGACAGGGCGACGAAGATCACGTCCTGGCCGGAGACGCGGCCGGTGAAGGCCAGTGCGTAGCTCTCCTCCGCCACGAGGATTTCCTTGGGGGTCGGATCGAGACCGGGAACCCGGACCTGCCCGTTCGCGAGGCCGGGCAGGAGGAGAAGCGGGAGCGGGGCAGCGAGGCGGGCGAGGGATTTCCACAAACCTGGACCGAAAAGGCGCCCGAAACTGCCGTCCCCGGGCAAGCGTTCCGCGAGTCTGACCTGATCCATGACCTTGTTCCCCTCCCACAGTTCAACGACTTGCAGAATGGCGGCGGAAAGGTCGCATGGCATTGACGGCGGTCAACCTATCGGTGTGCCGGTGGAAGAACGGGTGCGGGGTCCGGCCGCGCTGCCACGCACTATCCCTGGCGGCCCAGAGAAACTCAGGATGCATCCTATACCATTTGACAATCATATTGTCATCACTTATATGACAATTTTATTGTCAATTTCGGACGCCGCGACCGGCGCTTCCGATCCCGGCGTGGAGACCAAATGGCCGACGCAACCGAACCTCTCACCCGGCTCGTCCGCGAGATCCGGACCAGCTTCAATCTGCTCAGGGCGCTGGCGGAGCAACTGAGTGCCGATCTGGGGATCAACCCCTCGATGCGGGCGGTCCTGGAAGGGCTCGCCAGCGGAGAGGGGCGCACCGTGCCCGATCTGGCGCGCGAACGCGGGGTGTCGCGCCAGCACATCCAGACCGTGATGAACGCGCTTCTCGAACAGGGGCTGGTGCGGGCGGTGGAGAATCCCGGGCACAAGCGCTCGGTGTTCTACCGGCTGACCCGGGGCGGCGCGGAAGCCTTCGCAAGGGTCCGCGCGCGGGAGGCCGGACCGCTGGCTGCTCTGGCCGGGGCGCTGCCGGAGGCGGAGATCGACCAGGCCCGGGCACTGATCGCCCGGTTGAACGGGGAACTGGAATCGCAAGTCAGGCAAGGAGATGATCAATGATTGCGAATGACAAGCGCCACGGGCGCGCGCGGCAGGTCGTCGCTGCTGGGCGCCGGGCTGGCGATCCTGTGGAGTTACAACACGCTGCTGTCCGACTTCTCCGGGCTTGCAAGGATGGAGCTGCGCCATGCACTGGCGGCCGAAATCCTCCTGATCGCCGTCGGGGCGCTGCTTGGACTGTGCGGAACGCTCCGCCGGTTTACAAGGTGAGGCCATGTTCTTGAAACGGCAGATCGTGCGGCAATTCGCCCGTCCCACGGGGGTGCTAGGCGGCGTAGCGGGCCGGCTCATGGCCCGCCGCAGCTCCAACCGGATCCGCAACGAAAGAACGGTCGAGATGATGCATCTCGGCCCCCGGATGCAGGTGCTGGAGGTCGGCTGCGGGCCGGGGCTGGCGCTGCTCGACTGCGCCCGGACGGTCACGGAGGGGCGCGTCGTGGGGATCGACCATTCCGGGGTGATGATCGCCCAGAGCCGCGCCCGGCTGGCCGCGGCGGGGCTGCTCGACCGGGTCGAGCTGGTCACCGGCGGCATCGAGGCGCTGGATCGGCTCGACCGGCGGTTCGACCGGGCGCTGTCGCTGAACGTGATCCAGTTCATTGCCGACAAGCGCGACTTCTTCGCAAAGGTGCATTCGGTTCTGGTCCCGGGCGGGATGTGTTTTACCACCTACCAGCCGCGCCTGGAGCGCGACGCGCGCGTGGCGGCCAATACCCAGGTCGCCGCGATCGTGGAGGCCATGCAGGCCGCGGGGTTCGACACGATCGAGAGCACCGAGATCGCGGCGGGCGAAACGGCGGCAATGTGCGTCTCGGGTATGACCCGGAGGGCGCCGGGCCAATCCGTTGCGGACGCGGCCGCGCGCTGCGCGGCGGGCGCCGGGTTGCCCGGTCGACAACAATCCGCGCGCCAGACCGCGGGTGCGTGCCTGCCCTGAGGCGCGCCAACGCCCGTGCCCGGAATCGGCGGGTCGCGCCGCGGGGGTGTCCGCTTCGACCCATGATCTTGTGGATATCCCAGTGTTGTCACCGAAATGCGGGGAATTGCTGTTGACTCGGACACTCGCCCTCCTGAATGCTAACGGGCCAGGCTCGGAATCGGGCCGGCGTGACCGAAGCAGCGGCGCAGCATGCATTTCAACAGGCTCCGTCTCACAGGGTTCAAGAGCTTCGTCGATCCCACCGAGCTGGTGATCGCTGATGGGCTAACCGGTGTGGTGGGTCCGAACGGCTGCGGAAAGTCGAACCTTCTCGAAGCGTTGCGCTGGGTGATGGGAGAAAACCGCCCGACGGCAATGCGCGGTGAGGGCATGGAGGATGTCATCTTCGCCGGTTCCGGCAGCCGGCCGGCCCGAAATCACGCCGAGGTGGCACTGTTCATCGACAATGCCGAGAGGCTGGCGCCGGCGGCTTTTAACGACGCCGATCTGATCGAGGTAGTGCGCCGGATCACCCGGGACGCAGGCAGCGCCTACCGATTGAACGGGCGCGACATGCGGGCGCGCGACATCGCGATGCTGTTCGCCGATGCCTCGACCGGGGCCCACTCGCCAGCGTTGGTGCGACAGGGCCAGATCAGCGAGTTGATCAATGCCCGACCAAAGGCCAGACGGCGCATCCTGGAAGAAGCGGCAGGGATATCGGGCCTGTACCAGCGACGCCACGAAGCGGAACTGAAGCTGAACGCCGCCGAGACCAACTTGTCGCGCGTCGCAGACGTGCTGGAAGGGCTGGAAGGCCAGCTCAAGGCGCTGGAGCGGCAGGCGCGCGCCGCCGCACGCTACCGCGAGATCGCGGTGGAGTTGCGCCGCGCCGAAGGTGTCCTGCTGTGGCGGCATTGGCGCGAGGCGGAAGAAGAGCGCAGCCAGGCAGAATTGGCACTGACCGACGCGACGCGGGCAGCAGGCAGGGCCGAGGCTGAAGCCAGCAGGTTGATGCGCGCCAGGGGTACGGCAGAAACGGCGGTGCCACCGCTGCGCGAGGAAGACGCGGTAGCCGGTGCCGTGCTGCAGCGGCTGCTCGTTGAGCGCGACTCGCTCGACAGCAAGGCAGAGCTGGCCCAGCGAACGATCGCGGAACTGACCGCCCGCATCGCCCAGCTTGGCACCGACGCGGCGCGCGAGGCGCAGCTTGCCGAGGATGCTGGCGCCAGCGTTACTGCGCTGGAGGCAGAAGCGGTGGAACTGGCAAAGGCTGCCCAGGGTCACGACAGCCACCTTGCCGAGGCCGAGGAGGCGGCGCGGACGGCAGCGACGGTTCTGGCAGAGGCAGAAGAGAGCTATGACCGGCTGACAGCAGATGCCGCCCGGCTGGCTGCCCGGCACCAGTCGGCCGAGCGCCGGCGCGACGAGATCAGGTTGCAGGCCTCGAAGATCGAGGCAGAAACATCCGAAGCCAAGGCGGCGGCAGAGCAGTTCCGTGGCAAACTCGCTGATGCCCAGGCATCGCTGACGGAAGCAGCGTCGGCGCAAGCTGCAGCTATGGCGGCGGTGACAGAGGCTGAGAACGCGCTGGCCGAAGCCGAAGCGACCCGGAGTGAAGCCCAGGCCGCGGACGCAGACGCGCGGGCGGCGCTTGCCGAGGCGGACGGCGAGGCCGGCACCTTGAACGCCGAGCTTGCCGCCCTTCGGCGGCTGGTGGCGCGGGACCGCGGCGACGGTCCACAGCTTATCGACGAAGTCCGGGCGAAGAAGGGGTTTGAAGCGGCCCTGGGCGCGGCGCTTGGCGATGACCTGAAAGCACCGGTGGCGACGGCGGACGGTACCGGCTGGCGCATGCTGCCAGGATACGACGAGACCGCACCACTGCCGGTGGGCGCCGAGCCGTTGGGACCTCAGGTCAAGGCTCCGGCGGCGCTGGCACGCCGGCTGGCGCAGATCGGCGTGGTTGCGCCCGACGACGGCCCACGACTGCAGCCGGAATTGCGGCCCGGCCAACGGCTGGTGAGTCTCGACGGCGACCTCTGGCGCTGGGACGGCTATGCCGTTCAGGCCGGTAGTGTGCCCTCCTCCGCGGCATTGCAGCTAGCCCAGATGAACCGGTTGGCCGAGTTGGAATCGGCTGCGGGCGAGGCCAGGGCCAGGGCGGAAGATTGTCGTGCCCGACAGGCAACAGCCGGGGCTGCATTGGAAGCGGCCCAGGCTAGCGAACGGGCAGCCCGTTCGGGTCGTCGTGATGCCGACGAGGCCGCAGCGGCGGCAATGCGCACGCTCAACCGAGCGGAATCAGACAAGACGGCGCTCGAGGGCCGGATCGAAGTTTTCGAGGCAACGCTGGCTCGACGCGAGGAAGACCGTTCCGCCAACGCACTTGCCCTTCGCGAAACCGAGGACGCCATTGCAGAACTCGGCGACCTCGCGGGCGCGCGGACCGCGGCCGAACAGGCGCGAACCGGCGTGGAGGCGGCCCGCCTTGCCATGATGGCGCGGCGTGCTGCAGCCGACGAGACCCGCCGCGAGGGCGACGCCCGGGAGGCGCGCCAGGCTGCTATCTCCCGCGAGGTCCAGGGGTGGCGAAACCGTGCCGAAACCGCCGCCGCCCGCGTTGGTGAGTTGTCGCGTCGCGAGGCCGAATGTCGCGAGACACTCGTCGCAGCCGAGGCCGTGCCGGCCGGGCTGCAGGTCGAGCGCGAAAAGCTGAAGGGCGCGATCGCCGACGCGGAAGCCCGCCGCAAGTCGGCGGCCGACGCCCTGGCCAAGGGCGAGACCGAATTGCGCGAGGCCGAGGCCAGCGAGCGACAGGCCGAACGGGAAGCGTCGCAGGCGCGCGAGAGCCGTGCCCGCGCCGAGGCAGTCCTGGAAGGCACAACCACCGCTGTCGATGCCGCACGGCACCGGATCGAGGAAGAGTTGGAGACCACGCCCCAGGCCTTGTTGGAGAGCCTCGGGGATCCCGCCCAAATGCCCGACGCGGCAGCAGCAGAAACCGAGGTGCACCGTTTGCGCCGCGCTCGCGACGCGCTGGGTGCCGTGAACCTGCGGGCCGAGGAAGACGCCAGGGCGGTCACCGAAGAAATCGAAGCTCTTGCTACCGAGAAGGCTGACCTCGAGGCGGCGATCGCCAAGCTGCGTTCCGGAATAACCGCCCTCAACCGCGAGGGGCGCGGGCGGCTGGTGGCAGCCTTCGAGCAGGTCAACCGCAACTTCTCGGCCCTTTTCCGACACCTCTTCGGCGGCGGCGACGCAAGCCTCGTCATGGTCGAGAGCGAGGATCCGCTGGAGGCGGGGCTGGAGATCATGTGCCAGCCGCCTGGCAAGAAGCTCTCCACTCTCTCGCTTCTTTCGGGCGGTGAGCAGACCCTCACGGCGATCAGCCTCATCTTCGCGGTGTTCTTGGCCAACCCCTCACCCATCTGTGTCCTGGACGAGGTGGATGCACCGCTGGACGACGCCAATGTTGGGCGTTTCTGCGATCTGCTGGACGAGATGAAACAGCGAACCGCCACGCGGTTCCTGATCATCACCCACCACGCCGTCACCATGTCACGAATGGATCGCCTCTTTGGCGTGACCATGGCCGAGCAGGGTGTCAGCCAGTTGGTGAGTGTGGATCTGCGCCGCGCCGAGGCGCTTGTCGAAGCCTAGCCCACCGGGTCAGTCCGGGTTATCGGGAAAGGCATCGTCGAGTAGCCCCATCTCCTGAAGTCGTCCTTCCATCGCATCGAGGTCGACTGTACCCGCAGTACCGAAGGTTTCCATCCAGGTAACGGCACCCGCCAGCGCATCCACGTTCAGCCGGCAACGCTTCACCCGCCCCTCGCGGTGCTGGGTGATGATCCCGGCACTGGTCAAGATGCTGAGGTGCTTTGAGACTGCCGCAAGCGAAATGTCGAACGGCTCGGCCAGCATGCCCACTGTCGCGTCGCCCGACAACAGGCGGGTCACGATGGCGCGGCGGGTCCGATCCGCAAGCGCGGCGAAGATTATGTCGAAATTAACCTCGGGATCGCCCGGCATGCATTCGCATTGGCGCCTGCCGCGTGAATCGTCAACCGTTGGGTTAAAAGATTGAAAGCCATGGCTGCGTGGTGTTCTACACTGGACCATGGTCGCCACGCAAATTGAATACGCTTTAAAATCAATAAGATGCAGGATGGCCGATGTACGCGGCGACGCTTGACAGCCCCCTTGCACGCCCCTAGTGTCCGGCCGAAATTCCTCCGGGTGCGAGTATGCTCGGCGGCGTTCCGGAAAGGACCGGTCCAATGGCCGAGACGCCGGACCCGAAGCGGCTGCAGGAGTTGGACGCGCGCCTGAGGGCAGCGCGGAAGACGCAAGAACCGGCGCCGCGACGGAACTATACGAATGCCGTCGCCGGATACGGCTGGCGGATGGTTATCGAACTCGTAACGGGCATGGCGTTCGGGTTCGGCATCGGCTACGGCCTCGATTGGCTGTTGGGGACGTTGCCGCTGTTTCTGGTGGTGTTTTGCCTGCTCGGCTTTGCGGCTGGCGTGCGGGTGATGATGCAGACGGCGGCAGAGATGCGGCGCGAGGCGGAAAAGTTGCCCACATCGGGCCTGCCGCCGTCGGTGCCCGATGACGACGACGACTGAGGCGCGGGGACGCGCCGCGGACAGGGAGGCCGGACGCAACGGCCGGATTGGGACGAGAGGCGGAGTATGGAAGAGGACGCCGGGACGGAGCATGCCGCCGAGGGTGCAGGGCACGCCGCAGATGCTGCCGGACACGCAGCCGAGGGCGGGTTGAGCATTCATCCCATGGACCAGTTCGTGGTCAAGCCGTTGTTTGGTGACGGTGAGGTTGCCTGGTACACGATCTCGAACGCGACACTGTGGTTCGGCGTGGCGATCCTCGCAACCGTGGCACTGCTGATCCTGGCCACACGCGGCCGCGCGCTGGTCCCCAGCCGCGGCCAGTCGATCGCCGAGGTCATCTATGGCTTCGTGCACAAGATGGTCGAGGATATCGCCGGCAAGCAGGGGCTCAAATACTTCCCCTACATCATGACCATCTTCATGTTCACGGCCTGCGCCAACGTGCTCGGTCTTTTGCCAATGAGCTTCACAACCACATCGCATCTGGCGGTGACGGCGACCCTCGCCGTGGTGATCTTCATCAGCATCACCGTCATTGGCTTCGTCAAGAACGGGCTGGGCTATTTCAAGCTGCTCTGGGTGTCGTCGGCGCCAGGGCCGCTGCGGCCAATCCTGTTTCTGATCGAGCTCATCTCTTATTTCGTGCGGCCGGTCAGCCACTCCATCCGACTTATGGGCAACATGATGGCCGGTCACGCGGTCATCAAGGTGTTCGCGGGCTTCGTCGGCGCCATGGGGGTGGCTGCGGTCTTCCCGCTGTTCGGCATCGTCGCGGTCTACGGTCTGGAACTGCTGGTGACAGTGATCCAGGCGTATGTCTTCACCATCCTGACCTGCGTCTACCTCAACGACGCGCTGCATCCGGGCCACTGAGGTCCGCTTCAGCGCAGCAATCGCAGCCATTCCAAGAAAGGGAGCACTCACATGGAAGGCGATATCGAGACCATGGGCAAGCTGATCGGCGCGGGCCTCGCCTGCACCGGCATGGGCGGCGCCGCCGTCGGCGTGGGCCACGTGGTCGGCAACTACCTCTCGGGCGCACTGCGCAATCCGGCCGCCGCGCCGGGCCAGACCGCCACGATGTTCATCGGCATTGCGTTTTCGGAAGCGCTGGGGATCTTCTCGTTCCTCGTCGCGCTTCTGCTGATGTTCGCGCTCTGAGGCGCGACTGACCTTATCGGCTGGCGCGGCCGCATGGGGGCCGTGCCGCGTGCAATGGCAGCAGGGAGCCGGTGATGGAGCATGCCGTCGCTGAACATTACCAGGGAATGCCGCAGCTGGATCTGGCCTTCTGGCCGAACCTGATCTTCTGGCTGATCGTCACCATGGTGGTGCTTTATTACGTGCTGAGCAAGATCGCTCTGCCGCGGATCGCCAACGTCATCGCCGATCGCCATGAAGCGATCGCCAACGATCTCGAGGCCGCGGCGGACCTGAAGCAAAAGGCCGAAGAGGCCGAAGCCGCCTATAACAGGGCGCTTGCTGACGCGCGAGCCGACGCCCAGGGCATTGCCGCCGAGACCCGCGCCTCGATCCAGAAGGAACTCGATGCGGCACTGGCCAAGGCCGATGCCGAAATCGCGGCGCGGGCGGCGGAGTCGGAAAAACGCATCACCGAGATCAAGGTCTCTGCCACCGCATCGGTCCAGACCGTCGCAACGGACACTGCCGCTGAACTGGTCAAGGCCCTCATGCCCGGCGCGGCCGATGCCAAGGCCGTGCAGGCGGCCATTGGCAACTTGCTGAAAGGCTGAGCTCATGACCATTACCCTGCCTCTGGCGAGCGGACCATTCTTCAGCCTTCACAACACCGACTTCGTGGTGTCGATCGCCTTTCTGATCCTCGTCGGCGTGCTGGTGTACCTAAAGGTGCCCGGCAAGGTCGGCGGCATGCTTGACCAGCGCGCCGACCGCATACGGGCCGAGCTCGACGAAGCGCGGTCGCTGCGCGAGGAAGCGCAGTCTCTGCTGGCCTCCTATGAGCGCAAGCAGAAGGAAGCCAAGGAGCAGGTCGAGCACATCATCGCCACCGCCAAGAGCGAGGCCGAGGCGGCCGCCCAGCAAGCGCACGAAGACATCGCCCGGTCCATCGACCGGCGCCTGAAGGCAGCAGAAGACCAGATCGCCTCGGCCGAGGCGCAGGCCCTGCGCGACGTCAAGGACCGCGCCGTGACGCTGGCCATCGCTGCCGCCGCCGAGGTGATCGGCAGCAAGATGGGCGCCTCCGAGCAGAGTGCGCTGATCGACGACGCAATCAAGACCGTCGGCGAGAAGCTGCACTAGCCAGGGGCCGACCATACGCGTCCCCGTTCGGACGCCCCGGAGACACCCCAGAACCGCACCGCAAGGCTGGAAAACGGGGCGTAACTCGGCGTCTTGGCAGGTGTCCCCATGGGGACGCCTATCCAAGTCACTGATTGCAAACGATAAAAGTGTTAACGCGGGTGGGGACGCCGCGCGCCTGCATATAAAGGCGCAGAGACATCACCGCGCGCACGAAGGCCAGAGCACACTGCCCTGATCGTCACCGCCGCACGGTGGGGGCTGTGCCATTGCCGCGCACGCCTTGAGAAGGGTTCCGGGCAAGAAGACACACGCCAGTCGCCACCCAGAAGCCGGGCTGACCAAGGCCAGGTAGGTTCCCCCACCGCCACCCACCGCAAGGGGAGGGCCGCATCGCAGCCGTCCTTGCCCTCAGGGGCGACACCGAATTGGCAGAACCCTGGGCGCCGGTTGCCCTACCCTGGCGACGCCATCGATCGTCAAAAGACGAAGATGTCGCTCAACTCCAATGCAGTACCATCGCCAAAATCTGCAATCAGAGTGCGCGACGCGCCACCCGGCCCATCGGAGTCGTAGAACAGGCGGCCCGTGGCCTCGTCCAGAAAGATCCGGTCGGTGCTGTCCACGGCCCCACCCAACAGGGCGAAACGGTCCTCGGTCAGCGCGCCAGCGTCCAGCCCGAAGAACTCTGCCGACAGGCCGATCCGGTCCTCGCCGCTCACAAAATCCACAACGAAGTCGCGGTTGTCGACGCCCATCTCGGCGAAGGCAAAGGTATCGGCGCCCTCGTCGCCCTGCAGCCGGTCCCGGCCATCGCCGCCGCGCAGCCAGTCCTTGCCGCTCCCTCCGAGAATGACATCGTCGTCCTCGCCACCATAGAGCCGGTCTCGACCGTCATGCCCCTCCAGCGTGTCGTCGCCGGCAAAGCCCGACAACGCATTTCCCAAATCCGTGCCAACGATCCGGTTGGCAAGCTCGTTGCCCTTGCCAGAGCGAACGCCGGTCTGCAGCGTCAGATTCTCCAAATTCGCGCCAAGGATGAAGTCGATAAATGCAATCACCTCGTCCTCGCCGTGATCGACGCCTTCGTCGACGATGTCGCCGACGCTGTCGACCACATAGGTGTCGTCCCCGCTGCCGCCCGCCATTGAATCGTCACCGGTGTCGCCCTGCAGCGTGTCGTTGCCGCTGCCACCGAACAGGGTGTCGTTGTGGGCCCCACCGAGGATGCTGTCATCGCCGCTGCCTCCCAGCAGCCGGTCGGTTCCCGTTCCGCCATCCACGGTGTCGTTATCGTTGCCACCCTTGATCACGTCGGCACCGGCCCGGCCATAAAGTTCGTCGTCGCCGCTGCTGCCAAGCAGGCTGTCGTCACCGGCGGCGCCGAGAACCGAATCGTCACCGTCACCAGCGAAGACCGTATCGTTGCCGCTGCCGGCCAAGACGGTGTCGCTGCCGGCGTTGCCGCGGACAAGGTCGCTGCCCCCCCGGGCCTGGATCAGGTCCTCGACGATGGTGCCGTCTATCGTTTCGGCCCCGGACGTGCCGTTGATGATCGAGTCCTCACCAAGGATCCGAACCGTGACGCTGGCGGTGAAGCTGAACCCGTCCGCATCTTCGGCCGTATAGCTGAACGTGTCGGTACCGGTCTGGCCCTTCTTCAGGGCAAGAAACGCGTCCTGCTGGTCGTAGTGCACGCCCAGCCCGTCGGGGTCGATGGTGACGGCGCCCTGCAGCCCGGATGTGTCAACGGACGTGATTTCGACCAGACCGGCGTCATTGGACAAAAGGTCGAAGTCCTCAGCCCCGCCTTCGGCCACAGTGAACAGGTCGTCGCCAGCGAAGTTCTCGGTGTCGACCTCTATTGTGATCGACGTGATCCTGAAATGGTCGGTGTATCGGTCGGCGCCAATGCCCATGACATCGGCAACGATGTCGATATCGTTGCCCGTGGGATCGATCTGCCGGTTGGGAAGAACTCCGGCCAGGTCGTCGCTGAACACGCGGAAGTTGGTGTCCTCGATCGGCGAAGCGTCGTCCGCACGATCCGATAGCGGGACCATTGTCACGCCAACGACGTGAACCACCTCGCTGAAGCTGAAGATTGCGACTTCGCGCTTGCCGTCGCCGTCGATGCCGGTTTCCAGGTCCCCGTAGGGATTGAGCATGCCCAGACCATCAGCGGTCCGGTTGAGCTGCGGCGTATTCTCGTAGACCTCGAAATCCGTGGTCAGGTACAGGCCGGAGGTGATCGATACCGTAACGCCGCTGTCACTGAGAACCAACGGTGATGCGGCGTTGCCACTACCGGTCAAGTCAAAGGTAATGCTCGTCACTGCCATTATTGTGTCCCCACAGCCACCACTTGTTAAACGGCCGGTCCAAAACAGGCCGTTGCTGCCCCCTCTCCCGGTCGGCGCACACTAGCGGCGGGACCCGGCGCCGTGAAGGTAAAGCACCCATGAAACCGACAATTGTCACAAGTTTGCGCCCTTTGGACTACCGCTGCCGCGGAGCATGCGCGCGCAGGTTGCGTGACGGCATTGCCATGCCCGGCTAATGTGGGCCCCATGCCCGGACGGTTCTTCCTTCGCGAAAGCCTGAGCGAACTAGCCGACAGATTTGGCGTAAGCGGTGCCCTGCCGGACGATCCCGGTCCGCGCATGGACGCAGCGCCCGGCGAGCCTGTCCATGCGATCGTCGGCGGCACTCCGCATCGGCTTCTGGCCATGCGTTGGGGGATGATTCCGGTCGGCCGGCGCAATGCCCGTGGGCGCCCGGTGCTGGAAACGATCGTCAACGCCCGTTCCGAAACCGTGTTCGACAAATCGGCTTTCGACGGCGTCCGGCGGGCTATCCTGCCGGTCAGCGGCTGGTACGAGTGGACCGGAGAGAAAAGACGAAAGACCCGTTGGCAGATCGCCGCGCCGCACCGGCCGGTGCTTGCCTTCGCGGCCATCTGGGACCTTTGGCAGGGCCCGGGCGGAATCGAGCTGGCGCAACTGGCGACCGTCACCTGCGCGCCGAACGCGGACATCGCACCCTGCCATGACCGCATGCCGGTGATCCTCCCCGACGAGGCTTGGGGGAGCTGGCTAGACGGGACCGAGGCGGAAGCACGGCGGCTGACCGTGCCTGCACCGACCGGGCTGCTGGCGGTCACCGCAGCCTGATTCGACCCCGCGTCCGCGACGCGATAGGCTGGGCCGTTCAATCAGAAAGGGAGGACGCTATGTCAGTCGCACGGGTAACCGAAATCACGGCCGCCTCGTCGGTAAGTTTCGAAGACGCGCTCAATACCGGGATCGAGCGTGCCTCGAAGACACTGAAGAATGTCGAAGGCGCCTGGATTCAGGACATGAAGGTCACGGTCAAGGACGGCAAGATCTCCGAGTACCGCGTCAACATGAAGGTGACCTTCGTCCTCAACGATTGAGGCGGAGGTCAAGCGCGTGGAGCGGTTGGCCGCTCCACGTCGACGTGGCCGGCCTCAGTCGATCAGAACCAGGTTGCCAGCCGACTGGCGACCGTCACGGCCGGATTCGAGGTCGAACTCAACCTTCTGGCCATCCTTCAGCCCGGTCAGCCCGGCGCGTTCGACCGCCGAGATGTGGACGAAGATGTCCTTGCTGCCGCCCTCGGGCTCGATAAAGCCATAGCCCTTGGTGGAGTTGAACCATTTCACGGTGCCCTTGGCCATCGTGACTGTCTCCTGTTTGCGTGCCTGCCCGGCGGGAGTGCTGCAGGCCTGGCCAGTCAGAGGAAGATCGAGTGACTGCGCCTTGCGGGAGACAGTGTGGTCGATAGTCGTGTCCTAGCGGCCCCCGATTCTGGCGATTTCGCGGCAAGAATCAAGAGAGGCGAGCCGCCATGGCTCGCCTCTCGCGTCTGTTCGGGCAGTTCGTCCGAATGCGGCTGGCGCGCCTTAGTCGACCAGCGCCAGGTTGGTGGCCGACTCGCGGTTGTCGCGTCCGCGCTCGAGATCGAAGGTCACCTTCTGACCGTCGTTCAGCGAGCTGAGGCCGGCGCGCTCGACCGCCGAGATGTGGACAAAGACGTCCTTGCTGCCGCCCTCGGGTTCGATGAAACCGAAACCCTTGGTGGCGTTGAACCATTTCACGGTGCCCTTGGCCATCGTGATGTCTCCTGTTTGCGTACCTGCCGGCGGGAGTGCTGCAGGCCTGGCCAGTCAGAGGAAGATCGAGTGACTGCGCCTTGCGGGAGACAGTGTGGTCGATAGTTTCGTCCTAGCGGGGCGGGATATCGGCGATTTTGCGGCAGAAATCAAGCCGGTCGGTACGCGCCCGAGTTGACCCGGCGGTTCCGGGCCCGAATTGGCGTCCCCATGGGGACGGGATTCGGGCCGGCAGCCATCCCCGAACGGCAGCGACCGGTCAGAGCATCGCGTAGTCGGTGAAACGCCAGGTGGTGGGCATCCGGGGTCCGGGCCGGGGGGCGGGGTAATGGATGCGGGCGGGGATGCGGACGATCGGCTTGGCGCGCATTGGTCCTTCTCCTTCACGGGGGCGGCGTGCTGCCGCCTCTTGCTGCCGATGAAGATGCGCCATTGCCCGGCCCGGCACTGTTGGGATCGCCACAGTTTCGGTGAAATGGGGCCCGGCGGTGGACGATTCCAGAGCGTCCCCATGGGGACGGTGGGTCAAGGTGCTGAAATCGTGCGGAATCGCGTGGGGACGGTTTGGGGACGGTCCTGGAACGCGCGCCCGGGCCGCAGGCCCCCCCCCCCACCCCCCCCCCCCC
>JBNKWA010000018.1:0-45345 GCA_050299555.1 Paracoccaceae bacterium | reverse complement strand
CAAGATGCATGCGCTGCTGGGCGTCGCACAGGGCTCGGTTCGCCCGCCGCGCATGGCGGTCATGCGCTGGAACGGCGGCAAGGCGAAAACCAGGCCCGTCGCCTTCATCGGCAAGGGGGTTGTGTTCGACACCGGCGGCATTTCGATCAAGCCCGCCGCCGGCATGGAGGAAATGACCATGGACATGGGCGGCGCCGGCGTCGTCGCCGGTGTCATGCGCGCCGTGGCACTCAGGAAGGCCAGGGCCAACGTGATCGGGCTGGTCGGGCTGGTCGAGAACATGCCCGACGGCAAGGCGCAGCGGCCGGGCGACGTGGTGCGCTCGATGAAGGGCGACACGGTCGAGGTGCTCAACACCGATGCAGAGGGGCGGCTGGTGCTCGCCGATGTGCTCTGGCACGCCCAGCAGGCGTTCAACCCCTCGGCGGTGATCGACCTGGCCACGCTGACCGGTGCCATCATCATCGCGCTGGGGCACGAGAAGGCCGGCGTCTTCTCCAACGATGACGGCTTCTGCGATGCCTTCCTTGCGGCCGCCGCGGCCGAGGGCGAGGGTGCCTGGCGGATGCCGCTCGACGCCGCCTACGACAAGCAGCTGGAAAGCCGCATCGCCGACATCGCCAATATCGGCGGCCGGCCGGCGGGCTCGGTGACCGCGGCCCAGTTCCTGCAGCGCTTCATCAAGGACGGAACGCCCTGGATCCATCTCGACATCGCCGGCGTCGCCCGGGTGTCGAAAGAGACCGCCTTTGCGCCCAGGGGCGTGACCGGCTGGGGCGTGCGGTCGCTCGACCGGCTGATTCGCGACCGATACGAAAGCTGAACGCCTCTTGGTCCGCAGACCCCGGGGGGCCTCTGCCAGGGCTGAGGAAGGCTACCTCAGCGACCGCAGCCAAGGGGGCGCTTGACCGGCGCCCCCGCCTTGCCCCAGGGTCCGGCCATGGCTGCCGAGATCGCGTTCTACCACCTCACCCATACCAGCCTCGAACAGGCCCTGCCCGAGCTGATCGAGCGGGCACTGTCACGTGACCTCAAGGTGCTGGTGCGCACCGGGTCCGAGGCGCGGGCCAACGCCATCGACGCCATGCTCTGGACCTGGCGCGATGACAGCTTCCTGCCGCACGGGGTGGCCGGGGGGCCGGACGATGCGCGCCAGCCGGTGCTGGTGACCCACGGGGCCGGCAACGGCAACGCCGCGACGGTGCTGATGCAGGTCGACGGGGTCCGGCTCGACCCCGCCTGGGCCGGCGGCTTCGACCGCGCCTGCCTGATCTTCAACGGCCATGACGAGGCCGAGCTTGCCGCCGCCCGGGCCGACTGGGGGGCCCTGACCGCCGCCGGCCAGGCCGCCGTCTACTGGTCGCAGGAAAGCGGCAAATGGGCCGAGAAGGCCCGCACCGGCTGACCCGCCCGGCGGCGATGGTTCCGCAACCCGGACCGGCCCTTGCGCTATCCGCGCAGGCTGCCGCGGAACTCGGTCGGGCTCTTGCCCATCAGGCCGCGGAACGCCGCGTTGAAGGCCGACAGTGAGTTGTAGCCCACCGACAGGGCGATCTCGGTCACCGCTGCGTCGCCGGTCGCCAGGGCCTCGACGGCCCGAATGACCCGGATGCGCCGCAACGTCTCGCGCCAGGTCATCCCGGTCTCTTCGGCAAAGCGGCGGGCCAGCGCCCGCGGCGACAGGCCGGCCGCCCGGGCGATGGCCGGAAAGCTGGGCGCGCCACCTGCCTCGGCCTCGGTCAGCGCCACGGCGCGGGCCAGCAACGGGCTCGACGGGGCCGGCAGCACGCAGGGGCTGGGGTCCTGCGACAACTTCAGCGCCACCATGCACAGCGCCGCGAAGATGTGCCGCGCATAATCGCTCAGCGGGCCGGCCTCGGCACCCCAGTTCCGGCATTCGGCCAGCAGCTCCCGCGCCAGCGGCGTCACCTCGAAGACCGACAGCGGCTGAGCCGGCGCCGGCACGAAGCCCGGTCGAAACAGCACCGAGGCCGAGGTCAGCCGGGTCAGGATCGAGATCTCGACCGGCTCACCCGCCGCGATCAGCGCCGCCCGGGCCGGGGGCAGGGTCCAGCGCCGACCCTCCGCCTCCAGCCGCAGGGTGCCTGACAGCGCGTAAAGAAGGTAATGCCGGTCGAGCCGGAACGTCGTCGGCGCGGCCGGCTCAAAGCTGCGGTGAAAGCAATAGGCGTCGGGCTCCACGGCTGTCAGCCCGGCACCTCGAGAAGGCGGGCATCGAAGCGCCGGCTGACCGGCTGCCCCACCATCATCGGCCGCAGGGTGGCCTGCACCTTGGCGAAGCCTGACGATCCCGTATAGGCACCGAATTCGTCGCCGCTCTGCCACTCGTGGACGATGCCGAGGCCGCCCGGATCGCCGGGATCGGCGAAGGGGACAAAGGCGAGGCACCCCGCCATGGCACGGACGCCAGGCGCCTCGGCCAAAAGCGCATCGAGCGCCCGGCTGCGGTCCGCCGGCGCGACTTTGAACAGGACATGAGCAACAAGCATCTTCAGGGTCCTTCCCTTGACATTGTGAACGCACCGATGATGCAGCGCCCGGCTCCGCCCTGCTAACGCCGAACGGCCCGAAATGCGCGCGAAACGGCCAACCTTCAACGGCCGCCGGTTCCTCAGGGATGCAGGATCATCCGATTGCCCTCGATCTCGATCCGGGCGAAGCGGTTGAGATAGGACATGCCCAGCAGCGACCCGGCCAGCGGCCCGCCATTGACCGTGGCGCCGACGTCGTGGTCGGTGCGGCCGGCGAAGCTGACGGTGTCCAGCCGCACCCGCGCCGTCTTCACCCGGCCGTTGGCGGTGCTGGCGATGCCGGTGAACTCCAGCGCCGCCATGTTGATGCCGATGCGCCTTGCATCCTCTTCGCTCAGGACGATGTCGCTGGCGCCGGTATCGACAAGGAAGTCCACCGGCACGCCGTTGACCTCGAGCTGCGCTGCAAAGTGCCCGTCGCGGCCGCGGTGAAGCTCGATCCCGCCATCGGCGGTGGAGACCGCCGCGCGCGGGTAGAGCTGGCGGGTCAGTTCGTCCTTGAAGCCGTAGCCGAGGATCGCCACGACAAAGATCGCCGCCCAGACCGCGGCCTGCTGCAGCGTCTGCCCCATCCGGTGCCGGTTGGCGTATAGGAACGACCCGCCGATCGCCAGCAAGAGGATCGCCAGGTAGAAGAACCGTGCCTGTGTCTCGGGTTCGCCCATCGCCTCAGCCCGCCACCACGCCTGTGTCGCGCAGCCCGTCCAGGATGAACTGCACCGCTAATGCGGCCAGAAGGAGGCCGAGCAGCCGGGTGATGACATTGGTGCCCGTGTGGCCCAGCACCCGCTCGATGGCACCGCCCAGCAGGAAGAACAGGTAGGCAACCCCGATCACCGCCGCAAGGACGCCATAGATGGTCAGCGTCGGCGCCAGATCGCCCGAATGCTGCCCGGCCAGCAGGATCATCGTGGCGATGGCGCCGGGGCCGGCCAGCAGCGGGATGGCGAGCGGAAACACCGACGGGTCGGGCCGCCGCTCGGCCGACTTGTCGCGCCGTTCGGTGCGCTTCTCGAACAGCATCTCGACCGCGATCAGGAACAGCAGCATCCCGCCCGAGATGCGGAAGGCCGGCATCGAGATGCCGACAAGCGTCAGCAGCCCCTCGCCGGCCAGCCCGAAGACCACCAGCACGCCAAGGGCGATCAGACAGGCACGCAGCGCAATGCGGCGCCTCTCGACCTCGTCCATGCCTTGCGTCAAGGCCACGAACATCGGCGCCAGCGCCACCGGGTCGACGACCACGAACAGTGTCGCGAAGGCAGTCAGCGCCAGGGTAAGCATCACGCCGCCGCCCCCGCCGCTTCCAGCTTCTCCAGCGCCGCCAGCCACAGCGCCTCGGCCCGCTCCAGCCCGTCCACCACCTCGTCGCGCTTCTTCTGCCAGGCGGCGATGCCGTCGCCGTTGGCGCTTGTGTAGAACTCCGGATCGGCCAGCTTGGCGTCGATCGCCTTGCGCATCGCCTCCAGCTTGGCCACCCGCTCCTCGCAGCGCCGGACCTCGGCCCTGAGCGGCGCCACGTCCGCCTTCGGTACCTTGCTGCCGCCCTTCGCCGACGATGCCTTCGCCGGCGGCGCCTTCACCGTCTCGCCACGCTCCGACAGCAGCATCCGCCGATAGGTCTCCAGGTCCTCGACATAGGGCTTCACCCGGCCGCCCCTGACCAGCCACAGCCGGTCGGCCACCCGCGCCACCAGCTCGGTATCGTGGCTGATCAGGATCACGGCGCCATTGTATTCGGTCAGCGCTGCCACCAGCGCGTCGCGGCTGTCGATGTCCAGATGGTTGGTCGGCTCGTCGAGGATGATCATGTGCGGCGCGTCGATCGTCGCCAGCAGCAGTGCCAGCCGCGCCTTCTGCCCGCCCGACAGCCGCTCCACCGGGTTCTGCACGATCTCGGCGCGGATGCCGCCCCGGGCCAGCCGGGCGCGCAACTGCCCCTCCTTCTCGGTCGGGCGAAGGCGCCGCACATGCTGCAACGGCGTCTCGCCGGCATGCAGCTCGTCCAGCTGGTGCTGGGCGAAATAGCCGATCCTCAGCCGCGACGCGGCGATCTTGCGCCCCGCCATCGGCTGCAGCCGGTCGCACAAGAGCTTCGCCAGCGTCGACTTGCCCTCGCCATTGGCCCCCAGCAGCGCGATGCAGTCGTCCTGGTCGATCCTGAGGTCGAGCCCCGACAGCACCGCCCGGCTGCCATAGCCCACCGCCGCCTCTTCCAGCCGCAGGATCGGCGGCGACAGCTCCTCGGGCTCGGGGAACGAAAACCCCGAGACCCCGGACTCCTCCATGAGCGCGATCGGCGGCATCCGCTCCAGCGCCTTGATCCGCGACTGCGCCTGGCGCGCCTTCGAGGCCTTGTAGCGGAAGCGGTCGATGAAGGCCTGCATGTGCGCCCTCGCGTCGTCCTGCTTCCGCTTCTCGGCCTGAAGCTGCGCCATCTGGGCCCGGCGCTGGCGGTCGAAATTGTCGTAGTTGCCCTGGTAGAGGGTCAGCTTCAGCCGGTCGAGATGCAGGATCGCGCCCACCGAGCGGTTCAGGAGCGCCCGGTCGTGGCTGATCACCAGCACGGTATGGGGATAGCGGGCGAGGTAGCTTTCCAGCCACACCGCCCCTTCCAGGTCGAGATAGTTCGTCGGCTCGTCCAGAAGCAGGATGTCGGGGGCCGCGAACAGCACCGCCGCCAGCGCCACCCGCATCCGCCAGCCGCCCGAGAAATCGGCGCAAGGCCGCGCCTGCGCCGCCTTGTCAAAGCCGAGCCCGTTCAGGATCGCGCCGGCTCGCGCCTCGGCCGAATGGGCGCCGATATCGGCAAGCCGGGTCTGGATCTCGGCAATCCGGTGCGGGTCGGTGGCGTGCTCGGCCTCCGCCGTCAGCGCCGCCCGTTCCGTGTCCGCCGCCAGCACCGTCTCGATCAGCGAGGTGGCACTGGCCGGTACCTCCTGGTCGACCCCGCCGATGCGCGCCAGCCGCGGCGTCTCGATCTCGCCGCCGTCGAGGTGCAGCTCACCCCTGATCAGCCGGAACAGCGTCGTCTTGCCGGTGCCGTTGCGGCCGACGAAGCCGACCTTGTGGCCGGTGGGGATCACTGCCGAGGCGCCGTCGAAAAGCGGCCGCCCCTCGACCCGGTAGGTGATGTTGCGGAAGGCGAGCATCTGCGGGGATGTGGCGGCAATCCTTCACCCTGTCAACGTTGCCGCCCGGCAATGGCCGCAGGCCGGGCCGTCTTTTTGGCCCTTCCGCCTTGCGACCACCCATGCTATCGGCCACCGGTCCCGTAATCTCCGGCATCCGGCCGGAGCACGTATACCTGAGGAAACGAGTATGGCGATCCAGCGCACCCTTTCGATCATCAAGCCCGATGCGACCAAGCGCAACCTGACCGGCAAGATCAATGCCAAGTTCGAGGAAGCAGGGCTGAGGATCATTGCCCAGAAGCGCATCCACCTGACCAAGGCGCAGGCGGGCAAGTTCTACGAAGTGCACAAGGAGCGCCCGTTCTACGACGAGCTGTGCACTTTCATGGCATCCGGCCCGGTGGTGGTGCAGGTGCTCGAGGGCGAGGAGGCCATCGCCAAGAACCGCGAGGTCATGGGCGCCACCAACCCCGCCCAGGCCGACGAAGGCACCATCCGCAAGGCGTTTGCGCTGTCGGTGGGCGAGAACTCGGTGCACGGTTCGGACGCGCCCGAGACCGCCGCGGTCGAGATCGGCTATTTCTTCTCGGGGCTGGAACTGGTCGGCTGACCGCGACCCCTGCGCCATCCCGGCGTATGTGCAAGGCCGCCTTCGGGCGGCCTTTCCTGTGCGGGCGCGCTGCATTGCGGCCCAAGGCGGACTGATCCGGCCGTCGCCCGGCGCCGCAACCGCCTTCAGACGAGTCATCAATGGCAAAGCGCTCGGTCACGCGTCCGAATGCGCCCGGGGCCGCGCCCCACCCAGCCCACCCGCGCGGCCCCGGGCGCACCGGGCGCCCCGGGCGTTCCTACCGGGCCGGGAAGGTTGGCGCGCCCGTGTAGCGCCCCCGTCGCGCCCCCGTCGCGCCCGATGGCGCCCTTGTGGGCACCGTCGAACGACGCGGCTGACGCAGTGCGTCCCCACACCGTCCCCACCCGCGTTAACACTTTTATCGTTTTGAATCAGTGCTTTGACCACCCGTCCCCGTGGGGACACCGTGGGGACGCTCTGATTTCAGGGCGATTTCGGGCCGTCTCCCGGTCCCGGCACAACCCCGATCTGGTTCAGTACGGCCTCCAGCCGGGCCCTTGTCGCCCCGGAATCGCCCGCCGTGGCGGCCGTCGCCTTGAGGGCATCGAAGCGCTGCCGCAGGGCGTGTTTCTCCTCCGGCGAGGGGTCGTTCCACGGCCGCCCCTGAAGCCCCATCACCAGCACGTAATAGCCGATGAAATGCGGCCGGTGGCCGGCCGCGAGAAGGCGGCCATAGGCCGCATCGGCCCCGAGCGCGATGACCTCCTCGGCGGTGGTGATGCCGATGCCGGCGAAGGCCTTCTGATAGGCCGGCCCGAGGTTGCGGATGGCTGTGACCGGCCGGCTCACGGGAACAGCGTCACCGGGGTCCGCTCGCCGCGGGCGAAGCGTTCCAGCACCGCCGGATAGAGCCGGTGCTCCATCGGGAGCAGGCGCGCGGCCAGGCTCTCGGGGGTGTCGCCGGGCAGCACCGGGATCACCGCCTGGCCGAGGATAGGGCCGGCGTCGAGGTCCTCGGTCACCTCGTGGACGGTGCAGCCATGCACGGCCATGCCGGCCTCCAGCGCCCTGGCATGGGTATGGAGCCCGGGAAAGAGCGGCAGGATCGACGGATGGATATTCAGCATCCGGCCCCGCCAGCGCGCCACCAGCGCCGGCGTCAGGATGCGCATGAAGCCGGCGTGGCAGACGATGTCGGGCCGGGCCTCGGTCAGGGCAGCGTCGAGCGCGGCGTCGAAGTCCTCGCGGCTGGCATGGACCTTGTGGTCGATCACCCGGGTCGGCACGCCGGCCGCCTCGGCCTTGGCGAGGCCGTCCGCATGCGGACGGTTGGAGATCACCAGTACCGGCTCGGCCGGGAAGCCGGGCTGCCGCATGGCCGTGACCAGCGCCGCCATGTTCGAACCGCCGCCAGAGATCAGGATCGCGACCCGGGCGGTCATTCCAGCCGGCCGGAATAGGCGACGCCCTCGCCGCGGATCACCGTGCCGATCCGCCGCGGGGTTTCGCCCGCCGCCGACAGCGCCGCCTCGACCGGCGCGATGCGGTCGGGGGCCACGGCGAGGATCAGCCCGACGCCGCAGTTGAAGGTCCTCAGCATCTCGGCCTCGGCCATGCCGCCGCCGGCCCGAAGCCAGCCGAAGACGGGGGGCGGCTGGATGGTGGAAAGATCGATCCGCGCGCCGAGCCCCTCGGGCAGGATCCGCGGCAGGTTGTCGGTGATGCCGCCGCCGGTGATATGGGCCAGCCCGTGAACGCCGCCCGCCGCGATCGCGGCCCGGGCGGCGGCGACATAGATCCGGGTCGGGGTCAGCAGCGCCTCGGCCAGTGCGCCGCCGCCGAACGGGGACGGCGCATCCCAGGCCAGGCCGGCCGCCTCGACCACCTTGCGGACCAGCGAGTAGCCGTTGGAGTGGACGCCCGACGAGGCGAGGCCGATCAAGAGGTCGCCCTCGGCCACGTCCCGGGGCAGGTGCCGGCCGCGCTCCATGGCACCGACGGCAAAGCCGGCAAGGTCGAAGTCGCCGCCCGCATACATGCCCGGCATCTCGGCCGTCTCGCCGCCGATCAGCGCGCAGCCCGCTTCCCGGCAGCCGGCGGCGATGCCCTCGATCACCGCGGCGGCCTGGTCGACCTCGAGCCGGCCGGTGGCGAAGTAGTCGAGGAAAAAGAGCGGCTCCGCCCCCTGGCAGATCAGGTCGTTCACGCACATGGCGACGAGGTCGATGCCGACGGTGCCCACCAGCCCGGTCTCGATGGCGATCTTCAGCTTGGTGCCGACCCCGTCGGTGGCGGCCACCAGCACCGGGTCCGAGAACCCCGCCGCCCTGAGATCGAAGAGCGCCCCGAAGCCGCCGAGCCCGCCCATGGTCCCCGTGCGGGCGGTGGATCGGGCCGCCGGCTTGATCCGCTCCACCAGCGCCTCGCCGGCGTCGATGTCGACACCCGCGTCGCGGTAGCTGAGGCCGTTCCTTCCGTCGTTCACGCCCGCGCTCCCGCCCGTTTCTGGTCGGCCCGCTTTTGCCCCAGATTTGGGGGGCGGACAAGGCGTCCCCATGGGGACGGGTGGTCAAGCCGTTGATTCCGTGCAATTTCCCGTGGGGACGTTTTTCTCGCCGCGAAGACAAGGGGCGGGGAATCCGGCATGGTGGCCGGCGTATTTCGGCGCGATCCGGCCGCCACGATCGGGCGTCCCCATGGGGACGGGGGGTCAACCAATTGGAATCGTTATGTTTCCCGTGGGGACATCGTGGGGACAGGTGGGAACCTGCCTGGCGACGCCGTGGGGCGGGGGCAGACGCGGCGGGCGGAGCCTACCCCGCGCCGCCCGCCGCGCCCACCCGTTGCCGGAACGGCGTCAGTTCTGGATGGTGACCGTCTCGACCTCGTGGCGGTCGTTGATCATGTTCCAGCTGACCGTGACCTTCTCGCCGGCCTTGAGGCCGGGATCCTTGAAGCCGTCGGGAAGGTAGTAGGTGGTGCCGTTGTCCAGCGTCAGCGTCATGGTCGTGGCGTCGAACGTCTTGACCTTGCCGACGGTGTCGGTCGCCGCAAAGGCGGCGGCACCGCCGAGGACGAGGGCGGCGAGCGTTGCGGTTACCAGACGATTGCGCATGATGAAGGATCTCCTGTTGTCCTTGGGGACATGTTGCGTGGCCCCTCGGGGGCGTCGGATCGCCCTGCCGGCGCCGTTTCGGCGGGGCAGGGCCGGCGGCCTCCGGGACCACGGCGCTGTATCTGGTATCGGCGCCCGATCCGTTCCAATCACCTTCGGGCGACGCGGGCTTGATGGCCGCGTGAGCGCGGCGCGTCCCCATGGGGACGCCATGTCAACCAATTGGATTCAAACAGTAAAAGTGTCAGCGCCTGTGGGAACACACGGGAACGTACCGGGCTTTCCGGCCTTTGGGACGGCGAACGCGCCCGGGCGCTCCCCACCCACCCACCCTCGCGCCCGGGCGCGTGTCGAGGCGCGCGCTTCGGATCGGCCACTGTGGATGCCGCCTCGAGGACCGGGGCTGGCTTGACCGGCTGCCGAGGCGGCAGTAAGCCCTGATGCCGGCGGGCCTGTAGCTCAATTGGTCAGAGCAGAGCGCTCATAACGCTTTGGTTGGGGGTTCGAGTCCCTCCGGGCCTACCACCTTCTGAATTCGCAGCAAGCTGTCCGCGACAGCGCCGGGATTCCTGCCCCGCGCGGTCAGCCTCGGCGCGATCGGCAAGGGGCGGACTGGCCGAAGGGGCGTGAAGTATCCGGAGAATATACTTCAGGTATATTTTCCATGGCGGGGTATGCGGCAAGTAAAGAAGCACCGGCACACAGGCATTGCGCGCATTCGGCGCCGACCCGGCGGCGAGGACCTCGCATCGACGAATTCCGTCGCCAGGCCGGCCGTTCGCCGCCGCACCCGGACGCGCGTGGGTGGGTGGGCGGGGCGCGTCCGGGTGCGGGCCGAGCGCAGCGAGGCCCCCCTTCAGGTCAGCATTCGGGGATGTTCACGGCGATGCCGCCGGTGGACGTCTCCTTGTATTTCAGGTTCATGTCGCGGCCGGTCTCGAGCATCACCTTGATGCAGTTGTCCAGCGGCATGAAGTGCTTGCCGTCGCCGCGCAGTGCCAGGCTGGCGGCCGAGACCGCCTTGATGGCGCCGAGGGCGTTGCGCTCGATGCAGGGCACCTGCACCAGCCCGGCGGCGGGGTCGCAGGTCATGCCCAGATGGTGCTCGAGGGCGATCTCGGCGGCGTTCTCCACCTGCTCGTAGCTGCCGCCGAGCGACGCGCAAAGCCCGGCCGCGGCCATCGACGAGGCCGAGCCGACCTCGCCCTGGCAGCCGACCTCGGCCCCCGAGATCGAGGCATTGTGCTTGATCAGCCCGCCGATGGCGGCGGCCACCAGCAGGAGATCGCGAGCCCCCGCCTCGGTGGCGCCGACGCAGTGGTCGCGGTAATAGCGCAGGACCGCCGGGACTACCCCCGCGGCGCCATTGGTGGGCGAGGTGACCACCCGGCCGCCGGCGGCGTTCTCCTCGTTGACCGCCATGGCGTAGACGCTCATCCAGTCATTGGCCTGGTGCGGCTGGCTGAGGTTCTGGCCGCGCTCGGCCTTGAGCTGTTCGTGGATCGCCCTGGCCCGGCGGCGGAGCTTGAGCCCGCCGGGCAGGATGCCGTCCCGGGCGAGGCCGCGCTCGATGCAGGCGTCCATGGCCGCGGCGATGCGGTCGATGGCGGCGTCGAGCCCGGCGCCGCGGATCACCGTCTCGTTGGCGCGTTTCATCTCGGCGATGGTCTTGCCGGAGGCGGCGCCCATGCGCAGCATCTCGGCGGCGGTGCCGAACGGGTAGGGGTAGTCCATGGCCGCCTTGCGGTCGCCGAGGCTGTCGACGCCGCCCTCGCGCTCACGCTCCAGTTCGCGCCCGGTCATCACGAAGCCGCCGCCGATGGAGTAGTAGGTCTCGGTGTGGCAGAGGTTGCCGCTGGCGTCGCGGGCGCTGAGCACCAGCCCGTTGGCGTGGCCGGGAAGCGCCGGGCCGTAGTCGAAGACCAGATCGGTCTCGGGCCGGAACGCGAGCGGGCCCAGACCTTCGGGGTGGACCTCGCCGGACCGGCGCACCTCGGCCTCCAGCGCCTCGGCGGCGTCGGGATCGAGGGTGTCGGGCATCAGTCCGCAGAGCCCCAGGATCACCGCACGGTCGGTGGCGTGGCCCTTGCCGGTGAAGGCGAGCGAGCCGTGCAGGCTGGCGCCGAGCGCCGCCGGCTGGCCCGAGCCTGGGATCATGTCGACGCCGCCGCGCAGGTCGTCGAGGAAGCGTGCGGCGGCCACCATCGGCCCCATGGTGTGCGACGACGAGGGGCCGATGCCGATCTTGAAGATGTCGAAGACGGAGAGGAACATCTCAGGGCGCGCCGAGGGGATCGGCGAGGGCCTCGGCGGCGAGTTCGCGGCAGCCGGTTTCCAGGAGGTGGAAGAGGTGCGGGGCGAAGGAGCGCCAGACGTCGAGGCGGAATTCTGCGGCCGCGTCGCGCCAGAGCACCACGGTGGCGCCGTCGAAGAGTGTCCGCCGGCCGCTGCCCGGGGCGATGCCGTCGATGTCGCGCGGGCAGCCGATGGTCAGCAGCTCGGCCGCCGCCGGGCCGGTGATCCGCACGCTCAGCTCGCGGTCGGTGATCTCGGTCAGGCTGTGCGGCGCCTCGGCGTAGACCGTGGCGCAGGCGCCCGTGATACGGTCGGCCTCGGCCTCGGGCGCGTGGATCAGCCATTCGTCGGGGCCGAGGCAGAGCGCCTCGGTTTCGCCGGCGCGGGCGCGGGTGCCGATCCGCCCCTGCAGGTCGAGCCCCAGCGCGGCGGACAGCGCCTTGAGGTGCGTGGCGCGGGCCCGGAGCGAGAAGCGGGCCACCGGCGCCAGCAGGGTCACGGTCGCGGCGGCGGTCTCGGCCAGGGGACCGGGGGTCGGGTGTGCGGCAGCGGTCATCGCATCGTCTCCGGTCAGAGTTTCAGGCGGTCGCCGTCGGGGTCGTAGAAGACCGCGCCGGTGACGGTGGCGGCGACCACCCGGTCGGGCATCGGGATGTGAACGGTCTCGCCCATGCGCCCGTGCCCGCCCTCGACCAGCGCCAGCGCGATCGGCCGGCCGGCCGCCTCGCTGCGGTAGGACGAGGTGACGTGGCCGACCATCTTCATCGGCTTGGGCTGGTTGGGGTCGAGCACGATCTGCGCGCCTTCCTCGAGCACGGTCTTGCCGTCATCGGTCAGCAGGCCAACCAGCTGCTTGCGCCCCTCGGCCACCAGGTCGGGCCGCTTCAGCGCGCGCATGCCGACGAAATCGGCCTTCTTCTTGCCGACGGCCCAGCCGATCCCGGCGTCATAGGGCGTCACCGTGCCGTCGGTGTCCTGACCGACGATGATATAGCCCTTTTCGGCGCGCAGGACATGCATGGTTTCGGTGCCGTAGGCGCAGATGTCGTATTGCTGGCCGGCCTCCCAGAGCTTTTCCCACAACGCCCGGCCGTGGCGGGCGGGCACGTTGATCTCGAAGCCCAGCTCGCCGGTGAAGCTGACCCGGAACAGCCGCGCCGGGAAGCCGGCAACGGTGCATTCCACGATCGACATGTGCGGGAAGGCGGCGTCCGACAGGTCCTGGCCCTCGACGAACGGTTCCAGCAGCTTGCGGGCGTTGGGGCCGTTCAGCGCCACGGTCGCCCATTGCTCGGTGGTCGAGGTGAGCCAGACGTCGAGGTCGGGCCATTCGGTCTGGAGGTAGTCCTCCATCATGTTCAGCACCCGCGCCGCACCGCCGGTGGTGGTGGTGACGTGGAAGCGGTCGTCCGAGAGCCGCCCGATGACGCCGTCGTCGCGGATGAAGCCGTCATCGCCCAGCAAGAGGCCGTAGCGGGTCCGGCCCGGCGCCAGCCCGGCCCAGGGGTTGGTGTACATGCGGTTCATGAATTCGACCGCGTCGGGACCGACCACCTCGATCTTGCCCAGGGTCGAGGCGTCGAAGATGCCCAGCGATGCGCGCGTCGCGCGGCACTCGCGGGCGACGGCGGCATGCATGTCCTCGCCCGCCCTGGGGAAGTACCGGGCCCGGCGCCACAGGCTGACCGGCTCGAACACGGCGCCGTTCTTTTCGGCCCAGCCATCGATGGGGGTCTTGCGGGTCACCTCGAAATGGTCGCCGCGGTGATAGCCGGCGAAGGCGCCGAAGGTGGTGGGGGTGTAGGGCGGGCGGAAGGTGGTCAGGCCGACCTCGGGCTGCTTCTTGCCGAGCGCGTCGGCGGCGATGTTCAGGCCGTTGATGTTGGACATCTTGCCCTGATCGGTGGCCATGCCGTTGGTGGTGTAGCGCTTGACGTGCTCGATGGAGCGCATGCCCTCGCGCACCGCAAGGCGCAGGTCCTTGGCGGTGACGTCGTTCTGGTAGTCGACGAAGGCGCGGGCCCGGCCGGGGTTGCCGTCGGTGGGCAGCTCGGTGTGGCTGGTGCCGGTGCCGATGCGGTCGCTCACGACCTTCGCGGATGCCGGCGTGGCCGATTTGCCCAGGTCGCGGGCGGCGGCGGCGCCCATCTGCAGGCCGTCGTTGAGTGCGGCCTCGATGCCCCAGAGCCCGCGCCCGGCGCCGGCGATCTGGCAGGCCTCGGACTTGCCATCGGGCAGGAAGGTCTGGCGGTCCTCGTCCCAGGCGAGCGTGCCCTTGGTGTGGGAGAAGAGATGCAGCGACGGCGTCCAGCCGCCGCAGATCAGCAGGCAGTCGCAGGCCAGCGTGGCGGCCGCACCGACGCTGCCGCCGCGGACCGGGTTGACGCGCACCGACCGGATCCTGAGCCGGCCTTCGGTGCCGGTGACGGTATTGCCGGCCAGCACCGGGATGCCGCGGCGCTCGGCCTCGGCCACCAGATCGGCGCGCGGCTGGGGCCGGGTGTCGACGATCGCCTCGATCCGGGCGTTGGTGTCGGCGAGATCGAACGCGGCGTACCAGGCGCTGTCATGGCAGGTGGCGATCACGGCGCGGTCGCCGACCCTGACGCCGTAGCGGTTGAGGAAGGTCTGGGCGGCGCCGGCGAGCATCACCCCGGGCCGGTCGTTGCCGTCGAAGACCAGTGGCTTTTCAAGCGCACCCTGGGCGAGGATCACCTGCCCGGCGCGGACCCGCCAGAGCCGCTCGCGCGGGGTGTCCTGGGGCGGCATGTCGAGGTGGTCGGTGAGCTTCTGGCAGAGCCCGACCATGTTCTGGTGGTAATAGCCGATGGCCGTGGTCCGGGTCATGACCCGGACGCCGAGGCGCTTGAGCTCGGCCAGCGTAGCCGCCAGCCAGTCCCAGGCGGGCTGGCCGTCGATCTCGGCCTGCGGTTCGCTCAGCAGCGTGCCGCCGGCCTCGGCGTTCTCGTCCACCAGCGTGACCCGCAGGCCGGCCTCGGCGGCCGTTTTCGCCGCCGCCAGCCCGGCGGGGCCGGCACCGACCACCAGCACGTCTGTGTGCAGGTAGCGCGAGGCGTAGCTGTCCGGATCCTCCTCGGTCGGCGAGACGCCAAGGCCCGCGGCGGCGCGGATGAAGGGCTCGTAGACCTTGTCCCAGAAGCTTTTGGGCCACATGAAGGTCTTGTAGTAGAAGCCGGCCGAGAACAGCATGTAGGCGCCGTCGTTCACCGCGCCGACGTCGAATTTCAGGCTTGGGTACTTGTTCTGGCTGCTGGTCGCGAGGCCGGGGTAGATCTCCTGCACGGTGGCGCGGGTGTTGGGCTCGAACCGGCCCTTGCCGCGGCTGGTGCCGATGAGGGCATTGGGTTCTTCCGAGCCGGCGGCCACCGGCCCGCGCGGGCGGTGGTACTTGAACGAGCGGCCCATCAGGTGGATGCCGTTGGCCAGAAGCGCCGAGGCGACGGTGTCCCCCTGGCGGCCCTCGATCCGCTCGCCGTCGAAGGTGAAATGCACCGGGGCGCCGTGATCGACGCGGCCGCGGCCCTGGACGCGATAGCGGCTCATTCTGCGCCCCCCCGGGTCAGGCTGGCGAGGTCGGGGCGCGGGGCACCGGCCTGGTAGGTGGTCAGGAACTTGTCCGAGACGGTGTCGCGGACGGCGTTGAAAAAGCGGCCGCAGCCGTGGACATGGCGCCAGCGCTCGTAATGCGGTCCCTTGACGTTGGAGCGGATGAACAGGAAGTCGCGCCAGGCCTCGTCGGACACCTCGGCGGGGTTCCCGGGCCGGGCGATATGGGCCTCGCCGGCATAGGCGAATTCCAGCTCCGGCAGGGTCTCGTCGCAATAGGGGCAGTGGATGAGAAGCATGGCGTGGTCCTCAGTGCGCGACGGCGGCGGCGGCGGCTTCGTCGATCAGCCGGCCGGTGGTGAAGCGCTCGAGCGTGAACGGCGCATTGGCGGGGTGCGGTTCGTCCCTGGCGACGGTCCAGGCCAGGGTGTGGGCCGCTCCGGGCGTCGCCTTGAAGCCGCCGGTGCCCCAGCCGCAGTTGACGTAGAGGCCGGGCACCGGGGTCTTGCCGAGGATCGCCGAGCGGTCGGGCGTCACATCGACGATGCCGCCCCATTTGCGCAGCATCCGCATGCGGGTGAAGATGGGGAAGATCTCGCAGATGGCGGCCAGGGTGTGCTCGATCAGCGGCAGGCCACCGCGCTGGGAGTAGCTGGTGTACTGGTCGGTGCCCGAGCCGATCACCAGTTCGCCCTTGTCGGACTGGCTGATATAGGCGTGGACCGCGTTCGACATCACCACGCAGGGGAAGATCGGCTTGACCGGCTCGGAGACCAGCGCCTGCAGCGGATAGCTTTCCAGCGGCATCCGCACCCCGGCCGAATCCATCAGCACGCTGGTATGGCCGGCGGCCGAGACGGCGACCTTCTTCGCCCTGATGAAGCCCCTGGCGGTCTCGACGCCCTCGACCCGGCCATCGGCGCCGCGGCGGATGGCGGTGACCGGGCAGTTCTGCACGATGTCCCAGCCCCGCGACGCCGCCGAGCGGGCATAGCCCCAGGCGACGGCATCGTGGCGCGCGGTCCCGGCGCGCTTTTGCAGCGCGGCGCCCATCACCGGATAGCGGGCCTTGTCGGAGATGCTCAGCGGTGGGCAATAGGCCTTGGCCTCGGCCGGCGTCAGCCAGCGGTTGTCGACCCCGTTCAGCCGGTTGGCGTGGACATGGCGCTGGAAGCTCTGCACGTCGTGCACGTTATGGGCCAGCATCATCACGCCGCGGCGCGAGAACATGACGTTGTAGTTCAGCTCCTGGCTGAGGTTCTCCCACAGGTCCAGCGCGTGATCGTAGAGCCGGGCGCTTTCGTCGTAGAGGTAGTTGGAGCGGATGATGGTGGTGTTGCGCCCCGTGTTGCCGCCGCCGAGCCAGCCCTTGTCGATCACCAGGCCATTGGTGATGCCGTGCTCCTTGGCGAGGTAATGGGCCGCGCCGAGCCCGTGGCCGCCGGCGCCGACGATGATCACGTCGTATTCGGCCCTGGGCTGGCTGTCGGGCCACTGCGCGGTCCAGCCCTTGTGGCCGGTCACGGCGTTCCTGAGGAGCGAGAAGGCGGAAAAGCGCGTCATCGGAGCTCCGTTTGCTGTCGGGCTGATGATACGCTTGATAGCAGAAGGTTAATGCGGCGGACTGGATATCTGCGCAGCGTTTGCTGTATGATTGCGTCATGACCGGCAACCGCATCCCCCGGCCCGCCGCCCCGGGCCCCGAGCGCAAGCGCCTGACCGTCGGATTCATCCTGGCCGACCGCTTCACGCTGTCCTCATTCGCCAATTTCGTCGACGTCATCCGCCTGGCAGCGGACGAATCCGACCGCTCGCGGCCGATCCTGTGCGACTGGGCGGTGCTGTCCCATGACGCCAGTCCGGTGCGGTCGAGTTGTGGCGTGAAAGTTCAGCCCGACCTGCGGATGCGGCAGGCGGGACGGTTCGACTATATCGCCGTGGTCGGCGGGGTCATGGGCGAGGCCCGGCCGCTGGCCCCCGAGGCGGTGGAATTCCTGCGCCGGCAGGCCGCGGCGGGCGTGCCGCTGATCGGCCTGTGCACCGGCGTCTTCCTGCTGCACGAGGCGGGCCTTCTGGATGGCTACCGGGCCTGCGTGAGCTGGTTCCACCACGACGATTTTCGCGAGCGATTCGAGGGCGTGGAGCCGGTTTCGGACCGGATTTTCGTTGTCGACCGCGACCGGCTGACCTGTTCGGGCGGCCACAGCTCGGCGCATCTGGCGGCGTTCCTGGTCGAGCGGCATGTGGGCGCCTCGGCCGCGACCAAGAGCCTGAGCATCATGATCATCGACGAGGCGATGAGCGGCGAGCGGCCGCAGCCCGGCGCGCCGCTGCAGCGCGACCTGCACGACCCGGTGGTGCGCAAGGCGCTGATCCGGATGCAGCAGACGCTGGACGCCCCCGAGACGGTGGCGGCGCTGGCCGGCCGGCTGGGTGTGGGGCGCCGCAGCCTCGAGCGGCGGTTCCGCGACGAGATCGGGGTCTCGCCGTCGCGGGCCGGGCTGGAACTGCGCATCGACCGCGCCTGCCGCCTGCTGAAGACCACCGACCGGACGGTGACGGAAATCGCCCACGCCACCGGCTTTTGCGACGGGCCGCATTTCATCCGGTCGTTCCGCGCGATCCGCGGCATGACCCCGGCCAGCTATCGCGGGGCGGCGCCGCCACGGCTCGGATCGCGCGCCGGGGAAGCCGGCGAAGCGGCGGCCGGATAGCGCCGCTCGGTCGGGTCATCTGAGGGTCGTGACGGCAGTTTGGCCGGGCAGGTCGTAAAGCGCCAACTCCTCTGCCGAAGGGGGCTCGAACAGCTTTGATCACCTGAGCAGATCCGCCCGCGTGATTTCGAATGCTCCGGCGGGAAGCTCGGCATTGCGCTGAGCAATCCGGTCCCAGAGTTTCTCAAAGGGCACGTCCAAGAAGCAAAGGGCGACACGAGCACCAACGGCGCGGGCTTCGTCCCGGCAGGTATCGCGTTCTGCTCGCGACTACACGCCCCAGTCGACAACAACGTTACAGTCGAGCCTCAGGGCGCGTAGTGCAATCTGCCATTGCAAACCCTCCACTCTATTTCGGCATGGCCCCATTTCGGCTTCCGGCGTTGAGATGCCAGGGTAGAGTTCGTGCATCCACTCGTCTCCCGTCAGACGGAGGGCAGATGCTTCATGTTCAATGCTTTTGGCGAGCGTGGTCTTCCCCGAACCGGGAAGACCACATGTGAGGTAGAGTGTGGGCATTCAGGTCTCTGATCTTGGCAGGGCAGATGGAACGAGCCCGGGACAAGCGCGGAACTGCTTTTCGCTCGTCGCGGCCTAGCCCGGCACCGGCCCCGAGGAGCCGTGATCGACGAATTCGGGATCGCTGCGGACCTGCAGTGCCTCGGGCGGCTCGCCGGCGATGTTGCGGACCAGGAACTCGGCCAGTGGCCCGCAGGCGGAACGCAGGATGCTGCGGGTGCCGGTGATGCCGCGCATGGGCGGGCGGTCGCGTGGCTCGATGGTGCCGTCGTCGTGGCAGAGCACCGAAGCCGCCTCCGGGACGGCGATGCCGCGCTCGTCGAGCACGTCGAGCACGCCGGCGGCGATGCGGCTGTGGGCGCAGATGAAAGCGGTCGGCGCGGCGCCGTCCCTGGCCAGCATCTCTTCGGCGGCGGCCACGCCATAGGACCATGTGTGCAGGCCCGCGCGGGTCAGCGCCGGGTTGGGCTGAAGCCCGGCCTCGGCCAGCGCCGCGAGATGGCCGCGCTGGCGGTGATAGGCATAGGCGCGCCGGGTCGGGCCGTTGAGAAACGCGATGCGGCGATGTCCGAGGTCCAGCAGATGCCGGGTCATCCGATAGCCGACGGCATCGTTGTCGATGTCGTAGAAGGGATAGCGGGTATCGCCGGGAACCCGGCCGTGCATGGCAAACGGGATACCGGCGTCGATGAGGATGTCGACCCGCGGGTCGTTGATGACCGGGCGCCCCAGCACGAACCCGTCGAAGGTCTTGCGGGCGATCAGCCGCCGGTAGGTGGTGACCGGGTCGTCATCGTCGGTGACGTGCAGGATGAAGTCGATGCCGCGGGCCGAGAAAGCCTCGGACAGGCCGGTGATCATCTCGATGAAATGCGGATCGACGGTCAGTTCCTCGGACGCCTTGAGCACGTAGCCGATCATGCCCGAGCGGCCCGTGGCCAGTTTGCGGGCGAACTGGTTGGGGGCGTAGTTCATCGCCCGCGCGGTCTCGATCACCAGCGCCCGGGTTTCGGCATTGACCTCGGGAAAGCCGTTCAGCGCCCGGCTGACGGTGGTGACCGAGACCCCCAGTCGGCGGCTGATATCCTTGAGCGTCGCCATGGCCATGCGGGCGGCGGCCGCCACCCTTCCTCCCCGTCGGTTCTCCGCCTTTGCCGGCGGCGTCGTTGTTTGCGCCATGATGGCCAAGGGAAAGCCAAAAATCCACCCGAAACGCTTTGAGGCCGTCGCGAGGCAGTCTAGGGTGGCGGTGATTCAGGCGGGAGGGCAGGGCATGGACGAGTGGTGGCGCGGCGCGGTCACGTACCAGATCTATCCGCGGTCGTTTCAGGACGACAATGGCGACGGGGTCGGCGATCTGGCCGGCATCACCCGGCGGCTGGACTACGTGGCCGGTCTCGGGGTGGACGCCATCTGGCTGTCGCCGTTCTTTGTCTCGCCGATGCGGGATTTCGGTTACGACGTCGAGGACTATTGCGACGTGGACCCGGTCTTCGGCACGCTGGCCGACTTCGATGCGCTGGTGGGACGGGCCCACGATCTGGGGCTGAAGGTGATCATCGATCAGGTGCTGTCGCATTCGGCGCTCAGCCATCCGGCCTTTGCGGAGAGCCGGGCCAGCCGGACTGGACCGAAGGCGGACTGGTATGTCTGGGCCGATCCGCGCCATGACGGCACGCCGCCCAACAACTGGCTGTCGGTGTTCGGCGGGCCGGCCTGGACCTGGGACGCGCGGCGCAAGCAGTATTATTTCCACAACTTCCTGGCCGAGCAGCCGGACTTCAACTTTCACAATCCTGAGGTGCAGGCGTTCCACCTCGACAACATGCGCTTCTGGCTGGAGCGCGGGGTGGACGGGTTCCGCTTCGACACGGTGAACTTCTTCTTCCACGACCGGCTGCTGCGCGACAACGCGGCCGACTATCGGGTCAAGACCGAGCCGGAGGGCAACCCCTACGCGATGCAGTACCACCTGTTCTCGAAGAACCAGCCCGAGAACCTGGTCTGGCTGGAGCGGGTCAGGCGGCTTCTGGACGAATACGGGGCGACAACCAGCGTCGGCGAGATGGGCGAGAACCACCACGCCATCGCAATGATGGGTGCCTATACCCGGCCCGGGCGGCTGCACCAGTGCTACAGCTTCGAGTTGATGGGCTACGACTATACGGCGGCGTTCTTCCGCCGCCGGATCGAGGATTTCTTCGCCGGTGCGCCCGATGGCTGGCCGATGTGGGCGTTCTCGAACCATGACGTGGTGCGCCATGCCGGCCGCTGGGCGAAACACGGGGTGACGGTGGAGGCGGTGGCGCGCCAGGCGGCGGCGCTGGGGCTGAGCCTGCAGGGGTCGATCTGCCTCTATCAGGGCGAGGAGCTGGGCCAGACCGATACCGAGCTGGCGCTGGAGGAGCTGGTGGACCCGCAGGGCATCGCCTTCTGGCCCGAGCCGGTGGGCCGCGACGCCTGCCGCACGCCGATGGTCTGGGAGGCCGGGGCGCCGGCGGGCGGGTTCTCGAGCGGAGCGCCCTGGCTGCCGGTGAAGCCGCCGCAGCTGGCGCGCGCCGTCGACCGGCAGGCGGGGGTCGCGGGATCGGTGCTGGAGTTCTACCGCGCCATGATCGCGGTGCGAAAGGCGAGCCCGGCGCTTCGCGTCGGGGCGACGCGGTTCCTCGACCTGCCCGAGCCGCTCCTGGGGTTCCTGCGCGGCGAGGCCGGCGAGGGCGGCGTGCTGGCAATCTTCAACCTGTCGCCGAAGCCTGTCGAGCTCAGGGTGGAGAGGGCGGGCAGGATGCTGATCGCCGAAGCGGCCACGCTGGACGGCGCGGCGCTGGCGCTGGGTCCGAACGGCTTTGCGATCTGCGAGGCCGGAACCGGGGTGAAGCTTGGTCCGTCCGATCCCTGAGGCCCGCGCTCGGGGCAGGCGACCCGAAATTGCCCGGCCGCGCCGGGGAGGCAGGCGGTGCATCGGCCGAAACACTGGGCGGGCGTGTTCGGGCCGGGCGTTGTTCTACAGGCCAGGCGCAGGTGGCGGTGACTGGCGGGACCCGCGTGCCGAAGGCACGTGGGCCGGGCCCAACCGGCGGAGCAGGCCTGCCGCAGGCAGGCCGCGACAGAGGGCGGGAGCGCCCCGGCCCGCCAGGGCCCGGCCGCCCTGGCCCGCGGGTCACTAGCCCCGGTCGACAGGCCCCACTCGACAGGCCCGACGCCGGCTCGGAACGGGTCTAGGCCACCGCAGTCGCGCAAAGTTCGCGCAAGGCCCCGCAATCCCTTGGGACAGGGCCCGGCTGAAGCGGGGCGGTCCGGTCAGACCGCCAGGCTGAGGCCGCCTTTGGCGTCGGAGTCGACCGCAAGGTCGAGGACCTTCTGCAGCGCGGCACCACGGGCGAAGTCGGGGGTGCCGTCATCGCTCTTGCTGCCGCCCTGGCCGCGGATCGCGGCGATGAACCGGTCGAAGACCTGCGGCACCCTGGCGGCGCGGATGGTGCGCCACTTCGCCGCCTGAAGGTTCGGCCCAAGACAGGCCCGCAAACGGCTGACATTGTTGACATAAGAGACCTCGAGCCCGCCCTTGTCGCCGAACAGGCAGAGCTTGAGGTCGTTGAGATGCCCGCTGGCGAAGCGGGTGGCATGGAGGACGCCCACGGCGCCGCCCCGAAGCCCCAGGTGCATCACCGCGCTGTCATTGGCGTCGAGGGTGTATTTGCCGATCACGCCGCCCGGGGCCTTGTCGAAGGTCCTGAGCCGGCAGGAGACGTCGGTCACCGGCGCGCCGGCGGCAAAGGTGGTGAAGTCGAGGATATGGACGCCCACATCGCCGAGAACGCCCTTTGAGCCATGGGCGGTGGACAGCCGCCAGAGCCACTGGTCCTCGGTCTTCCAGTCGCCCCAGGCCGGCTGGGTGAGCCAGCTCTGCAGGTACGAGGCCTCGAAATGGCGCACCGTGCCGATGGCGCCGTCGGCCACCAGCGCCCGCGCCGCCTCCAGCGCCTCGACCCGGCGGTAGGTGAAGTTGACCAGGTTGACGACGCCAGCCTTTTCCGCTGCCGCCGCCATCTCGGCCGCCGGCCCGTATTCGGTGGCCAGCGGCTTTTCGCACAGGACATGCTTGCCGGCCGCCAGCAGCGGCATGGTGGTGGCGTAATGGGCCGCGTCGGGGGTGACGTTGGTCACCGCCTCGAAGCCGCCATCGGCGAGCGCCTCGTCGAGCGAGGTGAAGCGCTTGGCGATGCCGAAGCCGTCGCAGAAGGTCTTCAGGCGGTCCGGGTTGGTGTCGACGCCGCCGGCGATGGTGACGCCGGGGATGGCCTGGAAGGCGCGGACATGGTTGGCGGCCATGCCGCCGGTGCCGAGGACGAGAAGGCGGACGGGTGCGTTCTGGGCCATGGGGCTGGTCCTTGTGGAGCGGTCATCGAGGGCGGGGTTTCGCCCGGGTTCCATTGTGCCCCCCGCCGGCCCTTCCCGGGTGTCAGGGGAAGGGGGCGCCGGGCGGGGGTGGGCTGGGCGTCAGCGGAAGCCGGCCTCGCCCTTGGCGTGAAGCTTCGGCCCGCGCTCCTCGATCTTCTCGGGGGCGGCCTCGACCGGCACGTTGGGGGCGTCGGTGACCTTGGCGATGCGGGCGGCGGGGTTGTGGGCCCACATGACCGCGTTCTTGATCACCCGCTGCACATAGCCGTTGTGATAGGTTGGATAGGTCTCGTGCCCGGGGCGGAAGTAGAAGACATTGCCGGCGCCGCGCCGCCAGGTCAGGCCGGAGCGGAACACCTCGCCGCCCTGGAACCAGCTGACGAAGATGGTTTCCAGGGGCTCGGGCACGCCGAAGGGTTCGCCGTACATCTCCTCGTTCTCGAGCTCGAAATAGGGCGGCAGGCCCTGGACGATGGGATGGTTCGGGGCGGTGACCCAGAGCCGCTCGCGCTCGCCCGCCTCGCGCCAGGTGAGGTTGCAGGGGGTGCCCATCAAGCGCTTGAAGATCTTGGCGAAATGGCCCGAGTGCAGGACCACCAGCCCCATGCCGGACCAGACCGCCTCGGCGACCCGTTCGACCACCGCGTCCTCGACCTCGCCATGGGCGGCGTGGCCCCACCAGATCAGCACGTCGGTCTCGGCCAGCCTTTCGGCGGGCAGGCCGTGCTCGGGCTCCTGCAGGGTGGCGGTGGTGGCGGTGATCGCGTCGCAGGTGTTGAGCGCGGCAGCGATGCAGGCATGCATGCCCTCAGGGTAGGTATCGCGCACGACCTGGTTCTTCTGCTCGTGCACGTTCTCGCCCCAGACGACGGTGCGAATGGTCATCGGTGAGCTCTCCGGTTGCCGGCGGCGCCGGCGGTTGGGGTCAGGGACCGGCGGTCACGGCCGGCAGCGCGTCGGCCCGGCGCCTTCTCATGCCCGGGCCGCGTGTGTCGTGTTCCGTCAGGGGGGCGCCCCGGCAGAAGCGCCCCCGATGTGTTCGCCCCGAAGGGGGCGTCACGCTATCGGCATGCCCTTTTCGTCGAAGCGGTGGACGTGGCCCTCCTTGGGGCTGAGGCCAAGCTCGGTGCCGTATTGCACCATCTCCTTGCCCTCCTTGCGCACGATGATCGGTTCGGCGCTGCCGATGTCGACGAAGAGATAGTTGTCCGAGCCGAGGTTCTCGGAATGCACCACCTTGCCCTTGAAGACCGGCGAGGCGTTGTCGATGGCGATGTGCTCGGAGCGCAGCCCCAGCGTGTGGCAGCCGAACTTCTGCGCGAAACCGCCGTTGATGAAGTTCATCTTCGGGCTGCCGATGAAGCCGGCCACGAACAGCGAGTTCGGCCGCTCGTAAAGCTCGATGGGCGAGCCCACCTGCATCACCAGCCCGTCGCGCAGCACGCAGATCCGGTCGGCCAGCGTCATCGCCTCGACCTGGTCGTGGGTGACGTAGATCATCGTCACGTTGTTCATGTCGTGGTGCAGCTTGGCGATCTCGAGCCGGGTCTGCACGCGCAGCGCCGCGTCGAGGTTCGACAGGGGCTCGTCGAACAGGAACACCTTGGGATCGCGCACGATGGCGCGGCCGATGGCGACGCGCTGGCGCTGGCCGCCGGAGAGTTGCTTGGGCAGTCGGTCGAGCAGGTGGTCGATCTGCAGCATCTCGGCCGCCTTGCCCACCCGTGTCTCGATGTCGTCGGCGCCGGCCTTCTGCAGCTTCATGCCGAAGGCCATGTTGTCGTAGACGTTCATGTGCGGGTAGAGCGCGTAGGACTGGAACACCATGGCGATGCCGCGGTTCGACGGGGCCAGCGCATTGACCCGCTGGCCGTCGAAGAGCAGGTCACCCGAGGTGATGTCCTCGAGCCCGGCGATCAGGCGCAGGAGCGTGGACTTGCCGCAGCCCGATGGGCCGACGAAGACCATGAACTCGCCGGATTTGATCTCCAGGTCGACACCCTTGATGACATGGACGGCGCCGAAGGACTTGGTGACGTTCTTGAGCTGGATTTGAGCCATTGGACCCTCCCGGATCAGCCTTTGACACCGCCGGCGGTGAGGCCTGCGACGATCTTGCGTTGGAAGATGAGGACGAGAACGATCAGCGGCACGGTGACAAGCACCGAGGCAGCCATGATGTTGCCCCACGGGACCTCCTGCTCGGAGGCGCCGCTGAGCAGCGCGATGGCCACCGGGACCGTTCGTTGTGTCTCGGACGAGGTGAAGGTCAGCGCGAACAAAAATTCGTTCCAGGCGCCGATGAAGGCGAGAAGGCCGGTAGTCACCAGCGCCGGCCACATCAGCGGCATGAACACCTTGGAGATGATCTGCCACGGGGTGGCGCCGTCGACGATGGCGGCCTCCTCGATCTCGATCGGCAGGTCGCGCATGAAGGTGGTCAGCACCCAGACCGTGAACGGCAGGGTGAAGATGGTGTAGCTGATGATCAGCGCCCAGGGGGTGTTGAAGACGCCGATGAAGCGGATCAGCTCGAACAGACCGGCCAGCACGGCGATCTGCGGGAACATCGACACCGCGAGGATGGTCATCAGCATCAGGCCGCGACCGCGGAACCGCACCCGGGCCAGCGCGTAGGAGGCGGTGACCGCGAGGAACAGCGCAAACGCCACCGTCAGCGAGGCGACGATGACCGAATTGACCACGCTTCTAATGAAGCTGCGGCCGGTCAGCACGCTGACATAGTTGGAAAAGTCGAGCTGCTTGGGGAAGTAGTCGACACGGAAGAGCGCGGTGCCGGACTTCAGGCTGGTGACGATCGCGTAGTAGAACGGGAAGACCGCGATCACCACGATCAGCACCACCGCGACGTAGAACAGGAAGTTCCAGAATGGTGTCCTGGTCATGACTTGCTCCCTGACAGGTCGATCTTGCCGAGCCAGATGTAGAGCGACACGCAGATCAGGATGATGAGGAACAGCAGTGTCGACTGGGCCGAGCCGTAGGCGAAGTTGTCGAAGTCGATCAGGTTCTCGCGACTGATCACCGACATGGTCTTGGTGGCCGAGGAATTGGGCGTCAGCACGTAGACCAGATCGAAGATGCGCAGCGCATCGAGGGTGCGGAAGATGACCGCCACCATCAGCGCCGGCCGCACCAGCGGCAGGGTGACCTTGAAGAAGACCTTGACCGGATGGACGCCGTCGATCTTGGCGGCCTCGTACATGTCGCGCGGGATCATCTGCAGACCGGCGAGGCAGAGCAGCGCCATGAACGGCGTGGTCTTCCAGATGTCGACGATCAGGATCGCGAACATCGCGGTATCGACCGAGGCGGTCCAGGCGATCTTCTGCTCGATGATGCCGAGCTTGAGCAGGATGTCGTTGAAGATGCCGAACTGGTCGTTGAGCATCCAGGCCCACATCTTGGCCGAAACGATGGTCGGGATCGCCCAGGGCACCAGGATGGCGGCACGGACGAAGCCGCGGCCCTTGAACTCCGCGTTCAGCACCAGCGCCACCAGCATGCCGAGGATCGTCTCGAACAGGACCGAGACGATGGCGAAGCGGAAGGTGTTCCAGACCGCGTTCCACCAGGCCGGATCGACCAGGGTGCCGCGGTAGATGGTGCGGCCCGAACTGAGCGTGCGCCAGTTCAGGTAGTTGTCGAAGCCGACCCACTTGCCTTCATAGAGCGAGGTCAGGCTGGTGTCGGTCAAGCTGAAGTAGATGGTCCGGAGCAGCGGCCAGGCCGCCACCACGAACAGCGCCGTCAGCATCGGCAGCAGGAACCACATCGCCGAGCGCAGCCGCTGCGCCTGGAGTTCCGATCGGCCGCCGGAGCGGGCGTTCGGTAATGAGGTACCGGCGGCATGGGTTGCCGTGGTCATCGCGAATCCCTCCCGTCATCGCTGCCGGTACCTACCCGTCCTGGTGGCGGGCGCCCGGTCTTTTGTGGTTGGTTCCGCGCGCGCGTCCTGGGCGCGCGCGGTGGCTTTCGGTGATGCCGGCCGCCGAGGGGCCGGGGCGCGACTTACCAGCCGCCGCCCTTCATGTCCTCGAGCTCAAGCTCCAGCAGTTCCAGGTTCTCGGCCGCGGTGCCGGTGCCCGAAAGCGTGTCGTGCACGGCCGACCAGAACTTGGCGGAAACCTCGTTGTAGGAGCCCTTGGTCGGCGCCGAGGGGCGCGGAACGGCCTGCAGGAACACGTCCTTCCAGCGCGGGATGATCGGTTGCTGCGCGGCGATGTCGGCGTCCTCGTAGAGCGAGACGATCGTCGGCAGGTTGGAGGCCCGCAGCGCGCGGGTCTTCTGCGCCTCGGGACCGGCAAGGTAGAGCGCCAGCGAGATCGCCGCTTCCTGGTTCTGCGAGTACTTGGAGACCGCGACGTTCCAGCCGCCCAGCGTTGCCGCCGAGGTGTCGTTGCCGCCGCCGGTGGGCAGGGTGGTCACGTCGAAGAGCCCCTTCACCGCCGAGTCGTCGCCGTTGCCGAGCCCGTAGGCGTAAGGCCAGTTGCGCATGAAGACCGCATTGCCGGTCTGCCAGACGCCGCGGGCCTCTTCCTCCTGGTAGGAGAGCACGCCACCGGGAGAAATCGTACCGGGCCAGGTCTTGGCCAGCTCCAGCGCCGCGATCGCCTTCTCGTTGTTGATCGAGATGGTGCCGTCGGGCTCGACGATCTGGCCGCCGCCGAAGGACTTGACCCATTCCAGCGCGTCGCAGGTCAGGCCCTCATAGGCGTTGCCCTGCCAGACGAAGCCCCACATGTCGGGATTGCCGGCCGCGCGCTCTGCGTCCTGGACTTCCTGCGCGGTGGCGGTCAGTTCCTCCCAGGTCTTGGGCGGCTCCTTGCCGTATTTCTCCAGCAGGTCCTTGCGGTAGTAGAGTGCCGGGGCGTCGGTGAAGATCGGCAGCGCCACCAGCTTGCCGTCGACGGTCTGCGATTCGATGATCGACGGGAAGTGCTGCGGCGCCAGGTCCGCGGCCACCTCGGTGAGATCGACGAACTGATCGGCGAGCTGCGGCGCCCAGATCACGTCCACCTGGTAGACGTCGATGTCCTGGTTGCCGGCGGCGAGCCAGAGCCGGTACTGGCCGAACTGGTCGGAGGTCGAGGCGGGCATCGGCACCAGCGTGACGGTGTTGCCGGTCGCCTCTTCCCACGGCTTGACGATGGCCTTGAAGTCCTCGACCGCGTTGCCGACAGCGCCGGAGACGTACGAGATCTCGACGGCCGCTGCGGCCGAAGCCAGCAGTCCGGCCATCGCCGTCCCGGCGACCAACGCGGCAACTCGATTGAGCTTGAAGTGTCGTGTCATCTTTATCCTCCCGTTGATGACAGAATTCTCGGGTTCGCCTTGCTGGGCGCTTCCCGCTGAAACTCTACGCTGCTGCCTTGCCGGTCAGACCGGTGGCCGCTTGTGCTTTTCAAAACGTTTCGGATTGGGTTTCACCCGAATCTCGCGACAAGTCAAGCCGTGGCAAGGACAGGTTACCATCTACCAGTTCAACGCCCGGCCCGGCCGCTGCCGGCAGCACCGGCGGCAGCGCCCGGAGCCGAAGTCTGGCACCGCAAAGCGCCCGAGACAACCGGAGTTTCAACCTGAGCGCGCGCCGCGGCGCTGCGGTCAGTTGCCGACCGCGCGGCGGTAGAGGTGCCACGTGGCGTGCCCCAGCACCGGCAGGACGATGGCCAGCCCGAGCAGCGCCGGCAGGGTGCCGAGTGCCAGGCCGATGGCGACCACAAGGCCCCAGGCGCAGATCACCCGCGGGTTCTCGCGCATCACCCGGACCGAGGTGGCCACCGCCACCGGCAGGCCGACATCGCGGTCGAGCAGAAGCGGGAAGGAGACCACGCTGACCGCCAGCGCCACCAAGGCGAAGACAAAGCCGACGCCGACGCCGAGGATGATCATCGCCCAGCCGGCGCCGGTGGTGAACACCTCGCTGAGGAAGGCGCCGAGGCTGGTGGGCGCATCGGGACCGAGGGTGAGCGTGAAGATGAGCTGTGCCGCCAGCATCCACATCACGAACAGCACCACCATGCCGAGGCCGAGCACGAAGACGGCGCCGAAGGCGGGCGAGGTCAGCACCCCGAAGGCGTCGGCCCAGCTTACGTGCTGGCCCTGCTCGCGGCGGCGGCTCATCTCGTAGAGCCCGATGGCCGCGACCGGACCCACCAGCGCAAAACCGGTCAGGATCGGCACGATGAGGTGCATGAGGTCCTGCAGCGCGGCGGTGACCAGAAGCGCCCCCATGATCGGGTAGAGCAGGCACAGCGCTGCCACATCGGTGCGCATGGCCTGGAAGTCGTCCAGCCCGCGGCTGAGCGCGGTGCGGATGTCGGCCATCTTCAGTCGCCGGATATGGGGAATGGTGTGGGGCTTGTGGGCATCCCCCCCGAGCGCGCGGGCGATTGCAACCAGGTGATTGCCGGCAAGGCCGACGCCTTCGGCCCCCCATGACAATGGATTTCCGATCGTCTTGACCATAACGGCTCTCCCTCGATGCCACGTCGTGGACATGCCGTCAGCCGGTCTGGACGACCAATACGGAAGGGCGCGCACAAGACCGGTCGGCGAACAACCCAAGGGTGAAGCGTACTCCAGTTCGGGCCGGTTGTCGCGGGGGCATCGCGCAGTTGTGTCCGGTTTTGCCGGGGCACCCGGAAAGCTGCCGGTCGCCGGGTTGCGCTGGTGCGGTCGGGCACGGCAGAATGCGCCACCCGTGCCTGCGATGGGTGCGCCTGCGGGGGGCGCAAGCGATGTTGAACCGGGCCGAAGGAAGGAATTGGTGACGATGAGCGATCCGTATCGTCCCTACGATGTTCGGCGGGCCAACCGGCGCCGGGTGCTGGCCGGGATCCGCCGCGCCGGCAGCATCTCGCGGACAGAGCTGAGCGCGCATACGGGGCTGAGCCCGGCGACGGTTTCGGCGATCACCGCGGATCTTCTGGCCGAGGGCATCGTCGCAGCCGCCGATGCCGAGCCGGAGCCCGGTGCACGGGGGCGACCGAAGATCGGCCTTGGCGTCAGTGCCGGTGCCGGGCGGGTGGCGGCGATGAGCTTCCAGCTCGACCTCGTCGAGGCGACGGTGATCGACTATGCCGGCGGCATCGCGGCCACCGCGCGGCGCTATCTCGATACACTGGCGGCCGATCCCGAGGCGGTGCGTCAGGGCCTGCGGGCGGTGCTGTCCGACGCCCTGCAAAAGGCCGGCCCCGGCCCGGCCCTGGGGCGGATCAGCGCCGCCGTGCAGGGCATTGCCGACGTTGGCGGGCGGGTCCTGGTGTGGTCGCCGGTGACACCGGGCAAGAACCTGCCCATCGCCGACTGGCTGGAAGCGGATTTCGGTGTGCCGGTGCAGATCGCCAACGACTGCGACGCCATGGCCCTGGCACTGCACTGGCGCGAGCCGGAGCGCTACGGGCAGAACTTCGCCGCCGTGCTGCTGGCCCATGGCGTCGGCATGGGGCTGTTCCTGCGCGGTGGCGTCATCAACGGCACCGTCTCGTCGGGGATGGAGCTGGGGCACATGCCGCACTTGCCGAACGGCGCCTTGTGCCGCTGCGGGCGGCGCGGCTGCGTTGAGGCCTATGCGGGCGACTATGCCATCGAGCGGCGGGCCCTCGGCCAGCCCGAGGACAGCACCCCGCGCGCCTTCGGCCATGTGCCCGACATCGCTGCCATTGCGGCGCGCGCCCGGTCCGGCAATGTCGATGCCCGGGCGGCGCTGGCCGCGGCCGGGCAGGCCATCGGCCATGGGTTGGCGTCGATCTATGCCCTGGTCGACCCGTTTCCGGTGGTGCTGATCGGGCACGGCACCCTGGCCTTCGATCTGATGGAGCCATCCTTGCGGGCGATGCTCGGCGGCGGCATGGGCGGCACGCAGGCGGCCGCCGTTGCCATCGACACCGTCGACGAGGTGCAGCCGCTGCTGCGCGAGGGATGCGCCATTGCCGCCCTGCAGGAGCTGGACGCCGAATTGGCCGGGGCGGTCTCTGGCAACGGCATGCCGCTGAAACGCGGTCACGGTTGACAGGTCCGGGGTACCGGCGCCAGTCTGGCCGCGCAGGGGCCGGCGAACGCGCCCCGAGAGGCCACGGCCGAAGCGTCGCATCCCGAACCTGATGGAGGATGCGCCATGCCGTCGCCGAGCCGGATCGCTGTCACGCAACTGATGCGCCTTGTCGGAACGCCCGAGGCGCCGGTCATCGTCGATGTCCGCACCGAGGAGGACTTTGCCGCCGATCCGCGGCTGCTGCCTGCCTCGCTTCGCGCCACCCATCGGGCGGTTGGCGCGCTGGCCCCGGGCATCGGGGCGAGGCGGGCGGTGGTGGTTTGCCTGCGAGGACAGAAGCTGTCGGAGGGCGCGGCGGCGCTGTTGCGCAGCGAAGGGATCGCCGCCGAGGTGCTGGAAGGCGGGGTCGAGGCCTGGGAGAAGGCCGGCGCGCCGCTGGTGCCGGCCGATGCCGTGCCGCAGCGGCAGGCCGACGGCGCCACCTGGTGGGTGACCCGGGCGCGGCCGAAGATCGACCGCATCGCCTGCCCGTGGCTGATCCGGCGTTTTGTCGACCCGAAGGCCCGGTTCCTCTACGTGGCGGCATCGGAGGTGGCGGCGGTGGCCGAGCGGTTCGACGCGACCCCGTTCGATGTCGAGGGGGTGCGGTTCAGCCACCGGGGCGAATTGTGCAGCTTCGACACCATGCTGGAGGTCTTCGGGCTGCGGACCGAGGCGCTGGAGCGGCTGGCGGTGATCGTGCGCGGCGCCGATACCGAGCGGCACGATCTGGCGCCGCAGGCGGCGGGGCTGCTGGCCGCCTCGCTGGGCCTCAGCCGGATGTACCGTGACGACCTGGCCCAGCTCGAGGCCGGGATGGCGCTTTACGATGCCTTCTATCGCTGGGCTCGGGACGCCTTTGACGAAGCGCACGACTGGCCGGGCCCGTCCCGCCGGGGGCCGGTGTGAGCGTGGCGGTTGCGTTTCCGGCGATGCTGCGGGTCTTTGCCCGGATCGGCGTCTTGTCCTTCGGGGGGCCGTCGGCGCAGATTGCGCTGATGCATCGCGAGCTGGTGGAGACCCATGGCTGGCTGACCGAGCGGCAGTTCCTGTCGGCGCTGGGGTTTTGCATGCTGCTGCCGGGGCCCGAGGCGATGCAGCTTGCCACCTATTCCGGCTGGCGCCTGCACGGCGTCAGGGGCGGGCTGGCGGCCGGCCTGCTGTTCGTGCTGCCTGGCGCGGCCGTGGTGCTGGTGCTGGCGGCGCTCTATCACGCCTTCGGCAGGGTGCCGCTGGTGGACGCGGCGTTCCTGGGCGTCAAGGCGGCGGTGCTGGTGATCGTCGTCGAGGCGCTGGTGCGGATCGCGCGGCGGGCGCTGACCGGGCCGCTGCACTGGCTGATCGCGGCGCTGGCCTTTGCGGCGATCTTTCTGCTGCATCTGCCGTTTCCGCTGATCGTGGCCATCGCCGCCCTGGCCGGGTTCCTGCTGCTGGGGCGGGACGGCGTGGCCGAAGCGGTGCCGGGACCGGCCCCGGGCATCGCCGCCACGGTGCGGACGGCGGCGCTGTGGCTGGCGATCTGGCTGCTGCCGGTGGCGGCACTGATGCTGGCGGCACCCCAGAGCGTGCTGGCGGGCGCCGGCAGCTTCTTCTCGCGGCTGGCGGTCGTCACCTTCGGCGGGGCCTATGCGGTCCTTGCCTACATGTCGCAGGTGGTGGTGGAGGCCAAGGGCTGGCTGACCGCGGGCGAGATGCTGGACGGGCTGGGGCTGGCGGAGACCACGCCGGGGCCGCTGATCCTGGTGACCGAGTTCGTGGGCTATCTGGCGGCGGCCAAGGTGGGCGGGTTCTGGTACGGGCTGGCCGGCGTCGCGGTGACGCTGTGGGCGACCTTCGCGCCGTGCTTTTTGTGGATCTTCGTCGGCGCCCCTTACGTGGAGCGGATCAATGCCCAGCCGCGGCTGAGGGGCGCGCTGGCGGCGATCACGGCTGCGGTCGTCGGGGTGATCCTGAACCTGGCGCTGTGGTTCGCGCTCCACGTCGCCTTCGCGCGGGTGGACGAGGTCTCGGCCGGGCCGTTGCGGCTGGCCTGGCCGGATCTGGCGAGCCTCGACTGGCGGGTGCCGGCGATCGCGCTGATGGCCGCCTGGCTGGTCTTTGCCCGCCACCGCGGCATCGCCACGGTGCTGGCCGTCACCGCCGCTGTCGGCCTGGTGCTGGGGCTTCTTGGGGTCTGAGCGCTTTGGCCGGGCTGGACGTCAGGCGGGGGCGTGGCGCAGGGCGCCGGCGCCGAAGACGCTGAAGAGCACGTAGCCGACCACCAGGGTGACGAAGATCAGGGCGGTGCCGCCGATCGGGTCGGGCAGGCGCTGGTCGGGGTCGGCCGACGGCTCGGCCACCGCCGCGAAACCGACGCTGCGGCCGGCGAGCGACTGGCGCAAGGTCTCGAGCGCGGTGAGCTTGGCCTCCCACGCCTTCTGGGCAAGATCGACGTCGATCCTGGCGTAGTCCTGCGCGGCGAGGATGCGGGTCAGGCCCGGCTGGCCGTCGCCGCCGGTCAAGAGCATGCGCTGGCTGGCGATGGCTTCCTCGATGCGGGCGATCTCCTCGCGGTGGCTGGCCGCGACCGGCCCGTTGCCGCCGCGGGTGGCGACAAAGCCGGCGAGCGTGCGCTGGCGCTCGGCGAGTTGACGCTCCAGATCGGCGATGATGGCATAGACGGCGGCCGAACGCGCCTCGGGGTCGGGCTCACCCGACTGCAGCTTGAGATCGACCAGCCGTCGGCGCGCCTCGGCCAGGCTGTCATGGGCGATGGTGACCTCGGCCTCCAGCGTGGCGACCTGGCGGCGGCTGTTGTCGGCCGCCAGCGTGTTGACATGGGACTGGGCGTAGTCGGCGACGATGCGGGCATAGGCCTCGGCCTCGGCCGGGGTGCGGGCATCGACGGCAAGGGTCAGAAGGCCGCTCTGTGTGTCGACGGTGGCGCGCACGTGGTCGCGGTAGATGGCCCGCGGCGATGGCGGCAGGCCAACCATGGTCCGGAACTCCTGCCAGAGGCCGAGCCGGGCGCCGCCGAAATGGGCGAGATAGCCGTGCCCGTCCTCCATCCGGCGCATCAGTTCGGGCGACGTGATGAAGGCTTCGGTCACGAAAGCGTCGCGGGCGGTGCCGCGGGTAGCGGCCGGCGCGAAGAGCCCGCCCTGGGCGGCGCCGTCCGGCTGGCTGGCGGTGGTGCCGATGGCAAAGGTCGCCTGCGCCTCGAAAAGCGGCGTGGCGACGTTGGCGTAGTACCAGGCGGCCAGCACCGTGGGCAGGATGACCAGACATGCGATGCGGGCCATTGCGCGGCGCCGGGCCGCGGCGGCGGCGGCCTGCAGGCGGCGGCGGGCGGTGTCGAGGTCCTCGACCGTGTCGATGCGGCCACGCGCGGTGTTCAGCCGGGTGGCATCCTTTTCGGCCGCTTTGGCCTGGCGCTGCTCCTGCGCCTCCTCGACGCGGCGGGCGCGGTCGGCCTCGAAGGCGGCGAGCCGCTTCTGCCGGGCGGTCTCGGCGATCCTTGCCCGTTCGGCCCGCCATTCGGCGAGGCGCTCGGGCGCGTCGTCTTCGGTGGCGGTGACGGTGGGTTTGGCGGGCGAAGGCATGGCGCTCTCCAATGGATCAGGCGGCGGCGCGGATGTCGGCATCGATCAGGGTCTCGGCCTCGGCGGCGCTGACGCAGGGCCAGAGCCGGCCGCGAACGAGGGCGAAGTGGCGGTTGCAGAACCGCTCCAGCGTACGGGCGTGCTTGCTGACCAGGATCAGGCCGGCGGTGGCCAGGCGGTCGGTCAGCAGCGCCTCGCACTTGTCGCGGAAGTGGCGGTCACCGGCGCTGAGGACCTCGTCGGCGAGGTAGGTATCGCGCGGAGCGGCCATGGAGAAGCTGTAGGCGAGTTGGGCGCGCATGCCGGGGGAATAGCCGGCGACGGGATGCCAGAACGCCGGCCCCAGTTCGGCGAAGCCTTCGCAGAACGCCAGCGTCGCGGCCACGTCCTGCCCGGCGATGGCCGCCAGCGTGGTGACGTTCTCGGCGCCGCTGAGATCGGGGTGGAAGCCATGGCTGCTGCCCAGCGCCCAGCCGGTATTGGCGGTGACGGTGACCCGGCCGCGGGATGGCGCGAGGCGGCCGGCGACCAGTGCGATGAGGCTGGACTTGCCGCTGGCGCCGCGGCCGAGGATGCCGACCCGCTCGCCGGCCGTCATGGTGAGGGTGGCGCCGGTCAGCACCGGCCGGATGCTGCGGCCGTGGCGATAGGCGACATGGACGTCATCGAGGCGGATCATGCCGGCCAGCCGCCCGGAATGGTCACCGCCTCGCGCCGCCGCTGCCAGGCTTCGGCGATCAGCGCCAGCGCCGCGAGGAAGGCGGAGGCGCCGAGCACGTAGCCGGGATCGGCGATGGAGGGGCTGAAGCCGGCAAAGAAGCCGCCGCGCAGCATCTCGACCACGTGCAGGAGCGGGTTCCACCACAGGATGGCGGCGATCGGCCCGGGCAGCTCGGCAGCGATGAAGAAGATGCCGGAGATCCAGAACAGCGGGCGGAGCGCGATGGGGATGAGCCGGGCGAAGACGTCGGAGATGCGCCCGAGCGCCGCCGCGAGGCGGCCGAAGGCGGCCCCCAGAAGCGCCGCCTGGCCGACGGCAAGCATCACCGTCAGCGGGTCGGCCGGCCACACCGGCCCGTAGGCGATGGCGATGAGAAGGAAGATCACCGCAAAGATGACCAGCGCGTTCAGAAGCTCCAGCAGGGCCGCGGCGATGAGGATGTCGCCCATGGTCATCGGCGCGAGATGCATCAGCGAGCGGGCGCCGGCCGCGGCCCGCGACATGGCGGTGATGGTCTGGCGGAAGACCACATAGGGCAGCATGCCGGTGGCGACGAAACTGGGCACGTCGGCACCGATCGCCGGGCTGCGGCCGAGATGCTCGAAGCTGACCACCAGCGCGCCGATCCAGGCCAGCGGCGTCAGGAACACCCAGAGATAGCCGAGCGGGCCGCCGGCGAAGCGGGCCCTGATCTCGCGGCGCATCAGCGCCCGGATCAGCCCCCACCAGCCGAAGAGACCTCCGATCAGGTGGTTGGGGGTCAGCGGTTCAGACGCCATAGTAATCGCGGTACCAGCGGACGAAGGCGGGCACGCCGCGGGTGATGGGCGTCGAGGGCTGGAAGCCGGTGAGGTCGCGCAGCAGCGTCGAGTCGGCCCAGGTCGCCTGCACGTCGCCGGGTTGCATGCCGACCAGGTGGCGCTCGACCGGCTTGCCCACCGCGGCCTCGATCTCGGCCACGAAGTCGAGCAGCCGCACCTTGCGGGCATTGCCGATATTGACGATGCGGAACGGCCCGGCCGGGCTGAGGCTGTCGGTGGCAGAGACCGGGTTGCCGGCCTCGGGAACCTGCGCCATCAGCAGCTGGATCGAGCGCACGAGGTCGTCCACGTAGGTGAAGTCGCGCTCCATCTCGCCGTTGTTGTAAAGCTCGATCGGCTCGCCCCTGAGGGCCGCGCCGACGAACTTGAAGAGCGCCATGTCCGGCCGGCCCCAGGGGCCGTAGACCGAGAAGAAGCGGAACACCGTCGTCGGCAGGCGCCAGATATGGGCGTAGGAATGGGCCATCGCCTCGCCGGCCTTCTTGGTGGCGGCGTAGAAGGTGAGCGGCGTGTCGGCCTGGCCGCGCTCGGCGAAGGGCATCTGGGTCGAGGCGCCGTAGACCGACGAGGTCGAGGCCATCAAAAGGTGCCGGACGCCGTGGCGGCGGGCGCAGTCGATGACGTTGAAGGTGCCGGTGATGTTCGATTGCAGGTAGGCACGGGGGTTGTCGATGGAATGGCGCACCCCGGCCTGGGCGGCGAGGTGGACGACCGTTGTCGGGCGGTGGCGACGAAACACCTCCTCCAGGCGCTCGGCATCCTCGAGCATCGCCTCGACGGGGGTGAAGTCGTCCTCGTCCGCCAGCCGGCCGTGGCGGTTCCGTTTCAGCGTGACGTCGTAATAGTCGGTCATGCCGTCATAGCCGATCACCGGGCGCCCGTCGTCGAGCAGCAGCCGGGCGAGGTGATAGCCGATGAAGCCGGCCGAGCCGGTGACCAGCACCGGTCCCTCGGCAGGAAGGGCCAGGGGAGCGGGACCGGGGACGGTTTCCGGCACCCGTGCGGCGGGCAGGGCACTCATGCGGTTTCGCGGGTACCGGCCCGCGGCAGAAGCATGGGCCGGCGCGGCGTCGGGGGCGGGCGGCCGTCGCCGCGGGGCGGGAAGACCCGGAGCGGCGCGTCGACCACCCGGTCGGCGCCGTCGGGCTGGGGCAGGCCCTTGAGCAGCCGCACCGTCCGATCGAGGATCACCGGCGTCGCGAAGCGGGCCCGCGCCGCGGCGCGGGCGGCGATTCCCATGCGGCGCCTGAGGTCGCTCCGGGCAATCAGCAGCGACAGGCGCGCGCCCACCTCGCCGGTGTGGATGATGTCGGCGCGCGGCAGGGCGAGACCGGCGATGCCGTCCTCGAAGGTCTCGAGCGCGCCGCCGGCGGGCGTGGAGATCACCGGAACGCCGGCAAGCTGCGCCTCGATCAGCACATTCGGTAGCCCTTCGAACTCGGAAAGCAGCAGGAAGGCATCGAACCGGCTGAGCCAGAAGCCGACATCGGGCACGTTGCCGGTCAAAAGAAAGCGCTCGCCGATGCCGTGCTCGCGGATGCGGCGGGTGGCGGCACCAAGTTCGGGTCCGGCGCCGACCATGACGAAACGGATGTCGGGATGGCGGCGGGCGGTGGCGGCGGCGCAGTCGACCCATTCCAGCGGCCGCTTGTTGGGGGTGAAGCGCATCACCGTGCCAAGCGTGAAGCAGGCGCCCGCGGTGCGCGCAGCGAAGCGGCGCCAGACCGCCTCGCTGTCGCTGGTGGGGGTGGCGGGCAGGGGATCGACTGCGTTGGGGATGACGGTCAGCGCCTCGCGCGGCAGTTCCAGCCAGTCGGCATAGGCGGTGGCGGCGGTGCGGCTGTTGGCCGAAAGCCTGACCCCGGGCAGGGCGGCCAGCGCCCGGTAGGTGTCGCGGTATTCGGGCTGCATCAGGTGCGGGCGCAGGTTGGGCGGCAGGCCGCGGAAGCTGGCCACGATGTTGGGCACGCCGGCGGCGAGCGCAGCCAGGGCGCCGGTAAGCACCATGCCGTCCTGCCACAGATAGACCGCCTCGGGACGGGTCTGGCGCAGGAGCGGCAACAGCCGGCCGAGACCGAAGCGGGCCCGCTCGGGCAGCACCGGCTGCAAGCCGGCCAGGCGGTGAAGCGCCGGTTCCGCACCGTCGCCGGCCTCGAGCGGCTCGTCGGCGAGGTCGGAAAGCACCGCAAGGTCGAGCCCGGCAGCCTTGACCGCCGGCAGGAAGAAGGCGGTACCGGACGCGGCCGAGGCATTGGTCACCGCCAGTTGCACCGGCCCGTCGATGCGGCGCCCGGCAACCGGCCGCCCCTGGCGCGAGGCTTCGGCCAGCGCCGCGGCGATGTGGGTCATCTGCCGTTCCGAGCCGCCAGCGCCGAGTGAACCGGTGGCAAAGAGCGTGCCGCCCAACTCCAGCCGGGCGAGCGCCGGGCCGCCGCGATCCGAAAACGCCTCGATGGCGGTGCGCATGGCCACCGCCATCACCTGCTCGCCGCCCTCGGCGCCGGCCTGGGCGCCGCCGGGCAGGGTTCGGGCGGCACGGAGCGACTGCACCACCTTGGCCAGCAGCGCCTGTCCGGCCGGCGACAGGCTGTCGCCGTTCTCCAGAGAAGCAAGGACGCGCCCGGCCTCCCAGACCCGGCCGCGCTGGTAGAGCCGCTTGGCGTAGCAAATGCGTGGCTGCGCCGCGTCGGGGTAGAGGTCGAGAATGGCCTGGAAGTGGCGGTCCGAGGTCAGGTGGTCCTTGATCTCGGCAAAAAGGTCGGCCTCGAAGATCTGCTCGTCCAGGGTCAGCGACGGGTGGTCGAAGGCCCGCGCGATCACGTCGGCGCCTTCCTCGCCGCGGCCGGCGCGGGCCAGCCAGCGCAGGGCCATGCGGAGCGCCAGACGGTTTTCGGGAAAGCGTTCGTGCAGGGCCGCCCAGGTTTCCAGCAAGCCGTCGCGCCTGCGGGTCAGCTCGAAGATCTGGGCGCAACCGCATTGCAGGGTTTCGTTTTCCGGATCGGCCGCCAGACGCGCCAGGGCCTCGGGCAAGGCGGCCTCGGCGGCCTCGGGCGTGCCGGCCCCGGACAGCAGCCGGTCCATCTCGACCACCGGATCACGGTCATCGGGCGGCGCCGGCGGATCGGCGACCACTGCGGGATCGAGATAGGTTGCCAGCAGGTCGCTCATGCCGGTTCCGCCACCCGTGCCGCCCGCGCAATGGCCGGCATCAGCGCCGTCTCGAAGAGGTAGTCCTCGAATTCGGGGGTGTAGTGCGACAGGCTGCCGGACTGGTCGAGAATGGCCCGCTCCTGGCCGAATTCCTCCATCGCCGCGGTGGGATCGACCAGCGGCAGGCCCAGATCGCCGGCCACCTCGGTGGTCATGGCGATCAGCGCCTCGCGCGAGGCGAGCGGCAACCCGTCAACCGCGAGCGCGTTGCAATGGGTGACCACCACCGTCGCCGGAAGAAGATGCGCCAGTGTTTGCAGCCGCCGTTCCAGCGATTGCCGCGTCTCGATCTCCACGGTGATCGCCGAGATCAGGTCACGGTCGGCCTCGGACAGGTCGAGCCAGCCGGGGTGATCGGCGAGAAGCGCCAGGCGTTCGGCCCGCGCCGGCGCGCGGCCGGCGGCGAGGCGCCAGAAATTCGCCGCGAACAGCCGATCGGAAAGCAGCGGTGCGAAGTATTTCTGGACGTGGTTGAGCTGTACCGCGTGCTCGCCGGCCCAGACCACCTTGGCCGATGAAATCTCCACCAGGTAGACATGGGCGGGATCGTGGAACTGCCCGTCGAGGTTGTGTGGATTGACGCCGGCCAGAATCAGCGGGTGCAGCCGTGGCGGGGGCAGCGGCCCGCCGGTGAGGAACCGGAGTTGCTGCAGGGCTTCGGCGGCGGTGTGGGTATAGCCCCAGACGCGACCCGCCGAGCGCCGGATGCGGCCGCGGGCCTCGGCACGTCGGAGCGGTGCGCTGATCCGGCAGGAGCCAATGGCCGTCACTGAAATCATGCGCAACCTCCCCGCTGATCCGGCAGAACGCCGCATCGCTGCGGGGCCCTTGCCGAGGCGCGCAAAGCTGGCTCGGAAAGCATTAACTTTACGTAAAATTTGCTGTTTTGGCCGGCCTCTGCGGCGTGAAAGGGATCCGGCCCCGGCACATGAACCGAAGATGAATTCACCATTCAGTCCAGGTTCAATGGCTTGCGCGTATTCAACCTTTCGTGGGGGTCGGACTGATCTACCGAGGGTTTGTGATGACTGTGGTAATCCGGGAAGGCGGCGTCCGCTATCTTCGCTTCGTGGCGCGCCGGTTCGTCTTCGCCCTTCTGTTTTGCGGCCTGACCGCGTTCTGCCTTGCCGCCGTCTATGGCGTCGGCAGCTTCGTCGCCTATGCGCTGCACGGCATGATGGGCGATCAGCTCACCGTGGCCGGCATGGCTGTGATCATTTTCGGCGTGGTGTTCATGTCGTTCGTCAGCGCCTATCTTGGTGATTGGCTGCGGGACGCGACACGGACTTTCCGAGTGGTCACTGCGCGGCTAAGCCTGTGATTTAGGGATTTGCGCGAGGAATGTCGCGTATCTTGCTGACAAGACGCTTACTCCTCGCCATGCTGACGCGGAACCGAATGTACAAGTCGCACCTGTCTCTGCTCGTCATCTGCTGGCTGGTCGCCGTGGCCGGCCCGGCCGCTGCGATGCGCGAGCTGAGCCATGACGAAATCCGCGCCGCGGTTGCCAGCGGTCAGGCGCTTTCGCTTGGAACGGTGTTCGACCGCGTCTCGTCCCGCGTCGACGGGCAGCCGATCGAGGTGCGTGTCTTTTCCGAGGGTGGGCTTTTCTATCAGGTGCTGATCGCCAAGCCCGATGGCCGGCTTGTCTCGGTGATCGTCGACGGCCGCACCGGCCGGCTTCTGCCAGCCAGTTCCGCCGCCGCACGATCGGTGCAGCGGGCGGCCGCCGCGTCGGCTGGCGCCGGGACGGCCTCGAGGCCGGCTGCGAGCAAGGGGCTTGGCCTTGGCCTTGGCCGGTCGGGAAACCCGGCCGCGGCTGGAACCGTCGGCAACAAGGGCGGCAACAGCGGTACTGCGGGCGGCGGCGGCAGCGCGGGGAACTCCGGCAACGCCGGCGGCAACTCGAGCGGCGGCAATGCCGGTGGCGGCAACTCCGGTGGAAGCTCCGGCGGCGGGAATTCGGGTGGCAACTCGGGTGGCAACTCGGGTGGCGGCAATTCCGGTGGCGGCAACTCGGGCGGCGGCAACTCGGGCGGCGGCAATTCCGGTGGGAATTCGGGCGGTGGCGGAAACTCTGGCAAGAAATAGCCTGTAAGTGCTACCAAGCGAATCCGTAGGACCCCGCGCCATAGCCACGCCCCTCCGCAATCGAGCCGGACAGCCGCATGCGCATATTGTTGATCGAGGATGAAGCCACCCTGGCGGCACAGATCCGCAAGGTTCTGGAATCCGAGGGGCGTGCGGTCGACGTGGCGGTGGATGGCGAGGAAGGTGGCTATCTCGGCGCCAACGAGCCCTACGACGTGATCGTCCTCGATCTGGGGCTGCCGAAGCGGGACGGGCTGTCGATCCTGCAGGAATGGCGCCGCAACGGCGTCGAGACGCCGGTGCTGATCCTGACCGCGCGCGACGGCTGGTCGGACCGGGTGGACGGGCTCGATGCGGGCGCCGACGACTATCTGACCAAGCCGTTCCATATGGCCGAACTTCTGGCGCGGGTGCGGGCGCTGATCCGCCGTCGCTCGGGGCTGTCGAACCCGGTCTTCCGCCATCAGGGCTTCAGCTTCGATACCCGGACCGGGCAGGCCCTGCTGGAGGGGGTGCCGGTGTCGCTGACCGCGCAGGAGGTGACGGTGCTGTCGTACCTGGTCCACAACGCCGGCAGGCTGGTCTCGCGCACGGAACTGAGCGAGCACATCTACGACTACAATTCAGACCGCGATTCCAACACCATAGCGGTCTTCATCAACCGGCTGCGCAACAAGCTGGGGGCCGAGCTGATCGTGACCGAGCGGGGTCGCGGCTACATGGTTCCGGCGCAGTGACCGCGCCGTGACGGCAGGGTGAGGCGCGGTTGAGTGTTTCGCTCCGGCGGCGGGCGGTCATTGGCGGGCTGGCCCTTGCCGCAACCGTGCTGGCCGTGGGCGGCGGGTTTCTCTACCTCTATCTGGGTCAGGTGGCGACTGAGCGGTTCGATGCCGCGTTGCGGGACCGGCTGACCGAGATCGCCGTGGTCCTGTCGGCGGTTGCCGACCAGCCCGAGGCCCTGGGCGACGTGCTGTCCGACCCGGCCTATATCCGCCCCTATTCTGGGCGCTACTGGCAGGCCGAGGGGCCGGGGGGCCTGGTGTTGACTTCGCGCTCGCTGTTCGATGCGACCCTGACGCCGCCGTCCGAAGCCGCGAAAGCCGAGCCGGGCCTGGTCTGGGAGGGGCAGGGACCGCAGGAGCCGGTGCGGGCGCTCACCCAGGCCCTGACCCTGGAATCGGGCACGGTCTGGCTGGTGACGGTAGCCGAATCGCAGATTGGCGCGCTGGCCGAGCGGACACGCGTGCGCAATTCGCTGGTGGTCGCCTTCGGCGTCTTCGGGGCGCTGGCGGTACTGGGCGCCGCGGCGCAGATCTCGCTGGCCCTGCGGCCGCTTCTGAGGCTGCGCGACGATGTCGCCGGGCGCTGGGAGTCGGGCGAGCGGCTGAGCCCCGAGGCCTATCCCAACGAGGTATCGCCGCTGGTCACCGAGTTGAACGACCTGCTGGACCGCAACACCACCATCATCGAGAAGGCCCGGCGTCAGGCCGCCGATCTGGCCCATGCGCTGAACACGCCGTCGGCGATCCTGCGAAACGAGCTCGACGCCATGGCCGAGGAGGGCGTCGATACCACGAGGTCGGCCGAGGCGCTGGATCGGATCGACGCGCAGATTTCGCGCTCGCTGGCACGCATCCGGGCTGCGAACCTAGGCGCCTCGGCATCCCGCGATGCCGTCCCGGTGGCCGACTCGGTGCGACGCCTGGGGCGGGTCTTCCAGCACCAGCTGGACGACCGGGGGCTGACGCTGTCGAGCGATGGCGTGGTACCGTGCGAGGCGTTCATGGACCGGCAGGACCTGGAGGAGACGCTGGGCAACCTCATCGACAACGCGCTGAAATGGTGCCGCCGGCAGGTGGCGATCAGCGCCGCCGGGTCCGGGGAGGGCATCAGCGTCACCGTCGCCGATGACGGGCCCGGGATCGCGCCGGAGCAGCAGCGTGAGGCGCTGCGGGCCGGTGGGCGGCTGGACACGGCGACGCCCGGGACCGGTCTGGGCCTGGCCATCGCGCGCGATCTGGTCGAGGCCTATGGCGGCAGCCTGGCGCTGGAGACGGCGACGGATCTTGGCGGCCTGGCGGTGGTCGTGCGATTGCCGGGGCGGGCAGTCGCCTGAACCTGTCCCGCCGGGCCGGTCGTTGCGGTATGCTACCCTCGTCGGCGGCCGGTGAGGGGGAGGGCAATGGACAGGACAGTCCCGGAGCAGCGCGGGATCGACCGCTACGGCGCGGTAACCCATGAGGTCCTGAACCAGCCGAGCGCCCTTGCCGATTACAACCTCTTCGAAGGCGACACGGCATTGCGCGAGGCCGTATTGCGCGAAGGCGCCGGGTGGGCGGTCGAGGACCTGTCGGGGTTCGGCGCCCGGATCGGCACGGCCGAGCATCTGGAGCTGGGGGCGCTTGCCAACCGTCACCTGCCCGAGTTCGACAGCCATGACCGCCAGGGTCGCCGCGTCGATCTGGTCAGCTATCATCCCGCCTATCATGCGCTGATGCGGGCGGCGATCGAGGCGGGGCTGCATGCCGCGCCATGGACGCATGCCGCTGCCGGGGCACATGTGGCCCGCGCGGCTGGACTTTACCTGCATTCCCAGGTGGATGCGGGGCATTGCTGTCCGATCAGCATGACCTTTGCCGCGGTGCCTTGCCTGCGCCGGCAACCTGATCTGGCGGACCGGTGGCTGCCGAAGATCACCGCGCCGGTCTATGATGCCCGCAACGTGCCCGTGGAAGACAAGCGTGGCCTGACCATCGGCATGGCGATGACCGAGAAGCAGGGTGGCTCCGACGTGCGCGCCAACACCACGCGCGCCGTGCCGTTGGCGGGACGAGGTGGCGGAGAGGTCTACGAGCTGATCGGCCACAAGTACTTCGTTTCGGCGCCGATGTGTGACGCGTTCCTGGTGCTGGCCTACGCCGAGGGCGGCATGTCGTGCTTTCTGGTGCCGCGCTGGCGGCCAGACGGCAGCAAGAACCCGATCCAGCTGCAGCAACTGAAAGACAAGATGGGCAACGCCTCGAACGCCTCTTCCGAGACCGAGCTGCGCGGCGCGATGGGTTGGCTGCTGGGTGACGAGGGGCGCGGCATCGCCAACATTCTCGAAATGGTGGCGCTGACCCGCTTCGACTGCATGATCGGCTCGTCGGCGGGTCAACGCGCTGCCACCGTGCAGGCGATCCACCACTGTTCACAGCGCAGTGCGTTCGGCCGGCTGCTCAGCGAACAGCCTCTGATGCGCAACGTGCTTGCCGACCTGGCTCTCGAGAGCGAGGCCGCGCTGGCCCTGACTTTGCGGATCGGCCGCGCGCTCGACCGCTCGGCCACCGACGGTGAAGGTGCCGTGCACGAGGGCTTGTTGGTGCGGCTGGGCACTGCGCTGGGCAAGTACTGGATCTGCAAGCGCACGCCGGGCCACGCCTACGAAGCGATGGAGTGCATCGGCGGCAGCGGCGTGATGGAGACTGGTCCGATGCCGCGGCTGTACCGGGAGGCGCCGGTCAACGCCATCTGGGAGGGCAGCGGCAACGTGCAGTGCCTCGACATGCTGCGCGCGGTGGGCCGCACTCCGGAGACGCTCGACGCGCTGTTCGCGGAGTTGGAGAGCTCTCGCGGTGCCGTGCCGGAGTACGACGCGTGGATCGACGCGACCCGCTCGGAGCTGGAGGCCGCTCTGCGCGAACCCGACGCCGTGGAGTATCGGGCGCGGCGGCTGGTGGAGCGCATGGCCCTGGCGTTGCAGGCGTGCTCTCTGATCGGCGCCTCGTCACCCGTGGCCGAGGCGTTCTGCCGTTCGCGGTTGGCAGACGGAGGCCATCATCTCTTCGGCACCTTGCCTGACGGCATCGACTGTGCCGCAGTGATCGAAAGGGCGTGGCCGGAGGGATCTCGGGCCTGAATCCGTGCGCACCCTTGGTGCGGCTTCCACGAACTTCCCGAGCGGTCGCGCGTGTTGTAGAGAGAGAGGAGACCGCCGACACGATGGAGGCTCAGGACA
>JBNKWA010000017.1:0-47747 GCA_050299555.1 Paracoccaceae bacterium | reverse complement strand
GGCCCGCAGCCGCGGCCCGCCCGTCCGGCGTCTTTTGCGATCTCAGTCCCGGTTCATCCGGTTGTCGATCAGATCCTCGACGACGCTGGGATCGGCCAGCGTCGAGGTATCGCCCAGCGCGCCGTAGTCGTTCTCGGCGATCTTGCGCAGGATGCGGCGCATGATCTTGCCCGAACGGGTCTTGGGCAGGCCGGGCGACCACTGGATCAGGTCGGGGCTGGCGATCGGCCCGATCTCCTTCCTGACCCACTGCACCAGCTCCTTGCGCAGCTCTTCGGTGGGCTGTTCGCCGGCCATCAGCGTGACATAGGCATAGATGCCCTGCCCCTTATCTTGTGCGGGTAGCCGACCACCGCCGCCTCGGAGACCTTGGCATGGGCGACCAGCGCCGATTCCACCTCGGCGGTGCCCATGCGATGGCCGGAGACGTTGATGACGTCATCGACCCGGCCGGTGATCCAGTAGTAGCCGTCGGCATCGCGCCGGCAGCCGTCACCGGAGAAGTAGTAGCCCTTGTAGTCGGAGAAGTAGGTCTTCACGAAGCGCTCGTGATCGCCATAGACGGTGCGCATCTGGCCCGGCCAGCTGTCCTTCAGGCACAGGACACCCTCGGCCTCGGTGGTGGTGATCTCGGCACCCGTTTGCGGGTCGAGAACGATCGGCTGCACGCCGAAGAACGGCTTGGTGGCCGAGCCGGGCTTGGTGACCGTGGCGCCCGGCAGCGGGGTGATCAGGATGCCGCCGGTCTCGGTCTGCCACCAGGTGTCGACGATGGGGCACCTGCCCTTGCCGACGACGCGGTTGTACCACTCCCAGGCTTCGGGGTTGATCGGCTCGCCGACCGAGCCGAGGATCCTGAGCGAGGACAGGTCGCACTTGGTCACGAAGTCGTCGCCCTGGCCCATCAGCGCCCGGATCGCGGTCGGCGCGGTGTAGAACTGGTTGACCTTGTGCTTGTCGCAGACCTGCCAGAAGCGCGAGGCATCGGGATAGGTGGGCACGCCCTCGAACATCAGCGTGGTGGCGCCGTTGGCCAGCGGGCCATAGACGATATAGCTGTGCCCGGTGACCCAGCCGACATCGGCGGTGCACCAGTAGATGTCGCCGTCATGGTAGTCGAAGACGTACTGATGGGTCATCGAGGCGTAGACCAGGTAGCCGCCGGTGCAGTGCACGACGCCCTTTGGCTGGCCGGTGGAGCCGGAGGTGTAGAGGATGAACAGCGGATCCTCGGCGTTCATCGCCGCCGGTTCGGCGCTGTCGCTCGCCTTTTCCGCCAGCGCGCCGTAGTCGTGGTCGCGGGCGTCGTTCCAGGCGACATCGCCGCCGGTCCTTCTGACCACCAGGCACTTCACCGAGTCCTTGCAGTTGGCCAGCGCGGCATCGGCGTTCGCCTTCAGGGGCGTCTTGCGGCCGCCGCGCGGCGCCTGGTCGGCGGTGATGACCACCTTTGCGTCCGAGCCGTTGACGCGGGCCGCCAGCGCATCGGGCGAGAAGCCGGCGAAGACGATGGAATGGATGGCGCCGATGCGGGCACAGGCCAGCATGGCATAGGCCGCCTCGGGGATCATCGGCAGGTAGATCACCACCCGGTCGCCCTTCTGGACGCCAAGCTCGACAAGGACGTTCGCCATCTTGCAGGTGGCGGTGTAGAGCTCGCGATAGGTGATGTGCTTGGCGTCTTCGTTCGGATCGTCCGGCTCCCAGATGATCGCGGTCTGGTCGCCGCGGGTCGCCAGGTGCCGGTCGACGCAGTTGGCCGAGACGTTGAGCACGCCGTCCTCGAACCACTTGATCGACACGTCAGGGTAGGCGTAGCTGACGTTCTTCACCTTGGTATACGGCTTGATCCAGTCCAGCCGCTTGCCCTCGCGCCCCCAGAAGCCGTCCGGATCGGACACCGACTCGGCGTACATCGCCTCGTACTTGGCACCGTCGGCATGGGCGTTCTGGGCCATCGCCGCGGTGGGCGGAAAGGTATGGTGCTCGGTCATGCTAATCTCCCTGGGCCACCCGACCTGCGACGAGATCATCCCGCCAAGGGCCGGGCCATGTGATTTGCAATCTTTCTGCCGCCCGTCGCCGTTCAGGGCAAGCGGCACCTTCGCACTATTCAGATCGCCAGGTATTCCTCGCGCAGGCGGGCGTTTTCCAGAACCTCCTCGGCGGACCCGTCGAAGACGACGGTACCCATGTCGAGGATCACCGCCCGGTCGGCGAGCTTGAGCGCGGCAATGGCGTTCTGCTCGACGATAATGGTGGTGATGCCCAGGTTCTTGATCTCGATGAGGGTGCGCTCGATCTCCTGCACGATGACCGGGGCCAGCCCCTCGTAGGGCTCGTCGAGGAGCAGGAGCTTGATGTCGCGGGCCAGGGCGCGGGCGATGGCGAGCATCTGCTGCTCGCCGCCCGACATGGTCACCGCCTCCTGCTCGCGGCGCTCGCCGAGGCGCGGGAACAGTTCGTAGAGGCGCGCGATCGACCAGCCGATGGGCGGCGCGATCTGCGCCAGCTTGAGGTTTTCCTCGACCGTCAGCCCGGGGATGATGCGCCGATCCTCGGGGACGAGCTGGATGCCCGCCGCCGCCGCCTGGTGCGCCTTCATCAGATGCACCGGCTGGTGGTCGAGCCAGACCTCGCCATGCACCAGCGCCGGCGAGGCGACACGGGCGATGGCCCTGAGCGTCGAGGTCTTTCCGGCGCCGTTTCGGCCGAGGAGCGCCAGGATCTCGCCTTCGTGGATGACGAAGCTCACCCCCTGAACGATATAGCTCTCGCCGTAGTAGGCCTGCAGCTCGTGGGCCTGGAAGTAGGCCGGCTGGTGGCCCGGTACGTGCTGTTCGGCCGCCTCGGCCGCCGCTTGCAACATGCTGTCCATCAGACCTGTGCCTCCCCGAGATAGGCTTCGCGCACCTTCGGGTGCCCCTTGATGTTGTCCGGCGTGTCCTCGACGATCACGGTGCCCTGGGCCATGACGCTGATCCGCTTGGCCAGACTGAAGACCACGTGCATGTCGTGCTCGATCACCACCTTGGTGATGCCGCGGGTCTCGCCGATATGCTTGAGAAGGTCGATCGTGCGGTTGGTGTCGGCGCGGCTCATGCCGGCGGTGGGTTCGTCCAGAAGCAGCAGCTTCGGGTCCTGCGCCAGGCACATCGCCATTTCCAGCCGCCGCTTGTCACCGCGCGACATCACCGCCGCGGTCATGTGGAGCTTGTCCTGCAGGCCCACATCCAGCAGCACCGACTCGGCGTGATCGCGGATTTCCGATTCCTGCGCGACGCGCGCGAACGGGTTCAGCCGGAAGGCACCGTCGCGGTGAGCGAAGGACGGGATCATGACGTTCTCGAGCACCGACAGGTCGGTGAAGATCTCCGGCGTCTGGAACACCCGGCTGACGCCGAGCTGGTTGATCTCGTGCGGGCTGCGCCCGATCAGGCTGTGGCCGTTGAAGAGCACCGAGCCGGTGTCGGGCAGCAGCCGGCCGACGAAGCAGTTGAGCAGCGTCGACTTGCCGGCGCCGTTGGGGCCGATGATGGCGTGCACCGAGCCTTCCTGCACGTCGAGGTTGACGTTGTTCAGCGCCTGCAGGCCGCCGAAGCGCTTGTTGACGTTCTGGACTTCGAGAATGCCCATCGTCCCCTCCTATTCCGCGGCCGCTTTGGCGCCCGAAGGCTGGCCGTCGCCGCTTCGGCCGAAATAGCCGCCGATCCAGCCGAACAGTTTCTGGCCACCCTGGACCAGGCCGCCGGGCAGGAAGATGACCACCAGCATGAAGAGCGCGCCGAGCGTCAGGTGCCAGCCGTCGCCGACAAACGGGCTGATGACCAGGGTCAGCGTGTCGGACGCCCAGTCAGGCATGAACGAGAACCAGCCATGCACCATGTTGTCGTTGATCTTCGAGAAGATGTTCTCGAAATACTTGATGAAGCCGGCGCCGAGGACCGGCCCGAGCAGCGTGCCGGCGCCGCCGAGGATGGTCATCAGAACCACTTCGCCCGAGGCCGTCCACTGCATCCGCTCGGCGCCCGCCAGCGGATCCATGGCCGCCAGCAGCCCGCCGGCGAGGCCGGCATACATGCCCGAGATCACGAACGCGGCGAGCGTGTAGGGCTTGGTGTTGACGCCGGTATAGCGCAGCCGGTTCTGGTTGGTCTTGACCGCCCGCAGCATCATGCCGAAGGGCGAGCGGAAGATGCGCATCGCGATGTAGAAGCCGATCAGCATCAGGATCGCGCAGAGATAGTAGCCGTAGCTGAACTGCAGCGTGTAGCCGAAGACCTTGGGGCTCCAGAACACCTGGTTCATCGGCAGGCCGAACAGGTTGGTCACCGGCAGGCTGCCGATCGACGGCCCGTCGAGAATGCGGGCATCCTTGAGGCTGAGCTGCAGCCCGGTCTCGCCGTTGGTCAGCGGCGTCAGCACCGAATAGGCAAGGTTGTAGCTCATCTGCGCGAAGGCCAGCGTCAGGATCGAGAAGTAGATGCCCGAGCGGCGCAGCGAGATGAAGCCGATCAGGAGCGCGAACAGCCCCGAGATGATGATCGCCAGGATGATCGCCGGGATGACGTTCATGGTCAGCAGCTTGAACATCCAGACCGCGGTGTAGGAACCGACGCCGAGGAAGGCCGCGTGGCCGAAGGAGAGGTAGCCGGTCAGCCCGAACAGGATGTTGAAGCCGATCGCGAAGATGCCGTAGATCGCGAAACGCTGCATCAGGTCGGGATAGCCGGCGCCGAGCGGGGCCAGGATCAGCGGCGCGGCGAGTGCCGTGATCGCCACGATCAGCAGCAGGGCGGTGTCGCGGGTTGCCGGTCGGGCAGTCATGGGCTCAGTCCTCCATGACGCCCTTGCGGCCCATCAGGCCGCGCGGGCGGGTCAGCAGAATGATGACGGCGACCAGATAGATGATGATCTGGTCGATCGAAGGCAGATAGAGGGCCTCGAAGAAGCTTTTGACCTCGTTCATCGAGGCGAAGCTTTCGAGGATGCCGAGCAGGAAGCCGGCGGCCACGGCGCCGGGCAGAGAGCCCATGCCGCCGACCACGACCACAACGAAGCTCAGCACCAGGAAATCCATGCCCATGTGGTAGTTGGGCGAGTTGATGGGCGTGTACATGACGCCGGCGGCGCCGGCCACGCAGGCGGCAAGGCCGAACATGAAGGTGAAGCGGCGATCGATGTTGATGCCGAGGATCCCCACCGTCTCGCGGTCGGCCATGCCAGCGCGGACCACCATGCCGAAGGTGGTGTAGTTGAGGAAGGCGAAGACCCCGCCGATCACCGCCGCGGCGAAGCAGAAGTAGACCAGGCGCCACAAGGGGTAGATGACGGCGCCGGGGGCAAGGCCGAGCAGGGCGCCGAAATCGAACGAGCCCACCAGCATGTCAGGCGCCGGCGTCGGGATCGGGTTGGCGCCGTAGAACGCCTTGACGATCTCCTGCACGACGATGGCCAGGCCGAAGGTGACCAGGATCTGGTCGGCATGGGGGCGCTTGTAGAAGTGCTTGATGAGGCCCCGTTCCATGACATAGCCAATGACCATCATGATCGGGATCGAGAACAGGATCGCCAGCGGCACCGACCAGTCCATCAGGGTGGTGCCGAAATCCCCGAGCCAGGCCTCGAGATAGGGCGTCTTGATCTGCATCGGATTGCCCAGGAAGTCCTTCTTCTCGGGGTCGATGGTGATCTTGGACAGGGTGAAGATCTTGTTCAGCGTCACCGCGCAGAAGGCGCCGATCATGAACAGCGCGCCATGGGCGAAGTTCACCACACCGAGCGTGCCGAAGATCAGCGTCAGGCCGAGGGCGATCAGCGCATAGGCGCTGCCCTTGTCGAGCCCGTTCAGGATTTGCAGCAGAAAGGCGTCCATGGTCCCCACTCGGTGCTATGGATCGAACCGCGTCCCCGTCGGGGGGCGCGGCGACTGAGGGTGGGTGGGGTACGCTGGACGCGTACCCCGGATCGGGGATCAGGCCCCGGGGTTGCAGGCGCCGAGATCGCCGCCGGCGAACATCGGGTGATCGGGCGCGTATTCCACCTGCGCCCGCGGCGTGACTTCCACGACCTCGAGGGTGTCGTATTCGTTCTCGGGGTTTTCCTTGCCCTTCAGAACCACGACGTCCTTGAAGCACTGGTGATCGGCGGCGCGATACAGCGTCGGGCCGTTGCCGAGACCGTCGAACTCGAAGCCCTCCAGCGCCTCGGCGACGGCGCAGGGATCGAACGAGCCTGCCCGCTGCACCGCATCGGCGTAGAGCAGCACCTGGGCGTAGCAGGTCTGGGCCGCGTTCGACGGCGGGAAGCCGTACTTCTCGCCGAAGGACTTCACGAAGGCCTTGGTGCCGTCGTCGCCCAGCGTCCAGGTCCAGTTGGCCGAGCCGTAGACGCCCTTGATGTTCTCGCCGGCGCCCTTGGCCATCAGCTCGGAATAAAGCGGCACGACGATCTCGAAGTTCTTGCCGTTCACCTGCTTGTCGCGGAGGCCGAACTGCACGGCCTGGGTCAGCGAGTTGACCATGTTGCCGCCGTAGTGGTTCAGGATCAGCACGTCGGCGCCCGAGTTCAGGACCGGCGCGATGTAGGACGAGAAGTCGGTCGAGGCCAGCGGCGTCAGCACGTTGTTGACGGTCTGCCAGCCGATCTCCTCGGTCGCCTCCTGGATCGATTCCTGCTGGGTCCAGCCCCAGGTGTAGTCGGCGGTCAGGTGATAGGCCTTGCGGTCGGCGCCATAGGCGTTGAGCAGCACCGGCGCCAGCGCACGGCCCGACATGTAGGCGTTGAAGAAGTGACGGAAGCCGTTCGCTTTCTTGTCCTTGCCGGTGGTGTCGTTGGAGTGGGTCAGGCCGGCCATGAAGATCACGCCCGCCTCCTGGCAGAGGCCCTGCACGGCCACGGCGACGCCCGAGGACGAGCCGCCGTTGATCATGATCGCGCCGTCCTTCTGGATCATCGACTGGGCGCTGGCGCGGGCCGCATCCGACTTGGTCTGGGTGTCGCCGGTGACGAACTCAACCTTCTTGCCGAGGATGCCGGTGCCATCGAGAACCTTCGACGAGAACGTGCTCAGGCAGCCGCCGTCGCCTTCGCCGTTCAGGTGCTGGACCGCAAGCTCCTGCGCCCGAAGCTCATCCATGCCCTCGTCGGCATAGGGGCCGGTCTGCGGCACGTTGAAACCGAGCACAACGTTCGAGCCGGTGGGTTCGTTGGTGAAGGCACGCGCCCGGCTGGTAAAGATCGTCGGCATTGCGAGGCCGGCACCGCCGAGCACAGCGCCCGTCCTGAGCAGACCTCGACGTGTCAGTTTCGACGAGTTCATGGGTAAGCTCCTCCCAAGTCATTTCTAGGTGGTGGCAACAAAGTCTTCCACGGCCAGCATTCTGGGCCCTTTTGTTAATTTCTCAATAACGGATTGCTTTGTATGAAAAATTTTGTAAACTTGTTCTCGTGCTGCTATGCAAAAAAGTAAACAAATCCACATTGCAGCGCAGCAAGTGCCTGTTTATCGGGGGCTTTGTCCATGGCCGCGTCCGCCGCACATGCCGGAACCCGCATTCGCGAACAACGTCGCCGGCGGCATATGTCGCAGCGGGCCCTGGCCAGCGCCGCCGGGATATCGGCCTCGTATCTGAATCTGATCGAACATGACCGCCGGCCCGCGGGGGGGCGGGTGCTGAGCGCCATCGCCCGGGCGCTGACCGTGTCGCCGGCGCAGCTTTCCGGCGCCGCCGACGCCGCGCTGCTGGCCGAGCTGCGCGAGGCCGCCGCCGCCGCGCCCGACCTGGCCGATACCGCCCTGCCGCCCGAACAGCTTCTTGCCCAGGCCCCCGGCTGGGCCCGCATGCTGGCCCGCAGCGAGCGCCGCATCCGCGACCAGCAGGCCGTGATCGCGGCGCTCAGCGACCGGCTGACCCACGACCCGTTCCTGCAGGAGAGCGTGCACGGGATGTTGTCCTCGCTCACCTCGATCCGCTCGACCGCCGCGATCCTCAACCAGGTGCCCGACATCAGCCACGACCAGCGCCGGCGCTTCTATCGCAACCTGCACGAGGACAGCCTGCGGCTGTCGCAGGTGGCCGAGGCGCTGGCGGCCTATCTGGCGCGCGCCGCCGCGCCCGAGGAAGGACCGGTCACTCCGCAGGAGGCGCTTGACGGGTTCCTGGCGGATCGCGGCTTTGTCTTCGACGACATCGACGCCGCCGCCGCAGCGCCCGATCCCGGAACGGCGCAGGCGGGCACCGAGGCCGCGCTGGCGCGGATTCTGGCCGCCAACCCGGTTGTGGCCGGCGGCACCGCCCGCGCTCTGGCCGAGGAGCACCTGCGCCGCTATGCCGAGGACGCGCGCGCCATGCCGCTGGCCGAATTTGCGGCGGCGGCCCGCGAGGCGACCTATGATCCGGCCCGGCTGGCGCAGCGCTTCGGGCAATCGCTGCACGCGGTGTTCCGGCGCCTGGCGGTGCTGCGCCGGCCGCGCATCGAGGCGCCCGCCTTCGGGCTGATCGTCGCCGCCGCCTCGGGCTATCCGCTGGTGCGCCAGCCGCTGCCCGGCTTTCCGCTGCCGCGCCACGGCAATGCCTGTCTGCGCTGGCCGCTGTTCGCAAGTCTCGGCCAGCCCGGCGTGCCGATTGTCCGCCGCATCGACCACGACAATGGCGGCGCCTTCGTGGCGCTGGCGGTGACGCTGCGCGACAACGGGCCGGCCTTTGGCACCCCCGGGGGGCTGACCGCGGCGATGTTGATGGTGGCCGAGGACGACAACCCCTTCCCGCTGCCGCCGGAACCGCCGGAGCCGGTGGGCACCAGCTGCCGCATCTGCAGCCGCAGCACCTGCGATCGCCGGAGTGAACCGGCGCTGACCGCGTAGGGCCCCGATTCTGCGTGACAGTGCGGCCAAGCTTGCCCTACCCTTCGGGGCAAGGCGGCATGCGACCGCCGTGACCGGAAACCGCTCCGGCGCCATGGGGGAAACTGGCGTGCCGCGCAAGGTGTTGATTGTCGAGGACGAGCCCAACATCGCCGAGACCCTGCGATTCCTGCTTACTCATGCCGGCTATCAGGTGGCGATCGAACACGATGGCGGGCGGGCGGTGGCGCGGGTCCGGGCCGATGCCGCGGATCTGCTGATCCTTGATGTGATGCTGCCGAACCGAAGCGGCTTTGACATCCTGCGCGACTTGCGCCAGGGCGGGCACGAGGCGCTGCCGGTGCTGATGCTGACCGCGCGCGGGCAGCCCCGCGACCGCGAGACGGCCGAGGCGATCGGCGTCACCCGCTTCATGACCAAGCCGTTCTCCAACACCGAGCTGATGCAGGCGGTCAGGGAGCTTGCCGAACCGGTGGGCGAGAGCTCATGAGCGACGCCCAGTCCGACCTGGCGCTGCGCGCCCATCGCCGCGAGCGGCGCCGCGACAGCGCCATCGCGCTGGCTGTCCTCGGCATTCTGCTGCTGTGCTCGCCCCTGCTCGACATCGCCGCCGGTCCGGCGCGGCTTTTCGGCGTGCCGCGGGCGGTGGTGTTCGTCTTCACCGCCTGGCTGGGGCTGATCGTGTTCGCCATGCGCATGGCCCGCATCCTGACCCGGGCCGACGAGCCGGGCTGACGCATGCCCAGCGGCAACATCCTGGCGCTGGTCAGCATCAGCTACGCCGCCTTCCTGTTCCTGATCGCGTTCTGGGCCGACCGGCGGGCCCGCAGCGGCCGCGGCGGCTGGACCCGCACGCCGCTGGTCTACACCCTGTCGCTGTCGGTCTACTGCACCGGCTGGACCTTTTACGGCGCCGTCGGCACCGCGGCTCGTGGCGGGCTGGAATTCGCCACCATCTATATCGGCCCGTCGCTGATGTTCCTGTGCTGGTGGTGGCTCTTGCGCAAGCTGGTCCGGATCGGCCATGCCCAGCGCATCACCTCGGTCGCCGACCTGCTCAGCTCGCGCTATGGCAAGAGCCCGGCCATCGGCGTCGTGGTCACGCTGCTCAGCGTTGTCGGCACCACGCCCTATATCGCGTTGCAGCTCAAGTCGCTGACGCTCAGCTTCGCCGCCTTCCCCAGCGAGCCGGGCGGACCGAACACCGACGCGAACGTGACCGCGCTCTGGATCGCCGCCGGGCTGGCGCTGTTCACGATCCTGTTCGGCACTCGCAACGTCGATGCCAACGAGCAGCACCATGGCGTCGTCACCGCGATCGCGGTCGAGGCGGTGGTCAAGCTGCTTGCCCTGCTGGCGGTGGGCGTCTTCGTGGTCTGGGTGCTGTTCGACGGCCCGCCGGCGGTGTTTGCGGCCGCCGACCTGCCGGCACTGATGGCCGAGAACATCTTCGGGCCGCGCTGGGTCACCCTGACCTTCCTGTCGGCCGCCGCCATCGTCTGCCTGCCGCGCATGTTCCAGGTCATGGTGGTGGAGAATGCCGACGAGCGCCATCTGGCCACCGCCGCCTGGGCCTTCCCGCTGTACCTGTTCCTGATCTCGCTCTTCGTGCTGCCGATTGCGCTGGCCGGCCGGGCGCTGCTGCCGCCGGTATCCAATACCGACCTCTATGTGCTGACGCTGCCGCTGGTGCACGGTGCAAGCACGCTGGCGCTCTTCGCCTTCATCGGCGGCTTCTCGGCCTCGACCTCGATGGTGATCGTCGCCGCCATCGCGCTGTCGACGATGATCTCGAACCACATCGCCCTGCCGGTGTGGCTGCGGCTGACCGCCAGCCGGGTGCAGACCAGCGGCGACGTCAGGCGCGCGGTCCTTGCCAGCCGCCGCATCGCCATCGTGCTGGTGCTGGGCCTGGGCTATGTCTACCTGCTGCTGACCGGCGAGACGGCGGCGCTGGCGGCCATCGGGCTGATCGCCTTTGCCGGCGTGGCGCAGCTTCTGCCCTCGATCATGGCGGGGCTGTTCTGGCGCGGCGCCACCGGCAAGGGCGCGCTGGCCGGGATCCTCGCCGGCTTTGCGGTGTGGCTCTACACGCTGTTCCTGCCGAGCTTCGAGGGCGCCTTCCTGCTTGGCGAGGCAACGATCCGCGACGGCCCCGCCGGGATCGCCTGGCTGCGCCCGCAGGCCCTGTTCGGGATGACCGGCATGGACCCGCTGGTGCACACGGTCTTCTTCTCGATGGTGCTGAATGCCGGGCTTCTGGTGGCGGTATCTCTGATGACCACGCCAGGGGTGCTGGAGCGCATCCAGACCAGCCAGTTCGTGGACGTATTCCGGCTGGCCGAGCCGGGCCGCAACACGGTGATCCAGCGCTCGGCGACGTCAGAGGACCTCTATACCCTGGCCCAGCGCATCCTCGGCACCGAGGAGTCGCACCGGTTGTTCGCCGAGGCGGCGCGGGACCAGGGCAAGACCCTGGGCCTGCCCGACGCCACCGAGGAGTTCATCGCCCGGGTCGAGCGGCGGCTGACCGGCTCGGTGGGCGCCGCCTCGGCCCATGCGCTGGTCAGCCAGATCACCGGCTCGGGCAGCGTCTCGGTGGACGAGCTGATCCGCATGGCCGACGAGACGGCGCAGATCGTCGAGTACTCGCAGACGCTGGAACGGCAGTCGCGGGAGCTTTCCGACACCGCAGCGCAGCTCCGCGAGGCCAATATCCGGCTGATGAAGCTGGGCGAGCAGAAGGACGCCTTCCTCAGCCAGGTCAGCCACGAGCTCAGGACGCCGATGACCTCGATCCGCTCGTTCGCCGAGATCCTGCGCGATACCGAGGGCCTGCCGGCCGAGGACCGCACGCGCTTCGTCGGCATCATCCACGACGAAAGCCAGCGGCTGACGCGGCTTCTGGACGAGATCCTCGACTTGTCGGTGCTGGAATCGGGCCGGGTGCAATGGCGCCTGCGGCCGGTGCGGATCGGCGACGTGGTGGGCACCGCCGCCAGCAGCACCGAGGGCCTGCGCACCGCCGCCGGTGTCAGCCTGACGGTCGAGCAACAGGGCATGAACGCTGTGGTCGTCGCCGATCACGACCGGCTGGCGCAGGTGCTGATCAACCTGATCTCGAACGCGGTGAAATACGGCAAGGCCGCGCATCCGGCGATCCGCATCGAGGCGGGCCAGGTGGGCGGCAGGGTATGGCTCGACGTCAGCGACAACGGCCCCGGCATCGGCAGTGCCGATCACGAGCGCGCCTTCGAGAAGTTCGGCCGTCTCGACGAGGCGACCCAGGCCGGCAGCGCCGGGCTTGGGCTGCCGATCAGCCGCGAGATCATGCGCAACATGGATGGCGACCTGACCATCCAGCCTTCCGATCGGGGGGCGGTGTTCCGCCTGACCCTGCCGGCAGCCGCGGCAGGCTCGCGCGCAGCGGAGTGATCGGGCGGTTTCCGGGGGGCCGGTTCAGGGTCACCCAGGGGGGCAGGCGCGCTACAACCAGGCGGCGCCGCGCACACCCGAGGAATCGCCGTGCCGGTTCTGCACCAGCCGGGTGTTGAACTTGTCGCCGAAGATGTGCGGCTTCATCAGCGGCGGAACCGTCTGGTAGAAGCGGGCGACGTTCGACAGCCCGCCGCCGACGACGATCACGTCGGGGTCGAGCACGTTGACCACGCTGGCCAGCGCCCGTGCCAGCCGGTCCTCGAAGCGTTCCAGCGTCGCCGTGGCCGCCGCATCGCCCTGCTCCGCCGCCGCGATCACCGCCGGCGCCGCCGGCGCGTCCGCCCCCAGCCCGTTCACCCGGGCATGGTCGGCGGCAAGGCTCGGCCCCGACAGCCAGGCCTCGCAATGGCCGGCAACGCCGCAACTGCACAGCGGCCCCGGCCGCTCGTCGTCCCGGGGCGAGGGCAGCGGGATATGGCCCCACTCGCCGCCGATGGCGTTCACCCCCTCGATCAGCCGTCCGTCGACAACGATGCCGCCGCCGACCCCGGTGCCGAGGATGATGCCGAAGACCACCGACAGACCGGCGCCGCCGCCGTCCACCGCCTCGCTGAGGGCAAAGCAGTTGGCGTCGTTGGCGATCCTGACCGGCCGGTCGAGCGCCCTGGACAGATCGCCCCTCAGGTCGTGGCCGTGCAGCCACACCGAATTGCCCAAGGTCACCCGGCCGCTGTTGCGGTCCACCGAGCCGGGCACGCCGATGCCCACCGTGTCGCATTGCTCGCCCGCTTCGGCCTCGAGCTTTTGCATCAGTCCCTTGATCGCGGCGATGCCGCCTTCGTAGTCGTGGCGCGGCGTCGGCACCCGGCCCTTGGCCAGTTCGTGACCATCCTCGTCGAGCGCGATCCCCGCGATCTTGGTGCCGCCATAGTCGAAGCCGATGCGCATGGGCAGGTTCCGTTCCGTTGCTCAGGAATTCTTAAGGGGCGCGGCAGGCCCGCGCAATCGCCGGGATGTTCAGCCGGCCTGGCGCCAGGCCGCCAGGATATAGCGGCCGGTCATCAGGTCGAGATGGGCACCGCCACCGTTCTTGAAGATGGTGATGTCCCCGGGCGCGGTGCGTCCCGGCGCGCCGGCCACCAGGTCGCGCAGCTCGCCCAGGACATCGGCGCGCGCGATCACCCCCCGGGCCAGCGGGTCCATCAGCTCGCCGATATGATCCAGCGTCGTGGCATAGGCATCGACGAAAAGCCGCCCCGCGGTGATGGCGGTGTCGTCGGCCTCGCGCATATCGGCGGTGAAGGCGCCGATCAGGTCGAGATGCTGGCCCGGCCGCAGCCATTCGCCGCTGATGACCGGGGTCGCGCTCATCGTCGCGGTGCTGACGATGTCCGCCTCGGCCACCGCGCCAGGCAGGTCGGTCACCGCCTCGGCGCCGGTCTCGGCCGCCAGCGCCTTGGCACCTTCGGGGTTGCGGTTCCAGATGGCGATGCCGATCCCGGGGTACAGCGCGCGATAGGCCTCGGTCAGCGACCGCGCCACCGAGCCGGCGCCGACGATCAGCAGCCGCCGCGCGTCCGGCCTGGCCAGCAGCCGCGCCCCCAGGAGGCTGTCCGCGGCGGTCTTCCACTTGGTCACCAGGGCGCTGTCGATCACCGCCTCGACCTGGCCGGTGGTGTCCTCGAACAGCACCAGCGCGCCATGCACCGACGGCAGGCCCCGGGCCGGGTTGCCGGGCAGCACGCTGACCGACTTGACCGCGATGCCCTGCCCGTCGATCCAGGCCGCCCGCGACAGGAGCGTATCGCCGCCGCGGCGCAGGAACTGGTCGCCGACCACCGGTTCGGGCCCGCGATGGCCGTCCTCCAGTGCCGCCACCAGCGCCAGCCAGTCGAGCCGCGGCTCGATCTCGGCACCGATAACCGGAATCGCCACGGCCAGCCTCCGCCTGCCGTGGCGACGATTGCCTTGGCCAGCGCCTCCATGCCTTTCTCGGGCAGCCCGGCCACGTTCACCCGGCTGTCGCCGACCATGTAGATCGCGGCCTCGCTGCGCAGCTTCAGCACCTGCTCGCCGGGCAACCCGAGCCGCGAGAACATGCCGCGGTGATGCTTGACGAAGTCGAAGGTGTCGGAATTGGTTTCGCGCCTCAGCGCATCGGCCAGTTGCGCGCGCAGCGACAGCATCCGCAGCCGCATTTCCTCGAGCTCGGCCTGCCAGTCGGCCCTCAGCGCCGGGTCGCTCAGGATGATCTCTACCACCTTGGCGCCGTGATCCGGCGGAAACGAGAAATTCAGCCGGTTGAGCGAGGCCAGCGCGCCCTTGGCCAGCTCGGCGGTCTTGACGTCGCCGCTGATGACCAGCGCCACGCCGACCCGGTCGCGGTAGAGGCCGAAATTCTTCGAGCAGCTGGCCGCCAGCAGCATCTCGGGCACCTGGCCGGCCATCTCGCGCACCGCCGCCGCGTCATCGTCGAGCCCGTCGCCGAAACCCTGATAGGCGATGTCGATGAACGGCACCGCGCCCCTTTCGTTCAGGAGCGCCGTCACCTGTCGCCATTCGGCGGCATCGAGATTGGCGCCGGTCGGGTTGTGACAGCAGCCGTGCAGGATCACCACGTCGCCCCTGGCGACCTTGCCCAGGTCTTCGAGCAACGCCGCGGTCGCCACGCCGCGGGTGTCGGTGTCGAAGTAGCGGTAGGTGGCACCCTTCAGCCCGACATGGCGGACGATGGCCGGATGGTTCGGCCAGGTCGGATCGGAATACCAGACCGTGGCCTCGGGCCGGGCCATGCGGACCAGTTCCAGAAGCTGGTGGATCGCCCCGGTGCCGCCGGGCGCCTGAGCGCCCACGATCCGGTCGTTCGGCACCGCGCCAGCCAGTACCAGATCGCGCATCGCATCGACAAAGCCGAGATCGCCCAGAAGCCCGACATAGGACTTGGAATCCTGGGTCTCCAGCAGCCGCTTCTCGGCCGCCTTGACCGCCCGCATCACCGGCGTCCTGCCGTCACCGTCCTTGTAGACGCCGACGCCGAGATCGAGCTTTTCCGCCCGTGTATCGGCGCGGAACAGACCCATCATCTCGATGATCTTGTCGGGGGGTTGCGGGGTCAGGGTTTCGAGCATGGCGATACTCCCTCATCGCGTGCGGGTCAGACCTAGCGCCTGCGCGACAAACCCGCAACCGCTGCCGATCGGCGGGGTTGCAACGAGTCTGGCGGAAAGACGGTGGGAGCGGCGCAGCAGGGTCGTTCGTTCTCGCCACGGCGACGGTGATCCGTGGCGGAATCGCGACCCTGGCGGGAACCCTGCGGCCATCCTTGCGCATCCCGGCCGGGTCAGGGCCGGGCGGCGCGCCTGGCGGCAATGTGCCTCTTGCGGACGACGCGCTGAGCGCCGCTCACTTCCCCTGCCGGGCCCCCGGCGCTGCCCCGGCGACCACCCGCTTGTGCTCGCTTCTGCGGGTGACGACGAAACCGCCGCGCTGGTAGAGCCCCAGCGCCTGCGGGTGGTCCAGGGTGTTGGTGTTGACCGTCATGCGGGCGATCCCCGGCAAGTCCCAGCCCATGTGAACGGCAGTGCGCAGCAGGTAGCTGCCGAGCCCGTGACCCATCGCCTGCGGCACCAGCCCGAAATAGGCCAGATCGCAGGTCCCCGCCTCGCGCACGTCGTGGACGAAGAACCCGGCCGGCCAGCCGTCGCGAAAGAGCGTGTAGAGGGTCACCCTGGGGTCACCGATGAAGGCTTCCAGTTCCGCCAGCGGGCGGTGATGCCAGTCGGTCCATTCATAATCCGCCCCGACCGCGTCGTAGAGCGCCAGAAAATACCAGGCCGGCGGGTTCTTGGCCGCCAGCAGCGCGACGTGCTCGCCCGTCGGCACCGGCGGCCGCGGATAACCCGGCCGCTCCTCCATGGCCAGCCAGGTCACGGTGTAGGCGACTTCTGCCCCGGCGCGGAACTTGCTCACGGGCCCGTCTCCGCCTTGAGGTCGGCATACATGCCCCATTCGGCCCAGGACCCGTCGTAGAGCGAATGGCTGCGATGGCCGACCCGCTCCAGCGCCAGGTTGACGATCGCCGCGGTGACCCCGGACCCGCAGGAGGTGATCGCCGGCTTGTCGAGATCGACGCCGGCATCGGCAAAGACGCCCCTGAGCGTCGCCTCGTCCTTGAGCGTGCCGTCGTCGTTCAGGAGCGCCCGGTAATGCACGTTCCGCGATCCCGGGATATGCCCGCTGCGCAGACCCGGCCGCGGCTCTGCCGCCTCGCCGCGGAACCGCTCGGGGCTGCGGGCGTCGACGATCTGGGCACTGCCGAGCTTCGCCGCCGCTGCCACCTGGGTCACGTCGCGCACCAGGCTGGCATCGCGCCGGGCGGTGAAGTGGCGGTCGCGCAGCACCGGCGGCTCGTCCTCGACCGGCCGCCCCTCGGCCGTCCATTTCGGCAGTCCGCCGTCGAGCACCGCCACGTCGGTCTTGCCGAAATGCCTGAACAGCCACCAGACGCGCGCGGCCGAGAACAGCCCGGCGCCGTCATAGACCACCACCCGGTGGCCATCGCCGATGCCCATGGCGCGCATGCGGCTGACGAACATCTCCACCGGCGGCGCCATGTGCGGCAGCGCCGAGTTGCGGTCGGATATGTCGTCGATGTCGAAGAACCGGGCGCCGGGGATATGCGCCGCCTCGTATTCGGCGCGGGCATCGCGGTTCTCGCCCGGCAGGTACCAGCTTGCATCGAGGATGCGCAGGTCCGGCGCATTCAGGTGCTGACCGAGCCACTCGGTCGAGACCAGAATCTGGGCATCGCTGGCTGGCATATCCGGCACCCCTCGATTGTCAACGCACGCGGAGGGATAGACGCATCCCCCGAAGCTGGCAAGCCGGTGGGCCGGTGGGCGCTTTCCGGGGGCGGTACACGTCGGATTAATTCAAAAATGCCTAGTGTCGGATCGGTTTCCGATCCCGTCCGAGGTCATGTCGGTCGAAAACATCAAGCGCAAGGTCGCCGCCTATTCGCGGCAGGCCATCCTGATCGCCGAGGCTGAACCTTCGGACGGCGCGGTCATGCGCATCCTGTGGTGCAACCCCGCCTTCCGGCGCATGACCGGCTATTCCCAGCGCGAGATCGTCGGCAACCGCGGCAACGTGCTGGCCGGCGCCGCCATGCCGGCCGAGACGCATCTTCGGATCATCGAGAAACTGATGCGGCGCGAGACCTTCGAGGTCGTCACCCCCAACAACCGCAAGGACGGCTCCGAATACGTCCAGTCGCAGCACTGGGTGCCGATCATCGACGACCGCTCGGGCCGGCAGTACTGGATCCTCTACATCGCCGAGGTGGACGAGTTCGCCGGCGTGCCGTTGCGGCGCTCGCCGGTGGCGCCGGGCGCGGCAATGCCGCAGCCCCAGGCGCAGCCACAACCACCGGCCGACGCCGCGGGCACCGACACCAACCAGCTGACGGAATGGAGCAGCAGCGAGAAGCGCGCCCATCTCGACCTGACCAAGGCCGATCACGACGCGCTGACCGGCGCCCTAAACCGGCACGCGCTGGACAAGATCATCGCCCATGCCGATGCCCAGGGTCCCGGGCGGCGAACCACCACCGCGGTGCTTTTCGTCGACCTCGACAACTTCAAGTTCATCAACGACAATTTCGGCCACGACTTCGGCGACGGCGTGCTGCGCAAGATGGTCGCCGTGCTGCAAGGCTGCACCCGGAAGCAGGACCATGTGCTGCGCCTCGGCGGTGACGAGTTCCTGGTCATCGTCGATCCCTGCCCCTCGGCGCTGTTCCTCAGCACCATTGCCGACCGCGTGGTCGAGCGGGTGCGCAAGCCGATGAAGGTGGGCGACAAGGTTGTCAGCTGTACCGTCAGCATCGGCCTGGCCATCGGCGACGAGACCAAGGGGCTGGCGGGGCTGATATCGTCGGCCGATTTCGCGCTCTACCGGGCCAAACAGGCCGGCCGCAACCGCTGGTCGATGTACGATCACGTCGCCCATGCCGAGGCGACGCGCACCCGGCGCCTGGCCACCGAGCTGGGTGACGCCATCGAATCGGGCCAGCTGATCGTCTACTACCAGCCGCAGCTTGCCGCCGCCGATCGCAGCCTGGCGGGGATGGAGGCGCTGGTGCGCTGGAACCACCCCGAGGACGGGATCATCGGCCCCGATGCCTTCCTGCCCATCGCCGAGCGGCTGAACCTGATCGGCCGGCTCGACAAGTCGGTGCTGGAGCAGGTGGCCCGGGACATCCGGCGCTGGTCGGCGGCCGGCTTCGACGTGCCGCCCATCTCGGTCAACGTCTCGGCCAAGCGGTTGCGCGGCTCGGAACTGGCACAGGACATCGCCAGCAGCGGCGTGCCCATCGGCGGCATCGCGGTGGAAATCCTCGAATCGGTCTATGTGGACGATTGCGACGAGGTGACCCGCTGGTCCATCGACCAGCTCAAGGAAATGGGCGTCGCCATCGACATCGACGATTTCGGCTCCGGTCACGCCTCGATCCTGGGGCTTCTGACCATCGAGCCGCGGCACCTGAAGATCGACCGCAAGCTGATCCGGCCGATCATCTTCGACGACGGCAAGCGCGAACTTGTGCGCTCGATCGTCGAGATCGGGCACCGCCTGGGCATCAGCGTCGTGGCCGAGGGCACCGAAAGCGAGGCGCATCTCGACATGGCGGCCGAACTGGGCTGCGACGTGCTGCAGGGCTATGCCATCTCGCGGCCGGTGCCGGCGGACCAGGCCGAAGCCTTCCTGGCACCGGCCATCGTACCGAAACGCGGCACCGGGTAGCCGAGCGCGGCAGGCGGTTTTTCCCGAACGCTCAGACTTCCTCGACGGTGACCACGCCCGGCAGGCTTTTCAGCGCGCCGCGGACCCGGGGCGGGACGGCATGCGCGCCCGGCAAGGTCACCTCAACGTCGCAGCCGAGCTCCGGCACCATGGGCACGATCGAGACCGGGCCGCGCTGGCGGCGTTCCAGCGGCGGCAGGGTCTCGACCTGCTCGAGCACGTTGCGGATGGTGGCAAAGGCCCCGGCATCCTCGACGAAGATCCTGAGACCCGCCGGCGGCGCGGCGGCGACGGCCAGCTCCACCGGCTCCACCGCTCGCACCAGCATCTTCAGCTGCTCGCCGGCGATCTCGGCCTCGACCGACAGCACCACCAGGGTGCCCGGCGACAACAGATCGCGCGCCGCATCCAGGGTGTCGGAGAAGACCGTCGCCTCGCCGGCCCCGGACGGGTCGCTGACCCCGATGAAGGCGAAGCGGTTACCGCGCGCCGACTTGCGAAGCTGCACGCTGCCAACCGCCGCGGCGATCTTCGCCGCCATCGGCCCGCGCCGCGCCGTCTCGGCCAGTTCGGCCAGGGTCAGCACCGGCGGCTTGCGGCGTTTGAGCGGCCCCATGTAGTCGTCGAGCGGATGCCCGGACAGGTAGAACCCGGTGGCCTGATGCTCCTCGGCCAGGCGCTCGGCCACCGACCAGTCCTCGGGTGCCGGCAGGCGCGGCGCCGGCAATTCGGTCGCCGCATCGCCAAACAGCGACACCTGCGCCGAGGCGCGGTCGTCATGGGTGGCGGCCGAATAGGCGATCAGCTGGTCGGCGGCCTCGAACAGCCGCCGCCGGTTGCGATCCAGGGCATCGAACGCCCCCGACCGCGCCAGCATTTCTATCGAGCGTTTCCCCACCCGCCGCAGATCAACCCGGCGGGCGAAATCGAAGATCGAGTTGAAGGGCCCGGCCTCGCGCCTTGCGTTCTCGATCAGCCGCATGGCCTCGACGCCGACGTTCTTCAGCGCCCCGAGGGCGTAGAGGATGCGCCCCTCCTCGACCTGGAAATCGGCGCCGGAGCGGTTGACGCAAGGCGGCGCCACCTCGATCTCAAGCCGCTTGCGCGCCTCCTCGACATAGCCGCCGAGCTTGTCGGTCAGGTGGATGTCGCAGTTCATCACCGCGGCCATGAACTCCACCGGATGATGCGCCTTCAGCCACGCGGTCTGGTAGCTGACCACCGCATAGGCCGCGGCGTGGCTCTTGTTGAAGCCGTAGTTGGCGAACTTCTCCAGAAGGTCGAAGACCTCGCCCGCCTTGGCCGGCCCGACGCCGTTCGCGGCCGCGCCGTCGAGGAATTTCGGCCGCTCGGCGTCCATCGCCTCCTTGATCTTCTTGCCCATGGCCCGGCGCAGCATGTCGGCGCCGCCCAGCGAATAGCCGGCCATGCGCCGGGCGATCTCCATCACCTGCTCCTGGTAGACGATGATGCCCTGGGTCTCGTCGAGGATCGGGTCGATCAGCGGGTGGATCGACTGGCGCTCCTCCAGCCCGTTCTTCACCCGGCAGAATTTCGGGATGTTTTCCATCGGGCCAGGACGGTAGAGCGCCACCAGCGCCACGATGTCCTCGATGGAGGTCGGGCGAAGCTGGCGCAGCGCGTCCTTCATGCCCTGGCCTTCCACCTGGAACACCGCCACGGTGTCGGCCCGGGCGTAGAGCGCATAGGTCTTCTCGTCGTCGAGCGGGATGGCGCTGATGTCGATGTCGATCCCGCGCCGGCGCAAGAGCGCAAGCGCATTCTCGATCACCGTCAGGGTCTTCAGGCCGAGGAAGTCGAACTTCACCAGCCCCGCCGCCTCGACCCATTTCATGTTGAACTGGGTCGCCGGCATGTCCGAGCGCGGGTCCTTGTAGAGCGGCACCAGCTCGACCAGCGGCCGGTCGCCGATCACCACGCCGGCGGCGTGGGTCGAGGCGTTGCGGTAGAGCCCCTCCAGCTTCTGCGCGTGGTCGAGCATCCGCGCCACCACCTCCTCGCGCCGCGCCTCCTCGCGCAGGCGCGGCTCGTCGGCCAGCGCCTTCTCGACCGAAACCGGCTTCACGCCCTCCGAGGGGATCAGCTTGGCCAGCCGGTCGACCTGGCCATAAGGCATCTGCAGCACCCGGCCGACATCGCGCACCGCCGCCTTGGACAGCAGCGCGCCGAAGGTGATGATCTGCGCCACCCGGTCGCGGCCGTAGCGTTCCTGCACATAGGCGATCACCTCCTCTCGGCGATCCATGCAGAAGTCGATGTCGAAATCCGGCATCGACACGCGCTCGGGGTTCAGGAAGCGCTCGAACAGCAGCCCGTAGCGGATCGGGTCGAGGTCGGTGATGGTCAGTGCATAGGCGACCAGGCTGCCGGCGCCCGAGCCGCGCCCCGGACCCACCGGAATGCCGCGCGCCTTGGCCCACTGGATGAAGTCGGCGACGATGAGGAAGTAGCCCGGGAATCCCATCCCCTCGATGACGCCGAGCTCGAAATCCAGCCGCGCCTCGTAATCCTCGCGGCTGACGGCCATGGGGATCGCCTTCAGTCTCGCCGCCAGCCCCTCGCGGGCCTGCCGGCGCAACTCCTCGACCTCGTTCTCGGCGAACCTGGGCAGGATCGGCTTGCGCTTGGTCGGCCGATAGGCACAGCGCCGGGCGATCTCGACCGTGTTCTCCACCGCCTCGGGCAGGTCGGCGAACAGCGCCACCATCTCGTCCTGGCTCTTGAAGCAATGCTCGGGCGTCAGCCGGCGCCGGGCCTGCTTCTGGTCGACATAGGTGCCGTCGGCGATGCAGATCAGCGCATCATGGGCGTCGTACATGGCCCGGTCGGCGAAGTGCACGTCGTTGGTGGCGACCAGCGGCAGGCCGAGATCGTAGGCCAGCGCCACCAGCCCGGGTTCGCTCGCCGCCTCGGCCGGGCTGCGCTGCGCGTCGCCATTGGGGTGGCGCTCGATCTCCACGTAAAGGCGCTGCGGAAAGGCGCGGGCCAGTTCCTCGGCCAGCCTGCGCGCGGCGCCGGCGTCGCCCCGCCCCAGCAGCAGCCCCAGCGGCCCGCGGGCGCCACCGGTCAGGCAGATCAGCCCTTCGGCCCGCTCGACCAGCAGCCCCAGCGGCACATGCGCCTGGGTCTCGCTGCCATGCTCCAGATGCGCCGCGGTGCTCAGCGCCATCAGGTTGCGATAGCCGGTCTCGTCCTGCGCCAGCAGCACCACCGGCGCCGGTGCGGGCGGCGGATCGCCCGGCCTTTCGGGCGCGGCATAGGCCAGCGACAGCGCGCAACCGATGATCGGCTGGACCCCGGCCTTGGCGGCGGTTTCGGCGAATTCCAGCGCGCCGAACATGTTGTCGCTGTCGGTCACGGCCACGGCGGGCATGGCGTTGGACGCGCAGAGCGCTGGCAGATGCGAGAGCTGGATCGCTCCCTCGAGCAGGGAATAGGCGGAGTGCAGGCGGAGGTGGATGAATCGGGGCGGCTTCATGGCAGCGAACCTAGCCATTCGCCCGGCCACCCGCCACAGGGTTTCGCGCCTGGATTCCGCCCGCCCGCATGACCTAGTGTCACGGGAGTAACAAGCGCTGCAATATCGTCACAAATTGTTCCGTTTTTGGCCCATTGCCGCTATTGTATGCAGACTTTCCTTTCATGCGGGGGCGACTTCATGAAGCAGGTCATCGTTCCGACGCTTGTCGGCGCGCTCATGGTGCAACCGGCGATGGCCGGGAATGTCTACTATGAGGCGCCAGTCGAATCCGAAGTGCTGGTGAAGCCCACCGAGCCGATGGGCGCCAGCAACAACAACTGGGTGGTGCCGGCCCTGATCCTGCTTGGCATAGTTGTGATCGTCTCCAGAGACGACCACTCGCCACCGCAATCTCCACCAGAGATACCTCCGGAAATACCGCCAGAGATACCACCGGAAATTCCACCCGAGACCCCGCCCGAGACGCCACCGGAAACGCCGCCCGAGACGCCACCGGAAACGCCGCCAGAGACTCCTCCCGAGGAAACATTCATCAACAAGTACGATCGCCTGGCGGAGCTGGGATATGACCATTGGTGGCTGTATCCCGATCAGGATGCGCTGCTCTCCTATCTGCGCGAGGTCGGCTCCGACGGCGACTGGAGCAACTTCCCCTGACCGCCCGATGGGCGTGAGAGCACGGGCGGCAGACACTGCCGCCCGTCCGGAGGCTCGGCCCACTTGCCAAGGCGGGCGATTTGCGCTCGACTGACCAAAAGGTCAAAACAGCGCGGAGTGAATTGGTTTGGGACAGCTCACCACGCATGTCCTCGACACGGCGCGCGGCCGCCCGGCCGCAGGGCTGCATGTTGAACTCTACCGGCTGGAACTGGACCGCCGGAAGGTGGCCGCGGCGGTGACCAATGCCGACGGGCGTTGCGATGCGCCGCTTTTGGAGGGCGGCCGCTTCCGCCTCGGCGAATACGAGCTGGTGTTCATGGCCGGCGCCTATTTCGATTCGCTCGGGCTGAATTTGCCGCATCCGCGGTTCCTCGATCACGTGCCGATCCGTTTCGGCATCGCCGAGGACACCCACTACCATGTGCCGCTGCTGCTTTCGCCCTACGGCTATTCCACCTATCGGGGGAGCTGATGGGCGCTGTCCGCTTCCTGCTGAACGGGCGGCCCGAGACGGTGGCCGACGCGTCGCCGACGACCACGCTGCTTGACTGGCTGCGCGAGAAACGCGGCCTGACCGGCACCAAGGAAGGCTGCAACGAAGGCGATTGCGGCGCCTGCACGGTAACGGTGGCAGGGATCGAAGACGGGCAGCTCGTCCACCGGGCGCTGAACGCCTGCATCCTGTTCCTGCCGCAGCTCGACGGCAGGTCGGTGACCACTGTCGAAGGCATCGCCGCGACGGACGGCACGCTGCACCCGGTGCAGGCGGCGATGGTCGAGCACCATGGCTCGCAATGCGGCTTCTGCACGCCGGGGATCGTGATGTCGCTTTACGCCGCGCACCGGGGCGGGCGACGCGACCATGACGACGTGCTCGCCGGCAATCTCTGCCGCTGCACCGGCTATGCGCCGATCGTGCGCGCTGCCGAGGCCGCGGCGGCGGATGCCGTGCCCGGCTGGCTGCCCGACGAAGTGCCGGGGCTGGCGGCGCTTGAAACCGGGGCGACGGCGGAACGGCCCACCGACCTCGACGCCTTCGCCGACTGGTACGCAGCCAATCCCGACGCGGTGCTGGTCGCCGGGGCGACGGACGTCGGTCTCTGGGTCACCAAGGGCCTGCGCGACCTCGCCCCGGTCGCCTTTCTCGGCGGGCTGACGGCCTTGCAGGCCATCGAGGCCGATGACACCGGCATCCGCATCGGCGCCGGCGTGACGCTGGCCCGGCTTCGCGGCTTCGTCGCCGGCCGCTACCCCGCCTTCGCCGAGCTGATCCGCCGCTTCGGCTCGGTCCAGGTCAGGAACGCCGCCACCATCGGCGGCAACATCGCCAATGGCTCGCCCATCGGCGACGGCCCGCCGGCGTTGATCGCGCTCGGGGCAACGCTGACGCTGAGGCGCGGATCGGCGCGGCGGACCCTGCCGCTGGAGGACTTCTTCCTCGGCTATGGCCGGCAGGATCGCCAGCCGGGCGAATTCGTGGAATCCCTCTTCGTCCCGGCGCAGGAGAACCGCCTGCGCTGCTACAAGCTGTCCAAGCGCTTCGACCAGGACATCTCGGCAGTCTGCGGCTGCTTCAACGTCTCCCTTGACGGCGAGACGGTGGCCGCGGCCCGCATCGCCTTCGGCGGCATGGCGGCGACACCGAAACGCGCCGGCGCGGTGGAGGCGGCGATCACCGGCCGGCCGTGGACGCTGGAGACCGTCACCGCCGCGCTGCCAGCCTTCGCCGAGGATTTCCGGCCCATCGACGACATGCGCGCCAGCGCCGCCTATCGCCTGCAGGCCGCGCGGAACATGCTGCTGCGCGCCTGGCACGAGGATCAGGGCACCCGCATCAACCTGGCGCAAAGGCTGCCGGCATGAGCGTGCACAGCGCCACTGCGCACGATTCCGCCACCCGGCACGTCGCCGGCTCGGCCCGTTACACCGACGACCTGCCGTTTCCCGCCAACGCCCTGCACCTGGCCTTCGGCCTGTCCGAAAGGCCCCATGCCGAGATCGTCTCGCTGGATCTTGCCGAGGTCCGCGCCTCGCCCGGCGTGGTGCTGGTGCTGGCGGCCGCCGACCTGCCGGGCGCCAACGATGTCTCGCCGGTGCCGCGTCACGAGCCGATGCTGGCCGAGGGCAGCGTGCACCATGTCGGCCAGCCGGTGTTTCTCGTCGCCGCCACGTCGCACCGTGCCGCACGGGTTGCGGCCCGCAAGGCCCGGGTGGAGTACCGCGACCGGCCGGCGATCCTGACCATCGACGCGGCGCTTGCCGCGAGCACCGACGTGGAGCCGCCGGTCACCTACCGGAACGGCGACCCGGACCCGGCCATCGAGGCGGCGCCGCATGCGCTGGAAGGCCGGATCGAGATCGGCGGCCAGGAGCATTTCTACCTCGAGGGCCAGGTCGCCGCCGCCATGCCCGGCGAGGCCGGCGACATTACCGTCTTTTCCTCGACCCAGCACCCCAGCGAGATCCAGCACAAGGTGGCGCATGCGCTCCACGTTCCGGCCGCGGCGGTCCGGGTGGAGACGCGCCGCATGGGCGGCGGCTTTGGCGGCAAGGAGAGCCAGGGCAACTATCTGGCCGTCGCCTGCGCCGTGGTGGCGCACCTCACCGGCCGTCCGGCGCGCATGCGCTATGACCGCGACGACGACATGGTCGTCACCGGCAAGCGCCACGATTTCCGCATCGATTATCGCGTCGGCTTCGACGCGGCCGGCCGCATCCGGGGCATAACCTTCGACCAGTTCACCCGCATCGGCTGGAGCCAGGACCTGTCGCTGGCGGTGGCCGACCGGGCGATGCTGCATGCCGACAACGCCTATCACCTGCCGAATGTGCGCATCGTCTCGCGCCGCCTGCTGACCAATACCCAGTCGGCCACGGCCTTTCGCGGCTTCGGCGGCCCGCAGGGGCTGCTGGGGATCGAGCGGGTGATGGACCACATCGCCCACCATCTGGGCCTCGATCCGCTGACCGTGCGGCAAGCCAATCTCTACGGACCGGCGACGGGGCTTCAGACCCCCTATCACATGACGGTCGAGGACAATATCGCGCCAGAACTGATCGCGCGGCTGGCCGGAAGCTCCGACTATGCCGCCCGACGCGAGGCGGTGCGCGCCCACAACGCCGGCAACCCCTTGATCCGCAAGGGGATCGCGTTGACGCCGGTCAAGTTCGGCATCTCGTTCACGCTGACCCACCTCAACCAGGCCGGCGCGCTGGTGCATGTCTATACCGACGGCTCGGTGCATCTGAACCACGGCGGCACCGAGATGGGCCAGGGCCTGTTCCAGAAGGTGGCCCAGGTCGCCGCCTCGCGTTTCGGCCTGCCGGTCGAGGCGATCCGCATCACCGCCACCGACACCCACAAGGTGCCCAACACCTCGGCGACGGCGGCCTCCTCGGGGTCCGACCTCAACGGCATGGCGACGCAGGCCGCCTGCGACACCATCCGGGGCCGCATGGCCGATTTCGCCGCCCGCCACTGGCAGGCCGACCCCGCCGCGATCCGCTTCGAGGGCGGCATGGTCCATGTCGGGTCCGAGGCCGTGCCTTTCGCCGAGCTGGCGACCCTCTGCCATCAGAACCGGGTGCCGCTGTCGGCGACCGGCTTTTACGCGACGCCGAAGGTGGACTGGGACCGCCTGCGTGGCCGCGGCCGGCCGTTCTTCTACTTCGCCTATGGCGCGGCGGTGACCGAGGTGGCCGTGGACACCCTCAGCGGCGAGTACCGCATCCTGCGCGCCGACATCCTGCACGATTGCGGCCGCAGCCTGAACCCGGCCATCGACATCGGCCAGATCGAGGGCGGCTATGTCCAGGGTGCCGGCTGGCTGACCACCGAGGAGCTGGTCTGGGACGATGCCGGCCGCCTTCTAACCCACGCGCCGTCGACCTACAAGATCCCCGCCTGCGGCGACCGGCCGCTGGAATTCAACGTCGCGCTCTGGGATGGCGAGAACCGCGAGGAGACGATCTATCGCTCCAAGGCGGTGGGCGAGCCGCCGCTGATGCTGGGCGTCTCGGCCTTTCTGGCGCTGTCGGATGCCGTCGCCTCCTGCGGCGCGGACTATCCGGCGCTCGACGCGCCGGCGACGCCCGAGCGGGTGCTGCGCGCCATCGACCGGCTGAGGGGTCAGCCATGGTGACCCGCCCGATGACCGCGCCGGGGGATCCCGCGCCATGAGCCTCGACCGCAGCGCGCTGGCCGAGGCGGTGGCTGCCCATGGCCGCGTCGCCCGCGTGGTGGTGATCGCCGCCGACGGCTCGACGCCGCGCGGCGCCGGGACATCCATGCTGGTCTGGGATCAGGGCGGCTCGGGCGGCCAGTCGGGCACCATCGGCGGCGGCGCGCTGGAATGGGAGGCGGCGAAGGCGGCCCGGGCGCTTCTTGCCCGCGACGGCATCTTCCTGCGCCAGGAGCTGAAGCTGCCGCTGGGGCCGGCGCTGGGCCAGTGCTGCGGCGGCCACGCAACGCTGCTGATCGAGGTCATCGGCCCGGACGAGCTCGCCGCCATCCCCGAGGACCAGCCCTTTGCCCGCCCGGTGACCAGCGGCGGCGCCACCGAGCTGCCGCTGGCCGTCAGCCGCATCCTCGCCGCCGTCCGCTCCGGCCGCGACCCGGCCCTGCCTGCCCGCGCAGACGGCTGGCTGGTCGAGGCGGTGGGCACCACGGCCCGGCCGCTTTTCCTCTACGGCGCCGGGCATGTGGGCCGCGCCGTGGTCCAGGTGCTCGACGGGCTGCCCTTTGCCGTCACCTGGATCGACGACGACCGCGCGCGCTTTCCCGACCCGGTCACCGGCGCCGCCATGCTGGTCGCCGCCAACCCGGCCGACGCCGTCGCCCTGGCCCCGGCGGACGCCATCCACCTGGTGATGACCTATTCCCACGCCCTCGACCTCGAGGTCTGCCACCGGGTGCTGTCCCGCAGCTTCGGCGTTCTGGGGCTGATCGGTTCGGCCACCAAGCGCGCCCGCTTCGCCAAGCGCCTTGCCGAACTTGGCCACCCGGCCGCCAGCATCGAGCGCCTGATCTGCCCGATTGGTGACCGGCAATTGGGCAAGGAGCCCAAGGCCATCGCGATCGGCCTTGCCCACAGCCTTCTGAGCGGGCAGTTTCGGGCGGGTGCCGCATCTGGCGGCAGGGTCGGAGCAAGCGCGTGACGGATACTGTCCTGGCGGTTTCGGGGATCAGCAAGTCCTATCCGGGCGTCAGGGCCAATCAGGACATCTCGTTCACCGTAGGTCGCGGCGAGGTGCACGCGCTTCTGGGCGAGAACGGCGCCGGCAAGTCGACGCTGGTCAAGACCATCTACGGCCTCGTCCATCCAGATAGCGGCAGCATGAGCATTGGCGGCGAGCCCTATGCGCCCGCCAACCCCCATGCCGCCCGCCGCTCCGGCGTCGCCATGGTGTTCCAGCACTTCTCGCTGTTCGAGGCGCTGAGCGTCGCCGAGAACATCGCGCTGGGCATGGAGGATCCGCCGCCACGGCGCGAGCTTAGCCAGCGCATCCGCGAGGTCTCGTCCGCCTACGGCCTGCCGCTCGATCCGGCGCGGCTGGTGGGTGATCTTTCGGTCGGCGAGCGCCAGCGGGTCGAGATCGTGCGCTGCCTGCTGCAGAACCCGCGCATCCTGATCATGGACGAGCCCACCAGCGTCCTGACGCCGCAGGAGGTGGCAATCCTGTTCGAGACCCTGCGCCGGCTGTCGGCCGAGGGCGTGGCGATCCTCTATATCAGCCACAAGCTGGAAGAGATCCGTGGCCTCTGCCACCGCGCCACGGTGCTGAGGGCGGGCAAGGTGGTGGGCGACTGCATCCCGTCCGAGAAGACCGCGCACGAGCTGGCCGAGATGATGATCGGCCGCGAGCTGGCCCGCCCGGCGCCGCGCGACTTCACCCCCGGCGCCACGCTCCTGGCGCTCAAGGCGCTGTCGCTGCCGCCCATCGGCGCCTTCGGCACGGCGCTGAAGCAGATCACCCTCGACCTGCGCGCCGGCGAGATCCTCGGTGTTGCGGGGGTGGCCGGCAACGGCCAGGACGAGCTGATGCTGGCGCTGTCGGGCGAGGCCCTGGCCAACCCCGATGCGATCCTGCTGAAGGGCGAGCCGATCGGACGGCTGGGGCCGAACGAGCGCCGCGCCCGCGGCCTGCTGGCGGCGCCCGAGGAACGGCTCGGCCATGCCGCTGCGCCCGAGATGAGCCTGGCCGAGAACGTGCTTCTGACCGCTGCCGGGCGCCAGCGGCTGACCCGCCACGGCTTCATCGACGGCAAGGCCATGCGCGGCTTCGCCGAGAAGATCATCGCCAGCTTCGACGTGCGCACCCCCGGCACCCATGTCGCCGCGCGGGCCCTGTCGGGCGGCAACCTGCAGAAATTCGTCATCGGCCGCGAGGTCTTGCAGCGCCCCGAGGTGCTGATCGTCAACCAGCCCACCTGGGGCGTCGATGCCCAGGCCGCCGCCGCGATCCGCGGCGCCATCCGCGGTCTTGCCGACAAGGGCGCCGCGGTGCTGGTCATCAGCCAGGACCTCGACGAGCTGATGGAGATGGCCGACAGCTTTGCGGTCATGTCCGAGGGACGGATGAGCCCGCCGCGCCATGTCGGCAGCGTCTCGGTCGAGGAGATCGGCCTGATGATGGGCGGCGTGCATGGCGGCGGCGAGGCGAAGCCCGAGGGAGAGGCGGCATGATCCGACTGGAGCCTCGCGCGACCCATTCCACCCTGCTGGCCGCGACGACGCCGCTGATCGCGGTGGTGCTGACCATGGTCGCCGGCGGGCTGATGTTCCTCGCCCTGGGCGAGAACCCGTTCATCGCCATCCGCACCATCTTCTGGGATCCGCTGTTCGATCCGCAGCTTTCCTCGTATTCGCGCCCGCAACTGCTGGTGAAGGCGGGGCCGCTGATACTGATCGCCATCGGCCTGTCCTTCGGCTTTCGCGCCGGCATCTGGAACATCGGCGCCGAGGGGCAGTATATCATGGGCGCCATCTGCGGCGCCGGCGTCGGCCTCGCCTTCTATCCGGCCGAGGGCTGGTACATCTTTCCGCTGATGGTGATCGCCGGCGGGCTCGGCGGGCTGGCCTGGGCGATGATCCCGGCACTTCTCAAGGTCAAGTTCAGCGCCAACGAGATCCTGGTTTCGCTGCTTCTCGTCTACGTCGCGCAGCAGATCCTGTCCTCGGTCTCGCTGGGGCTGCTGCGCAACCCCGAGCGGGTCGGCTTTCCCGGCAGCCGCAATCTCAGCCAGTACCCGGCCTCGGCCAACCCCGAGCTGATCGCCGGCACCGGCATGCACTGGGGCGTGATCGCCGCCTTCGTCGCGGTGATCGCCGCCTATCTGCTGCTCAACCGGCATATCTTCGGCTATCGCATCGCGCTTTCGGGGCAGGCGCCCCGGGCGGCGCGCTTTGCCGGGGTCAACCCCGGTGCCATGACCGTCATCTGCATGGCGATCTCGGGCGCGCTGGCCGGGCTGGCCGGACTTTTCGAGGTCACCGGTCCGGCCGGCCAGATCAGCATCGACTTCGCATCGGGCTACGGCTTCACCGCGATCATCGTGGCGTTCCTCGGCCGGTTGCATCCGGCGGGCATCCTGCTGGCGGGGCTCTTGATGGCGCTTACCTATATCGGCGGCGAGATCGCCCAGTTCAGCCTCGGCCTGCCATCGGCGGCGATCCAGGCGTTCCAGGGGATGCTTCTTTTCTTCCTGCTCGGCACCGACGTGCTGGCGGGCTATCGCGTCCGCTTGGGAAGCAAGGCGGCGGCATGATGGAAGGGCTCGCCATCAACCCGATCCTGCTCGCCGCCTCGCTGATGGTGGCGGCGACGCCCATCGTGCTGGCGGCCATCGGCGAGCTGGTGGTGGAAAAATCGGGCGTCCTCAACCTCGGCGTCGAGGGGATGATGATCATGGGCGCCATCGCCGGCTTCGCCACCGGCATCGAGACCGGCTCGCCGGTCCTCGGCTTCGTCATGGCCGCGATCACCGGGGCCGTGGTGTCGATGCTGTTCGGGGTGCTGACCCAGTATCTGCATTCCAACCAGGTGGCGACGGGGCTGGCACTGACGCTGTTCGGCCTCGGTCTGTCGGCGCTGATCGGGCAGAGCTATCAGGGGGTGAAGGTGGCCGTTCTCGGCCGCATGCCGATCCCGCTTCTTTCCGACATCCCGGTGATCGGCCCGATCCTCTTCCGCCACGATCCGATCGTCTATCTCAGCCTGATCCTGGTGGCCGCTGTCTGGGCCTTCCTGCGCTATACCCGCGCCGGGCTGATCCTGCGCGCGGTGGGCGAGAACCACGACAGCGCCCATGCGCTCGGCTACCGGGTGATTGCCATCCGCCTGGCGGCCATCGCCTTCGGCGGTGCCTGCGCAGGCCTGGGCGGCGCCTACATCAGCCTGGTGCGGGTGCCGCAATGGACCGAGGGAATCACCGCCGGCGCCGGCTGGATCGCGCTCGCCATCGTCGTCTTCGCCTCGTGGAAGCCGTGGCGGGCGCTGTTCGGCGCCTATCTCTTCGGCGGCATGGCGGTTCTGCAGCTGAACCTGCAGGCAGCCAACGTCAAGGTGCCGGTCGAACTCCTGTCGATGTCGCCCTACCTCATCACCATCGTCATGCTGGTCATCATGTCGGCCAATCGCGGCCGCGCGGCGCTGAACGCGCCCGCGGCGCTCGGCCGCCCGTTCCACGCCTCGAGCTGAGGCATCCACAATCCCGGGCAGGATTGCCCGGCCAGACAGGGAGACGACTATGAACCTCAACAGACGCACGCTGATCCTGACCTCCGCCAGTCTCGCGGCGCTGGGGCTGGGCGGCCGCCGGGCCGCGGCGCAGATGGACCACGTCAAGGCCGGCTTCATTTATGTCGGGCCGATCGGCGATGGCGGCTGGAGCTTCCAGCACGAGCAGGGCCGGCTGGCGGTCAACGAGCATTTCGGCGACGCCGTCGAGACCATCTATCAGGAAAGCGTGCCCGAAGGCGCCGATGCCGAGCGTACCCTCACCCAGATGGCGCTTTCGGGCGCCAACATCATCTTCACCACGTCGTTCGGCTACATGGACGCCACCAACAACGTCGCCGGCAAGTTCCCGAACGTGAAGTTCGAGCATGCCACCGGCTTTCGCCGCGACCATCCCAACGTGGCCACCTACGACGCCCGCTTCTACGAGGGCCGCGCGGTGATGGGTACCATCGCCGGCCGCATGACCCAGTCCAACAAGATCGGCTATATCGCGTCCTTCCCGATCCCCGAGGTGATCCAGGGCATCAACTCCAGCTTCATCCATGCCCGCAAGGTCAACCCCGATGTCGAGATCGTGGTGATCTGGGCCTACACCTGGTTCGACCCCGCCAAGGAGGCCGACGCCGCCAAGGCGATGATCGAGCAGGGCGTGGACGTGATCCTGTCGCACACCGATTCCACCGCGCCCCTGGCCGAGGCGCAGAAGGCCGGCAACGTGATCGGCTTCGGCCAGGCCTCGGACATGGCCGAATACAAGCCCAGCCCGCGGGTCTCGGCGATCATCGACAACTGGGGGCCGTACTATATCGACCGCATCCAGAAGCTGATGGACGGCAGCTGGGAGTCCGAGCACACCTGGGGCGGCATCGGTGACGGCGAGGTGAAGATCGGCGAGATCACCGATGCGGTGCCGGCCGAGGTCAAGGCCGAAGCCGAGGCACTTGCCGCCGCCATCGCCGACCACAGCTACCACCCGTTCACCGGCCCCCTGAACAAGCAGGACGGCTCGGCCTGGCTGGCCGAGGGCGAGGTGGCCGATGACGGCACGCTGGCCGGGCTCAACTTCTTCGTCGAGGGGATCACCGCGGAAATCCCGAGCTGACCCGCGTCACATGGAAAAAGGCCGCCGCCCGTTTCGGGGCGGCGGCCTTTCTTGATGGCGCTCACCGGGGCGCCTCGTCGGTCCCCGGCAACCTGTCCGGTGTTCAGTGCAGCAGCGCCCGCGCCTGGCCTCGCCAGTCGTCGCGCAGGATGCGGCCCGGAATGGCGCCGATCCGCTCCTCCAGGGGCGTGATCTCGTCTTCGGCGATTGCCGCGATCTGGGCAAAGCTGACCAGTCCGGCGTCGCTGAGCGCGGCGGCGATCTTCGGGCCGATCCCCTTGATCTGGGTCAGATCGTCGGGCACCGGTGCCGGCTCGGGCTTCGGCGCCGGCTTGGCCACGGCAGCGGGCTCGGGCGTCGCCTCGGCCGGCGGCGGCGCCGGTGCAACCACCTCAGGCGTCGGCGCGGACCTGGGCGCCGGCTTGAAGGTCGGCTTGGGCGTGGTCATCACCACCGGCGCGGTCTTCGGCGCCGGTGCCTCATCCACCTCCTCGTCGACCTCGACATAGTCGTCGTCGGGCGCGAACCGCCATTTCACGCCGAAGAGCGGCGCCGCGGGCGAAAATGAAACCCAGTAGTGGAGCAGCGACTCGGATCTTTGCGGAAAGAACCGGGTCACGTCGTAGCGATAGTGAATCATTCGGGAAGCCTTCCGTTGATCCGTTGCTTCAACCCAAGGTTATGCTGCGGCGCAGCGAGCTTTCAACCCCTGCCGCGATATTTGTTCTGCAATGCAGCGCAAACCTGCGAGCAAAGCAAGCCCCAGCGTCAACATGCCGCTGCTGCCGGGTAGCGGCACCACGCCCAGCCGTCGCCCCGGCAAGACCTCGACATTGTCGATGATCACGCCGTTGAAGCGCCGGCTGCCGTCGTCGCGATAGAGTGTCACCGCCTGCAGCAGGATGGCGGTCACGCCGTGCTGATCCACGCCGTGACGGCCGGGCGCGAAATCGCCAAGCCCCCCGACCCGCAAGAGGCCGGACAGGACATCGAATCCCACCAGGCTGAACGGCTGGCCATTGCGCCGCGCCAGTGTCACCAGCGCCGGGTCGGCATTGGCGCCACCATTGTGCCAGTCGGCGACGCCGGTCATCGGGTTCTCGTCGCCAAAATGCGGGTTGTTGCCGCCTTCGATGGTCAGCAGGAACCCCTTCTCGGCGTAGATCGAGGTGATATCGTTGCCGACGCCGTCAAAACCCAGGGTCAGCGCAGAGGCCGGTGCCTGAAGGGTGAGCAGTACCACCAGCAGGGCAGCGGGCCAGCGAACCGGCCCCATTACCGACGAAATGCGTGGCGACACGCCGGTCATCCCCCTGTTGCGGGCCGGTGTGGCCGACCGCGGACCGGTGTCCTCCGCCCGACAACAATGCCAGCCCCAAGCTGGTCGGGCGGAAAACACCGCGTCGAAAAAGCTGCGCCGACTTGGTTTACGAAAGGTTAACGCCGGTCCGGCCCGGGACGCCGCCGACCAGCCATTTCTGGGCATCGCGGCGTCCGCGATCGACGGCCGCCAAAAGCGGAACAGCGGCGCAAATGCGCCGCCGTTCACGTCCTTTAGGACCCACCCACACCCCTTCGAAGACAAGCGGTGAAGTTGACAGCCCCCCGACCACCTTCACCGCCTTCTTCGGATGTCAGACCTGAGCCTTCACATGCACCCCCGCTCGGTTCCCTTCGCGGGCCTGTCCCTCGTTACGCCCGGCTGTACACGCCGGAAACACTTACGCTCTACAGGGTGCCCCCACAGGTGATGTTCAGTCCCTTGTCTTGGCCTGACACTCATACCTGAATCCCCCGGATCGACCAATATGTGCATTTTTGCAGCACCGTAAATTACAAGAATTCGACCGATCTATCCGACGCAATGGAAGATTTTTCGAAATTTCAGAAATTAGATGTCTTGCCATTTCAATACAAAACCATGTGATTTAAGAACTTCTTAACTACATTTTAATTGCCGTATTTCATTCATTGCAGGCTCGGCCTGGTCAGTTAGGAGTTGAGCAAAATCATACTGGATTGGCATAGCTCGCATCTAGGGCGCCGCCACAGTCCGTCCCGCTTCGCGCACACTCACGGGGGTGTCGCTGGTATTAAAACCGATGGGGTGCTCGAATTTCGCAGCACCCCCCGGTTCCGGCCACCCGCGGCGCGAGAGTCGTCGTCCCGAAAGACACGAATCAAACCCCGCCGCGGCGCTCCCCGCTAGCCAGCGGGCTTGATGAACGAGCCGTTCTGCAGCTCCCTCATGGCCTGGAGCAGCTCCTCGCGGGTGTTCATCACGATCGGCCCGTGCCAGGCCACCGGCTCGCGCAGCGGCCGGCCGCTGATCAGCAGGAACCGGATGCCCTCGGGGCCGGCCTGCACGGTCACGCCATCACCGGTGTCGAAACGCACCAGCGTCCGGTTGCCGCTGAGGTCGCGGATGTTCAGCTCTTCGCCGCGATATTCCTTTTCGACCCTGACGCCCACCGGGTTCGAGGCGTCGCTGAACCGACCCGCGCCGGCGAAGACATAGGCGAAGGCCTGGGCGTAGGTGTCCACGGGCAGCGACTTCTTCACCCCCGGCGGCACCGAGACGTCGAGATAGACCGGATCGGCAGCGATGCCGTCCACCGGGCCGCGCTTGCCCCAGAACTCGCCGGTGATCACCTTCACCCGGGTGCCGTCGTCGTCGATCACTTCGGGGATGTCGGTTGCCTGGATGTCCTGGTACCGCGGCGCCGTCATCTTCAGCGACGACGGCAGGTTGGCCCATAGCTGGAAGCCGTGCATGCGGCCAGCGGCGCTGCCCTTGGGCATCTCCTGATGCAGGATGCCCGAACCGGCGGTCATCCACTGGACCGAACCGGCGCCGAGCTCGCCATGGTTGCCAAGCGAATCGGCATGCTCCACCGTGCCGTCGAGCACGTAGGTGATTGTCTCGATGCCCCGGTGCGGGTGCCACGGAAAGCCCTTGCGATAGGCTTCCGGATCGTCGTTGCGGAAGTCGTCCAAAAGCAGGAACGGGTCGAACTTGTCGGGATCGCCGAAGCCGAAGGCGCGGTAAAGATGCACGCCGGCCCCTTCCAGGGTCGGCTGCGCCATGGTCTGGGACGCGACGGGGCGGAATGACATCGGTTTCTCCTCGCTTGAGTTGCCCGTGATGTAGTGCGATTTGGGGCGGAACGAAACGTTTGGGGGCGGAAACATTGGTTCACGATGGGAAACAATCGCGCCGGGCCGTCCGGTGAGTGACGCCGCGAACGATCCGTTACTGGTGCTCGGTGTCAGTCCTGGCCGTCGCATGCTGGGTACGGCGATGATCGTGCTCCTCGGCACCATGGCGCTTTACAGTGCCGGCAGGATCGGCTCGGCCAGCCCCGCGGGACTGGTGATGCTTCTCACCATCGCGGCGCTGTGCCTTTGGCAGGCGCTGCGGTTCTGGCGCGCCACGGCGATGCGGCTGGTGCTGACCCGGCGGGCGCTGAGCGACAGCGCCGGCACCACCGTCTTCACCATCGACGAGGTCGATCAGGTCACCCGCAACGCCTTTGCCTTCAAGCCGTCCAACGGCTTTGCGGTGTCGCTCAAGGGTGCCGCCGGCAACGGCTGGCGACCCGGCCTGTGGTGGCGCGTCGGCCGCCGGGTCGGCGTCGGCGGCGCCACGCCTGCGGCACCGACCCGCGAGATGGCCGACCTGATCGCGATGATGCTGGCCGAGCGGAAGAGCGGCGGGGCCTAAAGCCCCTTGCTCTGGTAGCTGAGCGCGATGCGTTCCACCGAGACCAGATACGACGCCGTGCGCAGGTCGACGTCGCTGCGCTTGTGCCAGACCTCGCGCATCGCCTGATAGGCCCCGCGCATGGTGTCGTCGAGGCCCGAGCGCACCAGTTCCAGCTCATCAGCGCCGCGCAGGTATTTCTGCTTGAACCCGTCCGACAGCGTCCAGGGCACCTGCTTCTCGGCGCTCAGCCGCTGCAGCTCGTCGACCAGGATCAGGTGCCGCGCCTCCTCCTGGCGGCGCTGCATGCGGCCGAAACGGATGTGGCTGAGATTCTTGACCCATTCGAAGTAGCTGACCGTCACGCCGCCGGCATTGGCATACATGTCGGGGATGATGATGATGCCCTTCTTGCGAAGGATCTCGTCGGCGCCGGCGGTTACCGGGCCATTGGCCGCCTCGATGATCAGCGGCGCCTTGATGCGATCGGCGTTCTCGAGGTTGATCACCCCTTCCATCGCGGCGGGGATCAGGATGTCGCAAGGCTCCTCCAGCATGGCGGCGCCGTTCTGGGTATAGGTGCCGCCGGTGAAGCCATGCAGGCCACCGGTCTGGATCATGTGCTCGCGCAGCGCCTCGATGTCGATGCCGTCGGCGTTGTGGACAGCACCGTCGCGCTCGATCACCCCGATGACCTTGGCGTCATCCTCCTCGCTGACGAATTTCGCCGCGTGATAGCCGACATTGCCGAGGCCCTGGACGATCACCCGCTTGCCCGCGAGCGATCCCGACAGGCCGGCCATCTTGGCGTCCTCGGGGTGACGGAAGAACTCCTGCAGGGCGTACTGGACGCCCCGCCCGGTGGCCTCGACCCGGCCGGCAATGCCGCCGGCATGGCGCGGCTTGCCGGTGACGCAGGCGGCGGCATTGATGTCGGTGGTGTTCATGCGCCGGTACTGGTCGGCGATCCAGGCCATCTCGCGCTCGCCTGTGCCCATGTCCGGGGCCGGCACGTTCTGCGCCGGATTGATCAGGTCGCGCTTGATCAACTCGTAGGCGAAGCGGCGGGTGATCAGCTCGAGCTCATGCACGTCCCATTGCCGCGGGTCGATGCACAACCCGCCCTTGGAGCCGCCGAACGGCGTCTCGACCAGCGCGCACTTGTAGGTCATCAGCGCCGCCAGCGCCTCGACCTCGTCCTGGTTGACCGAGACCGCGAAGCGGATGCCGCCCTTGACCGGCTCCATGTGCTCGGAATGGACCGAACGATAGCCGGTGAAGGTGTGCAATTGCCCGCGCAGGCGGACGCCGAACCGCACCGTATAGGTCGAGTTGCAGACCCTGATCTTTTCCTCCAGCCCCGGCGGCAGGTCCATCAGCGACGCAGCGCGCGTGAACATGATGTCGACGGATTGGCGGAAGCTTGGCTCGGCGCTGGATTTCATCGGGCTGTTTCCCTTTTGCGGGTCTGTATTGCCCGGACATTAGGCAAACCCGTCGAGGTTGGAAACGATTCTCCGGATTCTCGCAACAAGCGCTTGACACGAAGGCGGAATCTCGAACCGGCCGGGCCGCTCGGCCGCAGCCAGCCGTCACTGCCGCCGCAAGCACGAAAACGCCCGCCGGAAGGCGGGCGTCAAAGACGGCGGTGCCGCGGCTGGCCGGTCAGGCGGCCGCCTTGGCCTTCTCGATGTCGCGCTTGATCTTCAGCGCCTTGGCCGACAAGGCGTCGTCCTTGGCCTTGGCCAGGAACGCATCAAGGCCGCCGCGATGATCCACCGTGCGCAGCGCCGCCGCGGTGATCTTGAAGCGGAAAGACCTGCCCAGGGTCTCGCTCATCAGCGTGACCTGGTTGAGGTTGGGGTTGAACACCCGCCTCGACTTGTTGTTGGCGTGGCTCACGTTGTTGCCAGTCATCGGCGCGATGCCGGTCAGTTCGCAGCGGCGCGACATGGGTTCCTCGTCTCGTGTCGTCTGAGGCGGCGCTCAAGCCGGCGCGGCCCCTTGAAAATCCGAAGCCCGCCCAATACGCGGGCGCCCCAATGGCGTCAAGCGATTCATCGGCGTCAGGCCACTTGTCGGTGCCATTGGACAGCCCCGGCAGCCGATGCTAGTCACGCGCGGTCGCGGGGTGCGGGGTGAAAGACGCAAGATGAAGGGCAGCGGGCGGCTTGTTGCGATCGGCGAATGCATGGTGGAATTCGGGCCGGCCCCGGGGCATCCCGGCCTCTACCGCCAGGGTTTCGCGGGCGACACCTTCAACACCGCCTGGCATTTCCTGCGACAGGCCGAGGGCTGGAGCGTCGACTATCTGAGCGCGCTTGGCGACGACGAGGCCTCGACGGCGATGCTGGACTGGATGGCCAGAAACGGCATCGGCACCGAGCATGTGGCGATCCTGCCGGGGCGGACGCCGGGGCTTTACGTCATCGCCGTCGAGGATGGCGAGCGGCGGTTTTCCTACTGGCGCTCGGATTCCGCGGCGCGGCGGCTGGCCGACGACCTGCGCCGGCTGGCCAATGCGCTCGACGGCGCCAATGCGGTCTATCTGTCGGGGATCACGCTGGCGATCCTGACCGTGACGGGGCGCGAGGCACTGCTGGCGGCCTTGGCGGGGGCGCGGCGCGATGGTGCGGTCATTGCCTTCGATACCAATATCCGCCCGGCCCTGTGGCGCTCCACCGACGAGATGGCGGCGGCGATCCGGGCCATGGCCGCGATCACCGACATCCTGCTGCCGAGCTTTGGCGACGAGGCCGCGACCTTTGGCGATGCCAACCCCGAAGCGACGGCGCGGCGCTACGCGGCCATGGGGGCAGTCGAGGTGGTGGTCAAGGACGGCCCCGGGCCGGTGACGACACTGCGGGACGACCAGCTTCAGACCCATCGCGGCCGGGCGGTGCGGGCCCCGGTGGACACCACCGGGGCGGGCGACGCCTTCAACGCCGGCTACCTGGCGGCGCGGCTGCGCGGCGCCGAGATCTTCGAGGCCGTGGCCCGGGCGCGTTTCCTGGCCGAGGAGGTCATCATGTATCCCGGTGCGCTGCCGGCCAGCGCCGGCTGAGCCATCGGCAGCTCCGGATCCTGCGGTGGCCGCCAAGCCGCCGGGGAACGGCCCTAGGGAACGGCCCGGGGGGCCGGGGCGCTCCCGCCCGTCGGCGTCACGTCGCCTGCGGCGACGCTCGCCTCCCGTTGGGCCGAAGGCGGCCCGGCCTCCCCCTTGCGGGTCGGCCGGCCCGTTGCGTCGGTGCACCCGGGCGCACCCCTGGTGTCGGATGTCAGCGTCGGCGGCCCTCCGGCGGCGGCGATCGCGCCGGGGCCTGGAGGCGGTGCCGCCCATCCATATCGCGGCCCGACGGCCGCTCAGACGCCGCAGCGGGTCAGGACGAACAGCGTGAAACGGTCGAGCCCGAAAGCCCCCTTCAGGGTCTCGCCATGCGCCTCGAGCCACGCGCCCTGCAGCCGGTAGGCGGCCTCCTCGCGTGCCTGCGCGCAGCCGAACCGGGCGCCGGCCTCGGTCTCGACATGATGCACCATCTCGTGCACCAGCATCGAGACCTCAACCGCCGAGCCCCCGGTCCAGCCGGCCGGCAGAACGATGGTCCGGTCTTGCGGCAGGTAGACGGCGACGACCCGATCAGCACCGCCATGGGCGGCCATATCGCGCCCCGACAGGGCGGCCGGATCGCCCAGCACGATGCGCGGCATCGCCGGTGCCTCCACCCCGAGTTCTCTGGCCACCCAATGCAGCACATCCGCTGCCAGGCGCTCGGACACCGCCGTGGGTGACCCGGAGGACACCGCCAGGGACGCGGCCAGGCCGGGACCGGCAGCAGGACCGGCGGCAAGAACTGTCGACATGGCCAGGACGGCCACGGCACGGGCAATGCACATGGGTGTTCTCCTGGATTGGGCGGCAGGCGGCGACGGGTGCCCGGCAGTCGGCACGGCAGCGCGCCTGCGCAGCAATCAGGCTGGCGCAAGACCGGTTTCGAAGCTGTGAAGATTGCCACCCGAAGGCCGCTTCCGCCGCATCGGCGGGCGGCGGGATTGCCCGGTGGGCAACGCCTGCGGACGCTTCTGGCCAGCCGCAGCCGGCAAATCCCGTCAGTCGGTCCCCAGAAGCATCGCCACGATCCGCCGCGCCGCGTCCTCGGGGTCGGTGCTGCCGTCCGCCACCGCCGCCTCGGCCCGCGCCAGCGCCTCGGCCACCCGCGGCTCGGCCGTCACCGCCTCGGTCAGCGCCCGGCGCAGGGCCACGGCAAAGGCGGCTTGCGCCTGCCCGGCCCTCTGCACGGCAAAGGCGCCGCTCTTGCGCCGCCAGTCCGCAAGCTGCCGCATCGCCTCCCATGCCGCGGCCAGCCCGCTGCCCTCTAGCGCCGAGACGGGCAGCACCGACGGAACCCCCTCGGGCATGTCGCCGCGGGCCCGCATCAGCTTCAGCGCCCCGGCATAGTCGGCCCGGGTCCGCTCGGCCGCCGCCCGCAGCTCGCCATCGGCCTTGTTGACCAGGATCAGGTCGGCCAGCTCCATGATGCCACGCTTCACCCCCTGCAGCTCGTCGCCGCCGCCCGGCGCGATCAGCAGCACGAAAAGGTCGGTCATCCCCGCCACCAGGGTCTCGGACTGGCCGACGCCGACGGTCTCGACGATCACCGTGCCGAAACCCGCCGCCTCGCACAGCCGGATCGCCTCGCGAGTGCGTCTGGCGACGCCGCCGGGCTCTCCGCCGGCGGGCGACGGGCGAATGAAGGCGCCCGGATCGCGGGCCAGCCGCTCCATCCGGGTCTTGTCGCCGAGGATCGAGCCGCCCGAGACGGCCGAGGACGGGTCCACCGCCAGCACCGCCACCCGTTCTCCCTGCCCGGTCAGCATCAGCCCGAAGGCCTCGATGAAGCTCGACTTGCCAACGCCGGGCGTCCCGGTCAGGCCGATTCGCAGCGTGTCGCCGGCATTCGGCAGGCTGGCCACCAGCGCCGCCGCCTCGGCCCGGTGATCGGGCCGGGTGCTTTCGCTCAGCGTGATCGCCCGGGCCAGCGCCCGCCGCGATCCGGCCAGCAGAGCCTCACGAATTGTGTCGACCGCTCCATGCAATTTTGAAGGCGCCTCACGGGAATTTCGGGCAGCATTTGCCCACACGGGGTGCTATGACGTCGCTAAATCGGTCAGCCCGGAGGGCTTGTCCACAAAAAACGGGACCATGAGGCAGTGGTGATGGTGATGAGTGTGGCGAGGCAATGGTTGCCCGCGGCAGCGCTTGCGGCGCTGGCCGTTCTGGGCGCGATGGCACCGGCTCTGGCACAGCGGCAGGTCTACGATCTGTCGATCCGTGGTCTGCATGCGGCAACGATTTCCCTCGATACCGACGCCGTGCAGGGCGGCTACAAGGCTGCCGGCGAGATCAGCCCCGCCGGACTGGTGGGGGTGTTCTTCGACTTCCGCTTCCGCGGCAATGCCGAGGGTGCCCGCCAGGGCGCCATGTTGCTGCCGACGGTCTATTACGGCAGCCACGTGATCCGCGACCGGGTCCGGCACACCACCATCCGCTACGACGGTGACAGCCCCGCCGAAGTGGCGGTCACCCCGGCCGCCAAGCCGCGCCCCTATGATGTCGACCCGCTGGCGCAGTCGGGCGCGGTCGACCCGGTGACCGCGGCGGCCGAGCTGCTCGCCGACCGGCCGGCCGAACAGGCCTGCGCCCGCACCGTCCAGGTCTTTGACGGGCGCCGCCGCTCGGTCATCGCCGTCGCGACGCCGCGCCCGGTGGATGATCGGATGATCGCCTGTGACGGTGTCTATTCCCGGCTCGCGGGCTATTCCGAGAAGGAGCTTCAGAAGCAGCGCAGCTTCCCCTTCGTGATGTACCTGGAGCTCAAGGAGGGGATGGCCCGGGTGGTGCGGTTCCAGACTGAATCGATCTACGGGACGGCGGCCGCTGTCCGCCGCTGACGCCGCGCTGCGCGCCGGCGGTGTCTCTCTGCCGGTCGATACGGCGCTGCCGGCGCTGTCGGCCGCGCTTCTGGGCCAGGGCCGGGCGGTCCTGCAGGCGCCGCCGGGTGCCGGCAAGACCACCCGGGTGCCGCTGCATCTTCTGGCCGCCGGCATCCCCGGGCGTATCGTCATGCTGGAACCGCGCCGGGTCGCCGCCCGGGCCGCCGCCGAGCGGCTGGCCGAAGCCTTCGGCGAGAAGCCAGGCGGCACCGTGGGTTACCGCATGCGAGGCGAGAGCCGCATCGGGCCGACGACCCGCATCGAGGTGGTGACCGAGGGGATCCTGACGCGGATGATCCAGTCCGACCCTTCGCTCGACGGCATCGGATGCGTCATCTTCGACGAGTTCCACGAGCGCTCGCTGCAGGCCGATCTGGGGCTGGCGCTGGTGCTGGAACTGAGGGCCGCGCTGCGGCCCGACCTCAGGCTTCTGGTGATGTCGGCGACGCTGGATGCGGCGCCGGTGGCGGCGCTGATGGACGATGCGCCGATCGTCACCGCCGAGGGCCGCAGCTTTCCGGTGGAGACCCGCTGGTTGAACCGCCCCTGGGAGGCGGGGGCACCAAACTGGCACGATTTCATCCGTGCCTCGGCCCGGCTGATCCTGACCGCTCTGGACGAGACGGCGGGCGGTATCCTCGCCTTCCTGCCCGGTGCCGGCGAGATCCGCGCCGTGGCCAGGGCCCTGTCCGGGCACCTGCCGGCGGACGTGGCGGTGCAGCCGCTTTACGGCGCCCTGCCCGCCGCCCGTCAGCGCGAGGCCATCCGCCCGCTCGGCACCGGCCGCAAGCTGGTGCTGGCCACCGCCATCGCCGAGACCTCGCTGACCATCGAGGACATCCGCGTGGTGGTCGATTGCGGCCGCGCCCGGCGCTCGCGCTTCGATCCCGGCTCGGGCATGGCGCGGCTGGTGACCGAGCGGGTGACCCGGGCCGAGGCCGAGCAGCGGCGCGGTCGCGCCGGCCGGGTGGCGCCCGGCATCTGCTACCGGATGTGGATGCAGGGGCAGGAGGGCGGTCTCGCCTCCTACCCGCCGCCCGAGATCGCCGCGGCCGATCTTGCCGGGCTGGCGCTCGACCTGGCCGAATGGGGCGCCGGCAATGCCGACGCGCTGCACTTCCTGACCCCGCCGCCGGCGCCGGCACTGGCGGCGGCGCGAGCGCTGCTGGCCGATCTCGGCGGCCTCGACGCCGGGAACCGCCCGACCCCGCACGGCAGGGCCATGGCGCGGGTCCCGGCGCATCCGCGGCTGGCGCACATGCTAGTCGCGGGTGGCGGGCACCGGGCGGCCGAGCTGGCGGCGCTGCTCGAGGCGCCGGCGCCGCCGGGGCGCGGGGCCGAGATCACCGCCCGCCTGGCCATGGCGGACGCGCCCGAGGACCAGCGCCGCGCCACGCTGGCCGCCATTGCCGAGACGCGGAGACGGCTTGCCCGCCACGCCGGCCCCGACCGCGGGCTGTCGGACGGGGCGCTCTTGTCGCTCGCCTATCCCGACCGCATCGCCCGGCGCCGCCCGGGCGACGCGCCGCGTTACCTGATGGCCGGCGGCAAGGGCGCGGTCCTGCCCAAGCATGACCCGCTGGCCGGCGCGCCGTGGCTGGTGGCAGCCGATCTCGACGGCGACCGGCAGGACGCCGTCATCCGCCTCGCCGCAGCGATCACCCGGGCCGAACTCGACGCGCTGCATGGCGCGAGAATGCAGCGCCGGCACCTCTGCCACTGGTCGCGCCGCGACCGCCGGGTGATCGCGGTGGAGCAACTGACCCTCGGCGCCATCGCGGTCGAGGAACGCCCGGGCGACCCCGAGCCCGCGGCGCTCGCCGCCGCCCAGACCGAGGCGGTGCGCGATCTCGGCCTTGCCGCGCTGGGCTGGACCGCTGCCAGCCGCCGGCTGCAGGCCCGGGCCGTCTGGGCGCGGGCCGGCGGCGCCGATCTGCCCGACCTCGCCGACGCCACGCTGCTCACCGGGCTGGAAGACTGGCTGCCGGCCTGGGCCGGCCCGGCCCGGACCCGCGACGAGCTGGCGCGCATCGACATGGGCCCGGTTCTGACCGCGCTTCTCGGCCGTGACGGCACGGCGCTTCTGGACCGGCTGGCACCGTCGCACTTTACCGCGCCCACCGGCAGCCGGGTGCCCATCGACTTCGGCGGCGCGGCACCCTCGATCGCCATCCGCCTGCAGGAGATGTTCGGCCTCGCCGCCCACCCGACGGTCGGCCAGCGCCGCGAGCCGCTGGTCATCGAGCTGTTGTCTCCCGCCGGCCGGCCGGTCCAGACCACCGCCGACCTGCCCGGGTTCTGGCGCTCCAGCTACGCGGACGTGCGCAAGGACATGCGCGGCCGCTATCCCCGGCATCCCTGGCCCGAGGACCCGCTGGCCGCCGAACCCACCCGCCGGGCCAAGCCCCGCCACGGCACCGATCGCTCATAGATTTGCCTCAATTCGCGGCTAGCGGACCGCAAAGGTTAACGAAGTCTTGCCGGCCGCTGCCAGACCGGTCTACTCACGGGGGAATGGGGCAGCACGCCAGTCCCGCCTCGCTCGGCAGGAGCCAGCAACAAGCAGGAGCCAGGCCATTGACGTCCGACAGACTGACGCGGCGCCGCACACTCGGCGCGGCGGGGGCCGGGGGCTTGGCGCTGGCGGCACCATCGCTGGCCAGGGGTCAGAACACACGCACCATCCCGGTCACGCCGATGCTGGGCGCCCTGGATCATACCGCGCCGGCGCAGCAGCTGGGCGAGCTTCTGGCGGCGATCTCCGGCGGCAGCCTGGTGCTTGATGTTCGGGCACCGGCGGCGGCGCCCGAGCTGGTGGGCTACGACACGGCGCTGATCGGCGCCTCCTACCTGCTTTCGCCCTTCGATCCCGCCTTTGCCATCTTCTCGTCGGTTCCCTTCGGCCTTGGCCCGCGCGAGTTCGAAGCCTGGGTCCAGCATGGCGGCGGCCAACCACTTTGGGACGATCTGGCGTCGCGGCTGGACTTCAAGCCGCTGCTGGTCGGTGATCACGGCGTCAGGGCCGGCGGCTGGTTCCCTGCCCCCGTCGAGGGGCCGGACAGTTTCCGCGGCCTGACCATGAACGTCTCCGGGCTTGGCGCGACAGCCGTTGTGAGCATGCAGGGCAGCGCCGTGTCTCTGCCGGCGGACAAGGTCGGGGGGGTGCAGGCCACCGCCAGTTTCGAACTTGGCCTCGACCTCGACCTCGGCTTTGCCGAAGCCTTCCCGGTCCTGCATACGCCCAGCCTGTTCGAGCCCCACGGCGCGGTGGCACTCTACCTGCCGGCATCGCTCTGGTCCCAGCTCGGCGAAACCGAGCGGATCATGATCGACAGCTGCTGCGGGGCCCAGCGCGACCACATGGTGGGGGCCGCGGTCACCGCCGAAGTGGACGGGTTCGACCGGCTGGCAGCCGGCGGGGTGAGCGCGGTTGAAATCCGGCCCGAAACCTTTGCCGCTCTCGCCGGCCAGGTCTTGCCGGCGCTGGACGACCACCTCCACGACAGCGCAGGCCCCGGGATCTTTGGCGCCTACCGCGACTTCATGACTGCCGTGTCCGGCTGGACGGCCATCGGCGACGGGGCCTTTTCCGTGGCCCGCGCCAAGGCGCTCGGGATCTGACTTCATGACAGCTGCAACCGCCCCGACCAACACGCCCAAGGGCACCAGCCGCCGCCGGGCACTGGGGCTCGCCCTTGCCGCGCCCGCCGCCCTGGCGAGCCCCGCCATCGCCCAGACCGCCCGCACCCTGACCATGGTCACCACCTGGCCGCGGGGGCTGCCGGGCCTTGCCACCGGCGCCGACCGGCTGGTGGCGCGGGTCAACGCCATGGCCGCCGGATCTCTCGCCATCGAGCTCTTCCACGGCGGCGAAAAGGTCGGCCCATTCGACAGCTTCGACGCGGTCCGGAACGGCGATGCCGACATGTATCACGGCGCCGAGTATTACTGGCAGGACCGCAACAGGGCGTTCAACTTCTTCACCACCGTGCCCTTCGGCTTCACCGCCGACGAGTTCACCGCCTGGCTGCAGCATGGCGGCGGGCAGGCGCTCTGGGACGAGCTGTCGGCCGAATACGGGCTGGTCTGTTTCGCCGCCGGCAATACCGGGGTGCAGATGGGCGGCTGGTACGCTCACCCGATCCGGTCGCTCGACGACATGAAGGGGCTGCGGATCCGCATTCCCGGCCTCGCCGCGGACATCTTCCGCGAGCTGGGCTCCGAGCCGGTATCGCTGCCTGCCGGTGGCATCGCCGACGCGCTCTTTTCCGGCCAGATCGACGCCGTGGAATGGGTCGGACCCTATAACGACCTCGAGTTCGGGGTGCAGAAGGTGCTTTCGAACTACATGTATCCGGGCTTTCACGAGCCCGGCACCTCGATCGGGCTGGGGATCAACCGCAGCGTCTGGCAGTCGCTCGATCGCACCCAGCAGGCGATCATCCGCACCGCCGCGCTGGCCGAGAACCGCTCGATGCTGGCCGAGTACTGCGCCCGCTCGGGCCAGGCGCTGAAGCAGCTTCAGGCCGAATACGGTACCCGGGTGACCCGTTTCTCCGACGACATCTACGCCGCCGTGGCCGGGATCGTCGCCGCCAAGATCGACGATATCGCCGCCACGGACGCCTATTCGCGCCGGGTGGTGGACAGCTTCCTCGACTTCCGCGCCCGGGTGGCGCCCTGGTCGAGCCGGGTCTCGGGCACCTATGCGCTGCATCGCCAGGCGTGGCTCGACACCGCGGCCGCGGCGCCAGAGGCGGCGGACGAGGCGATCATCGAGGTGAACGACTGAACGATGGCTGGCCCGCCGATGGGCTGGCCGACACGGCCCACCGAAACCTGACCGCCGGCCCGCCCGCGCCGAGCGCCCGGGCCTCGCGCCCGGAGCGTCAGCGACCGCCGCCGAGGGCCCTCGATGGGCCCGAAGGCGGCGCCACCC
>JBNKWA010000016.1:0-71024 GCA_050299555.1 Paracoccaceae bacterium | reverse complement strand
GATGAACAAGGACCATCACATCCTGCTGTTCACCCAGAAGAAGGCCGGCGATGACGACCCGACGCCGGAAGCGCTTTATGACACGGGCGTGCTGGCCAAGGTGCTGCACATGCTCAAACTGCCGGATGGCACCGTCAAGGTGCTGGTCGAGGGACGGCAGCGTGTGCGCATAATGAATTTCCTCGACAACGAGAACTTCTTCGAAGCCGAAGCCGAGATGATCGAGGAAACCGAAGGTGATCCGGCGGCGATAGAGGCGCTGTCGCGTTCCATCATCGGTGAGTTCGAGCGTTATGCAAAGCTGAACAAGAACGTGCCCGAAGAGGCCATCGCGGCGGTCACCGAGGACCTGCCGCCGGCCAAGCTGGCCGATACCGTGGCCAGTCATCTTGGCACGCGCCTGAGCGAGAAGCAGGACCTCTTGGAAACGGCGGATGTCGCCCAGCGGCTGGAGAAGATCTACGGCCTGATGCAGGGCGAGATGTCAGTCCTGCAGGTCGAGAAGAAGATCAAGAGCCGGGTCAAGAGCCAGATGGAGAAGACCCAGCGCGAGTACTATCTGAATGAGCAGATGAAGGCCATTCAGAAGGAGCTCGGCGAGGGCGAGAACGGTCAGGACGACGCCGGCGAGTTCGAAAAGCGCATCACCGAGACCAAGCTCTCCAAGGAGGCCCGCGAGAAGGCCGAGGCGGAGTTGAAGAAACTTCGCTCCATGAGCCCGATGTCGGCCGAAGCGACGGTGGTGCGGAACTATCTCGACTGGATGCTGTCGATCCCGTGGGGCAAGCGTAGCCGCATCAAGAAGAACCTCAAGCTCGCCGAAGAGATCCTTGAGAACGATCACTACGGGCTGGAGAGGGTCAAGGAGCGGATCGTCGAATACCTGGCGGTGCAGCAGCGCAGCAAGAAGCTGCGCGGGCCGATCCTGTGTTTCGTCGGACCGCCCGGCGTCGGCAAGACCAGCCTGGGCAAGTCGATAGCTCGTGCCACAGGGCGCGAGTTCATCCGTATTTCGCTGGGTGGCGTTCGTGACGAGGCGGAAATCCGCGGCCACCGGCGCACCTATATCGGCTCCATGCCCGGCAAGATCATCCAGTCGATGAAGAAGGCCAAGTCCACCAACCCGCTGATCTTGCTCGACGAGATCGACAAGATGGGCCAGGACTTCCGTGGCGATCCGGCGTCGGCAATGCTCGAGGTTCTCGACCCCGAGCAGAACTCGACCTTCATCGACCACTATCTCGAGGTGGAGTACGATCTTAGCGACGTGATGTTCATCACGACGGCGAACACCTACACCATGCCGCGGCCGCTGTTGGACCGGATGGAGATCATCTCGATCTCGGGCTATACCGAGGACGAGAAGCGCGAGATCGCGCGCCGGCACCTGCTTTCGAAGCAGGAGAAGGCGCACGGCCTCAAGGAAGGCGAATTCAAGCTGACCGACGAGGCGCTGGTCGACATCATCCGTTATTACACCCGCGAGGCCGGGGTGCGGAACCTGGAGCGTGAGATCGCCAAGCTGTGCCGCAAGGCGGTGACCAGGATCGTGCGCAAGGATACCGACAAGGTCGAGGTCACGCCGGAGATGCTGGACGATTTCCTCGGTGTGCGCCGGTTCAAGTTCGGGCTGGCGGAAGAGGCCGACGTCATCGGTGTCACCACCGGGCTCGCCTGGACCGAGGTTGGCGGCGATTTGTTGTCGATCGAGGCGCTCAAGCTGCCGGGCAAGGGCCGGATGAAGACCACCGGCAAGCTCGGCGACGTGATGAAGGAGTCGATCGAGGCGGCCTCGTCCTACGTGCGTTCGAAGGCGCCCGAGCTGGGGCTGAAGCCGCCCGAGTTCGACAAGATCGACATCCACGTGCACGTGCCCGAGGGCGCCACGCCGAAGGATGGGCCCAGTGCCGGCGTTGCCATGGTGACTTCGATCGTCTCGGTGCTGACCGGCATTCCGGTGCGCAAAGACGTGGCCATGACCGGCGAAGTGACGTTGCGCGGCAACGTGCTTCCGATCGGCGGGCTGAAGGAGAAACTTCTGGCTGCGCTGCGTGGCGGTATCCGCACGGTGCTGATCCCGAACGACAACGTGAAGGACCTGCGCGACATCCCGGACAACGTGAAGAACGGGGTAGAGTTGATCCCGGTCGGAAGCGTGACCGAGGTTCTGAAGGTGGCCCTGACCAAGATGCCCGAGCCGATTACCTGGGACGAGGCGGCGGAAGCGGCCGCAGCGACCGCTCGGCGAGGCGAGGGCGAAGACACGGCGTCAGTCGCTCACTGATCATCTGGTACCCATCGGGGGCCGCTCCGTTGTCGGGGCGGCCCTTTTGCTGGCCTCAGGCCGGCCCGGCGCAGATCGTCATGGTGCCACGCAGCCGAATGCTCTGACGCGTTGCCTTCGCGGCAATCGCGACTTGCGCGTCCCCATGACCTCTAGTATCAGCAGCGCCCGGAACGGGTGATTAGCTCAGTGGTAGAGCGCTTCGTTCACATCGAAGATGTCGGCAGTTCGAATCTGTCATCACCCACCACCTCTCCCAGAACAGCTGCCGGACAGCTCATCAGACCGGCGCTGCCCGAACAGCGCCATTTTTCGGGCCCGGCGTGTGGCAACCGCGGTTTGGCCTGCACAACCGCATGCCCGGCGTTGCGGCATTCGGGTTGGCACGCCGGCGCCCCGGGAACACCGGTAGGAAGCTCCGGACCGCTTATTGATTTCGGTTCGGATAGGAGCGACGGTTGTTGCTCAAGTGAGCTTTGGGTCAAGAGCGATGGCAAAGGCGAAGACCAGCGATCTGAGCGTCGGCGAGATCGCCGCCCGTGCGGGCGTGCCGGTGTCGACGATTCATTACTACGAGTCCGAAGGTCTGATCCGCGGCTGGCGCACGCCCGCCAACCACCGTCGCTATGACCGGGCCGAGTTACGACGCGTCGCGGTGGTCCGCGTCGCGCAACGGCTGGGGATCAGTCTGGCCGAGATCGGCGACGTGCTGAACGGGCTGCCGCGCGACCGTCCGCTCAAGGCGGATGACTGGCGGGCTCTGTCGGACGGTTGGCAGGAACGGCTCGACGAACGGATCGAGATGCTGATGCGGCTGCGCGACCAGCTTGGTCATTGCATCGGCTGCGGCTGCCTGTCGATTGACAGTTGCCCGCTCTACAATGCCGAGGATCGGCTTGGTCTGAACGGTGCCGGGCCTCGGCGCTGGACCGGCAATCGGGCGGAGCGAGCGAAACCCGAATGAGGCGCAGCGCTTGGCGCTTGCCCCAAGGCGGCTGGGGCGGATAGAAGGCGCGACAGCGGGTGATTAGCTCAGTTGGTAGAGCGCCTCGTTTACACCGAGGATGTCGGGAGTTCGAGTCTCTCATCACCCACCAATCTCCCCGGACCGGCAAGGCGACCATGCGGCGAGCGACATTATCGGCCCTGCTGTTGGCGGTCCTTCTGTTACCGATGACGGCCGGGGCACAGACGGTGGCATCCGACCCGGCGGCCGTCAGGATCGAGGTTGGGACCCTGCTTGATGCAGGCCGCTATGCCGAGGCGCGGGCCGTGCTGGTTGCGGCCGGGGCTGCGGCGGTGGACCGGGATTACCTCGATGGGGTGATCTTGCAGCGGCAGGGGCAGAACCGCGCCGCCATTGTGCTGTTCCGGAGATTGCTGGCGGCCGATCCGCTTTTGGGGGCGGTCCGCCTTTCGCTGGTCGAATCGCTGATTGCGGTGGGGGACATCCGCGCCTCAATCCACCACCTTGACGTCCTGATCGGGCAGGACCCCGATCGGGGCCGGCGCGAGCGCTATGCCGCGCTGCGCCGTCAGTTGCTGGATGCCCGCCGCACGGGCTTCACCACCGGTCTGTCGATCGTGCCAAGCACGAATGTCAACGGCGCGACCGTGAACCGGACTGTCGACGTATCCGGCATCCCGTTCGAGATCGACGAAACTGGGGAATCCGGCGTCGGCGTCAATCTGTCCCTTGGCGGGTTTCATCGGGTGCCCCTCGGGGGCCGATGGGCGTTGACCCTCAATGGCGGCCTTTTCGGAACCGCCTTCTCCAACCCGGATTTCAACCGGGGTGGGGCGGTCGTCAGCGCAGCGTTTCAGCGGCAGGATGCCAACGTGCTTTGGCAAGTCACTCCCGCCGTGCAGCGCACGATCTATGCCAATGAAGCGGACGACAACACCCAGTTCGCTCTGTCCGTGCTTCGCCGGACCCGCGCCGGGGAACGCGGACTTCTCGATCTCAATCTCGGCCTGCGACACCTGAGCTTCGATGCGACGGAAAATTCGCTTTATGAAGGCTTCACGCTTCAGGCCGGGGCAAGCCTGCGGCACCGGCTTGGCCCGAGGACGGAACTGTCGACCGGCCTTGCGCTGGAGCGCGGCCTTACTCGCGACCGCCGCTTTGCCTATCGCGGGCTGCGTGTCGAGGCCGGGATCGCCCGCACCTTTGCCAATGGTTGGCAGGCGGAGGCGGTGCTGGAGGCGGCGTACCGTCCCTACGATGCCATCTTCGACCCGTTCGGCGAGGTTCGTCGCGATCGTAGCCTGTCGCTGTCGGTCAGCGCGCTGAACAGCCGCATCGAGATCCGTGGCGCGACACCGCAAGTCGGCTGCTCCGCCCAACGGACCTGGTCGAACATCCCGTTCTACGACAACCGGAACGTGCTGGAATGCAGCCTGGGATTCACCAGAAATTTCTGACCGCCGGGGGGCATTCCGCACCGGCGGACCGACACCGCGACCGAGGGCAAAATGGCGCCGCCAATCCCCTTGACGCGTTGTGGTGATCCGCCTACAAGCACCGGGCGCTGAGGCCCCCCGGGGCGCCAGCGTCTGCGCGGTTGTAGCTCAGTTGGTTAGAGTGCCGGCCTGTCACGCCGGAGGTCGCGGGTTCGAGCCCCGTCAACCGCGCCATATTTTCATAGTTTTGCCACCATTGCCTAGCAAACCGCGGGGAGCTGCCGTGATGGGTGGTGTAGCAGTTTGTGTGTTAGGGTTCCGATGACGCGTTTCTCGATGGCCGCTTTGGCATTTCTTGCAGGGCTGTCGCCTCTCTCGGCGGCGGCGCAGACAGTGGATGGTACCGATCCCGAGCGGATCGCTGGCATCCTCAGGGACATGGGGTACAAGGCCCTTCTGACCACCGACCAGGTCGGTGATCCCAAGATCGAAAGCAAGGCCAATGGCAACGACTTTTCGATCTATTTCTATGGCTGCGACAAGGGCATCAACTGCAAGGCGATCCAGTTCGCTGCCGGTTTCGACCTTGCAGACGGCACCAGCCTGGATGTGATCAACGACTGGAATGCCAAGAACCGCTTCGGCCGGGCCTATCTGGACGACGAGGCAGATCCATTCGTCGAGCTTGACGTCAACCTCGATTTTGGTGGCGTGACCGAGACCAACCTGCGCGACACCATCGACTGGTGGGACGTGGTGATGGCCGCCTTTGTCGAGCACATAGGCTTCTGAGCCGGTACGCCCGCGCTCCGAGGCAATCAGGCGCGCAGCAGCGACTTCATCTCGGTGGCCGGATCGATCGCCACCTTCGGGTCGGGTGACTTGCCGGCCTCGATCAGCCGCTTGGCCACCATATAGGTGCGGCTGTCGTTCAGCACGTCCACCGCCAGCAGTCGGTCGCCCTGATAGTACCAGACCGACAGCGGGTCGTGCTCGGGGTCGATCCCGGTGCCGCGCTGATAGATGTGATCGTGCTGACCTGACAGGCCGGCGATCTGCAGTCTGGCGTCGTATTGATCAGACCAGAACCAGGCCAGCACCCGATAAGGCCCTCCTGCACCGAGGGCCGTGGCTGCCGCTGCCTCCCCCATGTCGATGGCGTTTCCGACGCTCTCCAACCGCACCCGGCGGCCTTCGTGGGGGAACGAGGCACAGTCGCCGGCAGCGAGGATATCCGGGTCCGAGGTGCGGCAATACTCGTCGACACTGATGCCGTTCTCGATCGTCAGCCCGGCAGCGTCGGCAAGCGCGGTGTTGGGCAGGATGCCGATTCCGGCAATGACAACGTCGGCCGCAATGCGGCTACCGTCAGCCAACTCGGCGCCATCCACACGTCCATTGCTGACCGTCAGGCCCGCAATTCCGGTCCCTTCGCGCAGATCGACGCCGTGGGCTAGGTGCAGCGTGCGAACCAGCGCCGAGGTTTCGGGCGCCGCCACCCGCTGCAGGATTCGGGGTGCCGCTTCGACCAGTGTCACCGCCATACCGCGCTTGGCAGCGACCGAGGCCGCTTCGAGGCCGATATAGCCGCCGCCGATCACTAAAAGCCGCGCACCTGCGTTGAGCTCTGGCGCCATCGCGTCCACATCCGCCAGCGTGCGCACGTAGTGCAGCCCTTTCAGGCCGGGCGCCGCCATCGACGGCGGCAGTGGCCGCGGCGAAGCGCCGGTGGCAAGGATCAGGCGGGCATAGGGCAGGGCGGTTCCGTCGGCCAGCACGACCTTGTGCCCGTCGCGGTCGATGGATGTCGCGGCATTGTCGGCGATGAGAGTGATGTCGTTGTCGTCATAGTAGCTGACGGGACGGAAATAGAGACGCTCCAGCGCCATCTCGCCCATCAGATAGCCCTTGGACAGCGGTGGCCGCTGATAGGGCGGCTGGCCTTCGTTGCCAACCAGCGTAACCGGCCCCTCATGACCAAGACCGCGCAACTTTGCCACTGCCGAAAAGCCGGCCTGGCCTGCACCGACCACTACGATCGGGGCCATGCTGTCGAGACGATCCTCTGCCACTGCCTTCCTCCGTTGTGCTCCGGTGGGTGGAGTGACCTCTTCGCCCGGCTGACGCGGGCATGCAAGTCCATGAACTGCGCTGACGGCGCCGGGTCAGACGATCCTGACGGTCTCGCCTGATTGCGCCGAGGCCTTGACCGCGGCGACGACTTTCAGCGCCGACAGACCGTCCTCACCGGTGATCCGCGGCTCCGCCTCGCCCTTGACCGCTGCAACAAAGTTCTCGACCTGCATTACCAGGGGGTCGGCAAGGCCGAACGGCACCTTGGTGGCTGCGATCGGCTCCATCCAGTTCCCGAGCGGATCATGGCGCCAAAGCGTCAGGTTCGGCAGTGCCAGTGATCCCTCGCTGCCTCCGATCAGGTACGAGTTCTGATCGGTGGCCGGATAGGCCGGGTTCTCGCGCGCGGTCAGTTCCCAGCTCCACGGCGCGCTGGCCGCGTCACACACGTTGACCGTGCCCAGCAGGCCCGAGGCAAAGCGCAGCAGGATCACCGCGGTTTCCTCGACCGCGTAGCCACGAAAGGCGTTCGACTCCATGGCGTGCACCTCGGCCACCGGACCGCAGAAATACTGCAGGAGATCGATGTCGTGCACGAGGTTCAGGAAAATCGGACCGGCGCCGGGCTGCCGGCGCCAGTCGGTGTCGAAATAATCGTCGGGCTTGCGAAACCAGGTCTGGCCATGCACCGCCACCAGCTGGCCGAGCGCGCCTTCCTCCAGCACCGCCTTGGCCCTTATGATCAGGGGGTTATGTCGCCGGTGATGCCCGGTCATAAGCACCAGCCCGGCATCGCGCGCCGCTATTACCAGCCGCTCGCCATCGGCCACACTGGCGGCCAGCGGCTTTTCCACCAGCACTGGCAGCCCGGCCTTCAGACAGGCCAGCCCGCCCTCGGCGTGCAGGGCATTAGGCGTGGCCAGGATGACGGCATCGGCCAGCTTCGCCTCCAGCAAAGCCTCCAGGGCCGCAAGCCAGGGCACACCGGCGGCCTCGCCCACGGCTCTGCCCGCCTCAGCGGGCTCCACAACGGCCGCCAGCGCCGCGCCCCGGGCAGCCTGCACCGCCTCGACGTGGCGACGGCCGATCTGTCCGGCGCCGACGACGGCGATACGAACGGTCATCCGGCCATGAGCGAGACCATGCGCCGCATCGCCAGCGCGTAGCCCTCGATCCCGAAGCCGGCGATCACTCCGTCGGCGCGCAGCGACACGTAGGAATGGTGGCGAAAGCTCTCGCGCTTGTGGATGTTGGAGACGTGCACTTCCAGCACCGGCCCCTCAAAAGTGTTCAGCGCATCGAGGATGGCCACCGAGGTATGGCTGTACGCACCGGGGTTGATGATGATCCCCGCAGCTTTCTCGCGCGCCTCGTGAATCCAGTCGACGATCTGGCCTTCGTGGTTCGATTGCAGCGGACGACATTCCAGCCCGGCACCCGCTGCCACCTCGGCGCATTGTCGGGCCACGTCGTCCAGCGTGTCGCGCCCGTAGATCTCCGGCTGGCGTTTCCCGAGAAGGTTCAGGTTGGGTCCGTTCAGAATGTATATGGTCTTGGTCACGCCTCACTCCCGGTCCGGCCGGCCTGTGCCCGACATCCGGCGACTAGAGCGTTTTTGCCGCCCCCCTGCAAGCTTCGTGCGGCACCTCGCGGAGCGCTGTTCCAGACCGGGCGCTTGGGTTATCAAAGAGGGGTCCCCCGGAAAGGCTGTCGGCCGATGAAGACATCCATTGCCACCGTGTCCATTGCCGGCGACCTGCGCGAAAAGCTGCAGGCCATCGCCGCGGCCGGCTTCGACGGGGTCGAGATCTTCGAGCAGGACTTCCTCGCCTTCGATGGCGGGCCGGCCGAGGTTGGCCGCATGGTCCGCGACCATGGCCTCGCCATCACCCTGTTCCAGCCCTTCCGCGATTTCGAGGGCCTGCCCGAGCCGCATCGCACCAGCGCCTTCGATCGTGCCGAGCGCAAGTTCGATCTCATGAACGAACTCGGCACCGACCTGGTGCTGGTCTGCTCATCAGTGCATCCCGAAAGCCTAGGCGGCATCGACCGGCTGGCCGCTGATTTCGCCGAGCTCGGCCAGCGCGCGGCCACCAGGGGCATCCGCATCGGCTACGAGGCGCTGGCCTGGGGCCGGCATATCAACGATCATCGCGACGCTTGGGAGGTGGTCCGCCGTGCCGATAGCCCGAATGTCGGCCTGATCCTCGACAGCTTCCACACCCTCGGCCGCAAGCTCGACCCGGCGTCGATCCGCTCCATTCCCGGCGACCGCATCTTTTTCGTTCAGCTTGCCGATGCGCCGATGATCGAGATGGATCTGCTCTACTGGTCAAGGCACTTCCGCAACATGCCCGGCGAGGGCGATCTTGACGTTACCGGCTTCATGCGTGCCGTGGTGGCGACCGGTTATGCCGGCCCGCTTTCGCTGGAGATCTTCAACGACCAGTTCCGCGGCGGCAGTCCGCGGACGGTCGCCATCGATGGCCACCGCTCGCTGGTGAACCTGATGGACCGGGTCCGGCGGCTGGAGCCCTCGCTCAAGGTCGATCTGCCGCCGATGCCGGCGCCGGTGCGACCGTCCGGTGTGGAGTTCATCGAGTTCACCGCCGACGAGGCCGAGGCGGACAGGCTCGCCGCGCTTTTTCGCAGCATGGGCTTTCACCGGGCCGGCCGGCACGTCGCCAAGGCGGTGGAACTGTGGCGCCAGGGCGGGATCAATGTCGTGATCAATACCGAGCGCGAGGGCTTTGCCCATTCCGCCTACCTGATGCACGGCACATCCATCTGTGACATCGGGCTAAAGGTGGACGATGCCCGGGCGACGGTCGCCCGGGCCGAGGCGCTCGGCGCGGCCACCTTCAGCCAGCCGGTCGGCCCGGGCGAACTCGACATTCCGGCCATCCGCGGCGTTGGTGGCGGTGTGATTCACTTCATCGACGCCCAGAGCGAACTGGCCAAGGTATGGGAGCTCGAGTTCCGGCCGACCGAGGACGATGGCTCCCCCGGCGACGCGGGACTGATCCGGATCGACCACATCGCCCAGACCATGAACTACGAGGAGATGCTGTCCTGGTCGCTGTTCTATACCTCGATCTTCGATGCAGCGAAGGCGCCGATGGTCGACATCGTCGACCCTGGCGGCCTGGTGCGCAGCCAGGCGATCGAAGGTGATGGCGGCAGGCTGCGGATCACGCTGAACGGTGCCGAGTCGCGGCGGACGCTGGCCGGCCGCTACCTGGTGCAAAGCTTCGGCTCTGCCGTGCAGCACGTCGCCTTTGCCACCGATGACATCTTCGCCGCGGCGGCACGGCTCAAGGCGCTCGGCTTCCATCCGCTGGAGATCCCGGGGAACTATTACGCTGACGTCGCCGCCCGCCTCGGCCTCGACGCTGGGCTTACCGAGCGAATGCGCGAGCACCACATCCTCTACGACCGCGATGCGGGGGGCGAGTACTTTCAGCTCTATTCCAGGATCTACGGCGACGGCTTCTTCTTCGAGATCGTCCAGCGCAAGGACGCCTATGGCGGTTACGGTGCTCCGAACGCAAGCTTTCGCGTGGCCGCGCAACAGCGGCTGCTGTCGGCCGCAGGTGTGCCGAGCCGTTGACGCACGGCCCGATCTCGCGTGCGGAAACTTGATGGGTGTCCCCACGCGCCCCACGGGCGTTAACACTTTTATCCTTATGGATCAGCGTCTTGCAAGGCGTCCCCGTGGGGACGCACGTGCGGACGTCGAATCCGGGCTAACTTTCCGGCATGTCCGCTCGCCGTTTGCTATCCATCCGGCGCGTCCGAATGGGGACATTCGCGGCCGAGTCGAGGGACTAGGCGTCGTCGCGCAGGCCGTAGGAGGCCATGGAGCCGGCCGCGTCGGCGATCTCGGCATCGCTCAGGATCACCGGCCCGCCGATCGCCAGCGTCAGATAGTACTGCCGCGCCAATGTCTCCAGTTCCACCGCTGTCCACATCGCCTTGTCGAGCGAGGCGCCGGTCGCCAGCATGCCGTGGTTGGCCAGCAGGCAGGCGGTGCGCCCTTCCAGTGCGACCAGCGCGGCATCGGACAGGGCCTTGGTCCCGAACGTGGCGTAACCCGCGCAGCGCACGCTGTTGCCACCGAAAACCGCGACCATGTAGTGGGCGGCAGGGATCGACTTGCGCGCCATCGACAGCGCGGTGGCATGTGTGGAGTGGGTATGCACGACGGCGCCGACCTCGGGCCGAGCGCGCATGATGTCGAGATGGAACCGCCACTCGGTCGAAGGACGCAGCGGCCCCTCCCAATGGCCGTACTCGCCCTCGATCGGCATCGCCGCCAGCATGTCGGGCTCCATCGCGTCGTAAGGCGTGGCGCTCGGCGTGATCAGCATCACGTCGCCGCAGCGCGCCGAGATATTGCCCGACGTGCCCTGGTTGAGGCCGGTGTCGTTCATCCAGCGCGCCTTGTCGATGATTGAGGCGCGGAGCGCCCGCTCGTCCGTCGTCATTGCTTCCCCCGATCCGCTGCCCGGCGCGGCAGTAATGCCTCACACAGGTCGATCTCGGCCTGTGCCCTGATATCGGTCGCCGAGAGGCCGGCGCTGATCTCGAAGCTGCCGGCCTCTACCCGCCAGGCGCCGGCCCCCGTGTCGTAGAAGGCGAATGCCCGGGGCGACAGGTCGAAGGCCAGCTCACGAGCCTCACCGGCCTCGAGTGTGACCTTGGCGAAGGCCTTGAGTTCCCGCACCGGCCGCGGCACCGAGGCGTCCTGGTCGCCGACGTAAATCTGCACCACTGTGCTGCCCCGGCGTGCACCGGTATTGGTTACGGTCAGCCTTGCGCTGGCCCCGCCAGCGGCAGGGTCCACCGCCAGCCCGGAAAGTTCGAAGTCGGTGTAGCCCAGGCCATGTCCGAACGGGAACAGCGGCGCGATCCCTTGCCGCTCGTAGTGGCGGTAGCCAACAAAGACGCCTTCCTCGTAGCGGACCCGGCCGTTCAGACCGGGATAGACCTCGGGGTCCTGACTCTGGGTTGGATTGTCCCGCCAGCGCACCGGGAAGGTCTGCGGCAGCCGGCCGCCCGGCTCGGCATCGCCGAACAGGACATCGGCGATGGCATTGCCGCACTCCTGCCCAGGGTACCAGGCCTGCAGCACGGCAGGCGCCGCCCCAATCCAGGGCATCTCCACCGGCCCGCCGGTCTGGAGGACGACGACGGTGCGGGGATTGGCCTTCAGCACCGCTGCTACCAGGTCGTCCTGCCGGCCAGGCAGGGCGATCCCTTCCAGGTCGCTGCCCTCGGTGTCCCATTCGCCGGAGCGACCGACAAAGACCAGCGCCGTCTCGGCCTCGCTGGCCTGTCGTGCCGCCGATTCGATCTCCGCGTCACCGATGGGCCGGCCAATGCCGGCGCGCAGGGCAGAGAAGGCAAGGTTGTCCGACGGCTTGGCGGAAAACTCCACGGCAACGTCGTAGCTGCGACCGGCCTTCAGGACTATCTCGCCCACAACTTCGTCGCAGCCTTCCTCGAAGAAGGTGCGGCCCTTTTTCCAGCCTGTCCAGGCGTCGGCTACGGTCTTGCCATCGACCAGAAGCCGCGAGAATCCTGCCGAAAAGAGCCCGAAGTGGTGCGTTCCACTGACCTCTGGCGTGAACTGGCCGGTGATCCGGGCCGAGAAACGCTGCGGATCGACCTTGCCGCCGGCAAGGGGCGGGAACCAGAAGGCAATTGCCTCGGTCATCGCCTCGGTATGAACCGGGTCGCCCGAAAGATCGGTCGAGGCAAAGAACTCGGCGGTCAGCGCGCCGGTCCAGAGCGGCTCCCAGCGGTGGTTGGTGCAGCCCGGCGCGAAGGCCAGGCTGTCCTCGCCGAGCCGGTCCGCCAATCCGTCCCAGGGGCTGATGGCATAGTGCGGATTGAGCTGCGCCGATCCGCCGCCCATGATCTGTGCCACCCGGGCGTTTGGCCCGATGACCGCGATCTTGCCGGTCGGGGACGCCAGCGGCAGCAATCCGTCGTTCTTGAGGAGCACCGTCCCTGCCGCCCCGGCGCGGCGGATCAGCGCGCGATGGGCGGGGCGGTTTTCGGCGCGTTCGTTCAGGGGCGCGTTGTCGGTGAGCGCGCCGGTCCGTTCCATCAGCCGCAGCACGTTCAGCGCCCGCGTCCGAACCGTCGCTTGGCTCACCTCGCCCGCCTCTACCGCAGCGATTAGCTTTTCGCCGCGGTCGCGCGCCGGCCCCGGCATTTCTAGGTCGAGGCCGGCATTCACCGTCGGCGCGGTGGAGCGCGACCCGAACCAGTCTGACATGACCAGCCCGTCAAATCCCCAGTCGCCGCGCAGGACATCGGTCAGCAGCCAACGGTTCTCGGCCGTGTAGGTTCCATTCAGCTTGTTGTAGGAGGACATCATCGCCCAGGTGCCGGCATCCGTCACCGCAGCCTCGAACGGACGCAGATAGATCTCGCGCAGGGCCCGCTCGTCGACTTCCGAGTTGATGGTGGTGCGTTCGATCTCCGACTCGTTGCCGGCGAAATGCTTGATCGTGGCGGACACGCCCTTGCCCTGCAATCCGCGGACATAGGCCGCGGCCACCGCCGCCGTCAGCTCGGGGTCTTCGGAATAGCACTCGAAATTGCGCCCGTTGGTGACCGAGCGGTGGATGTTGACCGTTGGCGCCAGCGAGACGTGGGCGCCCTTGGACTTCACTTCCTCCGCCAGGGCCGCACCGATTTCCTCGGCCAGCGCCGGATCCCAGCTGGCGCCGATAGCGATGCCGACCGGGAAGGCGGCAGACTTGACACCACCGATCAGCGACCCCGCACCGCGGGCACCGTTGGGCCCGTCAGTAACCCGCAACTTGCCGATCCCCAACCGTGGTATCGCCGGCAATGACCAGAAGTCCTCACCAGACAGGAGGGCAACCTGCTCTTCCAACGTCAACTCGTCCACGAGCTCTTGAGCCGACTTCGGCGACATCTTCCCCTCCGTTGTCTTCCTGTGCTGTCGCTGGTTCGCACTATCGCGCGCAAAGGCGAGTGTCACGCGCCGCGAGGCGCGACTGCCCGCGTCGCAGTTGCATGGGGGCTTTCTGCCGATATTATCGAAGCAATAACACGCGTCACGGCCAGACAGGCGGTCGTGCCGGGGCGGGAGGAAAAAGCTTGCGCATCCTGCTTCTGGAGGACACGCCGGATGTCGCCGACGCAATCGTGGCACGCTTCAAGAGGCGTGGCGACGCCGTCGACCATGTTTCGACCGTAGCGGCCGCCAAGGATGGACTGGCCGTGCAGGACTACGATGTTGCCATCCTCGACATCGGCCTTCCCGATGGCAGCGGCACCGAGGTCCTCTGCGTGCTGCGCGATGCCCACGCCACCACACCAGTGCTGATGCTGACCGCCCGCAGTGCCATCGATGACCGGGTGGCGGCGCTCGACCGGGGTGCCGACGACTACCTGGTGAAGCCGTTCGACCTGCGCGAGCTTGAGGCCCGGGTTCGGGCGCTGTCACGCCGCGCCAGCAACGACCGCGGAGGGATCATCGAACTCGGCGACATTGTTTTCGACCCGGCAGGCTGCACGGCCAGCCTGCGCGGCGAGGTTCTGCCCTTGACGCGCAGGGAATTCAGCCTGCTCGAAATGCTGCTCGCCAACCGCGGGCGAGTGGTCCCGAAGGAGCGGATCTTCGAGCGCATGTTCGCTTTCAACGACGAGCCGACAAGCTTCAACGCCGTTGAAATCCAGATTGGACGACTGAGACGCAAGCTGGAGGGCAGCGGCGTCATGATCCGCACCTTGCGGGGTCTGGGGTATCAGCTCGTGGTCGATGCCTGAAGCGCCCGTGGGGGCGACGCGGCACTCGCTTGCCGCGCGACTGGGCTTTGCCATCGCGATGGTTCTGGCCCTGGGCGGCGTTGCGGTGTCGGTTGCTGCCCTCGCCTATGGTCGCAGTGCCGCCCAGCAATCCTACGACCGCCTGCTTGTCGGGGCCGCGCGCCAGATCGCGCGGTCGGTGTCGCTGAACGACGGAAAGGTGGTGGTCGACATGCCGGTCTCGGCCTTCGAGCTTCTGTCGCTGGCACCCCAGGACCGGATCATCTACGCGGTATATGATTCCGGTGGCCGGTTGATTACCGGGTACGCCACGCTCGCCCTGCCGGATAGACCGGCGGCTTTCTTCAACACCGATTTCGCCGGCGAGCCGGCGCGCGTGGCGCGCGTGGCACGACCCTTTGCCGAGCGGACCTATTCTGGCACAGTGACTGTGCTGGTCGGCCACACGCTGCGGGCGCGCACGCAGTTGGCGCGCCAGATCGCGCGAAACGCGTTGATCGCGGCCGGAGTCGCCGGCGTCATCATCACCTTGTTGCTGATCTTCGCGGTGCGCTCGGCACTCGACCCGTTGCGCCGGATCGAACGCAGTCTGGCGGATCGCGCGGCACAGGATCTGACCCCGCTCAATGTGCCCGTGCCACGCGAGATCGGCAGCCTGGTGGCGACGCTGAACCGGTTCATGACCCGCCTCGACCGGCAGATCGGCGTCATGCGCAACCTGATCGCCGATGCCTCGCATCAGTTGCGTACGCCGATTGCGGCGTTGCGCGCGCAGGCCGAGCTGGCGCAGGACGAATCGGAACCCGACCGGCTGCAGCGCATCGTCGGGCGCATTCACGCCCGCTCGCTGAACCTCAGCCGGCTGACGGAACAGCTGCTCAGCCATGCGCTGATCATCCACCGCGCCGATTCGGTCGAACTGGAGCGGATCGACCTCCGAACCGTTGCAATCCGGGCGATAGACGAAACCGATCACGCCCTTCTGCCCGGCACCGAGCCGCCCGAACTCGCTTTGCCCGAGGATCCGGTGTGGTGCCGCGGAGACTCGTTGTCGCTGGTCGAGGCATGCAAGAATCTGCTGGGGAACGCCCTGCGGCATGGCACCCCTCCGGTGACGCTGGCGTTGTCCCAGGCCGACGGGCTTGCCCGTCTTGCGGTGCGCGATCGCGGGCCTGGTATTGCCGAGGGGCACTGGCAGGATGCCGGTCGCCGCTATGCCCGTGACACCGGCGTGTCACCCGAGAGTGCGGGGCTCGGCCTCGCCATCGTTCAGGCGGTCGCCATCGCCCATGCCGGCAGCCTGCAGTTCAGCCGACCCGCGAGCGATATGTTCGAGGCAGCAGTGGTCCTGCCAGTTTCTCCGGATGCTGCATGATGCGCCGTGCCCTCTCTGTCCTGTTCCTCTCGGCCGCCGGTGCTGCGGTTGCACAGCCCGCACCTGAGGCGGTGCAGCGTTTCGGTCCGGCGCAGGCGGCGGATCAGTTGCTCATCCGCAGCACCACCGACATCGACCTGTTGGAACCGGTAATTGCAGCCTTCCTCGAAGCGTCACCGGAAATCGGAATCCTCTACGAGCAATGGGGCTCGAACGAGCTCTATGCCGTTGCCGATGCAGCCTGCCACTCGGCCACGGGGGCTGCGGACCTGGTCATCAGTTCGTCCGTCGACCAGCAAGTCAGGTTGGTCAATGACGGCTGTGCCCGGCCGCACCGCTCGGCCCTGACCGACCGGCTGCCCGAGGTCGCAAACTGGCGCAGCGAGCTATTCGGCATCACCCGCGAGCCTGCGGTCATCGTCTACAACCGGGACCTTGTTCCGCCGCTGGAGCGGCCGAAGTCACGCTTCGACCTGATCGACCTTCTGCGCCCCGAGGGCAGCCGCTATGCCGGTCATGTGGCGACCTACGACATCGAGGATTCCGGCCTCGGCTATCTCTTCGCCTTCATGGATTCGCTGCAGGCGACGACCTTCGGCAGCATGATCGAGGCCTTCGACCGAACCGGCGCGGTTGCGACCTGTTGTTCGGCCGAGATCATCGATGGCGTCGTTAGCGGCAGGTACCTCGTCGCGTACAACGTTCTCGGCTCGTACGCACTGGCACGCGCCGCCACGGCCCCGAACCTCGCGGTCGTCGCGCCGGAGGACTATACGCTCGTCCTGTCCCGTGCAGCGATGATCCCGAAGTATGCCGCCAATCCCGAGGCGGCGGGCCGGTTCGTGGATTTCCTCCTCTCGGAACCGGGACGCCTGGCGCTGAAGTCGCAGCACCTTATTGTCGATCCCGTCGAAGGTGAAGCAGGCGGTCTCGACGTGCCGGCCGAAAACCAGGCGGTGCTGCGGCCGATTCCGTTAACACCGGTATTGCTCGTGGGCCTCGACCAGCAAAAGCGGGCCGCCTTTCTTGACCTGTGGCGCGGCACGTTCAACAGCCAGTAAGCGCCCCGTGCGCGCCCGAACTAACGCGTCTCCGCCTCGACCAGTTCGCGGTAGAGTTGCCTGATGCGGTGAAACACCGGTCCTTTGCCGCCGTCGGTACCGACCGGCCTGCGGTCGATCTCGGCCGCTGGCGTCTGGGCGCCGAAGGTTCCGGTCAGAAACGCCTCGTCCGCGCCATAGGCCTCGACCAGCGAGAAGTTCTTCTCGAAGACCGGGATACCGTCCTTGCGCGCCAGCGCGATCACCTTGCCCCTGGTGATCCCGTTCATGCAGTAGTCCCCGGTCGAGGTCCAAAGGTCGCTCTTGCGAACAACGAAGAAGTTGCAGGCGTTCGTGGTATTGACGAACCCGTGCGGGTCCAGCATCAGCGCCTCGTCGGCGCCGGCCTGCTCGGCCTGCAGGCAGGCGATCACGCAATTCAGTTTGGAATGGCTGTTGTGCTTCGGGTCCTGGCTCATCGGGAGGCCGCGCACCTGTGGCACGGTGGCGAGACGAACCCCGTGGCTCTGCAGCGCATCCACTGGGCGGGAATGCTCCATCAGGATCACCACGGTTGGCCCGCTTTGCGACAGATTGGGGTGCTGGAACGGCCGCATCTTCGGCCCTCTCGTCACCATCAGCCGGCAATGGGCGCCGCTCCGCATGCCGTTGGCGCCCTGGGTCTCGGCCAGCGCCGCCTTCAGCGCGTCCCGGCTCATGCCGACATCGAGGGATACCGCCCGGCAGCTCTCGTAAAGCCTGTCGAGATGCTCGTCCACAAACGCCCATTTGCCGTTGTACAGCCGCATCCCCTCCCACATGCCGTCGCCCAGCATGAAACCTGAATCGTAGACCGAGACGACCGCCTCATCCTTGGGCAACAGCCGGCCATTCACCCAGATCTTCAGGTCGTCGTTGCGCGGATCGTCCTCGGCCGCGTGGGTAAGTTAGGCATGCCTTGGCTGGTTCATGATGGCATTTTGCATGGGGGTCCGATGCGCGTTGGTGAAATTGTCGATCAAAAGACGATGCCCTGTCCACGCCTCTCTGGGACGGTGCTGGATTCGTCGGCTTGGCATGACCTTTCGTTTCTGCGGCGGGTTAGCGGGTTGTTGCGCAGGCGTCGCTCGCGATAGAAGGGCCGCGACCATTGATGGTCGCCATCCTGAGGGAAGGCACAGGGGATGCTGAAGTCCGGCGACAATATCATTGCTCGGCGATCCACCTTGTTGGCGGGTCTGCCAAAGGGAGTCGCCGAAGAGTTGCTGCGCCAGTCGGCGGTGCGCCACTATGACCGTGGCACCACGGTCTTCCTGCAGGGCGAGCCGGCGGCCAGCGCATTCATCGTGCTCGAAGGCTGGGTCAAGCTGATCCGCTTTGCCAGCAACGGTGCCGAAGCCATTGTCGGCTGTTTTACCGCGGGGCAGAGCTTTGGCGAAGCGGTTGTCCTGCAGGAGGTGCCCTTTCCCGTTACTGCCGAGGCGGTCACCGACTGCCGCTTGGCCCACGTTCAGGCCCGTGTTCTTTTCGAGATGATGGATCGGAGGCCGGAGGTGGCCCGGGCCATACTCGCATCGATGTATGTGCATCTGCACGCGCTGGTTTCGCAGATTGAGCAATTGAAGGCCCGGACTGGCGCCCAGCGGGTGGCGGAGTTTCTGCTCGAGCTCTGTCACGACGCCGAGGGCAGTTGCTCGGTACGGCTGCCCTATGACAAGGTGCTTATTGCGGGTCGGCTGGGGATGAAGCCGGAGAGTCTGTCGCGAACCTTTGCCCGGCTGCGCAAGGTGGGCGTCGATATCCAGCACAACACCGCAGACATCGCCGATGTCGAGCGCCTGCGCGCCTATGTGAGAGAGGATCCGGCCAGCGCATGGAACAAGGTTCACGCCTGAGCAGCGTTCTGGCGGCCATCGACGCTGCCAACGCCGCGGATCCGACAACCGAGATGGACGGCGCGGAGGCACAGCCCGCGGCGCTTCTCTACGGCCAGCGCATGTCCGCCGAACTGGGTCGCCTTTGCCCGGACGCGTCGGGGCCGCTGCAGATTGCCGCGCGCGGCCAGCATGTCGAGCGCTGGATGCTGCGGCGCGACAGCTACCCTGGGGGCAGGGCCGGTTACCTCGCTTGGCGGACCGAGCAGGGCCGGCGCCATGCCGAACGGATCTCGGGTCTGATGGCCGATGCCGGCTATGAACCCGCAGATCGCGCACGTGTGGAAAGCCTGCTGCGCAAGGAGGGTATCAAGCGCAATCCCGAGACGCAGATGCTGGAGGACGTCATCTGCGTGGTCTTTCTGCGCTGGTACTTCAGCGACTTCGCCGCGCAACACGACGCTGCGGCAGTGCAGCGCATCGTCGAAAAGACGGCACGCAAGATGTCGACTGAGGCTCGGGTGCGCGTGCTCCGCGAGTTCGACCTGCCCGAGACGCTTGCGACACCGTTTCGCAACTAGGACTGTCCCGGCGCGATGTAGAGCCCCAGCAAGCCTGTGGCGTACAGCGCCAGCACGATCTGGAAGCCACGGTGCCAGAACGGTGCATCGGCGAGCCGGAGATATCGTGCAAGGATCACTCGTGCCTTTGCCCAGGCGAGTGCCAGAATCGCCGCTCCGGCGGCTAGTCGCGCAGCGCCTGAAAAACCTCCGCCAGCGACTGCGGCAGCGATCAGCGTCGAGCCGCCGCTCAGCGCCAGCAGGTTCAACCATGCACGGAAAAGGGGATCGTCGTGCGGCTTCATCGCAACAAGTAGATCACTGGGAACAGCAGCACCCACACCAGATCCACCATGTGCCAGAACGCGGCGCCGGTCTCGACGTTGCGAGGTGCCGGAAAGAAACCGACAACGCCCAGAATGACGATGCCGGCAACCACGTGGGCGGCGTGAAACCCCGTCAGCAGGTAGTAGAAGGTGAAGAAGGTGCCGCTTTCGATGCCGATCCCGGCGCTAGCGTTGCCCGCGTACTCTATCGCCTTGATGCCGAGAAAGACTACGCCCAACAGGGCCGCCGCCGCCAGCCACCACCGTGTGGCGCGGCGTCTTCCGGCCTCGGCCGCGCGAACCGCCAACGCGGCGAAAAACCCGGACGTCACCAGGATCACCGTGTTGATGCCAGCTGCCGTCCGGTGCAGATGATCCTGGGCTGCGGCGAAGCCTTCGGGATCACCGATGCGCATGGCAAGGAAGGAAACGAGCCCGGCGCCAAAAACCAGCATTCCGAGACGATCAGCACCCACATCATCAGATCGCCGGGAAGCTGATCGAGCGGATGGGGCTCCGTGTCGTCGATCATGCGCCGACAAGGTGCCGGTAGATGCCGGGCAGGGCCGCCGTCAGCCGGTCGGGATCGGGTATGACTGCGAACCCGCCCCGGCCGAAGATGCGCGGAAACCAGGCCCGCGACCGGGCGTCCACGGCGATGCCGAACACGGCTTGCCCTGTGCGGCGCGCTTCTCGGATCGCCATGCGGCTGTCCTCGATCCCGTGCTGGCCTTCGTAGTGGTCGAGGTCGTTCGGTTTGCCGTCGGTGATGACGATCAGCAGCCGCCTTTGCCGGGGTTGCCGCGCCAGTTCGGCCGAGACGTGGCGCAGCGCGGCGCCTAGGCGGGTATAGTGACCGGGGCGGAGCCCGGCGATCCTGGCCTCGACCATCGTGCCCATCGGCTCGCGGAAGCCCTTGCAGGCCTGTACGAAGACCCGAGCGCGCCTGAGTGACGAGAATGCGTGGATGGCGCAATCGTCGCCCACCTCGGTCAGCCCCCAGGCCAGGGCCGTCAGGGCCTCGCGGGCGACTTCGATCACCGCCCGCCCGGTCACGGCACTTTCGGTCGAGCGCGACGCGTCGAACAGGATCGATACCGCAAGGTCCCGCTCCTCGCAGCGGGTGGCGCGCCAGATGCGATCGCTGCCGCGGCCTGAGGCGCGCATCTCGGCCGCGCTGCGCACTGCCGCGTCAATATCCAGTGTCTCGCCGTCGGTCTGGCCAGGCAACATTACCCGCCTTGGCCGCAACGCCCCGAACTGCCGGCGGACGGCGCGGATGCGCCGCTGCTCAGCCGGATCGCGCCGAGATGGCACCTCAATAGGCTCGGCCAGGCTCGACAGGACCCGGCAATGGTCGGGCAGGTACGCGCCCGCGCGGTGATCCCATTCGGGATAGAGGTCGGCCCCCGACAGGCGCTCTCGCTCCGCCTCAGACGGCGACAGGTCGAGGTGCAGCTTCAGGCGGGTGGCCGGCGTCTTCGAGACCTGGCCCAGCGCAATCTCGTCCATGTCGTCGGCGGCCTTCTTCGCCGCGTCCGCATCATCGTCGTCGACCCGGCGGTTGAGGTTCAGGAAGTCGGCGAAAGACAAGATCGCCTCGAACTTGTGCAGGATCAGGCTGTCGCGGCGCTCGGCCTGATCGGACTTGCGGCGCCGCGCCCTGCGGCTTACCTCACCGCCTTCCTCGGCCGCGGACCCGGGGCCTGCCTCGTCCTCGGCAACCGTCTCGTTGGGCGGGCGGTCGCCGGCGTCGAGCCAGAGCGGCACCGGCTCGAAAGGGCGATATGCACGCTCGGCGGTGAACGCCGCGATCGCGCCAGTCTCTACCGCTGCCAGCATGTCGCGGGCTAGCGCGTCGCGCGGGTCCTCGCCACCCAAAAGGGTACGGATCGTCGCTTCCACAGCCCGCTCCTGCCGCGGCAGGGATCGCAGTCGGCGCAGCGCCAGAGTCGCCGCGCTCAGCCCACGATGCAGCCGGGCCAGCCCCGGCGCGGCCTCCAGCGTCGCGCGCGTCGTCGCCACGGCGGCGGCGATCGCGGCGAGGTCGCGCTGAAGAGGGTCCTCCGCTTCCGCCGCGTGTGCCGCGTGAGCGGCGGATGCGGCGAGCCAGAGATAAAGCGCGGTATTCCCGCCCCGGTCCGGCAGCACGGCCAATTCCGGCGGCAGCCTCAGCGCGACGCCGTCAAAGCTCGCCCGGGCCAGACGCTCGACCGCGGTGCCGAGCTTCCGGCGCCGCGACAGGCGGTGAGGCGAGGGTAGCACCGGGGCAGGGCGCAGTTCTACCGCGGGATCACCCCCCAGGCCACGGAAAAGGATCGCGAGGCGCGCGCCTACCTCGTCCAGTCGCACCTGCTCGGCCTCGTGCACGAGCGGTGCGTCCAGCCCGCTGGCGAGGGCATGCCAAAGCTTGCCGACCGTCTCTTCGGGCTCCCAGGGTTCGATTTCGAGGCTGGCCATGGCCACCTCAGCCGATGACCGCGGCCACCAGGTCGAGCAGGCCGCGCCGGATGTCCTCGTCGTCCGTCAGAGGCTCGATCATGGCGACCCGGATCGCCCGCTCCATGGGCATGCCGGCTTCGATCAGTGTGGCGGCATAGACCACCAGCCGAGTCGAGACGCCCTCCTCGAGGTCCTGCCCCCTGAGTGCCCTCAGCTTGCCCGCCAACCTCACCAGCGCCGCGACCCTTGCTTCGCCGAGGCCGCTTTCGGCGGCGACGATCTCGGCCTCGCGTTCGGGTGCCGGAAAGTCGAACTCGATGGCAAGGAACCGCTGGCGGGTCGAGGGTTTCAGCGTCTTCAGAATATTCTGGTAGCCGGGGTTGTAGGATGCCACCAGCATGAACCCCGGCGTCGCCTCCAATGTCTCGCCGGTTCGGTCGATCGGAAGGATGCGACGGTCGTCTGTCAGCGGATGCAGGACCACGGTCACGTCCTTTCGGGCCTCCACCACCTCGTCGAGATAGCAGATCGCACCCTCGCGCACGGCGCGGGTCAGCGGCCCATCGACCCAGACCGTCTCGCCGCCCTTCAGAAGATAGCGGCCGATCAGGTCGGCCGCCGCAAGGTCGTCATGGCAGGCAACGGTATAGAGCGGTCGCCCCAGCCGCGCCGCCATATGGGCAACGAAACGCGTCTTGCCGCAACCGGTAGGCCCCTTCAGGAGCAGTGGTAGCCCGTGCGCATGGGCCGTGGTGAAGATCGTGCACTCGTCACCCTTGGCCAGGTAGAAGGGCACCTCGGGCTTCACTTCGGCCAATGAACCATCCACGCGCTACTCCGCCGCCACGGTGGGCTCGACCGAGATGATTTCACGGCGCGGCGCCAGCACAGCATAGATGAACACCAGCGCCCCCAGCACAACGACGGTACCCGCGCCGAAGCGCATCCAGTAGAACACCGCGAGCTGGTCCTGCACGTCCATGTAGTTTTCTCCCAGAACCCGCTGCATGTGGGTCTGCACCGTTCCTGCGAAGGTCAGGGTGAAGGTCATGAAGCACATGCCCCCGGTCAGCAGCCAGAACGACCCCATGTTCATCACCTGGTTGTAGGGGTCGCGGTTCTTCAGGATCGGCATGGCATAGGTGAACATTGCGAGGTTCAGCGACACATAGGCACCGAAGAAGGCTAGATGCCCGTGCGCCGCGGTTATCTGGGTGCCATGGGTGTAGTAGTTGATGCCATGAAGCGTGTGCAGGAAACCCCAGACCCCGGCGCCGAAGAAGGCCAGTGTGGCGCAGCCCAGTGACCAAAGCAGTGCTGCCTTGTTCGGGTGGTCGCGACGGCCCTTCCAGACCATGACGAATGCGAAGGCCATCATGGCAAAGAACGGGATCACCTCCAGCGACGAGAAGATCGAGCCGATCCACTGCCAGTAGGCCGGGGTGCCGATCCAGTAATAATGGTGCCCGGTGCCGAGGATGCCCGAAAAGAGCGACAGGGCGACGATGACGTAGAGCCATTTCTCGACGACTTCGCGGTCGACACCGGTCAGCTTCAGCATCAGGAACGCGAGGACCGAGGCCATGATCAGCTCCCAGACTCCCTCGACCCAGAGATGCACGACGTACCACCAGTATTGCTTGTCGAGGCTCAGGTTCGACGGGTTGTAGAAGGCGAACAGGAACAGAAGCGCCAACCCCCAGAGGCCGATCAGCAGCACGTTCGTCACCGCTGTCTTCCGCCCCGAAAGCGAGGTCATGGTGACGTTGTAGAGGAACATCAGCGCCGCAACCACGATGCCGATCTTCACCCACAGCGGCTGCTCGAGGAACTCGCGGCCCTGCTTGCCGAGGAGCAAGTTACCCTCGAACAGGTTGAAGACATATGTCAGGACCACGCCCAGAGTGCCCGCCAGCAGGATGATCAGCTGCAAGTACGCGATCTGCGGCGAATAGATCTCGCGCTCGGCCTCCTCGGGCAGGATGAAATAGGCCGCTCCCATGAAGCCGAGAAGCAGCCACACCACCAGGCTGTTGGTGTGCAGCATCCTGACGATGTTGAAGGGAAGAAGTGTGCTCAGCGTGTTTGGCGACACGTAGATCCAGCCTGCCAGCAAACCGCCGAGAACCTGCACTGCAAACAGCACCATCGCGGCGAGGAAGTACCAGTAGGCAATTCTCTGGGTTTCGTATTTCATCGGCGTGCTCCTCAGCCTGCTTCGTTCGGCGGCCAGCCCTGGGTTTTGATGCGGTTGGTCCAGAGCAGGAACTCCGTAAGGTTGCGGATGTCCTCGTCGGACAGGTTGAACTGCGGCATCTGGCGCCGGCCCTCGATGCCGCTGGGCTGGGCTTCCATCCAGGCCTTGGTCACCTCGAATGCCGCCTCCGGGTCGTCGGCGACGCCCCAGCGGGTCATGACGTTTCCGAGCTCGGGCGCGAAATAGGCGCCTTCGCCCAAGATGGTGTGGCAATTGATGCAGGCGTGCCGTTCCCAGACATGCTTGCCGTTGGCCACCGCTTCGGTCAGGCCCTCTTTGTCCGTCGAGGTGTTGACGATGTAGCTGTGGCTGTGCAGCGACAGGCCAAGGAAGATGACGACGAAGAACAGCGATCCGCCGAAAAAGATGTTGCGGGCCTGTGATTTCGTCAGGACTTCGCGCATGGCGTCCCCCGGTTGACGTTTTCTCGTCGGGACCTTGCGCTGTCGTCGCCGCCGCGACCTTAACGAAAGTCAAGATTGCGACGTTAGAGCGTCACCGGGCCGGCTTGAGCCGACCCGGTCCGCATCTTGGAGCCTACTGGGTGGCGAGGAAGGCGATGATGTTCTCGATTTCCTCTTCCTTGCGAAGGCCGGAGAAGCTCATCTTGTTGCCTGGGATGAAGCCCTTGGGATCGGCCAGATAGGCCTCCAGGGCTTCTTCGTCCCAGACCATCCCCTCGTCCTTCTTGGCCAGCATCGCATCGGAATATTTGAAATCTTCGATCGAAGCAGTCGGACGGCCGACGATACCGGTAAGCCTCGGCCCGACGCGGTTGGCGGCATCCGGTCCGACCTGATGGCAGGCCTTGCACTTGTTGAACACCTTCTCGCCCGCCGCGGCATCGCCTTCGGCCAGTGCCGGTGCCGCCATGGCGGACAGGGCCGCCAGAACAATGGCCGCTTTGATACGCATCTGCATGGATAGTCTCCCTTGGTTGCCTTTCATTACCGAACGTGACCTGGGGCCGGCTCGGTCACCGGATGCCAGATAGATATGACGAAAAGGGCAAAAGCCAGCGACCAGAGCAAGCCCGAAGCAATCACCATGCCGAGATAGGCGGATGCTTCCAGCCCGGTGCCGACAGCGCGCAGGATGGCTGCGCTGGCCACGAGGCAGTAGGCGATTGCGATTGGCTGCGGCGCAATCAGCGGTCGGCCAGTATGCCCCAGGACAGCGCGGCTCATCACTGCGAGAGTCATGCCGCCGACAGCGCCAATGCCGATCAGATGCAGCGCCACAAGTTCGCCCATTATGCCGAACTCGGCCAGGCCCAGTGCGATGTAACCCACCGCGAGCATTATTCCGGCCAGATGCAGACTCCAAAGAATAGGCTTGCCCAGCGTCCAGCTGCCGCGCCAGCCGGCCAGCCTCAGGGCCTGGCCGGTTCCGGCAAGCAGCGCCGCCGCGCCTGACAAGGCCGCGGGCGCTCCAAACAGAAGCAGCAGCGGCAGGGCCATGGCAGCGACCACGGTAGTGATCTCGAGTGGTCTATGGCTTGTTGGCTCTGCGCTCTTGGCACCTGCGGCTGCCATGGCATTGCGAGTGAATGCTGGGGTTACGCGACCGCCGATCACGCAGATCATGGCGGCGAGTGTCAGGAGGCCGGCCCTGATGCCGGTCTCTCCCGCCGCGCCGAGTCCCATCCACTCGACCTGCAGCAGCAGATCCCCGATCCAGAGCAAGGCCAGCAGCGCCACCATCATCAGGTTCTGGGGTTTTGGCTTGCTCCGAAGCTGGCCCAGCACCTGAATGGCAATGATCGGAAGGAAGGCCAGATCCACGACCGCCACAGCCAACGCCGGCAATGAGCCCGAGAACCACATCGCCCCCCGACCGGCAAGCCACAGCGCTGCCGCAAGCGCGACGAAACGCGCCCCCGCAGGCGGTACGCCGGTCCAGTTCGGCACCGCGGTCAGGAAGAAACCGGCAATGACAGCCCCGGCATAACCCCAGATCATCTCGTGCGCATGCCACAGATGCGGCGCCGACGCCATTGGCAGATGGTCCACCCCTGCCAACCACAGCAGCCACACCAGCATGGCGGCCACCGCGTAGACGCCGGCGGCCAAGAAGAAGACCCGAAATCCAGCCGAGAAGATGGCCGGAACCGGCTTCATGCCCGCACGCCTGTGCCCGCACGCCCGAATCGCTCGCAGCTTCCGTCAGCCGCGGTTGCCAGCACCAGCATGCCGTCCGGCACCAGGTCCCCTATCCTCTCGCGCGAGCTGACTGCAAAGGCCGTGGACAGTGCGTCCGCATCCGTTGCGTTGTCGGTGATGACCGTAACTGAACGCCAGTGACGCGGCGAGGCGCCAGTGCGCGGGTCGAACAAGTGATGGCGATTCCCAGGCAGCGGCACTGCATCGGGCTCGCTGGTCGCGGCGGCGCAGTCGGCGAGTTCCACGGTGCGATTCGCAGCCGGCAGCGCGAGGCGCCGCCAGGCCGGGCCGACCAGGCGCATCTCGCCGGTGTCGACGGTGGCATCGGCGTAGCCCCGGCGCAGAAGCAGCTCCGCCACGCGGTCCGCGATCAGCCCCTGCGCGATGCCGTTTAGTGTCAGGGCCGTTCCAGGCGACAGGGCGATCCGGCCTGGCCGGATCTCCAGCCGCGCTCCCCGGACCCGCTCCAGAGGCAGCGGATCACCGAGCAGGAAATCCCACAGCGGCTGCACTGCCGGATCGAACGCGCCTTCGGTCCGGGTGTGCCAGTGCCCGGCGCGTTCAAGCGCGGCAGCAAGATCACGGGCCGGCAAGGAAAGCGCGCCATCCCGGTTCAGCCGCGCCAATTGCGATCCGGACCGGTGCAGGCTGAAGATTGCTTCCAGCCGCTCGATCTCGGCCGCGACCTCGCTCAGCGCCGCCTCGGCCCGGTCACGTTCGCCCCGCAAGACGATCCGCGCTTCGGCGCCCAGGGCGTCGCCACGCCATTCCCAGCGCCGCTCGCCCTGCGCTGCACTCGGTGCTGCCGCGGCGGCCGAAATCAGCAGGAACCTGCGGCGCGTCAGCTTCATGTGGAGCCCCCCGGTGCGCGGGCAGCGCGGTTGGCCCGGGCCTTCAGGATCGTGCAGGTGGCCGGATCGTGATAGATCGACTGGCAGCGCAGGCACAGCACGCATTCGTTGGGGTTGATGCGTCCAATCGGGTCTATGGCGCCGACCGTGCACTTGACCTCGCACAGACGGCATTCGCGCCCGCATTGTGGCCGCCGCTGCAGCCAGTCGAACAGCTTCACCTTGGCCGGAATTGCCAGCGCAGCGCCCAGCGGGCAGAGATACCGACAGTAGAACCGCTCGATGAAGAGACCCGCCGCAAGAACCGCGAGAGCGAAAAGGACGAAGGGCCAGGCGCGCAGGAACCGTAGCGAGATCGCCGTCTTGAACGGCTCGACCTCAGCCAGCACAAGCGCCTCGCGCATGGAATAGAAGGACAGAGCCAGGATCCCCATAAACAGCACGTACTTGATCACCCAAAGCCGTTCCTGGACGATGAAGGGCACCGGCACCTGCGGCACGCCAAGGCGCTGCGCGACGGCATTGGTCAGTTCCTGCAGGGCGCCAAACGGGCACAGCCAGCCGCAAAAGACCCCGCGACCCCAGAACAGCAGCCCCAGCGCGACGAAGCTCCATAGCATGAAGATCACCGGCTCGATCAGGAACGTCTCCCAGCGGAAGCCGCTCAGCAGCGACTGCAGAAACGCCACCACCTGCACCACCGACAGTTGGCCACCGGCGATCCAGCCGAGCCAGACCAGCGTTACCGACAGGAACGCATACCGCCCCCAAAGCCAAAGCTTCGGCCGGCGCACGAAGGCTTCCTGGAAGAACAGGATGCCGGACAGTGCTGTCAGCATCAGCGCGACGCCGATGGCCGAGCCTCGCTTGGCCTCCCAGGCCGCTACCCACAAGGGCTCGGGCTCGGGCAGGTCCGCCGGCAAGAGGAACTCACCCGGCAGCCGATAGTCGAGCGGGATGGTCATCGAAATCTCGCCCGTGTCGGTCGGCCGGCTCGCCGTTACCTCGATCCGGAACGGTTCCGTCGGGTCGAACCTCTGGCCGTGCAGGCGGAAGACGCTGATTTCCTTCAACTCGGGCGCAGCCTCGATGGCGAGGTGATCGATGCGCAGGAAGTCATCTTCGGTCAGTGCCAGCGTTTCGCTGCCCTGGATGACCTCGATCCGGTCGAAGACCCCCGTACGCCGCCAGTCGACGCCGCGGTGGGAATGCAGGCCGCGCGATGCGACCAGCAGCGCCGAATCCTCCGGATTCAGTTTGCCTGTAACGCGGGTATAGGCCTGTTGGCCGAGAAGGTTGCGGCCGATCGTCGGCGGGTCCAGCAGCGCCGCCCACATCTCGTAGAACGTGCCGTCGTCGGGCAGCGGGACGGTTGCAGCCGCCAGCGCTTCCTTGGCCTGGTCCATCTCGACAATCGTGTGGGTCAAGGCACCGTCTTTCGCCAGGTCCTCCCAGTCCCGCGCCGCAAAGCTGAAACGATCGATGCCGCCGCTTGCTCCAGGAATCAGCCCGCGGCCCAGGGCAACCGTTCGGGCGGTGCGCAGGATGCCGTCGCGGATGACGCCAGTCGAGACCGTGGCGTGGGCGATGACATCCGGCAGGTCCGAGCGGGCTTCGAAGGCCACGACCCGCTCCTGGGTCAGATCCAGCCCGGCAAAGCCGTCCACGTAGGCTTCGATATCTTGGGTCGAGATGCCCAACGTCAGCACCGGTTCCTCGTGGCGCATCAACTCGGCGCCGGCGATGTGGGCATCGGGCGTAATGCCCACCAAGATGTCGATGGGGCGGCCTGAATAACCCACGGACTCGGCTGACTCCCAGGTCGAGGCGATATAGCCGACCAGCCCGTCCGGCCCGGTGATGCGCCAGCCAGGCGGCACCGTCTCGATTCTTTCCAGGCTAGGCTCCGCGACGCCGAACATTCTCGCCGCGATCTGCGGGGTGGGCTCTGCCGGCGCCATGTCGACGGGTAACGGCGGCCCGGCCGCGACCGCAGCGGAGCCGGCACAGCAGAGAAGCAGCAGGGCCGCGAATGGTCGCATGATCCGTTCCGATTGCGTCCCGCCGAGCTTGGCTGCGGCACCTCAGCACCTCCTTAACGAAAGTCAAGGCAGGTGCTGTCGCCGCATGGCCTAGATCGCGCGAGCCCACATGGAGGAGATCGAGGGGATGCCAATGAACCGCATCATCCGCAAGACGGCGTTGCTCGCCGGCGTAGCGCTGCCGATGACTTTGGTCGCTTGGGGAGCATCTGCTCAGGAAAAGCCCGAAGGCCATGGCGACACCCCAGCTGCGGAGTATGTGTTTAGCGCCACGTCGCTCGGCCAGATCGGCGTCGAGATCCCGGGACTCAAGCCGGACGATCCGGTCATCAGTCCAGACGAGTTCAACCAGGCCGCCACCATCTACTTCGAACGCTGCGCAGGCTGCCATGGCGTGCTCCGCAAGGGTGCGACCGGCAAGCCGCTGACCACCGACATCACCCGCGAGGTGGGCTACGATTATCTCAAGGACTTCATGACGTATGGCTCGCCGGCCGGCATGCCGAACTGGGGCACCTCGGGCCAGCTCTCCGAAGAGCAGCTCGACATCATGGCCCGCTACCTCCTGATCGAGCCGCCGTCACCGCCGGAATTCGGCATGGCGCAGATGCGTGACAGCTGGGTGCTGCACGTCGCCCCGCAGGATCGGCCAACCGAGCCGATGAACGACCTCGACCTGGACAACCTGTTTTCGGTGACGCTGCGTGATTCCGGCCAGGTGGCGCTCATCGACGGTGGGACGTATGAGATCAAGGCGGTGATCGACACCGGCTATGCAGTCCATATCAGCCGCATCTCGGCCTCCGGACGCTATCTTTTCGTCATTGGCCGCGACGCCAAGGTCAACATGATCGACCTGTGGATGAATCCGCCCGCCACGGTCGCCGAAATCAAGATCGGCTCGGAGGCGCGCTCAATCGAGACCTCGAAGTTCGAGGGCTTTGAAGACAAATACGCCATCGCAGGCAGTTACTGGCCGCCGCAATACGTCATCATGGACGGCGACACGCTTGAGCCGCTCAAGATCGAATCGACGCGCGGTATGATCTATGACGAGCAGACCTACCATCCCGAACCCAGGGTGGCGTCGATCGTGGCATCGCACTATCACCCGCAGTTCATCGTCAACGTGAAGGAGACCGGCAAGATCCTGCTGGTCAACTACGACGACATCAAGAACCTGAAGGTGACCGAGATCGAGGCCGAGCGGTTCCTGCATGACGGCGGCTTCGACTCCACCAAACGCTATTTCCTGGTGGCGGCCAATGCGCGCGGCAAGATCGCCGTCGTCGACACCAAGGAGGAGAAGCTGGTCACCCTGATCGAGACCGGCGGCCAGACGCCGCATCCCGGCCGCGGCGCCAACTTCGTGCATCCTGAACTCGGCCCGGTCTGGGCCACGTCGCACCTTGGCGATGACAGCGTGGCGCTGATCGGAACCGATCCGGAAGGCCATCCAGACAATGCCTGGAAGCTGGTGCAGAGCTTCTATGCCCTCGGCGGCGGGTCGTTGTTCATCAAGACACATCCGAATTCCGATCACCTCTACGTGGATGCCCCGCTGAACCCCGATGCCGAGATCTCTGCCTCGGTGGCGGTGTTCAACATCAGCAGCATGAAGGCGGGTGAGGATCCCGAATACACGGTGCTGCCGATCGGCGAATGGGCCGGCATCGCGGAAGGCCAGCCGCGCGTTGTCCAGCCCGAGTTCAACAAGCAGGGCACCGAGGTCTGGTTCTCGGTCTGGAACGCACAGGACAAGGAGTCGGCTATCGTTGTGGTCGACGATCAGACGCTTGAACTTAAGGAGGTGATTAAGGATCCCGCTCTGATCACGCCGACCGGCAAGTTCAACGTCCTCAACACCCGTTCCGACATCTACTGACTGGGAGGGTTCCGGGGGGAGGTTCCGCATGACTAGACCGGGTCGCGTGCTCCTGGTCGGCGCCGGCCCCGGCGATCCGGAGCTCCTTACGCTTCGCGCGGTCCGGGCACTGGCTCGGGCCGCCATCGTCGTGCACGACCGGCTGGTGTCCGACGCAGTGCTGGCGCTGGCACCGCCGACGGCGCGGCTGATCGACGTTGGCAAGAAGCCGCACAGCCATCCGGTTCCGCAGGAACGCATCAACGCGATCCTGATCGACCTTGCCCGCAAAGGGCAGGAGATCGTCCGCCTCAAAGGCGGCGATCCCTTTATCTTTGGGCGTGGCGGCGAAGAGGTGCTTGCGCTTCGCGCGGCCGGCATCGATGTCCAGGTCGTGCCGGGCATCACGGCGGCGCAGGCGGCGGCGGCTTCGGCAGGTGTGCCGCTCACCCAACGCGGCATGGTGACCGGGCTACGCTTCGTCACCGGACATTGCCGCGCCGGTGCGGAACTTGATCTCGACTGGGCCGGATTAGCCGATCCGGAAACCACTCTGGTTGTCTACATGGGGGCCAGCAGTATCGCGTCGATTTCGAGGCACCTGATGGCGAACGGGCTTTCGGGGGATATGCCCGTGCTGGCTGTGGCGGCTGCCGCAACACCCAGCGAGCGGCGCCTGGTGACCCGTCTCGACAGTGTGGCCGCAGCCCTGTCCGAGGCTGGTCTCGGCCCGCCGGTGGTGTTCATCATCGGGCGCGTGGCGAGCCTTGGTCGCGACGACGTCGCGGCAGACTGGTTGTCTGGCATCGCCATGGCGGAGGCGGGCGATGCGCTGCTTGCCTAGCCTCACTCTCGTCGCCACGGTGATCGCGACGCCGGCCGCCATGGCGGCTTCAGGCGCGGATTCGGGCCGCGCGTCCGAGCTCGAGCGCCTGGTTCGTCAGGACTGCGGCTCCTGCCACGGCCTGACCCTGGCCGGCGGGCTTGGTCCCGACATCCGCCCCGCCGCGCTGGTCGGCCGCGCGCCGGAAACGATCGCGACCATCGTTCTCGACGGCGTCCCGGGCACGGCGATGCCGCCGTGGCGCCCGCTCATCAGCGAATCCGACGCGGACTGGATCGCCCTCTACCTGCTCGACGAGGTTGTGCCATGATCGCCCGGATCCTCGGCGCCGCAGCGCTTGCCGCCGCGATCGTCCTGCCTGCAGCCGCCGACGACATCCGCGCCACCGGCGATCTCGGCGTGGTCGTTGAGCGGGCCAGCGGCGCGGTGCTGATCGTCGATCAGTCCGAACGCGTGTCCATCGGCCGCGTTACCGGTCTTGGCGACCTCTCCCACGCCTCGGTCGTATTCTCGCCCGACGAGCGTTTCGCCTATGTCTTTGGCCGCGACGGCGGGCTGACGAAGGTCGACCTGACCACCGCTACGATTGCCGCCCGCGTGATGCAGGCCGGCAACTCCATCGGCGGCGCCATCTCCGACGACGGCAGGCTGGTGGCGGTCTCGAACTATGAACCTGGCGGCGTCCGCGTCTTCGACGCCGAGACCCTGGAGCCGGTGGCCGATATCCCCACCGGTTCGAAGACGATCGGCCTGGTTGATGCGCCTGGGCGGCGTTTTGTGTTTTCGCTTTGGGATGCTGGCGAGACTTGGATCGCGGACTTTTCTGGCAGTGGTGACCCGCAGGTTACCCGCATCGCTGGTATCGGCACCAATCCGTACGATGCACTCATCACCAGCGACGGCCGCACCTACATTGCCGGGCTCTTCGGCGAGGATGGCTTGTCGGCCATAGACCTATGGACCGACCAGCCAAAGCCCCGCCGCATACTTGCCGGCTACGCCAAGGACGATCCGACACTGCCCGTCTACAAGATGCCCCATCTCGAGGGCTGGGCGCTTGCCGGGGACCGCTTCGTGCTGCCGGCGGTGGGGCTGCACGAGCTTCTCTGGGTGGATGCGCGCAGCTTCGACGAAGTGGGTCGCACCGAAACCCTCGGTCAACCGGTCTTCGCCGTCGCCCGCCCCGACGGGCGCCAGGTCTGGGTTAATTTCGCCCCGCCCGACAACGCCCATGTGCAGATTGTCGACACCCTGACCGGCAAGGTCGTACACGAGTTGGAACCGGGTCCCGGCGTTCTGCATATGGAGTTCACGCCGCGCGGGCACGAGCTCTGGCTGTCGGTGCGCGATGCCGGCAGGGTCGAGGTCTACGACACCCGCAGCTTCGAGAAGCTGGCCGAGATCCCGGCCGAGAACCCTTCCGGGATCTTCTTCACCGCCCGTGCCCACCGGACCGGGCTCTAGGCCATGCTGCAGCAGCTCGCCCCTACGGATCTGGCCCTTCTCGATCGCTGGCAGCGGGACTTCCCGCTTGTGTCGCGGCCCTTCTCCGTGCTGGCCTCCGCCCTTCACCTGGACGAGGGAGAGGTTATCGACCGGCTCTCCCGGCTGCTGGAACTGGGCATGGTCAGTCGCGTCGGCGGCACCTGTCGCCCCAACGTCGCCGGCGCCAGCACGCTCGCGGCCGTCGCAGCGCCCGAGGACGGCATCGACGATGTGGCTGCCATCATCAATCGGCAGCCGGGGATCAATCACTCATATCTGCGCGAGAACGCCTTTAACATCTGGTTCGTGGCCACCGGGCCCGACCGGGCGCATGTCGACGCGTCGCTGTCCGCGATCCGTGCCGAAACGGGCCTGCCGGTACTCGACCTGCCGTTGGTTCGTCCCTTCAACGTCGATCTCGGATTCCGCTTCGACCGCGTCGCGGCACCGCCGGCTCAGCGCCCGGCCAACCCCAATGTGCTGAGGCCTGGCGACCGGGCCATCCTGCAGGCGCTGTCGCGGGGGCTGGCGCTCGTGCCAGAACCTTACGCGGCGCTTGCCGAGGACTTGGGCCGTACCGAGGCCGAGATCCTCGGCCGCATCCGCGCACTGCTGGATGCCAGCCTGATCGGCCGGCTTGGTGTCATCGTGCGACATCGCGCGCTCGGCTGGTCGGCCAACGCCATGGTGGTCTGGGAGGTGCCCGACGCGCTGATCGGTGCCGCCGGCGCTACCCTCGTCGCGCAACCCGGCATCACGCTTTGCTACCAGCGCCGGCCTGCCGGAGCCGCCTGGCCTTACACGCTCTACTGCATGATCCACGCCCGTAGTCGGCTTGAGGCGCGCGCCACCTTGGCCCGGGCCGAAGCCGAGGCCGGCCTCGAGGGGTTGCGCCGCCAGGTCCTTTTCAGCCTCCGCTGCTTCCGCCAGGAGGGCGCGCTGGTGAAACTGTCCAAGGGCGCTGCGGCATGAGCGCCGGGACGCAGCTCGACGCGCTCGACCGGCGCATCGTCAACGCCCTGCAGGATGGGTTGCCGCTGGTGCCCGAGCCCTTCGACGCGGTTGCCGCGACCCTCGGCATCGACCCCGATACCCTGATTGCGCGCCTGGACCGAATGAGAGAGGCACGGGTCTTCACGCGCTTCGGCCCGTTCTTCGACGCCGCCGCGATGGGTGGCGCCTTCTGTCTCTGCGCCATGGCGGTGCCGTCCGAGCGTTTCGACACCGTCGCCGGGCAGGTCAACGCGCATCCCGAGGTCGCCCACAACTACGCCCGCGACCACCGGCTGAACATGTGGTTCGTGCTGGCGACCGAGGCGCTCGAGGCGATCGAGGCCACCGCCATGCGGATCGAGGCAGAAACCGGCCTCCCCGTCCTCCGCCTGCCCAAGCTCGAGGAATTCTTCATCCGCTTCCGGGTGGCGGCATGACTATCGACTCCACCGACCGCAGGATCGTCGCCGAGACCCAGGCCGGCTTGCCGCTCACGCGTCGCCCCTTCCTTGCGGTGGCCGAGGCGATCGGGCTTGCCGAAAGTGAGGTGATTGACCGCTTCGCTGCCATGCAGGGCCGCGGCGTTGTTCGCCGCATCGGTGCGGCTCCAAATCACTACGCTCTCGGGATGACCGCGAATGGCATGACCGTCTGGGACCTCGACGACGACCGTGCCTCGGATCTCGGCCGGCAAATCGGCGCTCTCGACTTCGTCAGCCACGCATATTTGCGCCCGCGGGTCCTGCCCGACTGGCCCTACAACCTCTTCGCCATGATCCATGGCCGCAGCCGCGATGAGGTCGAGGCCCGGCGCGCCGAAATGTCCATGCTGCTCGGCGATGCCTGCCGAGGCCACGACATCCTCTATTCCACCCGCATCCTGAAGAAGACCGGCCTGCGGCTCGCCGGAGGAGGAAGCTGATGTTCCGCCTCAGCCAGTACATGGAAAGCCTTCTCGACCCGTCGCCGCCGCCCCCGCGCCGCCGCGAGGGACCGGTGCGCCCGGTGGTGATCTGGAACCTGACGCGGCGCTGCAACCTGCGCTGCAAGCATTGCTACACCAGTTCCGCGGACGTGGATTTCCCGGGCGAGCTCAGCCACGAGCAGGCGATGGCGGTGCTCGACGATCTGGAAGCGTTTCGCATCCCGGCCCTGATCCTGTCGGGCGGCGAACCCCTTTCGCGCAAGGGCTTCTTCGAGATCGCGACTCGCGCCCGCCGGGCCTGCCGCTATCTCGCGCTGTCGACCAACGGCACGCCGCTGGTCGGCGCCACCGCCGACGCAATCGCCGAAATCGGCTTCAGCTATGTGGGCATCAGCCTCGATGGAATCGGCGTCACCAACGACCGCTTCCGCGGCCAGGAAGGTGCCTTCGCGGCGGCGCTCGACGGCATCCGCGCCTGCGTTGCCCGCGGCATCAAGGTGGGCCTGCGCTTCACAATGACGCGCGACAACGCCACCGAACTGCCGCACATGCTCCGGCTCTGCGCCGACGAGGGCATCGACAAGTTCTATCTCTCGCATCTGGTCTATGCTGGCCGGGGCGACAAGCACCGCGGCGAGGATGCCGATCGCGCCCGCGCCCGCGAGGCGATTGGGCTTCTGGTCGAGCGGGCCCACCGGGCGGCCGAGGCGGGCGAGCATTTCGAGATCGTGACCGGCAACAACGATGCCGATGCAGTCTGGTTCCTGCGCTGGGCTGAGGCGCGCTTTCCGACCGAACGGGTCGAGCGTCTGCGCGCCGCACTCGAAGCGTGGGGCGGCAATTCCGCCGGGGTCGGGGTCGCCAATATCGACCCGCAAGGCAGGGTGCATCCCGACACCTACTGGTCGGACTACACCATCGGCAACGTCAAGGATCAGCCCTTCTCGGCACTCTGGACCGGGGACGACCCCATGCTGGCCCAGCTTCGCCTCCGCCCGCGGCCGCTTAAGGGGCGCTGCGGCGCCTGCGTGTACAAGGCGGTGTGCGGCGGCAATACCCGCATCCGGGCGCTGCAACTCACCGGCGACCCCTGGGCCGAGGATCCGGCCTGTTTCCTCGATGATCACGAAATCGGCGTCGAGGGGGCGGGGCCGCGACTTGGCGTGGCGCCGTTCCGAGGCAAGAGCCATGATCCTGCACATCGCTTCGCCTAGTCTTGCGGCGGCACTGCTTGCCGGCGCGTTGGCCTTGCCGGCCCTGGCGGGTAACGCGGCCGATGCGGATGCCCGGGCAGAGCGACTCTACGCCGCCAACTGTGCCGACTGCCACGGCGAGGCGCGTCTTGGCGGCCTCGGCCCGGCGCTGATCCCCGAGACCTTGGGCCGCCTGCGCGGCCCCGACCTCGGTCAGGTCATTGCCAACGGCCGCGCCGCGACCCAGATGCCCGCCTTCGCCGGCACGCTGACCGAGGACGAGATCATCGCCATTGCTGCGTGGCTCGAAACCCCTCTCGCCGAGGTGCCACCGTGGGGTCCCGGCCAGATCGCCGCTTCGCTTCAGACCAACCCCGAATACCGGCCGGCGCCGGCGCCGGCCTTCGATGCCGACCCGCTGAACCTCTTCGTTGTCGTCGAAAGCGGCGACCACCACATCAGCGTGCTCGACGGCGACAGCTTCGCCGTGCTCGACCGCTTCCCCACACCCTATGCCGTGCATGGCGGGCCCAAGTTCAGCCCCGACGGCCGCTTCGTCTTCGTCATGTCCCGCGATGGCTGGGTACAGAAATACGACCTGTGGAGCCTTGCTGAAGTCGGCCGTGTTCGCGCTGGGCTCAACAGCCGCAACATCGCGCTTTCGTCCGACGGCCGCTGGCTGGCTGTGGCCAATTACCTGCCGGCGACACTGACCATCCTTTCCGCAGACGATCTTTCGGTGGCAAAGGTCATTGACGTCGTCGACCGCACCGGCACCCCGTCGCGGGTCTCGGCTGTCTACCAGGCGCCGCCACGCGCGAGCTTCATCCTCGCCCTCAAGGATGCGCCCGAGATTTGGGAGATCGCCACCGACCCGGACGCACCGCCGGTGCACGAAGGCTTCGTGCACAGCCACGAGAAGGGCATGATCGAGTCGCTCGCAAGCGAGGAAGGGCTGTTCGCCCGTCGCCGCATCCTGATCGGCGAGCCACTCGACGACTTCTTCTTCACCCCTGACTACCGCAACCTGATAGGCGCCGCTCGCGATGGCGAGCGAGGCGTCGTCGTCAACCTCACCGTCGGGCGCGAGATTGCCGAACTGCCACTCCCGGGCCTGCCGCATCTCGGCTCGGGCATCGCCTGGCAGCGTGACGGGCACATCGTAATGGCCACGCCGCATCTGCGCGAGCCGCGCCTGTCGGTGATCGACACAGAAACCTGGAAGGTCATTGCCACCATCGAGACCGAGGGCCCAGGCTTCTTCTTGCGCAGCCACGAGAACCTGGATCAGGTCTGGGCCGACGTGTTCTTCGGCGAGAACCGCGACGCCATCCACGTCATCGACAAGCAGAGCCTGAAGATCGTCCGCACCTTGCGCCCGGTTTCCGGCGCCACCGCAGCGCATGTCGAGTTCAACCGGGACGGCACGCGCGCGCTGGTCAGCATCTGGGAGGACGACGGCGCTATCGTCGTCTACGATACCGCCACGCTCGAGGAAGTGACCCGCCTGCCCATGAAGAAGCCCTCAGGCAAGTACAACGTCTGGAACAAGATCACCTTCGACGATGGCACCAGCCATTGACGACCCCACGCCGCAAAAGCCCGGCCGCTGGCCGGTCCGCCGGCTGTTCCTTCTGCTCTACCCCTTCGCCGCCGCTGCGGTGGCGATTAATCTCTTCATGCTGGCGCTGATGTGGCAGGCGGTGGGCCTGCCGGCGCTGACGCCGATACAGGCGCTTCTCGCGTCAGTGCCCCTCGGCATCCCCGCCGGCTGGTGGTGCGCCCGCCGTCTGCGCGCCCTGATGGACGAAGCCGACGGCGGAAGCTGATCTTTCGGGGTTGGCCCGGGACGCCTACCTGTTCTACCCTCGGTGGAAATCAGCCCCGGGGGAGTCATTGTGAAAATACCAGCCCTTGCCGCCCTTGCACTTCTGACCGCATCTGCGGCCTGGGCCCAGGCAACGTCGGAATCCGTCGCTCCAGAGGCGCAGACCGCCACCGATATCGCCGCCACCTCGCCCGAAGTGGCCAAGGCGCTGACGGCCAAGGCCGAAGGTCGGCCGGTCACGGCCGAGGAGCAGATGGTGGCCGCCGCCAACCCGCTGGCCGTGCAGGCCGGACTCAAGGTGTTGCGAGCCGGCGGGTCAGCCGCCGACGCCATGGTCGCGGTGCAGGCGGTCCTGGGTTTGGTCGAACCGCAATCCTCCGGGCTTGGCGGAGGCGCGTTCCTGGTTTGGTACGACGCGGCCAGTGGCACGCTAACAACCCTCGACGGGCGCGAGACCGCGCCCATGGACGCCCGGCCGACGCTGTTCCAGGATACCGACGGCCAGCCCTTGGGCTTCTTCGATGCCGTCGTGGGCGGGCTTTCCGTCGGCACACCCGGTACTCCCCGTCTGATGGAGGCGGCGCATCGCCGCTGGGGCCGGCAGCCTTGGTCGGGCCTTTTCGACGATGCCATCGCCCTCGCCGAGAACGGCTTCACGGTATCGCCGCGCCTCGCCGAGCTAGTAGCCGAGGATGCCGAGCGGCTGTCGCGTTTCCCGGCTACAGCGGCCTATTTCTTGCCCGGCGGCACCCCGCTTGCCGCTGGCGACACCCTGGCCAACCCACCTTATGGCGCCACCCTTCGCCGCATTGCCACCGAAGGCGCTGATGCCTTCTACACCGGCTCGATCGCCCGGCACATCGTCGAGACCGTGCAGGCTGCGGAGGGGCGGCCGGGTCTTCTCGATCTCGCCGACCTCGAACACTATCGCGTGGTCCAGCGCGCGCCCGTCTGTGTCACTTATCGAGCGTACGAGGCCTGCGGCATGGGTCCGCCTTCCTCGGGTGCGCTGACCGTAGGCCAGATCCTCGGAATGCTCCGGGGCAGCGACCTCGCGGCGCTCGGCCCCGACAGTCCTGAGGCATGGCGACTGATCGGTGACGCCTCACGCCTCGCCTTCGCCGACCGTGGCCGTTACATGGCCGACAGCGATTTCGTGCCCATGCCCTCGGGGCTGGTGGACGATACCTACCTCGCGGACCGGGCAGGGCTCCTGGCCGGCGACGGCGCGCTGGATCAGGCGCTGCCCGGAACCCCGCCTTGGGACCATGCTATGCTGTGGGCCGACGACGTTGCGCTGGAGTTGCCATCCACCAGCCACATCTCTGTCGTCGACCGCTATGGCAACGCACTGTCCATGACCACCACCATCGAGAACGGGTTCGGCAGCCGCCTGCTGACCCCGGACGGGTTCCTGCTCAACAACGAGCTGACCGACTTCTCGTTCGCCACCCATGACGAGGATGGGATCATCATCGCCAACCGGGTGGAGCCGGGCAAACGGCCACGCTCGTCCATGTCTCCGACCATCGTGCTCAAGGACGGCACGCCAGCACTCGTCGTGGGCTCGCCCGGCGGCAGCCGGATCATCGGCTACGTGGCGCAGGCGATCATCGCTCATATCGACTGGGGAATGGACGTGCAGCAGGCGGTCGCAATGGGCCACGGGGTCAACCGTTTCGGCACCTTCGATCTGGAGATGGGGACCGAGGCCGAGGCGCTGCAGCAGGCGCTCGCCGACCTCGGCTTCGAGGTCAACGTCACCGAGCTGAACTCGGGCCTGCATGCCATCTCGGTCAGCGATGATGGGCTCGCCGGCGGAGCTGATCCCCGCCGCGAGGGCGTCGCTCTGGGCGACTGACCGGCTTCACCGAGTACGGCGCGACAACGGTGTGCCCGATCTTTGGGCAGCCGTTGTCGAGATGGCATCACTGCTGACATACTGCTGGCAGCAACTTTGCCGATTCTGCCTGCTCGGTTGCCGTTGAGCCGCCAGTGCCCCCTTTCTCCGGCGCATCCGGCGCCTATATACCCCAGCATATGCGCCAAGGTTGGCCTTCGACACAGCCGCGGCGCAAGAACTTGAGCGGCACCAAGGGCCACGCATAGCGGCCCGACGGCCCGCCGGAACAGGGGCGAAAAGAGGTCATGAGCCAGAAATCGGGCAACAGCAGCAGTATGTCCCGATACCGACCGGATGGAACTCTCCGTCATTCGCAGGTATGTGACGCTCACGAGGGTGGGCGGTCACGACGCAGGCGCAGGCTCCAGCCATCCGGGGCGCACCCCCCGGTCAGCGGTACTTGGCCTCGAACCGGACCCAGCGGCAGTGGCCGCCACTCGATACCGCACCAGGACCGACAATGGCACGCATCAAGTTTCATACAGTAACGGCGATTGTTGTTTTGGTTGCCGCCGGCGCTTGGGTGGCTACGGGCAAGTTCTCCTTCGTCGGCAGCGCGATAGGCGACGGAGACGCGGCCGCTGCGGCGGCCAGCGATGCGCCTCAGGCGAGTGCCGCTCAATCAGCCGAGGCCGCGGCGCCTCCCCGGCCGGCCAATGAACTTCCCACGGTGGCCTTCGTGACCGCATCGGTCAGCGATTATGACCGGACGATTCGAATGTCGGGCCAGACCGAGCCGGACAAGCACACGGTCCTCGTCGCCCGAACCAGCGGTGCCATTGCCGATTTGCCCGTGGATGAAGGGACGCGGGTGGCCGAGGACGACCTCGTCATGGCCCTGGACGGCCCGGAAAAATATGCTGCCGTGGAATCGGCCGAGGCGCTCTTCGAATCGCGCTCGCGTCAGGCCGAGGTGAATGAAGAACTGCTCGCCCGCGGCAAGATCCCGTCGCTGACTGTCGATGCCTCCAAGGCCGAGCAGGCCTCGGCCCGCTCGATGCTCGAAGCCGCCCGCGCCGAGGTCAACCGTATGGAACTTCGCTCCCCGTTCGCTGGCATCGTCGACGAGGTCTTCGTCGAGGAAGGGTCCTGGGTAGAGCCGGGGACCGAGGTCGCATCGGTTCTTGCGCTCGATCCGATCATCGCCGTGGGCGAGGTTAGCGAGCGCGATCTGCGGCTTGTGTCCACGGGCATGTCGGCCTCAGTGACTTTTGGCGACGGTACCAGCGCTGAGGGCGAGATCCGCTATATCCGCCGCGAGGCTTCGGAGCTGACCCGAACCTTCCCCATCGAAGTCGCCGTTCCCAACCCCGATGCCGCCATTCCCGCCGGCATGTCGGTGGAGATCGCCCTCGCCGCCCGTGCGAGGCCGGCGGTCACAGTGCCGCGCTCGATCATCACCCTCGCCGCCGACGGTACGGTAGGGGTCCGGACGCTCAATCCGGACGACACCGTGGCGTTCCTGCCGGTGACCATCATCGACGACACCCCTGGCGGCCTGATCGTAGCCGGCATCGAGTCCGGCACTCGGGTAATCGTTTCGGGCCAGGATCTGGTGACTGAAGGGCAGAAAGTGGCCGCCACCGATTACACCAGGGCCGCGGCCGGATTGCAGGACTCCAACTGATGGATGTCGTCGGCCGCGCCATGCGCAATGGTCGCCTGACCATCTCGGTGCTGATCTTCCTGATCCTCACCGGGGCGATGGCCTATATCTCGATTCCCAAAGAGGCCGAACCTGACATCCAGATTCCGATCATCTATGTCAGCATCGGCTATTCTGGAATTTCGCCGGAGGATTCCGAGCGCCTGCTGCTGCGGCCGGTGGAAACCCGGCTGAAGACCATCGCCGGCATAAAGAAGTTGACCGCGACCGCCTATCAGGGCGGTGCCAACGCGGTCATCGAGTTCCAGGCCGGCGCCGATCTCGACAAGGCTCTCGACGATGTCCGCACCAAGGTGGACGACGCCAAGCGCGATCTGCCCCAGGGTGCCGACGAGCCGACCGTGAACGAGGTCAACATCTCCGAGTTCCCGGTCCTGGTGCTCACGCTTTCCGGGGACCTGCCGGAAAAAGCGCTGAACAAGGCTGCACGGGAGCTGCGTGACCGTATCGAGGAGGTGCCGGGGGTGCTTGAGGCGGCGCTCCGCGGCGTCCGCGAAGACCTGGTCGAAGCGGTGATCAAGCCTGGTACTCTGGCCGCCTACGGCATCCAACTCGATCAACTCATCCAGGCGATCAATGCCAACAACAGCCTTGTTGCCGCCGGCGCCATGGAGGGCAGCGAGGGCCGTTATGCGGTCAAGGTGCCGGCGCTGATCGAGACCATCGACGATGCGGCCAACATGCCCATTGTCGTCGGCCCCAACGCCACCATCCGCGCCCGCGATCTTGCGGATATCCGTGCCACGTTCAAGGACGCGACCTCGATCACCCGGCTCGACGGCAAGCCCGCCGTCGCCATTGAGATATCCAAGCGCACGGGCGCCAACCTGGTCGAGACCGTGGACGCGGTAAAGGCGGTGGCCGACGAGTTCTCGGCACTGCTGCCCGCCGGTGTCGAGATCACCATGTCCCAGGACAAGTCGGTGATGATCCGCCAGCTCCTGACCGATCTGCAGAACTCGGTTCTGACTGCGGTCATTCTGGTTTTCATTGTCATCCTGTTCGCCCTGTCCGGCCGGGCCTCGCTCTTCATCGGCCTTGCAATCCCGTCCTCGTTCCTGATGGGAATCCTGTTCCTGTCGCTGGCCGGCATGACAGTGAACCTTGTCGTCCTGTTCAGCCTGATCCTCGCTGTCGGGATGCTGGTGGACGACGCCATCATCGTGGTTGAGTTCGCGGAACGGCGCATGTCCGAGGGTATGGACCGCGGCGCCGCCTTCAACCTCGCTGCCCGGCGCATGGCCGGGCCGGTGATTGCTGCCACCATGACCAGGGTAGCGGCTTTCTCGCCGCTGCTGTTCTGGCCCGGCGTCGTCGGCGAGTTCATGAAGTACCTGCCGATCACGCTGATCGCCACTTTGTCCGCGTCGATGCTGTATGCGCTGATCTTCGTCCCGACCCTGGGCGCCATCCTCGGTCGCGCTGCCAAGCCCGAAGGGCCCGGCCGCGACGGGCTTTACATGTGGTTCGTCAAGCGCGCCGTGCGGCATCCGTTCTTCGTGCTTATCTTCGCCATCGCCTCGCTCGTTGCGGTGCCCATGGCTTATGGTACCTACGGCAAGGGAGTGGAGTTCTTCCCCGATGTGGAGCCGGAATACGGGCTGCTTTACGTGCACGCCCGCGGCAACCTCTCGATCACCGAGCAGGACGCGCTGGTACGCCAGGCAGAAGAGCGCATCCTCGGCTGGCCGGGGATCAAAAGCGTCTATACCCGTGTCGGGTCGGGTGGCCAGGGCGGCGGCTTCGGCCAGAACGTTGCCGAGGACGTTGTCGGCACCATCCAGTACGAGTTCATCGATTGGCGCGAACGCAAGAACGCAAATGAGATCCTTGCCGATCTGCGCGTGGCCATGGCTGGCATCCCCGGGGCCGAGATCGAGGTGTCGGTGCCCCAAGCTGGACCGCCGACCGGCAAGGCGATCCAGATTCTGCTTTCGGCGGCCAATCCCGACGGGCTGAATGACACGGCCCGTGAGGTTGCGGCGCTGCTCGAGGACATGCCCGATGTCATCGACATCTCCGATGGATTGCCACCCCCCGGCGTCGACTGGGAAATCAAGGTGGACCGCGCCGAGGCCGGACGGTACGGCGTCGGCCCCGTCGCGGTAGGCACCATGGTCCAGCTGGTCACCAACGGCGTGAAGCTCACCGACTACCGGCCCGCCGGAGCCGACGACGCGGTCGACATCCGCCTGCGCTTGCCCGAAGAGATGCGCACGCTGTCGACGCTGGACGATTTGCGCATGGAGACGACCAAGGGCTCGATTCCGATCTCCAACATGGTCAAGCGCGAGCCTGCGCCCACCGTCGGAAACCTCACCCGCATCGACGGTGCACGCACCGTCACCGTCTCCGCCGGCATCACCGAGGGCGTCCAGGCCGATCCGGTGCGCCAGGCGGTGGTGGCCAAGCTCGAAGCGATGAATCTTGGCGATCGCGGCATCCGCTATCGCCTGGCCGGCGAGGATGAAGAACAGAAGGCGGCGAGCGCGTTCCTGGGCAAGGCCTTCATTGCGGCGATGTTCCTGATCTTCATAGTGCTTCTGGCGCAGTTCAACCGCTTCCTGTCGGTCGGGCTGGTGCTTGTCGCCGTGGTGATGTCGACCATCGGCGTCTTCCTCGGCCTGATGATCATGGGCCAGCCCTTCGGGGTGGTCATGTCGGGGATCGGAGTGATCGCCCTCGCGGGCATTGTTGTTAACAACAACATTGTGCTGATCGACACCTACGACCACCTCAGGCGCGACCAGGACATGGACAAGCTCGAGGCCATCCTGCAGACCTGCCGCGAACGCGCACGCCCGGTGGTGTTGACGGCGCTTACCGCCATACTCGGCGTCCTGCCCATCGCTTTCGGCTACAATCTGGAGCTTCTGTCGCACGAGACCACGTTCGGCGCGCCGTCGACTCAATGGTGGATCTCGCTCTCCAGCGCCATCGTCTTCGGGCTGGCCTTCTCGACCATCCTGACGCTGATCGTGACACCTTCGATGCTGATGATCGTGACCCGCTCGAAGGACAGCAAGGTCAGGCGCTTCTTTGCTCGGATCGGGCGTCTGTTTGGTCGCGGCGACAAGCCCCCACCTGCGTTCGAGCCCGCCACGGCCGCGACCGCGGGCGGCGCTGTCGTGGCGCTGCCGAAACGGTCCTGAGCCGACAGCCTGCCGGCCAATCCAAGCTGGCCCCGTGGGTAGGACTTGGGAGGTAGAGGTCGGTTCGTGACGCCTTTCGCCTCGCTTCTCGACCGGCTCGTGCTGACGCCGCAGCGAAGCGGCAAGCTGCGGGCTCTGACGGCCTATCTCGCTGCGACGCCCGACCCCGACCGCGGCTTGGCGCTCGCCGCAATCACTCGTGACCTCGACCTGCCTTCGGTCAAGCCGGCGCTTCTGCGTGGGCTCGTCGAGGCGAGGGTCGATGGTGAGCTGTTTCGGCTCTCCTACGACTATGTCGGCGATCTGGCCGAGACCATCGCGCTGATCTGGCCCACCTCCGGCGGCGGCGAAGCCATGGGCCTTGCTGACCTGGTGGAACGGCTTGCCCGGGTCTCGCGGATCGAGGCGCCGCCACTTGTCGAGGGGTTGCTCGACCGACTGGGGCCGTCGGAGCGCTATGCCTTTCTCAAGCTGGCCACCGGCGGCCTCAGGGTCGGTGTCTCGGCGCGCCTCGCCAAGCAGGCGCTGGCCGATCTGGCGCCGGTGCCAGTCACCGAGATCGAGGAACTGTGGCATGGGCTGGAGCCGCCATACGAAGCGCTGTTCGCCTGGCTCGAAGGGCGCGGACCGAAGCCGGTCAGCGCCGCCGCCGCGCCGTTCCGCCCGGTGATGCTGGCCAACCCAGTCGACGAAGCGGTGCTGGAGCGGCTCGACCCCTCCGCCTATCGTGCCGAGTGGAAATGGGACGGCATCCGGGTGCAGGCGGCCGCCGAGGGCGGCACGCGGCGGCTCTACTCACGGACGGGCGACGATATTGGCCGCGCCTTTCCCGATCTCGTCGAGGCGATGGACTTCGATGGCTGCATCGACGGCGAGCTGCTGGTGCGTCGTGACGAAGCGGTGGGCGGCTTCGGCGACTTGCAGCAACGGTTGAACCGCAAGACAGTGCCCGCGAGGTTGATGGCGCGGCTGCCGGCCTTCCTGCGCGCCTACGACCTGCTGATTGACGGCCGCGACGATCTCCGGGTGCTGCCCTTCACCCAAAGGCGCGCCCGGCTTGAGGCACTGATGCCTTCGCTCGACCCCATGCGCTTCGACTTGTCGCCGCTTGTTCCCTTCGACAACTGGACGGCGTTGGCCGCCCGACGCGCCGACCCGCCCGATCCGGTGATCGAAGGGCTGATGCTGAAGCGCGCCGACAGCGCCTATCTCGCCGGCCGGCCCAAGGGGCCGTGGTTCAAGTGGAAGCGCGACCCCTACGTGATCGACGCAGTGCTGATCTATGCTCAGCGCGGCCACGGCAAACGCTCGGGCTACTATTCCGACTACACCTTCGGGGTCTGGCAGGGCGGGGCGCTGGTGCCGGTGGGCAAGGCCTATTTCGGCTTCACCGACGAGGAACTGCGCCGCCTTGACCGCTATGTTCGCGAGAATACCGTAGAGCGTTTCGGGCCGGTGCGCGCGGTGCGGGCCGATCTGGATCACGGGCTGGTGCTGGAGGTCGCCTTCGAGGGGCTGCAGCGTTCGACCCGGCATCGCTCGGGGATTGCCATGCGGTTTCCGCGCATCAGCCGGCTCAGGTGGGACAAACCGCCGGCCGAGGCCGACCGGATCGAGACGCTGGAGGCGCTGCTGACGCCGCGCTAGGCCAAGACCGCTAGGCCGCCAGGCCGACGCGTTGCCGGTCCTCCTCAATAAGAAGCCGGCGCAGGATCTTGCCGGTGGGGTTGCGCGGGATGGCGTCGATGGTCTCGATGGCGCGAACCCGCTTGTAGGGCAGGACATGCTCGTTCAGCCACTCCAGCACCTCGAACCGGTCGGCCGGCGTGCGCCAGACAACATAGGCCACTGGGATCTCACCGGTATGGCGGTTCGGCCGTCCGATCACCGCTGCATCGGCCACCGTGGGATGGGTGGCGAGCAGCATCTCCAGTTCGGCCGGCGGCACCTGCCCGGCATGGACCTTGATCAGCTCCTTGAGCCGGCCGCGGATCCAGACCCGGCCGTCGCTGTCGACTTCGGCGAGGTCGCCGGTTCGCAGCCAGCCGTCCTGCGTCCGCAGCGCCGCCGTCGCGTCCTCGTCGCCGAGATAGCTATCGATGGCGCAGGGACCGCGGCCCTGCAGTTCCCCCGCCTTGCCCGGGCCGAGCAGGGAACCCGTCTCGGGGTCGGCGATCCTGATCGCGGTTCCCGGCATCGGCCGTCCCACCGTGCCCGGCACGGGGTGGTCGGGATCGCCGAAAGTCAGCGAGCCCACCACCTCGGTCATGCCGAAGACCTGGACCACGGGCGCGCCCAGTCGTGCGCCGGCGGCTTCCTCCAGCCCCGGCGGCAGCGTGTTGCCGCCGCAGACCGCCAGCCGGACCGAGGTGAAGTCGCGACCCTCGCCGGCCGGGTGATGCGCAAGTGCCTTCAGGAGGGGCGGTACCAGCGGCAGAAGGCTGACGCGGTGCCTTTCGATGATGTCGATCGCCAGCACCGGGTCGGGACGCGGCACGAGTGCGACGGCGGCGCGCTTCAGGAGGCCCATGGCCAAGACCAGCGGGCCTACGACATGGAACATCGGCGCGATGCCGAGGAAACGGTCGTCGGGCCTGACGCCCAGGGCCAATGTGCTGGCTGCGGCGGCCGAGACCACGTTGGACTGGCGGATGAGCGCCGCCTTGGGAAGGCCCGTAGTGCCCGAGGAGAAAGGCAGGAAGGCAGGCGATTCCGGCCGTGCAAGTGCCGGCAACCTGTCGCGGCCGAGGGGCAGGGCGTCGAGGGAGATCACCGGAATGGCGGTACCGACGGCATTCCGCACCGCCTCGATCAGCGCCGGCACGGCCACGACCGCGCGCGGCCCGAGGACCGCGATCTGGCGCGCGACCTCTGGCGCGGGTGCCATCGGGTTGAGCCCCGAGACTGCCCCGCCGAGGCTCTGCATCGCCAGTGCGGCGACCACCCAGGGAATCCCGTTGCCGGCCAGGATCGCCAGCCGGTCGCCAGCGCCGAGACCCGTTGCCGCCAGGCCCGTGGCAGTCTGCGCGACTCGCTCGGCCAGTTCTGCGTAGCTGAGCGTTTCGCCGCTTTCGCCGTCGACCAGCGCCAAGCGGGTGGGTGCCCCGCCGGCGGCTTCGGCCAGCAGCGAGGGCAGGGTGGCCCCTTCGGGCCAGGCGAGCGGATCTCCAGTCCAGACGGTCATGGTCGCACCACTTGTTGACAGGTGTAAAGTATTGCCTTTCTTTACACCTGTCAATATGCTTTGCGCATGAGCGACAGGATACCGAGAGGCGAGGCCCGCGGCGAGATCCTGAAGGCCACATGGACGATCCTCGGTAACCAGGGGGCGGCAGCAGCCACCATGGTTGGGGTGGCGAAGAAGGCGGGGGTCTCGCGGCAGGCCGTGTACCTGTTCTTCGGCAGCCGCGGCGGCCTGCTGAACGCAGCGATGCGCGATCACGATGCCCGCAGCGGACTCGAGGGCGCGCTGCGGCGGGCTGCGGTGCGGCGGCCAGCCGCCGAGGCGCTGATGGCGGTAACGGCCGAATGGCTGCGCTACAACGACGCCATCGCGCCGGTCGCCGGGGCGATGATGGCTGCCGCCGTCACCGATCCCGAAGCGCGCGAGGCCTGGGACGAGCGCATGATGGCAATCCGGGCGGTCTTTGCCGCGGTGCTGCGCCGTCTGGCGGGCGAAGGTGCGTTCGCCGAAGGCTGGACTGTCGACCGCGCCGCCGACTGGGCCTGGTCCGAGACCCATCCTGCGCGCTGGCAGCAGCTTGCCATCGGCCGTGGCTGGACTGCCGACGAGATCGTGGCGGTGACCTGTTCCGCCTTCCGGCACATGCTGTTGCGCTGAATCCTGACGCGGCAACGTGGCTAAGAAATCGTGAATCGGTCACGCCGGCGGCGCAATGGTGCCGTGATTGGTCGGCCAATTTGGGGCTGTTACCGACCCCGATCCCGGGGCCACAGCCAGGGAAAATACCACCATGAGCGATCTTCTTACCTACGCCAAGGAACGCCGCGAGCATCTTCGCGCCGAGCTGAAGAGGCTCGACACCTTCATTGAACTCGGCGACCGCTTTGCCAGCGAGCGCGATCGGGGCGTGCGCCCGGAGAGCCCCTTCCGCACCTCCGAGCCGAGGCCGATGTCAAATGGCGCCGGCAGCTCGGGTCCGGTGCCGCTGCCCTTGAAGAACGGCACCACCGGATCGGCGAACTAGGATCGAGACGGCAGGCGGGCGCAGCCGACCACCCCCGGTGCGCCCCGTCGACCTCAGAAGCCCCTGAAGGTCAGCGTGGTCAGCGATCGATCGATGTTCGGGATGTCGAGGATGCGATCGTTGACGAACTTGCCCACATCCTCACCCTCGGGGACGTAGAGCTTCAGAAGCAGATCGAAGTCGCCCGAGGTGGAGTACAGCTCGGAGACGATCTCGCGGTTGTAGATCGCGTCTGCGACCTCGTAGGTCTTGCCGGGCCTGCAGCGCAGCTGCACGAAGATGCAATTCATGGCGCGATCCTCACCGGTTCCCGGAGATGCCGACGCCTCGCCGGCACGGTCTCCCTTGTTCGCGGTCTAGCAAAGCCCGGCGCCGGGCGGAAGCACCTACCGGGCTATTCGCTCGCCCGCGTTCCGGTGACCGCCTCGCGCCAGACGATGGTGCCATGGGGCTCCGGTACGTCGGCAAAGCGCAGTGCAGCCTGAAAGGCACGGCTCTGTCCCGGCGGCACATCCACCAGTGCTGTTCCGTCACTTTCGGCAATGGTCTCGCATTCCTCCGGCGCGCTGTCCGGCTCGGGGCAGTCGTCCAGCGTTACCCGCAGGTCCAAGGCCAAAAGCGTGTACCGGTCCGACCGGTTGGTGACCCTGCCGGTCAGCCGCTGGGCGGTTCCGATCGGGCCCAGTTTGACGTCCTCCAGCACCAGCGCATCGGCCGGGATGCGGCTGGTGGCGCGATCCGTCTCGCTACCGGTGGTCAGGAAATAGGCGGCGATCAGCCCCAGGAAAAGCAGCACCACTGCACCGGCCAAGACCCGATAGGCGGGATAAAGCCAGGCCACGGCGACGGCGCCGGAAAGGATCAGGAACAGGGCGGCAATGGGCATCGGCGCTCCCGGACAGGACGGTTAGTCTGACATAGTGCCGGCTCCGGTCCGGTGCAAACCCGCGCGCCGAAGACCGGACCCGCGCCGAGGAACCTATCCCGGGCTCATGCCCCGCAGCCGCTCCGAGCGCCGCCGCAGGATTTCCAGCGTAGCTAGCAGCAGCACCGAAATCGACACCAGCACCGTGGCGACGGCGAGGATCGTCGGGCTGATCTGTTCGCGCAGGCCGAGGAACATCTGCCAGGGCAGGGTGGTCTGCGCCGCCGAGCCGACGAAAAGCACCACCACCACCTCGTCGAACGAAGTGATGAAGGCAAACAGAGCGCCCGAGATCACGCCGGGCAGGATCAGCGGCATCTGCACCTTGAAGAAGGTGCGCACGGGATTGGCACCAAGATTGGCCGCGGCGCGGACCAGCGAACGGTCGAAGCCAACCAGCGTCGCCGTGACGGTGATGATGACGAAGGGGATGCCGAGGGCGGCGTGGGCCAGCACCACGCCCCAATAGCTGCCCTGCAGCCCGATACGCGAATAGAAGAAATACATTCCCGCCGCCGAGATGATCAAAGGCACAATCATCGGAGAGATCAGGATCGCCATGATTGCCGAACGGAACGGCACGTGGCTTTGCGACAGGCCGATGGCGGCCACAGTGCCCAGGGTCACCGAGATCAACGTCGCCATCGGCGCGATCTTCAGCGAATTGGCGAGGGCACCGGTCCAGTCTGGGTTGGTGAAGAAGTCCTGGTAGTGCTTCAGCGAGTAGCCCGCCGGGTCGAGGCGCAGCATCTCGGGGGTAAAGGTGAAGAAATCGGTGGCGTTGAAGCTCAGCGGCACGATGATGGCGATCGGAATGATCAGGAACAGGAAGATCAGCGCGCAGATGATGCGGAAGCCATAGTACCAAAGCTTCTGGCCGGTCGAGGCATAGATCGGAAGCGCCATTCACTCTACCCCAGCTTGACGTTGTCGATGCCGACGATGCGGTCGTAGATCCAGTAGAGCGCCAGCACCAGCACCAGCAGGATAGTGCCAAGTGCGGCGGCCAGTCCCCAGTTGAGCGACGAAGAGATGTGATAGGCGATCCGGTTCGAAATGAAGACACCGGTGGTGCCGCCAACCAGCTCGGGCGTGATGTAGTAGCCGATTGCCAGGATGAAGACGAGGATCGAGCCAGCCCCGATCCCCGGCACCGATTGGGGGAAGTAGACGCGCCAGAACGCCGTCCAGTCGTTGGCGCCCAGCGATTTCGCCGCCCGCACGTACGAGGGTGGGATGGTCCGCATCACCGAATAGAGCGGCAGGATCATGAACGGCAGCAGGATGTGCGTCATGGCAATGATGGTGCCGGTCTGGTTGTTGATCAACTCCAGCCGGTTGGTGTCCGAGATCAGCCCAAGCGCGACCAGAGTGTTGTTGATCACACCCTGCTGCTGCAGCAGCACCTTCCACGAGGCGGTGCGCACCAGAAGCGAGGTCCAGAACGGCAGCAGGACCAGGATCATCAGCAGGTTCGAGGTCCTCAGCGGCAGGGTCGACAACAGGAACGCCACCGGATAACCGAGCAGGATGCAGGTGCCGGTGATAGCCAGGCTCATGACTAGCGTGCGGATGAAAAGCTTGACGTAGATTGCGTCGCGGTCGGGCACCCATTCCGGTCCTTCCGCAGTCTTCCGCAGATCCGTCGCCGCCAGGAAATAGCCGTCCGTGTAACGGCCGGAATATTGCTTGATGGTGCGCCAGACATCGAGGTCAAGCCAGTCGTCGTCGATCTCGGCGAACTTGTCGCGGAACGGTGCATCGGCGGCCAGGTCCCATTTCGAGACTTCACGGCCCGATTTGCGGAACAGCGAGGCGATGCCTGAATATTCATAGTTCAGTCGCTGTCCCAGGCGGGTGTGCGACTTCGCCTCGACCGCGACCTGCAGGTCGGCCGCCAGCGCGGCAAAGACAGGCTCGTCCGGCACCTCGCCGCTCTGATAGCTCCAGTCCTTCAGGGCGACCACCGTCTTGGGCAGGGTGTCGGCGACGATATCGTTCTGGACCGAACGAAACAGCATGTCGGCGATCGGCGCTACAAAGCTGACCAGCACGAAAAGCAGGAGCGGCGCGATCAGCATAAGTGCGCGCAGCTTCTGCGCCCTGAGCGCGCGTGCCAGCGACTTCTTGAGCGGCGTTCCGTCGGCGGCCAGCATCGGCCCGGTCGGGGCCGTCATGTCGGTCATTCCGTGCCCTCCACCAGAACGATGGTGCTGTCGGCGGTGCGTCGCCGGATATCGGCGACGGCCTGATATTCTGGGTCGTTGTAGGCTGCCAGGGCGGCCGCATAGCTTGGGAACTCGATCACCACATGACGGTCCTGCGCCACGCCCTCGGGGACCTGCGACTGCCCGCCACGAACGATGAACCGGGCGCCGTGCCCCTCGAGGATCGGCGTGTCGCGGACAACGTATTCCTTGTACGCCTCCGGATCCTTCACCGTGATGTGGGCGATGATGTAGCCCTTGGGCATGAACGTCCCCTTCGCCTGTCCGGTCCGCCGGGCGATGATCGCCCGGCGGGATGCCTTAGAGCTGGGCCCTTACTGTGCCAGCCAGGACTGGAAGCGCTCTTCCACCTCGTCCTGGTTGTCGGCCCACCACTCGATGTTGTTGACCAGATAGTTCTTCTGGTTGGCCGGGTTGGTGGGCATGTGCGGCCCCATCTCGATGCCGAGCTCGGCGTGGGTCGTGACCAGCGGCTGCGACGAGGCGCGGGCTGGGCCGTAGGAGATGTACTTGGCCTGATCGGCCAGCCGCTGGGTGTCGGTGGCGAAGCGGACAAAGTTCTCGACCCGCGCCAGCCGGTCCTCGGGCAGGTCGGCGGGGATGATCCAGCCGTCAAAGTCGAACACCTGCCAGTCCCACAGCATCTTCACCGGCTGCTTCTGCTCCTCGATTACCGAGAACAGGCGACCGTTGTAGGTGGAGCCCATGACGACTTCCTTGTCGGCCAGAAGCTGTGGCGTCTCGGCACCGGCCGACCACCAGACCACCTGGTCCTTGATGGTGTCGAGCTTGGCCAGCGCGCGGTCCACGCCGCCATCCTCGTCGAGCACGGTGTAAAGGTCTTCCTTGGCCACGCCGTCGCACAGAAGCGCCCATTCCAGGTTCTTCTTGGGCCGCTTCTCGAGGCTGCGCTTGCCGGGGAAGGTCTCCAGATCGAACAGCGCGCACAGGTTGTCGGGCTCGGCGCCGCTCCACTCGGCCACGTCGGTGCGATAGCCGAAAGTGGTCGAGAACACGATCTGCGGGATGAAGCATTCGTTGATCCGCGACGGGCCGAAATCGGCGGTTGGCGTCGAGCCGTCATCACCCGGCGCCAGCATCTCGTCGAAGTTGACTTCCATGGCCAGGCCTTCGTCGCACAGCCGCTGGCTGTCCGGACCTTCAACGTCGACCAGATCCCACGTCACGTTGCCGGCCTCGAACTGGGCGCGCATCTTCGCCGTCGCTTCGTTCGAGCTCTCGTCCCACACGAACGAGGTGCCGGTATCGGCTGCGTAGGGCTCCGAATAGGCTTTCTGCTGGCTGACCTGATAGGCGCCGCCCCAGGACACCACGGTCATGCTGTCGGCGCAGCCGTCGCAGGGCTCGATATCCTGCGCCAGGGACGCGCCCGCTGGCGCGAGCGCTAGGGCCGCCGCCGCGAACAGGTATTTCATTGTCATCCGTCTTCTCCCAGTTGATCGTGTCGATGCGTAAATTGCGGGCCAGGCCCGGGGCGCGACCCGCCCAATGTCAGGCGTCCAGCGCCCGGCAATCCTCGGTCTGCCAGCTGACCCGGGCCATCTCGCCAACGACCAAATGTTTGTGGCCAGCGGCATTCGGCACCTTGACGATAAAGTCGTCGTGGCCCGCCACCGCCAGCCGGCAGCGGATATGGTCGCCGAGATAGATCAACTCCAGTACCTGGGCCTCGGCCGTATTCGGGCCGTCGCCGCTCACGCTAACCCGCTCGGGACGGATCGACAGCATGGTTCGGCTTCCGGCCGGGCCGCAGCTCACCGGCAATGCGTCGAAGGTCAGCCCGCCGTCGACCTCCACCACCGCGTGGCCGTTGTCCAGCGCCTTGACGGTCCCACCCAACTTGTTGTTCTCGCCGATGAACTGAGCGACGAAGGCGTTCTCCGGCCGCTCGTAAAGGTCCTCCGGCGACGCGAGCTGTTGGATCACGCCGTCATTGAAGACGGCAATCCTGTCGGACATCGTCAGCGCCTCGGACTGGTCGTGGGTAACATAGACCACGGTGACGCCCAGCCGCTCGTGCAGGTGCTTGATCTCGAACTGCATGTGTTCGCGCAGCTGCTTGTCGAGCGCACCCAAGGGCTCGTCCATCAGCACCAGCTCGGGCTCGAAGACCAGCGCGCGGGCCAATGCGATCCGCTGCTGCTGGCCGCCCGACAGCTGCGCCGGACGGCGGCCGGCGAACGCGCCCATCTGCACCATGTCGAGCGCCGCCCTGACCTTGGTTTCGCGCTCGGACTTGCCCATCCCGCGAACCTCAAGTGGGAAGCTCAGGTTCTCGCCCACCGTCATGTGCGGGAAAAGTGCGTAGTTCTGGAACACCATGCCGATGCCGCGCTTGTGCGGCGGGATGTTGTTGATCGGCTTGCCGGCAAGAAGGATGTCGCCGTGGGTGGCAGTCTCGAAGCCTGCCAGCATCATCAGGCAGGTGGTCTTGCCGGACCCCGAAGGGCCGAGCATGGTCAGGAACTCGCCCCGGCCGATGTTGAGGTTCAGGTCTTTGACGACAAGCGTCTCGCCGTCATAGCTCTTTTGCACGTGGTCAAAGGCTACGAACGCCTCTACGGCCGTGTCAGCCATACTGTTTCCCTGTTGCAGGCCCTTCAGCCCTGTTGATTGGGCACAGGTAAAACAGACGCTCGCAGCCCTGTAAAGCTGCGGCGTGTCGCACCCTGGCCGGCACTGCCTAATTTGTCCTCATTTGCTGACCGGTGCCGGGACGAGGGCATATTGTTGCGCCGCACGCGCTTGCAACCCGTCAGCGCCGAAGCCATCATTGCCGCAAGTCAGCGGGAGTCCTGCCATCGCCTTTTTCAACGAGATGTACGACAAGGACCTGGTCCGCCTTCCGTATTCACGGCTGGTGGATTGGGTGGAAGCGATCCCGCCCGAAGTGCTTGCGGTCAAGCGGCAAGAGGCCGAGGCCCTGTTCAGACGCATCGGCATCACGTTTGCCGTATACGGCGAAGGCGGTGACCCGGAACGCCTGATCCCGTTTGACCTGATGCCCCGGGTCTTTTCCGAGAACGAGTGGCGCCGCCTCGAAAAGGGCGTCAAGCAGCGTGCGCGGGCCCTGAACTCGTTCATCTGGGACGTCTACCACCGCGGCGAGATCCTCCGCGCCGGAATCATTCCAGCCCCGCTGGTCTACCAGAACGATGCCTACGAACCGGCCGTGGTCGGCATCACGCCACCGCTCAACGTCTACAGTCACATCGTCGGCATCGACATCGTGCGCACCGGCCCGTCCGAGTTCTTCGTGCTCGAAGACAACTGCCGCACGCCGTCCGGCGTCAGTTATATGCTGCAGAACCGCGAAGTGATGATGCGGCTCTTTCCAGAGCTGTTCAAATCCAATCGCATCGCGCCCGTGGACGACTATCCCGACCAGCTCCGCCGCACGCTGGTCAGTGTCGCGCCCGATGGCGCTGGCTCGCGACCGACCGCAGTTCTGCTGACGCCGGGGTCGCTGAACTCGGCCTACTACGAACATTCCTTCCTTGCCGATCAGATGGGCATCGAAATCGTCGAAGGCCAGGACCTCTTTGTCGAGGGCGACGAGGTCTTCATGCGCACCACCCGCGGACCACGGCGGGTCGACGTCATCTACCGACGCATCGACGACGACTTCCTCGATCCGCTCTGCTTCAGGCCTGACAGCATGCTGGGCGTGCCGGGGCTGATGAACGCCTACCGTGCCGGCCGGGTCGCGATCTGCTCGGCACCGGGGGCGGGGATCGCCGACGACAAGGCGGTCTACACCTATGTGCCCGACATGGTTCGCTTCTATCTCGGCGAGGAGCCGATCCTGAAGAACGTCGAGACATGGCGTTGCGCCGAGCCGGACTCGCTGAAATATGTGCTCGAGCATCTTTCCGAGCTGGTGGTCAAAGAAGTGCATGGCTCCGGCGGCTACGGCATGCTTGTGGGACCCGCCTCCACCAAGGAAGAAATCGCCGCTTATGCCGAACGGTTGCGCCACGACCCGGGTGATTTCATCGCCCAGCCGACGCTGGCACTTTCGACCTGTCCCGCCTTCGTTGACAGCGGGCTGGCCCCGCGCCACGTCGATCTGCGCCCCTACTGCCTCGTCGGCCGCGAGGTGGTGTTGAGCCCCGGCGGGCTGACCCGGGTCGCCCTGCGCGAGGGAAGTCTGGTGGTGAACTCGTCGCAAGGGGGGGGCGTGAAGGACACATGGGTGCTGACGGAATGACGGTGCTCGGAGCATGAGGCGCCAATGCTGAGTCGTACTGCCGAGAACCTGTTCTGGCTGGCCCGCTACCTGGAGCGAGCCGACAAGACCGCCCGCATGCTCGAGGTCGGCCACCGTCTGGCGCTGATCCCGCGGGTCGATGGCGGCTTCCACAACGAATGGGATTCGATCCTTGCCGCTGATGGCACCGCCGCCGGCTTCCGCGACAAGTTCGGCGACAAGACCAACCAGCGCGACAGCGAGACCTGGCTGTTCTTCGACCGCGAGAACCCGTCGAGTGTTGCATCCTGCATCGAAAGTGCCCGCCGCAATGCCCGCATGGTCCGCACCGCCCTCACCTCCGAGGTCTGGGATGCGATCAACTCCACCTTCCTGGAATTTGCTGATCTGGAACGCATGCCGCGCTCCCGCGATCAATTGCCGAAACTGACCGAATGGACCAAGCGGCAGAGCGCGCTGGTCCGCGGCGCTGCGGTGGGCACGCTTCTGCAGAAGGACGGCTACGACTTCCTTCAGCTCGGCTACTACGTTGAGCGTGCCGACAACACCGCCCGCATGCTGGATGTGAAATACTACGTGCTGCTGCCGACCATCGACATGGTGGGCGGTGGCGTCGACCGGCTGCAATGGGGCACGCTCCTGCGCTCGCTTTCCTCCTACCGCGCCTTCCACTGGGCCTATGGCGGCGAACAAAGCCCGGCCAGGATCGCGCATTTCCTTATCCTGAACGATTCCTGCCCGCGCTCGCTCCTGCATTGCGTGGCTCGGGCAGCCAATCATCTCGACCATCTCGGCCGTACCTACAGTCACCGCGGCGAGGCGCATGCCCAGTCTGCGGCAATGCTGTCGGAACTGGCCGATGCCGAGATCAACGACATCGTCAATTCCGGCCTGCACGAGTTCCTGTCGCGCTTCATCGGCAACAACGGCGCGCTCAGTGCCGCTGTCGGCGAGACCTATCTGTTCGGGGGCATCTGATGCAGCTGTTGATCCGGCACCGCACGGTCTACCGCTACGAGAGCGAGATGCGATATGCGGTGCAGAGCCTCCGCCTCAGCCCCGCAACCAGCAAGAGCCAGCGGGTGATCCGTTGGAACGTCGCCTCGCCGGGCGGACGGCTCGGTACCGGCTTCACCGACGGGGCAGGGGACCTGGTCCGCACCCTCAGCCACGCCGGCCCGGTCAGCGAGGTGATCGTTGACGTCGAGGGCGAGGTCGAGACCGCGGACACCGCCGGCGTACTCAAGGGCCACGCTGAGCACATCCAGCCCGCGGTCTACCTGCGCGACACCGCCGCCACCAAGGTTTCGCGCGGGCTTTCGGAACTCGCCGCCAGCGTAACCGCCGCCAAGGGCGACAATCTCGATCTCGCACACCGGCTGTCGGAGGCGGTTGCCGCGGCGGTTGCCTATCGCGCCGGCGCCACCGATGCCGCCACCACTGCGGCCGAGGCGCTGGAAAGGGGCGAGGGCGTCTGCCAAGACCAGGCCCATGTGCTGATGGCCATTGCCCGTTGCCACGACATCCCCGCCCGCTACGTCTCGGGCTACTTGTTCGACCCCGAGCCGACCCAGTCGCCGAGCCAGGGAGAGGGCCAAAGCCAGAGCCAGCAGCAGGGCGAAGCGAAGTCCGGCGGGGCCGGGCGCAAAGGCAAGCCGGACAAGGCGGCAACGCCTCCGGCCGCCGACCTCAAGCCCCAGGCCGGCCATGCCTGGGCCGAACTCTACATCCCGTCGCTGGGCTGGGTGGGCTTCGATCCCACGAACGGCTGCTGCCCGGACGACCGCTATGTCCGCCTCGGCTCGGGGCTCAACGCGCTGCAGGCGGCCCCGATCCGCGGCGTGTCACTGGGGCCGGGGCGCGAAAGCATGCATGTCACCGTCTCGGTGGAAGCGGCTGCACAGCAGTGATAGCGTGTCGCCTTCGCAGGTGATTCCCCGGGCGTTCAGATGACATATTGCGTAGGGTTGCTTCTGGACGAGGGCCTGGTCCTGCTGTCCGATACCCGGACCAATGCCGGCGTCGACAACATCTCGACCTATCGCAAGATGTACACCTGGGAGGAGCCGGGCGAGCGCGTGATCGCGATCATGGCAGCCGGCAGCCTGTCGGTCACCCAGACCGTCGTTGCCCGCCTGCAGGAAGAGATCGACAACCCCGAGGCAACGCCCCAAAACTCGATCATGCTGGCCGCCAGCATCCTCGACGTGGTCACCATGGTTGGCAACTTGCTGAGTGAGGTCAGCAGCGAGATTGCAGGAAAGATGAGTCGCAACGGCCAGTCTGCCAGCGCCACGCTGATCCTTGCCGGCCAGCGCGCCGGCGGCCGCATGCGGCTGTTCCTGATCTATCCCGAGGGCAACTTCATCGAAGCCACCGACGACACGCCTTATCTGCAGATCGGCGAGCACAAATACGGCAAGCCGATCCTCGACCGGGTGGTGACCAGGAAGACCAGCATCCAGGAAGGCCGCAAGGCGGTGCTCCTGTCGATGGATTCCACCATGCGGTCCAATCTCAGCGTCGGCATGCCGCTGGACCTGGTCACCATCCGCACCGACGAGTGCCGGATCTCGGCCGTGGAGCGGATCGAGCCCGAGGACGAGAAGTTCGCCGCCATGTCGCGGGCCTGGAGTGCCGCGCTCAGGCAGGCTTTCGTGGAGATGCCCGACTAGATCGCTTCCCCGGCGGGGGAGCGATGGCGAAGCCGCGTGTCAGCCGGCCCGCTTCAGCGCCGTCTCGGCCAGCGTCACCCAGTAGGAGCAACCCGCCGGGATGATGGCATCGTTGAAGTCATAGGCGGCGTTGTGCAGCGGTGCGGTGTCTCCCTGGCCGAGGAACATGAAGGCGCCCGGACGGGCGTTCAGCATGAACGAGAAGTCCTCGCCCGCCATCACCGGCACGGTGTCGTCCTCCACCGCCGCCGCGCCGGCCACCTGCCGCGCCACCTCGGAGGCAAACGCCGCTGCGCCGGCATCGTTCTCGGTCACCGGGTAGTTGCGCTGGTAGTCCACGTCGGCCGTGCAGCCGAAGGCGGCGGCGGTTGCAGTTGCCACCCGGGCGATGGCCGCCTCGGCCATGTCGCGCACATCTCCTTTCAGACTGCGCACCGTCCCCAGCATCTCGACGCTGCCGGGCAGCACGTTGAACGAGACGGTGTCGGAGCGGATCGTGGTCACCGAGATCACCAGCTGGTCGACGGGGTCGGTACCGCGCGAGACGATCGCCTGCAGCGCCACCAGGACATGCGCCGCCGCCAGATTGGTGTCGGCGCCCACATGTGGCCGCGCTGCGTGGCCGCCCTTGCCGGTAATGCGTATGGTCAGGAAATCCGCCGCCGCCATCAGCGGTCCCGGCCGGGTGGCGAAGCTGCCTAGCGGGCGTCCGGGGCTGTTGTGCAGGCCGAAGACCCGGTCGATGCCGAAGCGCTCCATCATCCCGTCCTCGACCATCTCGCGGCCGCCGCCGCCGCCTTCCTCGGCGGGCTGGAAGATCACCGCCACGGTGCCGGCGAAGTTGCGGGTCTCGGCCAGGTACTTCGCCGCGCCCAGAAGCATCGCGGTGTGCCCGTCATGGCCGCAGGCATGCATCTTGCCGGGGAACGCCGAGGCGTGCGGCACGCCCGACTTCTCCTCGATCGGCAGCGCGTCCATGTCGGCGCGCAGCCCGATCACGCCGCCGTCGCCCTGGCCACGGATGATGCCGACAACGCCGGTGCGGCCGATTCCGGTCACCACCTCGTCGACGCCGAATTCGCCCAGCTTCTCGGCCACGATCCGCGCCGTGCGATGGGTGTCGAAGCCAAGCTCGGGGTGGCGGTGGAAATCGCGGCGCCAGGCGGCGATCTCGTCCTGCATCTCGGCAAAGCGATTGATGACGGGCATGGACGGTCTCCGGTTCAGGCGGCCAGCCGGGCGATCAGCCGGCGGATGAAGCGTTCGCCCGCGCGCAGCTGGGCAATGTCGATCCACTCGTCGGGCTGGTGCGCCTGGGCGATGGAGCCGGGCCCGCAGACCACGGTGGAATAGCCACCCTCCTGGAAATAGCCCGCCTCGGTGCCATAGGCCACCATGTGGGAGGCGTTGTCGCCGGTGATGGCGCGGGCCTCGGCCTCGGCGGCGCCGCCGGGCTCGGGCCGGCAGCCCTCAACCATTGCCACACGTTCCACCGCGATGCCGGCGCCCGGGTGGACCTGGCGGATCTCCGCCTCCACTTCGGCGCAGTGCCCGCGATAACGCGCTTCCCATTCCGCCAGGCTCTCGTCAGGCATGGTGCGGATGTCGGTCGAAAAGGCGCAGTGTTTGGCGGTGATGTTGATCGCCGTGCCCCCGGCGATGATGCCTGCATGCAGCGTCGTCCAGGGCGGATCGAAGCCGCTGTCGGGCCTGCCCTCGGCCGCCGCCCTGTTGGCGGCGTTCTGCGCCTCCAGCCACCCGATCAGCCGCGCCGCCACCATCACTGCCGGCACGCCCCGGTGCAGGATCGAGGAATGCACCTCATGGCCGGTGACCGTGGTCTGGAGCTGCATGATGCCCTTGTGCCCGGTCACCACCTTCAACAGCGTGGGCTCGCCCACAAAGGCCATGGCGGCCGGCGGAACTGCCCCGCGCATCGCCGCGATCATGTCCCGGGCCGAGATGCAGCCCACTTCCTCGTCATGGCTGAAGACCAGTTGGACCGGCCGCTTCAGCCCCGCCGCCTGGATCTCGGGAACCAGCGCCAGCGCCACGGCAAGGAAGCCCTTCATGTCGCAGGCGCCGCGGCCGTGCAGCCGGTCGCCACGACGGGTCAACGTGAACGGGTCGGCGCTCCAGTCCTGGCCCTCCACCGGCACCACGTCCATGTGCCCCGACAGGATCGCCCCGCCCGGCACCGCCGGCCCGATCTGGGCATAGAGCGAGCCCAGCCCCTCGATCTCGGGGTCGGGCAGATAGGTCGCCTCGACGCCGTGACCCGCCAGCCAGTCGGCGATGAAGTCGGTCATCGCCCGGTTCGGCTGCCCGGTGACGGTGGGAAAGGCGACCAGCCGCGCCAGCATCTCCTCGCTGGTCATACCAGCTGTCTCGGGGCCGCAGGGCGGCAGAAATTCAGGCTGACCATCGGCATCTTGACCTCGACATGAGCGCAGGCTGTGCCATCGCGCTTGCGGCCGTCAACCCGTGAAATTGCCGATTGCAACGCGGAATGCCCGCGTGTTTAGTGAATCCAACGGATAAGATCACGGCCCGACAGGTAGGCCGGGGCACAAGCAGGGACTGGGCATGCTCGATGCGACGGCACCGGTACTGGACGTCAGGGATCTGAAGACCATCTTCCGCACTCGCGAGGGTGAGGTGCACGCCGTCAATTCCGTCAGTTTTTCGGTCGCCCCGGGCGAGCTTGTTGGCGTCGTCGGTGAAAGCGGCAGCGGCAAGAGCGTCACCATGATGTCGATCATGGGCCTGCTGCCAAGCCCGCCGGCCGAGATCGTCACCGGCGAGATCGAATATTACGGCCGCGACATCCGTCACATGTCCGAACCACAGTTGCGCGCGCTCCGTGGCGGCGATGTGGGCTTCATCTTCCAGGACCCGATGACGTCGCTGAACCCGGTATTCACCATCGGGTATCAGCTCATCGAGCCCATTCGCATCCACATGCGCCTGAAAAAGGCCGAGGCCCGGGCCCGGGCGGCGTCGCTTCTGGGGTTGGTGGGCATCCCCGACCCCGAAAAGCGGCTTGACGACTACCCACACCAGTTCTCCGGCGGCATGCGGCAGCGGGTGATGATCGCAATCGCGCTTGCCTGCGATCCCAAGCTGCTGATCGCGGACGAGCCGACCACGGCGCTCGACGTCACCATCCAGGCCCAGATCCTCGAGCTCATCAAGGACTTGCGCAAGAAGTTTGGCACGGCGATCGTCTGGATCACCCATGATTTGGGCGTCGTGGCCGAGATCGCCGACCGGGTGATCGTCATGTATGGCGGCCAGATCGTCGAACACGCGCCGGTAGCCGAGCTTTTCGCCAGGCCGCGGCATCCCTACACCAGGGCGCTGCTCGACACCCTGCCAAGGGTCGACGATACCCGCGCCGGTCGCCTGCGCACGATCGGGGGCCAGCCGCCGATGCTGTCGGCGCATCCGTCGGCCTGCCCGTTTGCCGCGCGCTGCCCACAGGTCTTCGACCGCTGCAAGGCGGAAAATCCGCGGCGGTTGACGGTGGGGCCGGGGCACGACGCGGCCTGCCATTGGGATTTCGATCGCGAAGGGCCGCGCGATGCCGTTTGATGCCGCAAAGACCGCGCCGCTGCTGCGGGTCGTGGGGCTGAAGAAGTACTTCCCCATCCATCAGGGCCTGTTGCGCCGCCAGGTGGGCTGGGTCAAGGCGGTGGACGATGTCAGCTTCGACATCGGCGCCGGCGAGACCATGGGGCTGGTGGGCGAATCGGGCTGCGGCAAGTCAACGGTCGGCCGCACCATCCTGCGGCTCTACGACCCGACCGAGGGCCGGATCGAACTCGAAGGTGCCGATATCGCCCATGTCGAGGGCGAAGCGCTGCGACGCCTCCGACCGGTCATGCAGATGATCTTCCAGGACCCGCAGGCCTCGCTCAACCCGCGCATGACCGTCGGCTCGATCATCGCCGAGCCACTGGACGAGCACCTCAAGCTCAAGCGCGCCGAGCGCGAGGCGCGGGTGCGCGAACTGATGGATGCGGTCGGCCTCGCCCGCCGGTTCGCCAACCGCTATCCACACGAGTTTTCCGGCGGCCAGCGCCAGCGCATCGGTATCGCCCGGGCCCTGGCGCTCAACCCCAAGTTCATTGTCTGCGACGAGCCGATCGCCGCGCTCGACGTCTCCATCCAGGCCCAGGTGGTCAACCTGCTCGAAGACCTGCAGGAGCAGTTCCAACTCACCTACCTGTTCATCAGCCACGATCTGTCGATGGTCCGCCACCTCGCCGACCGCGTGGCGGTGATGTATCTCGGCAAGATCGTCGAGATCGGCAATCGCGACCAGATCTACGACGATCCCCGGCATCCCTATACCGAGGCGCTCCTGTCGGCGGTCCCGGCGCCCGACCCGGCCACTGCCCGCCAGCGCGAGCGCATCATCCTGAAGGGCGATCTGCCCAGCCCCTCCAATCCGCCGCAGGGCTGCAATTTCTGCACCCGCTGCCCCAAGGTCATGGACGTCTGCCGCAAGGTCGATCCCCCCTTCGTGCATATTGGCGAGGGTCGGCATGCCGCTTGCCATCTGCTTTCGGAGGCGTAGCATGGCGTCCATGACGCGGGTGGCCCGAAAAATCGAGGCCGACCGATCTAAACTAGCAGGGAGAAAAACATGAAAACCGGCATGTTGGTCGCGGGCGTATCCGCGATCGCACTATGCGCGACCGGCGCTGCAGCGGAACGTGGCGCCGATGGCCACGTCAACATCATCTACTGGCAGGCCCCTTCGATTCTGAACCCGTATTTGTCGAGCGGCACCAAGGATATCGAAAGCGCCAGCCTGGTGATCGAGCCGCTTGGCCGCTACGATGAGAAGGGCAATATGCTGCCCTATCTGGCCGTGGAGATTCCCACCATCGAGAATGGTGGCGTGACCGAGGATCTCAAGTCCATCACCTGGAAGATCCAGGAAGGCCTGCTGTGGTCCGACGGCACCCCGGTCACGTCCGCCGACGTGGTCTTCACCGCCGAATACTGCATGCACCCCGAGGGTGGCTGCGCCCAGCTCGCCAAGTTCGAGGGCGTGGACACGGTCGAGGCGCTGGACGACCTCACCGTCAAGGTCACCTTCGCCGAGCCGAAGCCCAACCCCTATGGCCCGTTCATGGGTGGCCAGTCGCCGATCATCCAGAAGGCACAGTTCGCCGAATGCCTCGGCGCCAAGGCGCCCGAGTGCACCGACGCCAATTTTAGTCCCATTGGCACCGGCCCGTTCCGGGTCACCGAATTCCGCCCCAATGACGTGATCCAGATGGAGGCGAACCCCAACTACCGCGATCCCGACAAGCCTGCCTTCGCGACGCTGACCTTCAAGGGCGGCGGCGATGCGGCGGCTGCCGGCCGCGCGGTGCTCGAGACCGGCGAATTCGACTACGCCTGGAACCTGCAGCTCGCGCCCGACGTGCTCGCCGGCATGGAAGCCGCCGGGCAGGGCAAGGTCGTCGCCGCCTTCGGCACCCTGGTCGAGCGGATCGAGATGAACATGACCGATCCTTCCCCCGACCTTCCCGAGGGCGAGCGCGCGACTGCCGCGCATCCGCACCCGATCCTCTCCGACTTCAAGGTGCGCAAGGCGCTGTCGATGGCCATCGACCGCAACCTTCTGGTCGAGATCGGCTATGGCCAGGCCGGCCGTCCGACCTGCAACGTGGTGCCGGCGCCCGAGCTCTACGCCTCGGACAACACCGAATGCCTGACCCAGGACATCGAAGGCGCCAAGGCGCTGCTCGAGGAAGCCGGCTGGACCGTCGGCGGCGACGGCGTGCGCACCAAGGACGGCATGCGGCTGCACCTGCTCTACCAGACCTCGACCAACGCCGTGCGTCAGGATTTCCAGGCGCTGATCAAGCAGTGGTGGCAGGAAATCGGCGTCGAGACCGAGCTCAAGAACATCGACGCGTCGGTCTATTTCGGCGGCGATCCGGGCAGCCCGGACACCTTCCAGAAGTTCTACGCCGACGTCGAGATGTACGCCAACAACTTCGACGGGACCGACCCCGAGCCGTATCTGGCACAGTATCTGTGCAACAAGGCGCCGAGGCCCGAGACCCAGTGGCAGGGCGAGAACATCAACCGCTTCTGTGATCCCGAATACGATGCGTTGATTGCCGAACTGGGCCAGACCGGCGAACTGGAGAAGCGCGGTGAGATCGCCAAGCGGCTGAACGAGATGGTCACCAAGGACACCTACGTGGTGGTGCCGCTGGTCGACCGCGGCCGGGTCTCGGCCCATTCGAACCGCCTCGGCGGGGTGATCCTCAATACCTGGGACAGCGAGCTCTGGAACGCTGCCGACTGGCACCTCGTCCAATAGCTAAAAAGCGGCGGGGCGGGTCGATGCACCCGCCCCGCGGTGCTTGCCCTGGGGTGCCCACATGCTGACATTCACCGTCCGACGGCTCCTGCAGGCGATCCCCACGCTCCTGCTGATCTCGCTCATCATCTTCCTTCTGCTCGATCTCGCGCCGGGTGATCCGCTGGCCGACCAGCCGCTGACCATCCCGCCCGAAGTCCGCGACAAGATGCGCAAGGCGCTGGGCCTCGGCGAGCCGATCCACATCCGCTACCTGCTGTGGCTGAAGCAGTTCTTCGTCAGCGAGCCGCTCTACATGCTCGAAGCGCTGACCGGCTGGGACGTGGCCGGCGACGCGCAGCGGGTGATCTCCTGGCAGACCCGTTCGCCGGTCGGCGACATCATCCTGCAGCGGCTGCCGCAGACCATGTGGGTGGTGGGCATGGCCTATGTCTTCGGGGTCCTGATCGCGGTCCCCATCGGCATCATCTCGGCCTATCGCCAGTACTCATGGTTCGACCAGATCGGCACGTTCATCTCCATGGTCGGCTTCTCGGTGCCGACCTTCTTCACCGGCGTGGTGCTGATCGTCATCTTCGCGGTGCAACTGCAATGGTTCCCGTCGATCTACGACACCACCCACAAGGTCACCGACTGGTCCAGCTTCTGGTTCCAGGTTCGCCAGATGATCATGCCGGTCAGCGTGCTGGCGCTGTTCAACGCCAGCCAGATCAGCCGCTTCATGCGCGCTTCGATGCTTGACAACCTCAACCAGGATTATGTGCGCACGGCCCGGGCCAAAGGCCTGCGCGAGCGCTCGGTGGTGCTGATCCACGTGCTGAGGAACTCGATGATCCCGGTGGTGACGGTGATCGCGCTCGGCGTGCCGACGATCTTCGGCGGCGCCATCATCACCGAGCAGGTGTTCAAGGTGAACGGGCTCGGCCAGCTTCTGATCACCGCGATCTATGCCAACGACCTGCCCATGGTGCAGACGCTCACCTTCATCTTCGCGGTGCTGATCGTGGGGTTCAACCTCGTGGCTGACATCCTTTACGGCATCCTGGATCCGAGGATCCGCTATGACTGACGCCACCCAGAACAACGAGGTCTTGTCGAGCCGCCCGCAGCGCTCGCAATGGACCGATGTCTGGGACCAGTTCAGGGCCCATCGCGGCGCGCTGATCGGGGTCACCGTCTTCGCGCTGATCCTGGCAGCCGTGGTGCTGGGGCCGCTGGTCTGGCGCACGGACCCGACCTATATCGACATCCGTGCCCGCAATGGCGGCATGACGGCGGCGCACCCGTTCGGAACCGACCAACTCGGCCGCGACATGCTGGCCCGGATGATGGCAGGCGGCAAGGTCTCCATAGCCGTCGGCCTCACCGCGATGCTGATCTCGCTTGGGCTCGGAACCCTGATCGGGGTCATTGCCGGCTACTTCCGCCGACTCGACGGACCGCTGATGCGGATGACCGACCTTTTCCTGGCGCTGCCGCTGCTGCCGCTTCTCCTGGTCATGGTGATGCTGTTCCGCGAGACGCTGTCACAGCGCTTCGGGCCCGAGACCGGCATCTTCATCCTAATGGTGGTGGCGATCGGGGTGACCAGCTGGATGCAGACGGCGCGCATCGTCCGCGGCGACGTGCTGGCATTGAAAGAGCGCGAATTCGTCCTCGCAGCGCGCTCGGTGGGCACCCCGCCGAGGCGGATCATCCTGCGCCATGTGCTGCCCAACGTGTTGTCGCCGATCATGGTCTCGGCCACGCTTGGCATCGCCAACGCCATCATCACCGAGTCCTCGCTCAGCTTCCTCGGCCTCGGGTTCCCGCCGGACTTCCCCACCTGGGGGCGGCTTCTCTTCGATGCCGTGGATTATATCCGCGAGTATCCCAGCCGGGTGGTCTGGCCCGGGCTGGCGATCTCGCTGACGGTGCTCAGCGTCAACTATATCGGTGACGGTCTTCGCGATGCGCTCGATCCGCGCATCCGCGGCCGCTGACCGGGGGTGCCCGCGGCAGGCCCTTGACATGGTGCCGGCCGAGCGGGCCGGGGGCTCCCGCCCTCTGTCGCCGCCTGCCTGACGGCAGGCGCGCTCCGCCGGTTGGGCCCGGCCCGGCGCCCGTGGCCCCTGGCGGGGCCACCCTGCGCCGGGTCCCGACATGGGCGCGCTTCGGTCACCACGGGAAGGGCGCCGCGGCGGCTCAGCCGCCGGTATGGCTCATGTGCCGGGTCATGGTGCCGGCCACGTGCCGGCGGGAATAGTCGAAGTCGTGGCCCTTCGGCTTGCGCGCGATGGCAGCCCGGATCGCCGCCTCCAGCGGCGCATCGTCGGCCGAGGCCCGGAGCGGCGCCCGCAGGTCGGCCTCGTCCTCCTGGCCCAGGCACATGAACAGCTGCCCGGTGCAGGTCAGCCTGACCCGGTTGCAGCTTTCGCAGAAATTGTGGCTGAGCGGCGTTATGAAGCCGATCCGCCCGCCGGTATTCTCCGATCGGACATATCGCGCCGGCCCGCCGGTTGAGATCGCGAGATCGGTCAGCCGGTGCCGGGTCTCGATGAGCGCGCGGACATCGTCGAGCGACCAGTACTGGTCGAGCCTGAGCCCATCGCCCATGTCCTCGCCCATGGGCATCACCTCGATGAAGGTGATGTCGAAGCCGCGGCCATGGGCCCAATCGATCATCGCCAGCGCCTCGTCGTCATTGACACCCTTCAGCGCGACGGCATTGATCTTGACCCTTATCCCGGCCTCGGCGGCGGCATCGATCCCGTCCAGCACCTGCGCCAGCCGGCCCCAGCGGGTGATCCGCGCGAACTTGGCCTCGTCGAGCGTATCCAGCGAGACGTTGATCCGCCTGACGCCCACCTCGTGCAGCTGGGCGGCGTAGCGGCGCAGCTGGCTGCCATTGGTGGTCAGCGTCAACTCGTCCAGCGCGCCCGAAGCCAGATGCCGCGACATCGCGGCGAAGAAGGTCATGATGCCCTTCCTGACCAGCGGCTCGCCGCCGGTGATCCGCAGCTTCCTGACCCCCAGTGCCACGAAACGCGAGCACAGCCGGTCGAGTTCTTCCAGCGTCAGCAGCTCCACCTTGGGCAAGAAGGTCATGTGCTCGGACATGCAGTAGACGCAGCGGAAGTCGCAGCGGTCGGTGACCGACACCCGCAGATAGGTGATCGCGCGGGCGAACGGGTCGATCAGCGTTGGCGTGGCTTGCGTTGCGGTCAATGCGGGTCCCCCTCAGGGCGTCAACCTAATCCTGGCGCGACGTTCCCGCAATGGGCCGAAGGTGCCGGCCCGCAGGCGATGGACCGGCGCCGGGCGTCCGGCTAGGCTGCCGCCAGGCCGCAGGACCGGCAGGAGAGTGCGATGCAACCGACGCGCCTCATCACCCAAGGGCAGGACTGGGAGGCCATGCGCCGCGCCTTCCGCTGGCCACGCCCGCGGCGGATCAACATCGCCGCGATGTGCTGCAGCCGCTGGGCCAGGGCCGATCCCGATCGGCGGGCGCTGACCTATCTGCGCCCTGACGGCGAGACCCGCGACTACAGCTACATCCAGCTCGAGCGGGCCTCGTCGCGTTTCGCCAATGCGCTTGCGGCCCATGGCATCGCCCGCGGCGACCGGGTGGCGATCCTCTTGCCGCAAACGCCCGAGACCGCGATCGCCCATCTCGCCTGCTACCGCATGGGTGCGGTGGCGGTCCCGATGACGGTGCTTTTCGGCGAGGACGCGCTGGCCTGGCGGCTGGGCAATTCGGGTGCCCGGGCGGTGGTCACCGACGGCGGCAACCTTGCCAAGCTCGCGGCGCTCCGCAACCGGTTGCCTGGGCTGGAGCACGTCTTTTCCATCGACGCCCGCGAGGGCGGCGTGCACGGCTTCTGGCAGGAACTGGGCAAGGCATCCGACCACTTTCCGCCGGTGCCCACCGGGCCGCAGGACCCGGCTTTCATCTCTTACACGTCCGGTACCACCGGGCCGGCCAAGGGGGCGTTGCACGGCCACAAGGTGCTCCTGGGGCATCTGCCGGGGGTCGAGCTGCACCACGATTTCCTGCCACAGCCAGGCGACGTGCTGTGGACGCCCGCCGACTGGGCCTGGATGGGCGGGCTGACCAACGTGTTGCTGCCGGGCCTCGCCTACGGCGTGCCGGTGGTCGCCCACCGGATGGCCCGGTTCGATCCCGAGCGGGCGTTCGATCTGATGGCCCGGCTCGGGGTTCGCAACAGCTTCCTGCCGCCAACGGCGCTGAAACTGATGCGCCAGGTGCAGAGCCGGCCGATCAAGGCGCGGCTGAGGAGCCTCGCCTCGGGCGGCGAGGCTCTGGGGGCAGGACTGCTCGACTGGGGCCGCAGCGTCTTCGGCACCACCATCAACGAGTTCTACGGCCAGACCGAGTGCAACCTGGTGCTGTCGAATTGCCACCGCGTGATGGCGCCGAAACCCGGCTCCACCGGCAAGCCGGTGCCCGGCCACAGGGTGGCGGTGATCGATGGCGAGGGCAGGGTGCTGAGGACCGGCGAGACTGGCGAGATCGCGGTGGCGCGGCCCGATCCGGTGATGTTCCTGGGATACTGGGACAACCCGGAGAAGACGGCCGAGAAATTCACCGGCCGCTGGATGCGTACCGGCGACGAGGGGGTGATGGACGAGGACGGCTATTTCCACTTTTCCGCCCGCGCCGACGACGTCATCACCTCGTCGGGCTACCGGATAGGGCCGTCCGAGATCGAGGATTGCCTGGTGGCCCATCCCGATGTCGCCATGGCCGGGGTGGTGGGCGTGCCCGACCCGGTCCGGACCGAGGCGGTGCGGGCCTTCGTGGTGCTGCGCCCCGAGGCGCGGTCGGGCGCGGCGGAGACCGGGCTCGCCGAGGCGCTGATCGCCCATGTCCGGCAGCGGCTGTCGCCGCATGTGGCGCCGCGCGACGTGGTCTTCGTCGAGACCCTGCCGCTCACCACCACCGGCAAGATCATGCGGCGCGAATTGCGCACCCGACCGCCTGGCTGAAAGGCGATGGCCGCCAGGATGACTTGATCGCGCCCGGGCGCTGGGGGGCCCCCCCCCCCCCC
>JBNKWA010000015.1:0-17102 GCA_050299555.1 Paracoccaceae bacterium | reverse complement strand
CCGGTACTTGCCGCGAAAGCCGAGCGCGACGCAGAGATAGGCCAGCTCCAGCAGTTCGGGATCGCGGTTCGGGTGCCGCTGCATCTCGGTCAGCCGGTCGAAAAAGCGGGTGCCGGCATCGACATCGCCATACATCGACACCACCAGCGGCTGCCGTGGCCAGTCGGAATGCCCGCCCCAGGGGGTGTTGAGGGCGATGTCGTCCAGCGTGGCGCCAACGAACCAGGCCGCCTGATCGGCGCGGTTGAGCGAGGCGCCGCCGGCCACCGCAGCGTCGCGGCTGTCCACCAGGGTATCCAGCAGCCGCACCCTGAGCGTCTCGGGGCTCGACGGCGGTTCGGCGCGTTCCAGCTCCGGCGCGATCTCCAGCAGCGTCGCGAAGGCCGCCACCAGCGTGTTGGGGTGCGCCCGCGCGTGCCTGAGCTGCGCGCCGCCCGCCGCCATCGCCATGTCGTGCGAGCCGATCCGCGCCCCGGTGCCCGGGGTGGCGGTACCGCCGAGGGGGCGGCTTGAGCGTTCCCCCCGGGTCGGCCGGATCCGGGTGCGCCCCGAATCGTTGCTCAGACCGAAGGGATCGTCCTTGCTCATCGCGTCACCTCGAGACCGCGTAGCAGTCGATCTGCGGCTCGGACGGCAGGCTGCCCGAGACGCCGATCACGAAACCCGGTGCATCGGACAGTGACGCCCAGTGCTCGGATTTCTGGTCGAGCTCGAGGCACAGCCGGTCGCCGTCATAAGGAATCTCGCGCGGCTGCGACAGCAGCGGCTTCAGCCGGATGCCCGGCAGGCGCGCCTTCCACATCGCCTCGAACTCGTCGGCGGCGCCCACCGTCACCTGATCCACGAAGATCTTGCGCAGGCTGTCGTCGCTGAGTTCCGACCCTACCCGCAGCACGATGCGGGCGGTCTTCAGGATCTCGGGGTTGTCGATCCTGACCTTCCAGACATTGGTGGTGTGCTTGGCCACCGCCATGGCGCGCGACTTCGGCTCCACATGCCGCAGGCTGAGGATCAGCGAGCGCAGCGTGTCGGCCAGTGCCGCGAAGGCCGGCTGCGGGTCGAGATGGTCGTATTTCGGCAGCTCGGTCATCCGCCGCGCGCCCGAGCCATAGGTGGCCATGCGGCCGGCCAGCCCGGCCAGTTCAAGGAACACCTCCGAGGGGTGGAAGATGTCCTGCTCCAGCATGTGCGCCACCCTCGGCCGGGCGGCGTTGGCCAGCTCCAGGATCAAAAGGTTCTCCACCGAGCGGCCGCTGCCGCCCAGAACCATGCGGCCATGCGCCTCGGCGATGCGGTCGAGCCCGGTCTGCACCTCCTGCAGAAGCTGGCCGTACCAGGGCTGCGCCGAGGTCCGCAGTGCCGGCGCCAGATAGCCGTCCGCCACCGCCACGCCGCCATCGGCGCGCAGCCCGTCGATGCGGGCGACCGGCAACGTGGAATAGCCGCCGGTGCCTTCCTCGGGCAGCAGCAGGCGCGCCGACAGCCGCGCCACCTCGATCTCCTCGGCCTCGGCGCCGCCCCGCACGCTGTCGCGCGCGGTGACGATCTCGCCGCGATAGCGGGCGCCGCCAGGCTCGGCATGGGCCGGATCGAACGCCGCCGAGCCGGGCTTGTCCAGCGGCACCGCCAGGTTGACCAGCCCGCTGGCCGTGTCGGCGGTCACTGGCGCCGGCTCGGGCGCCGCCATCGTCTCGGGGATCGAGAACGGGGTGCCGTCGGGAAAGACGCCGCTGGCCGCGCTGATCGACACCCGTCCCGCCTCCAGCGCCGCCTGGTCCAGCTCCAGCGCCGTGAACCCGAAGCCCTGCAGCGGCACCGCCGCCCAGGCGCCCCGCACCAGCCCCTCGGTATAGCGGTCCTGCTGCTGGAAATGCTGGGTGCGCAGGAACAGGCCTTCCGACCACAGTACCTTGTTCTTGTCGGTCATCGTGCCTCCGCTACTCCTGCGCAACGCATCCCGGTCAGCCCAATGTCAGCTCAGCGTCAGGCCGCCGCTGCCAACCGAGATCGTGATGGCGACATCATCGCCGGGTGCCACCGGCACCGTGGCGCGGAACACCTTGCCGCCGGGATCGCGAAAGCCGGCCACCACGCCCAGTGCCGTCGCACCGGCCTTGACCGGGAAGCTTGCCTGCGCCGAGGCGCCGGGCGCCAGCGCGATCTGCTCGACGCCGACCACATCCGACGCCAGCGTGTTGGCCGCGTCCTGCAAGGCAAAGAAATCGGCGCTGTCGAAACCGCTGGTCGAGCTGAGCTGCAGGATGGTCACCGTCAGCGGCCGGTCCGAGCCGTCGGGGCCGGGGTTCATCCCCGCCGCGCCGGACGCCGAAACCGAGATCGTGCCGGGCCCGGCCGGCCCGCCGCAGGCCGCAACCAGAAACAGCGCCCCACCGGCACCCATCACGTCGCGTCGCATCATCGTCATGGTCGTTCCCTTCCTTTGCCCTCGTAGGCGTCACGAAAGTCCTCGCCGACCTCGCCGAGGAAACGGTTCTCGGCCGAGCGGGCGATCTGAGTGTAGCGCTCCTTGTAGAGTTGCCAAAGCTTGGCGCCGCGGCCGCCGGCCAGAAGCGCCCCGATCAGGCCGGCCGCCTCCATCTCGGCCTCGATCGTCTTCGGCTCGAAACGGTCGATCATCTTCCTGAGCGCCGCCTGCACCCCCTGCCAGGTGCGCACATGATGGTCGGCAAGGTCCCGGAACGCTCCGGCAATGGCCCTGTCGGGGTCGAGATACCCCTTGCCGCGGGGCTCGACCAGCGATTCCACCGCATCCTCGGTCGTGACGAGGAATTTCAGCGGATTGACGTCCTGGTTGCCGATCACCGTCTGCGGCGCCCCCACGTCCACCTTTTCCCGGGCCCGGGTGCGCAGCAGGTACACCACCCCCTCGGTCAGGGTGCGGAACCGCCTGCCCATGGCCTCCATCTCGGCCACCGGGTCCTGGCTCTCGGAAAGGTCGATCCCCAGCCCGCGGAAGAAGGCCTCGCGCAGGGCCGCGTCGGAGGCCGCGGAACGGGGCGCCGGCGGGGCCTGCCGCCGCGCTTCGGCCGCCGGCTCCGGGCGGGCCTCGGGTTCCGGCCCCGGTTCCGGCTCTGGCGCCAGCTCTGGCCCGAAGCCGAAGAACGGGTCGCCGCCCCTGGCCGTGCCCGCCGGTGATCTGTCCGCTGCCGGGCCGCTGTCGTCGACCGCCGGCCCACCGAAATCGAAGCCGAAACCGCCATCGCCATCGTCGGTGGCGCGGGCGGGCGTATCCCCGGTCCCGAACGGATCGCGGGGCGGTTCCTCGCGCCGCTCGGCGCGCGGCCGCCGCACCACCGAACGGGGGGTGTCGGGGCTCGGCTCGGCGCCGCGGCCCGGCGTCGCCACCGGGTCGAGCGTGAACGGATCGTCGAAGAGCGGCGGCCGGTCGGGTTCGCGCTGTTTCGGCTCGTCGCCGACAAAGCCCGACGGGCGGCCGCTTTCGAACGGCTCGGGCAGGTTCTTGGGCCGCGGCCGCTCCGGTTCCGGCTCGGGCCGGGTCGAGAAGAAGTCGTCGTGGTCCAGATCGCGCCTGGCGCCGGGCGCGGTGGTGCGCGCGGCGGGTTTCGGCGCAGCCGTGGCGGCCCTGCCGCCCGCCAGCGCCAGACGCATGACGAAATCGCCCAGCCTGAGCCGCATGCCGTCCTCGATGGCGGTGCTGTTGCCCTGGCCGAGCGGCTTGTCGCCGCCGTCGATGAACAGCCCGCCGCGGCTGGAGTCGGTGACCGTGAACACGCCGTCGCGGCCCGAAATCACGCAATGTGTGCGCGAGACGAACATGTCCGGGTCGTCGATCTGCCAGTCGCAGTCCGGTCCGCGACCGATGATCAGGTCGCCGCCTTCGTGGCTCATCTCGGTCACCGACTGCCGGTGCGGCGCGTGCTCAAGTGTCAGCTTCAGGGTCATGCCGCCAGCCCCGTTACCGCGTGGATGCACAGATCGTCGGCGTCGCGGTCGCCCTTGGGCGCCAGCCAGCTGGTGCGGCCGAGCATGGCATTGCCCAGCCGCGCCGCCGGCACATCCGCTGCCGCCAGCACCAGCCGCACGTCGGCCGCCGCCTCGTGCCCGGAGGCGAACAGAACTGCCTCGCGCAGCCGCGCCAGCCCTTCGGTGCCCGGCAGGAAGGCGGTGAAACGGTCGAGGGGCAGGGGGCCGATCCTGAGTTCGACCCGGGTCTGGCGCTGAAAGCTGCGGGCGCCCGCCACAGCGCCGGTGCCGAGCCCGGCATGGGCCATGCCGAGCCGGGTCTGCAGTGCCGGCGGGATCGGCAGCCAGTGGCCGACGAACTCCACCAGCCTGACCGGCGCGCGGATCGCCTCGGCGACGAAGCGTGCCAGCCGCTCGGGTCCGTGCACCGCGCTGGACAGCGACGAGGCATGGGCCAGCTTCAGCCGGTCGAACCCCGCGTCGCGCCCGGCCATGCCCGGCAATCCGGTGCCGGCCAGTGCCGCCAGCGTCGCCGCCAGCCGCCCGCCGCCCCGGTGCGCGGCCTGCACCTCGGCCCGGGCATCGCCCCAGGCCCGCCAGTAGAGCGCCATCAGCCGGTGCTGCAGCATGTTGCAGAAATCGAGGAAGGTGGTGTCCGAGGCGGCATCGGTCTCGCCCGAGAACCAGCGATCCGAGAGCCGGATCATCACCCAGCGGGTGATATGCAGCGGCATCGGCCCTTCCGGCCCGAGCAGCCCCAGCACCTCGACATCGACCTTCGGCGGCACCTTGCCCTCGCCCCGGCGGATCCGGGTCACGTCCTGGGTCGAGAAGGCCAGCCGCGCCGGCTGGCCTAGCCGCGCCGGCTCGCGTTCCGGTCCGCCCGAGCGGCCGAAGCGCAACTCGTCGGTCTCCATCGCCGCCAGCGCCGCGAAGAAATCCAGCGCCGCGATCCCGGCCTCGTCCAATCCGGCTGTCAGATCAGCGGGCGGATGCCTGGCGTCATCGGCCATGCCACCTCCTCCTGCTTCTGCATCAGCCGCGATCGTGTCCTGACAAAGGCATTGACGCCGGCGTGCCGCGCGAACAGCCGATTCAGCAGCGCCCCCAGCAGCAGCGCGCTGTGCCCGCTCAGCACGCTCTCCTCGGTGTGCAGCGTGATCTCCACCCCGTGACCGAAGCACATCGGCCCGGGGATCGCGATGCGGTCGACGATGGGGCGCGACGTCACCCGGGTTATGGCGCGGGCATGGCGCGACAGGGCCGGATCGCCGCGGTCGGCATAGAGGTCGAGCAGGGCCCGGAGCGGCTCGGCGTTCTTCGCCTCCTCGGCCAGCGACAGGAAGTTGAGCGACAATTGCCCGATCAGCCGCCAGGTCAGCTCGTCGAGCCGGCTTTCGCCGCCCGCCTGCTTGGGCAGTTTCGCCGCCAGCGACGGGCGCGGCGGGCGCAGCGCGCCGATCAGCTCGATCCGCGACACCGGGTCGCCCGCTTCCATGCTCAGGGTCGGCGTATCGTCGAGGATCGCCACGTCGCGATTGGTCACCAGCGCCCGGATGTCCAGCCGCTTGACCGGCTCGCCGCGCTGCCCGGGCGGGTGCGAGATGGCGATGAAGCAGTCGTCGCCGGCATAGGAGGTGCGCATCTGGCCGCGCCGGACCTCGTCCTCGCCCGGGCGTCGCGGCCGCCGCTCCAGCGAATGCACCCAGCCCGAGCCGCGATGCTCGGCCAGATCGTAAAGCGGCGGGATGACCGCGTCCGGCCCCTGCCGGTCGGCATCCTCGACCCTCAGCAGCCGGTAGATCTCGTAATCGCGCGGCCGGGTGCGGTCGGCATGGATCACCGCCTGCGGGCGCCCCGGCACCACCTCGACGAGGTTGCATTCCTTCTCGAAGAGATTGACCACCGGCGTCGCGAACAGCGCGAAATCCTCGGCATCCACGTCCGCCAGCGGCCGCGCATCGCCGTCGAACAGGATCAGCACTTCCAGCGGCTGTCCCGCGCAGGCCCGGACCGCCGGCGCCAGCCCGCCCAGCCGCATGTAGTGGAAGCGGTCGGGCATCAGGAAGTACTCGCGCAGCAGCCGGTAGCCCTCGAAGGCAGGACGCACCCGCGGCAACAGCGCTTCGGCATCGCGAATGCCGACCATCTCGGGGCTGTCCACCGCCACCGGGCGCGCCTTGCGGTCGGCGGGACGCGCCAGCACCCGGGCGGTCGAGCCGAACACGGTGTCGAACAGCGGCCCGGCGCTGGCCCGGTCGCGGAAATGCAGGTCCAGCCGGTCCAGCGTCAGCTCGGCCATCTGCCCCGGGCCGCTGCGCGTCACCACCAGCCGCAGCGCGCTTTCGGCGCTGCCGATCTCGTCCGATTCCAGCCCCGCCGCGGCCATGGCACCGCGATCCTGCAGGTGCTCGGCCGCCGTCAGCCTGATCGGCCAGAGCTGCACGTCCTGGGCCGTGGTATAGATCGCGCGGGTGCCCAGCCCCTCGCGCAGGCCGGCCACCAGCCGGGCGCCGCGCTGCACCACATGGCCCTCGGGCATGGTCTGCACCTGCGGGCCGGGATGCAGGAGCACCGTGCCCACCGCCGGCGCCGGGCCCACCAGATCGGGGTAAAGCGCATCGAGCAGGTTCCGCACCTGCCGCGCGCTTTCGGCATCCACCTTCAGCCGCGTCCGGGCGGCCAGGAACGCGACCCCTTCCAGGAGCCGCTCCACATAGGGGTCGGGGCAGGGGACGGTATCCAGCGACAGGTTCCGCCCCACCGCCGGATGCAGCGCCGAAAACTCGGTCGCCATGGCGCGGATATGCGCCAGCTCTTCCTCGTAATAGCCGAGAAAGACGCGGTCCATCAGGCGTCGCCTTTCATGCGTCGTCCAGTTTGGTGACGGCCTTGCCGTTGTCCATGTCGATCGATGTCGACAGCCGCAGCCGCTCGGGCACCGGCGTCAACAGCAGGACCGCGTCGACGTCGATCTTCAGTCCCGTGCGCTCGCCGCCGCCGACCCGAACCCGGATCGAATCGCGCTTCAGTCGCGGTTCGAACACGGCGAGGATGTCCTTGATCTCGCGGGCCAGCGTGTCGCGGTTGAAGTCGCGCCCGGTGCGCCCGGCAAAGGCCGGCACGCCGTAGTTGATCACCGAGCGGCGCGCCTCGGGGAAGTCGGCCAGCAGCGATGCCGGGCTCGGCGCCTGCTTTTTCTCGAGATCGGAAAACAGTGGATCGACCTCCATCCGCTCGCAGTTGAACAGCATCTCGATGTCGCGCCGCACCGCCTCGCGCAGGACGCCGGGGGTGACCACGATGCCCTTCTCCTCGAGAAAGGCGCGCTTTTGCACCTGTCCGAGCAGGGTATGCAGGGACTTGCGGGTCTCGTCGTCGAGATCGCGGGCCTTCTCGATGGCCCGCGATCCGCCGGCGATGATCGTCGCAAGCCGTTCGCGGCCCAGTTCCTTTTCCAGCAGTTCACGGCGCTGGTCCAACTCCACCACCAGCCCCGGCAAATCGTCGACGAGGCGGTCCCACAGACTTGGCTGGACCGCCTCGCGTGCTGCCTGGATGCCGGTGACGGTGGTTGCCACGCGTGCCGTTCACCCCTTGCTAAAGGTTGCCGGATCCGATCAAGCGCCGGCCACGATGTCGTACTCGACCTCGTGCTCGTCGCCGGCCGAATGATCCTCGGCCTGCACCGTGTAGACGATGTTGATCTTCTCGGCGGTGAGCTTGACGATCTCCTCGATCATCTCCTCCTCGTCGCTGGCGTTGCGCGGCAGCATCTCGTAGTGCGAGACCGCGCAGTTGGTCAGCGTGATCTTGAGGTAGTCGAGATGCGCATCGCCCGAGTCCTTGCGGGCATAGATCACCACCTCGGGCAGCGACTTGGCCTGCATGGCGGCCAGCGCCAGGTAGGGGGACGACGAGTCGTAGAACTTGTGGAGCTCGACATCGGCGATTTCGGCCCGGCCGCGGGTACGGCCGCTGCCGATGTTGGCCGAGCTGCGCTGCTTGACGACCCAGGCGATGGAGTGGACGTCGATCTCGTCCTCGTGCTCGGCACGCTTCGATTCGCCCTTGATGTCGTCGATCTTCATGTAACCCGAGAGAGCCATTTACGGAGTCCTTTCACCGTTTTCTGAGGCTTAGCCTTTGACCGAGGGCAGTTCCGACACGAGCCTCAGGCTCGCGTTGATACCCTCTAGCTGGTAGTGCGGCCGGAGGTAGAAGCGGGCGTTGTAGTAGCCCGGCCGTCCCTCCACGCTGTCGACCTGCACTTCTGCCATCGCCAGCGGCCGTTTCGCCTTCGCCTTGTCATCCGCCATGGCAGGGTTGGCCAGGACGTACCGGTTGATCCATTCGCTGAGCCATACTTGCATGTCGGACCTTTCCTTGAAGGTGCCGATCTTGTCGCGCGCAATGGCCTTCAGATAATGTGCAAACCGGCACACAGGGAACAAATACGGCAAATTGGCCGACAGCCGCTCGTTGGCCTGGGCGTCGGCATCGACCAGCTTGCCGGCCCGGGTCTCGTCATCCTGCAACGTGTGGGCGCCGATGAAGGCGGCAAGGTCGGTGTTCTTGCGGTGCAGGATCGGCATCATGCCAAGTTTGGCCAGTTCCGCCTCGCGGCGGTCGTCGATGGCGATCTCGGTGGGGCACTTCATCGCCACCGAGCCGTCGTCGGTGGGGAAGGCATGCACCGGCAGGTTCATCACCGTGCCGCCCGATTCGACGCCACGGATCTGCGAGCCCCAGCCATAGAGCTTGTGGCTGCGGTTGATGTTCACGCCCATCGCAAAGGCCGCGTTCATCCACGTGTAGTTGTCGTGCTTGCCGTCGATCGCCTCCTCGAAGTCGAAGCCCTTCACCGGCACCGTCTCGGCGCCGTAGGGCAGGCGCGCCAGCACCCGTGGCATGGTCAGCCCGATATAGCGGCTGTCCTCGCTTTCCCTCAGCGACTGCCAGCTTGCATAGTCCGGCGACGAGACGATCTGCTGCAGGTCCTGCGGGTTCGGCAGTTCCTGCCAGCTGTCCATGCGGAACAGCTTGGGCGAGGCGGCGGCGATGAACGGCGCATGGGCCGAGGCGCAGATGCCCGACATGTTGCGCAGTATCCCGACGTCGCGCGGGTGGTTCGAGAACTCGTAGGCGCCGATGATCGAGCCGATGGGCTCGCCGCCGAACATCGAGTATTCCTCGGTGTAGATCTTCTTGAAAAGCGGCGACTGGTCCCACATCTGGCCTTCGTAGTCTTCCAGCGTGTCGGCCAGCTCGTCCTTGGTGATGTTCATCACCCGGATCTTCAGCTTCTGGTCGGTCTCGGTGTTGTTGCAAAGATAGTGCAGGCCGCGCCAGGTGCCTTCCATCTGGCTGACCTCGGGCGCGTGCAGGATCTCGTTCATCTGCGCGGTCATGATCTGGTCGATCCCGGCGATCAGCGACTTGATCGACTTGACCGCATTGCCCGAGATCGCCGCCGTGCCGGAGCGTTCCTTGGCCGCCAGCGCCAGGTTCTGCACCAGCGCCTGCAGCTTGGCGCTGTCGTCTTCCTTGACGCGGAAGTCCTTTTCCAGAAGGCCGCTGAATTCGCCGAGATCGAGGGCTTCGGCTTCGGCGGCGCCGCCGGCTTCCTGTTTCTGTTCGTCAGCCATGGTCATTCACCTTCCTCTGCGCCGGCCTTGGACTTGGTCGCCTCCTCGGCCACCTGCTGCAGCAGGGGCTCGTTCTGCAGAAGCTGGGCGATCCGCTTCTCGGCGTTCACCTTGCCGTCCATGAAGCCCAGAAGCTCCTCGAGCTGGCGGCGCATCTTCAGAAGCTCGGCCAGCGCCGGCACCTGTTCGGCGATCTTGTCGGGGGCAAAGTCGCCCATGCTCTTGAAGGAAAGGTCGACGAACATCTCCTCCTCGCCCTCCTCGCCTTCGCCGCTGGTCGGCATGGTGTTCTTGACCCGCGCCTTCACCCGTGGGCTGAGCGCCTCCATGAACTTGCCGAAGCGGCCGGCATCGACCTCCACGAAGGTGCGATCGTTGACCGATTTCTGCGCCTCGCGGCTCTCCGATGCGCCGGCGAGATCGGCCATCACACCCATCACGAACGGCAGTTCGATCGTCGTCGGGCTGCCATAGTGCTCGACGTCGTAGGCGATCTGCACCCGTGGGGCGCGGTTTCGTTCGATCACCTTGGCTTTGCTCTCACTCATCGCTCAACCTTTCATCCATCGCGCTTCTTGTCGTCGGTCGCGCCCGCCTGGGCGCGAAACTCCTTCAGTCCGCTCGGGGCCAGTTCGGCCATCAGATCCATGAAATCCATCGGCACCATGCGTCTCAGCCGCTTGGCCATCAACGGCAACGGGCTGGACGGTTCGGTACGCTCATAGAAGTCGATAATCAGGTCGAGGCAACGCTCGACATCCTTGCGGCTCGTCAGCCTGTCGGGGATGGTGCCACCTCCTGATGCGGACGGCGCGGATGCTATGCCGCCCGATTGTGCCTCGGCAGTGACGTTTGTCACCGCTTCGGGCGCGGGTTGCGTATCGCCGGCCGGCGTCGCGGCGGCCGGCTCCACGGCGCTCAGCGTGGCCGCGACGCGGTCGAGAAACTGTCCGAGCTCGGCGAACTTCACCCCGGCGCCATTGCCGCCCAGCTTGCCCGCCAGAACCGCTTCCAGCCCGCTCAGCGCCGCCCTTGCCGCCGCCACCTCGGCCGACAACGCCGCCATCGCCTCGGCCTCCTGATCGGCATGGGCGCGGCAGGCGGTCTTGACCCGGGTCACCAGCGCCTCGTGCTCGGCCACCAGCGCCGCGCGCTCCTTCTCGTTCAGCCCGCCGGCGGCCTCGCGCAGGACCGTGTTCTGATCCAGCATCGCAAGGCTGAGCTGCTTGCCGGTCACCGGGCCGAGGCCGCGCGGCGAAAACGCCACGTTGCGGCCAAGATCGCCCAGCAGGCCGTCGTCGTCGTTCTCCAGCTGCAGCAGCGCGTTGGTCCGCCTGAGCGCCCCGTCCTTGGGCGTCGCCGCCTGGCGCAGCGCCGGATGCAGGTTGTCCCAGTACTGATCGGCGCTGTCGGCGATCAGCTTCAGGCCGTCGGCCAGGCCCTGGTAGCCGTCGATATTGGCCAGCGCCCGGGTGACGATGACCAGCAGCCTCAGGTCGCGCCCGGCCTCGGCCAGCGCCATGGCCTCGTCCAGCACCGCGCCCCAGTCCACCGCGCTGGCGGTCTGGCCGGACGGGTTGTTCTGGTCGTCGCGCTCGACGGTGATGTCGGGCCGGGCCATCCGCTCCAGGGCGTGGAAACGATCGTCGTTGCGCAGGTCGACGCCCGACGGATTGTCGCCGGTGACCGGAGCCAAAAATGTTCCAAGCTCTGCCAAGCGCCCGAATGCCTCCCTTTCGGATTTTCCGTGGAGAATAGGCAGGTTCGCGCGAGTCGTGCAACAAAAGTGCGAGTCACGCGTCAGGGGCGACTTGCGACCGGGTTCCGCCGGTGCGCTACGGCCGCGCCTCGATCAGCCGCGAGGCGACGGCGAAGATCTCCACCTGGCCCGTGGCCACCAGCTCCTTCAGCGCCTCGGCCACCGAGGCCACCGATTCCTCGCGCGGCCGCCGGATGTCGAACAGCGACTGCCGCGAGACGATGGCGATGATCTCGCTCTTGCCGAAATCGGTGTCCGAGACCAGCATCCCCAGCTTGGTCGGGTCGGCCTGCGCCTCGGCCGCGGGGTACAGCACCCGGACGCGGCGGATGCCGCCCTCGACGATGCCGACGCGCGCCAGTTCGTGCTCGGTCTGGTTGATGTTGGGCAAGAGGTGAAAGACCTTGCCGGTATTGTCGACGACCATCACCCAGAGCGAGCCGTCGTCGACCCCCGCCGGGACCTGGATCTCGGCGATGGGGTTCTCGCCGACATGGTAGATGCCCGAGAAGTTGGGCTCTTCGGTGTCGCCATAGCCGAGCCAGACCGACAGGTTCTGCGCCGGCGCCACCGGCAACACCGCGCGGATGGCGCAAAGATCGTCATTCAGGGCCGCGGTGTCCATGCGCACCTTGCGGTCGCCGATGATCCGGGCCAGCGCCGCCTGCACGGCCGCGGCATCGGACGGGCCGGCCAGCTCGCCGGTGACGACGATGGTGGCGCCCAGCGGATAGCCGCCCTCGGGCGGGTTGTTCTGGGCCAGATGGCCGCAGGTCGTCTGCGCGTCGAGGACCGCCTGCACGTCGGCAACCGGCAACACCCTGGGGCCCACCGCGATACTCGCCCGCCCGGTTGCGCCCATGGTTGCGGCGGCCTGCTGGAACGCCGCCAGGGCGGCGTCGCGGCTGGCGCCGTCGGCGGCCAGCCCCTGGACCGCGGCATTCCTGTCCGAGACGCTCAGCGACCATTCCTGCAGCGGCGCCAGCGCCGCCATCAGCGCCGTGATGCCGGGGGTCCAGTTCTCCGGCGCGCCACTGCCCAGGGCGATCGCCCCTGCCGGCGCGGCGGCGCCCGTCGCCTCGGCGAAGGCGGCGGCGATGGCATCCGTTCCCGCCTGGTCCGGGGCGTGCCCGCTGAGGCGGACGCCGTCTGCATCCTTGCCGGCCTCGAGCGTATAGGGGCTGATGCGCTCGGGCGACGGCTCGATCCATGAGCGCCAGTCGACGGTGAAATAGCCGGCGATGCCCGCCAGCCCCAGCACGACCACCGCAAGCGCGGCCCACAGGCCGCGGCGTCCGGTGCCGCTGTTGCCGGCCTCCAGCGGTGCCCCGCGCCCCGACCCGCGCCCAGACCCGCGCCCGGTGCCGCGTCCGGACTGGTCGGCGCGGCCACGCCTGCCGGCCGGCCGCAGCAGCTTGTCGAGTCGCTCGACCACTTCGGTGGCATCGCGCGGCCGCTTGTCGATCTCGGGCGCCGTCAGCCAGTCGATCAGGCCCTTCAGCGGCTCGGGCACCCCCTGGCTGTCCAGCGGCCGCGCCTTGCGGCGCACCATCTCGCCGGGGGTGGAGCCGCCGAACGGTACCTCGCCGCGAAAGACCGCCAGCAGCAGCGCGCCCAGCGAATAGAGGTCCGAGCGGGTCTCGGCCCGGCCGTCGAGCTGCTCGGGCGCGGCGTATTCGTACTTGCCGGCAAAGTCGTTGCCGACGATGGTCCGGGCCCCGGCGGCGGTATCCTTGGCGATGCCGAAATCTATGATCGTCGCCTTCTCGGGGTCGCCGTCGCGCAGGATGATGTTGTCGGGCGACAGGTCGCGGTGGACGATGCCATGGGCGTGGGTGGCCACCAGCCCCTCGGCCACCCGATGGGCGACGATCATCAGATCGCGCGGATCGATGCGCCCGCGCAGCATCAGATCGTTCAGCGACGGCCCGTCGATGAAGTCCATCACCAGATAGACATGGCCATGGTCGGACAGCGAGCAGTCGGTGTACTGGACCACCGAATCGTGGCGGATGGCGCGCATCTCCTCCTCGCGCCGCATCAGGTCGAGATATTCCGAGTTGCCCGAGAACTCGGCGTTCAGCGCCTTGATCGCCACCACCCGCCCGGTGATGCGGTTGCGGGCGCGATAAACCTCGCCGGTGCCGCCCCGGCCGAGCACGCCCTCGATCTCGTAGGTGTTGTTGAGGATCTGGCCCTGGCGGAAGATGTCGCCGGGCAGGGGATCGATCATCTAACGGGCTCCGGCCGTGACATTCGCCACCAGTTGCATTCGGTTTTCGCTTTTGGCGGTATCCGAGGATAGACTAACGCTGCGGAATTCGGCCGGAAAAAGCAACCGGCGGCGGTATTCTGGCGTAAGGAATCGGGGAGGCGGAGGACCATGGCGCAACGCGGCTCGCAGCAGGCGGTGAAGCGGAAGGAACTGGTTGGCAAGCTGAATGCCGCGTGTCTGAAGGCGTTTTCGGCGGCTGCCCAGGGTGCCAAGGCCCGTGGCAACCCCTATGTGGAACTGGTCCATTTCATCTGGGAGCTGTCGCGTTCCCAGCGCTCGGACTTCGAGATTCTGCTGCAGGCGGCCGGTGTCGACGAAGGCAAGCTGGAGGGCGAGATCCAGCGCGCCATCGATACGCTGCCCCATGGCGCCAGCTCGGTCGAGGAGTTCTCGGACCACATCTTCCACGCCATCCAGGAGGCCTGGAACTACGGCTCGCTCGAATTCGGGGACGAGACGGTGCGCTCGGCCTACCTGCTGCTGGGCGCCATGCAGACCCCGGTGCTGGAGGGGCTGCTCTACAAGATCAGCCTGGAATTCGACAAGATCGATCCCGCTTCCATGGCCGCCCAGCTTGACGAGTTGCTGCAGGAATCGGTCGAGGCCCCCGCCGCCGCGCCCACCGAGGCGGCACCGAAAAAGGCGCCCGGCGGCAAGTCGGCGCTCGCCCAGTATGCCACCAACCTCACCGAGCGGGCCCGGGCCGGCAAGATCGACCCGGTGATCGGCCGCGACCCCGAGATCCGCCAGATCGTCGACATCCTGATGCGCCGGCGCCAGAACAACCCGATCCTCACCGGCGAGGCCGGGGTCGGCAAGACCGCGGGGGTCGAGGGCTTCGCGCTGCGCCTCGCCCGCGGCGACGTGCCGCCGCAGCTCAAGGGGGTGCAGCTGCACATGCTCGACATCGGCCTGATGCAGGCCGGCGCCAGCGTCAAGGGCGAGTTCGAGAAGCGGCTGAAATCGGTCATCGACGAGGTGCAGTCCTCGGACGTGCCGATCATCCTGTTCATCGACGAGGCGCATACGCTGATCGGCGCCGGCGGTTCGGCCGGCACCGGCGACGCGGCCAACCTCCTGAAGCCGGCGCTGGCCCGGGGCGAGCTGCGCACCGTCGCCGCCACCACCTGGGCCGAATACAAGGAACACATCGAGAAGGATCCCGCGCTGACCCGCCGCTTTCAGGTGGTCAAGGTCGAGGAGCCGTCCGAGGAGGCCGCCATCCGCATGCTGAGGGGCATCGCCGGGGTGCTGGAAAAGCACCACAAGGTCGAGATCCTCGACGAGGCGCTGGAGGCGGCGGTGCACCTGTCGCACCGCTACATCCCGGCCCGGCAGTTGCCCGACAAGGCGATCAGCCTGCTCGACACCTCCTGCGCCCGGGTCGCCGTCAGCCAGCACGCCACGCCGGCCGAGGTCGAGGACATCGAGCGCCGGGTGGCCGCGCTCGAGATCGAGCAGGGCATCATCGAGCGCGAGATGGCCATCGGCATCGATACCGGCGACCGCATGGCCGAGGTCGAGGCGGCGCTGGCCGAGGCGGGCGGCGAGCTCGACGCGGCCAGGGAGCGCTGGGAGGCCGAGAAGGCGCTGGTGGACGAGATCCTTGACTTGCGCGCCCGGCTGCGCGGCACCGGCGCGGTGCTGGATGAGACCGGCGAGGCCCCGCCGAGCGAGGGCGAGATCGAGGCGGCGGCCGCCGCCGATGCCGTTCCGGCCACCGGCGAGGCGGCGCCCGAAGGCGACGACGATGGTTCCGGTGACGGCGGCCAGCCGGCCGAGGCAGAGGCAGAGGTCCCCTTCGACCGCGACGAGGCGCTGGCGACGCTGAAGACCAAGCTGGCCGAACTGGCCACCGCCCAGGGCGAGCGGCCGCTGATCCTGCCCTCGGTGGACCGCAATGCGGTGGCCGCCGTGGTCCAGGACTGGACCGGCATCCCCACCGGCCGGATGCTGGCCAGCCAGACCGAGCGGGCGCTGAAGCTCGCCGGGATCCTGTCGGAACGGGTGGTCGGACAGGACCACGCCATGGAGATGATCGCCAACCGCATCCAGACCGCCTCGGCGGGCCTGGGCGCGCCGGAAAAGCCCATCGGCGTCTTCATGCTCTGCGGCCCCTCGGGGGTCGGCAAGACCGAGACCGCGCTGGCGCTGGCCGAGACCCTCTATGGCGGCGAGCAGAACCTCATCTCGATCAACATGTCCGAGTACCAGGAGGCGCATACCGTCTCGACGCTGAAAGGCGCGCCGCCGGGCTATGTCGGCTACGGCAAGGGCGGGGTGCTGACCGAGGCAGTCCGGCGCCGCCCCTATTCGGTGGTGCTGCTCGACGAGGTCGAGAAGGCGCACCCGGACGTGCACGAGATCTTCTTCCAGGTCTTCGACAAGGGGATGATGGACGACAGCGAGGGGCGGCGGATCGACTTCAAGAACACGTTGATCCTGCTCACCTCCAATGTCGGCTCGGAAGAGATCATGGCCGCGACCGAGGACGGCAGGCGGGCGACCGACAACGAGGAGCTGGCCAAGGCGCTCCGGGCGCCGCTTCTGAAGGTGTTCCCGGCGGCACTCCTCGGCCGGGTGGTGACGATCCCCTACTATCCGTTGTCGGATGCGATGATCGAGGCGATCGCCGGGCACAAGCTGAAGGGCATCGCAAGGCGGCTGATGGCCGGGCACGAGGCCGAACTGGTGATCGGCGAGGGCGCCATGGACCTGATCAAGGCGCGCTGCACCGAGATCGAATCGGGCGGCCGGATGATCGATGCGATCCTGACCAACACGCTCTTGCCGGAATTGTCGCGCCAGGTGCTGAACCGCCAGCTCGAGGGGACGCCGCTTGCCCGCGTCACCGTCACCGGCAGTACCGAAGGCTTCGCCTACGCGTTCGAATAAGCGCGCGGCCGGCCCGGGCACCGGGGCCATCGAGCGCATCATCTACCGGATCAGGCTGGCTCTGGCATCTCGGGATGGCGCTCTGGCGCCTTGCCGCCTGGCGCCATAGCCTGATGTGGCAATGGCACCACGAAGCGGCGGTGTCGGACGAAAAGCTGGCGGCAATGTCGCCGAAGATCGCCGAGGCGGTGGCACTGATCCATGGGCTGGACCTGCCCCGGCGCCGGCCGGAGGGGATTGCCATCCTCGACTGCGAATTCGCCGCGCGCGGTGACCCCGAGGCGGCGGCACGGCTTGGCGATCTCTACCTGCAGGATTTCCGCGACCCGGTGCTGCGGGGTGGTGACGCAGCCGCGCCTCAGCCTCCCGGGCGCGGGGCGCTCCCCGCCCACCCACCCTCGCGCCCCGCTCCGGGGGCATGAGGCGCGGGCGCGCTGCCTTGCGGCAGCGCGAGCGGGGGCCATCGCTCCCGCCGGTCCCATCAGGGATCCGCCTGTCCAGGCCGGGCCGGACGCGCCGCGCCTCCCCGCGCTGCCATTCTCGCGTCCTGAACGCCTGTCTTCTTGGTCCAAGTACTCCG